>CAZLTL010000001.1:0-10158 GCA_964562525.1 uncultured bacterium
TTTCTAACGCACTTACATCCGCGCTTTGTGCAAATACCATTGAAGGCATAAATGCAACAAGAGCGAGAATCCCCAAAGCTTTTTTGATTGTCAGCTTCATTCGATCTCTCCTTGGTTCTCTAGTTAATTTAAATAGCTGTAGATGTCGCTACCTGAACGGTAAGCAAACAGCAAACATCATACCAATCTCAAAATTGAAATCAAATACTTTTTTGGAAAAATAAAACTATCCAAAAAAAATAAGTTCGCAGGCTAAAAAACCCCACGCCAAGCTACTTACTGTAATGGGTAACGACCCTCAATTTAAAAACTTGAGAGTCCTATAAAAATAAAACTAACGTTTTTGGATTTTTTTCTACTAAAAAAATAGAAAGCTTGAAACAAAATCGTAGAAATCCTAAAAACACTCAAAGAGAAATGCTTAAATTGCCTCTTTGGCAATCTCATTCTTTGTGACTTTGCTGTGTCACTTCGAACCAGAAGAAATAGTGGTCAAACCTTTGGCGCAGTAAATGAATTTATAATGGTCTTCGCGGTTGGCGCAAAGCGCCAGAGCCGTAAATGTGATGGCGGTTGAGACTTTGGCTCAGAGCGAGTAAGAATAATAAGTGGGCCCGCCTGGACTCGAACCAGGGACCAAGGGATTATGAGTCCCCTGCTCTAACCGACTGAGCTACGAGCCCAAGAATAATAGACGGCAGATACGGCGGTCGGGCGGGCGCCCGGAGCTTTAAAAGAAACAGGTCACTCGCTAATCTTAATTTCTAAAAAGCCTTTAAGCTTCCGTGAACGAGTCGGATGGCGAAGTTTGCGTAAAGCCTTCGCTTCAATCTGACGCACACGTTCACGCGTCACATTAAAGATGCGTCCGACTTCTTCCAAGGTACGAGGATAGCCGTCACCAATTCCAAAGCGAAGACGCAAAACCTTTTCTTCACGCTCCGTCAAAGAAAGCAGAACGTCGTCCATTTGCTCTTTGAGCATACTGTAAGCCGTCGCATTCGCCGGCGAAACAGCGGATTTATCTTCGATGAAATCACCGAAAGTCGTATCACCGTCATCACCGATCGGAGTTTGAAGACTGATCGGCTCTTGAGCAATCTTTAAAATGCCTTTTACTTTTTCCACAGGCATCTTCATCAACTGCGCGACTTCTTCGGGAGTCGGCTCGCGGCCGGTTTCCTGAACCAAGTGACGCGAAGCGCGGAAAAACTTATTGATTGTTTCAATCATATGCACAGGAATACGGATTGTGCGGGCTTGATCCGCGATCGAACGCGTAATCGCCTGACGAATCCACCACGTAGCATAGGTCGAAAACTTATAACCGCGTTTATACTCAAACTTATCAACGGCTTTCATCAAGCCAATGTTTCCTTCCTGAATCAAATCCAGGAAAGAAAGACCGCGATTCGTGTATTTTTTTGCGATACTGACAACAAGACGCAAGTTAGCCGCGCAAAGCGCCTTTTTGGCAACCGACAACTCGGCTTCTTTTCTTCCAATCAACCGCAGGCGCTCAACGAAATCTTTTTCGGGCTCGGAAAGCTCATGCAAAATTTCTTTATTTTGCTCTTCAATTTTACCGATCGCGCCGCGCACGCTTTTTTTGCGAAGCTTTTTGATTTCTTCGCGGTTTTTGCGAAGCTGAACATATTTCGCGCGCAAGCTGGCAAGAATCTTATCCACCATCTGCACACTGAGCTTAAAGCTCATGAGAAGCTCTGTAATATCCGAATCTTTGCGTGAAGCACGAAGCTTGCGAATCAAAGACTTCATCTTCTTCTTCATCGCCTTGATCTTGGCTTCCTGCATGGCTTCGTCTTCGCCCTGCTCCTGCTCCGGATCAATAATCGATTCAACCTGAACGGTTCCTTCGGAAATCTTCTTGGCAAGCTCTAAAACTTCGTAACGCGCACCCTTACACTGGAAAATTGCGCGGGCTAAGTCTTGCTCGCGATCTTCAATGCGTTTCGCTAAAGCAATTTCTTCATCGCGCTTCAAAAGAGGGATTTGTCCCATTTGGCGCAAATAAGTGCGGACAGGATCGTCCATGCGGACTTTTTCAGCTTCATCCGCGGCGCCTTCTTCTTCAAGCTCAACATCACGCTCTTTGCGGTTATCCGCTTCAACTACTTTTTCGGAGAGAACCTGAATATTTTCTTTGGCGAGCGCCTTAATAACGCGTTCAACGTTATCCGGATTATCCAAGTCGCCTTTGACTTGTTTCTTCATCTGCTCAATTGTCACCACGCCCTGTTCCATGCCGGTTTTAATCAGGCGCTGGATAATTTTTAAAATTTTGGCGTCAATCGCCTGTTGCGCGGGAGAAACAGCAACAACAGCCTTTACGGCTTTTTTTGACGCTGCTTTTACGGGCGCTTTTTCGGCTTTTTTCTTCGGTGGAGCTTTTAATTTTGCTGTCATGGAATCCTTTTCCCAGTCTCAATAAAACGAATCAAACATCTCGGCTAAACCCATTTTGACTTAGCCCCTAAAATGACCCAGCATTATAGTAGTCAGGTTTGATGAAAGAAAGCCTTTTCATAACGATTTTATGAAAAAAAATTAACAGAGGTGGGTTGTGAAATGGTCTAAACCCAATCAGCTCAAGACTTAGGCTTCCCTTTTTGAAGTAAAGCCTGATACTCGGCCAGATAGGTTTGCAACTGGCTCGAAAGACGGTTCTTCTCTGCCTGCACAATAAGCTCACGGAGCTCATCCAAGCGGACTTGGGTTTGCCGCCCCTTCATTTGACCAAAGCAATCACGCCACATCGCCACCTTGTCTTCGACTTCATCCAAAAAGGCAAGTGTCCGGGTCAACCTCCCTCTGAAAGACTCACTTTGCAAAAGAGGAAGAATCATCGCCAATGAAGGCTTCGCACCCAATTTCACCGTATTCGATAATTGCTCAAATAGGATTTTAGAATCATTATCCGTCCATTCAGAAAGCTGAATTTGTGCCACACCCTCTTTACGGAATAATTCATCATGAACCATTAAAGCCAAGAGCATCAACTCTTCCGACCTCGCTGCGGGCTGAATATTCAGCTTGGCCTCTTGCTCCTTTTTTTCAGCGCCGGGCACGGGGCGACGATTATCGTTCTTTTGCTTTAACAATGAAAACTCACGGCGCAAAGAAGCTTCATCAATCCGCAACTCCTCCGCCAAGCGTTTAAAATAACTGGAAAGCAAAACTTCATTTTTTACTTTCAAAAAAGTCTCCATCAGCTCATTCGTCATTTTGACAATACCCATCGGGTCCGTCTTCGAATAATTTTTCAACATCGCATCCAATTTAAACTTTAAAAAATCAGGCGAATTCTTAATCACCTCTTTTAAAGCGTCATATCCGTACTTTTTAAGATAATCGTCGGGATCCAACCCATCGGGCAGCACGATCACGCGCACGTGCAATTCCGCTTCCAGTAAAATTTCAAGCCCGCGCATCGCGGCGTTTTGGCCGGCAAGATCGCCGTCATACAGCACAACCACTTCATCCACGTAACGTTTCATAATCCGAGCATGGCTTTCACCCAGCGCCGTACCGAGCGTCGCGACAACATTTTTAAATCCATATTGGTAAAGCGTGACGGCGTCCATATACCCTTCAACCAAAATTAAATGCTTCCAAACCTCATCAATGTTTTTGCGCGCCAAATGCATTCCGAAAAGCTCTTGCTTCTTTGAAAAAATCGGACTTTCCGGGCTGTTTAAATACTTGGGGCCTTCCTCATCGCCAATTTTTCTGCCGCCGAAACCGATAATTTTTTCCTGCGCGTTTTTGATCGGAAACATCACACGCGCGCGAAAAACATCATAAAGATGACCTTTGGGTGATTTCTTAATCAGCGCGGCTTCTTCCGCAATCGCGTCAGGAATGCCTTTTGACTGCAAGTAAGTTAAAAGAACACGCCAATCCGCCGGCG
The DNA here is from genome assembly GCA_964562525.1 of uncultured bacterium. Classification (GTDB taxonomy): domain Bacteria; phylum Omnitrophota; class Omnitrophia; order Omnitrophales; family Aquincolibacteriaceae; genus Multiplicimicrobium. Next base: position 3,932 of record CAZLTL010000001.1, read on the forward strand.
CCCAGCCAACTTGAAACAGCTTTATCATTTCTTCGCTGACACCGCGTTTGGATAAATACTCACGTCCGGCTTGTCCCGCGGGCGAAGCCAGCTGCTTTTGAAAAAAATCTGCGGTGAGCGAGCATGCTTCCAGCATTTTTTCGCGCTTTCCGCTGTCGCGCTTTTCCCTGCCGTCCGGTTCGGGCAAAGGAATTCGCGCGCGATCCGCCAGCTTGCGCAAGACCTCCTGAAATCCCAGATTCTCCACCTTCATCAAGAAAGTAAAAACATCCCCGCCAACCCCCGTGGAAAAACAATGAAAAAGCTGCTTGTCGGCAGAAACAAAAAAGGACGGCGTTTTCTCTTGGGTAAACGGAGAAAGCCCTTTAAAGTGTTTTCCTGATTTTTTTAAAGGCACATACTCCGAAATGACATCCACAATGTCATTCGAGGAAGCCACCTGCCGGATAATGTCTTCGCTGTATTTCATAGATTTAATTTTTTCGGTTCACAATCAAACGCACCGGCGCCAAAGCCGAGTTTAAAACCTGGGGCACAAACTGTTTCAAAACCACGCCGTACCGAGAACCGCGTGCGCTGTAAAGATTCTTAATTGATTTTGAAGGAAGAAGCAAAAAGAACTGCGAAACAAAACTGAGTAAAAGCAGGGCAAAGAAAAACCCGCTTGCCGCCCCAATAACACGGTCCCAAAAGGGATGAAAAAAAGCCGTGTTTTTTTTCGATCTGAGCGAAGATATTTTTTTGAAAATAAAATAAACAGCTGTCAAAACTAAAATAAAAAAAACAGGGTTCCAAAAACCGGCTTTTGCGAATGATAAATACCGGGCCGCAAAATCCGCGAACCAAGGATAAATCAAAACAACACAAAGCGTCATCGCCAATAAATAAATCAACCGTGGGAGGAAAAAACCGAATCCGCGATAAATTCCGACAATCACCGCTGCAAACACACTGACAAAGAGAACCCAATCCAGCCAAACAAAACCGCTAAACAAATCATGCCAAAACTTCCATGCGGCCAGCATCTGAAAAAAATGTTTGATGCTATCCATGCGCGGCAGTCTCCATCACCGGTTTGCCAAGCAAAACACCCTCTTCAACGGCTAAACAGCGCACACGCACAATCCGTCCTTCTATTTTGTCACTTGAAGGGAAACAAACGCGGACATAATTGGAGGCCATTCCCTCAAAAAAATTATTTTGCTCGCGGGGTTTTTCAACCAAAACATCCAACTCTCGGCCGACATAACGGCGCATCCGCGCGTCAGCCCATTGTTTTGACATTTCAATCAATTGCTGAACTCGCTCGCGAATCAAATGCGAAGGGACATCCTTCATCATGGCCGCTTTTGTTCCTTCACGCCGGCTATATGGAAACACATGGCATTTCAAAGGTTCAATTTCTTCCAATAATTTTATAGTACTTTCAAAATGCCGCGCTTCTTCGCCGGGGAATCCCGCCATAACATCCAACGTCAGCTCAAAATCCGGAATTCTGGAACGCAATTTCAAAATAAGATCGCGATAAAACTCTCCCGAGTAACGGCGATTCATCAAGCCTAAAATTTCGGTGTCTCCGCTTTGCAAAGGAATATGCATTTGCGGGCAAAACTTTTTGACACGCTCAAAGCATTGAATTAAAGGTTCGCCGATATCGATCGGTTCGATTGAACTGAGGCGGATGCGTTCAATCCCTTGAATTTCAGCGGAGGCTTCAATCACATCCGTCAAAAAATAATGATCCCGGGCTGAGGGATTGCGAAAATGTTCTGGCGCTTCGTAATCGAGACCATATGCCCCTAATTGAATCCCCGCAAAAACAACCTCTCGATATCCTCCGTCTGCCAATCGCTTCACTTCTTCAACAATGCTTTTCAATTCGCGGCTGCGGGATTTTCCACGCACCAGTACAACCTTACAGAAACTGCAGGCGTGATTGCAGCCATCTTGAATTTTAACGAAAGCACGGGTCCCGCCTCCCTGCGGACTGGAGACTTCCAAATCAGCAAAACGGGATTTATCGGGAGATCGCTGAATCGCGTCCGTCGCGCAACTAGCAAAAAGTTTTTCTGAAAGCTTATCTTTTTCATAATTCGAAAGAATTAAATCAATTTCAGGCATCGCGGCAAGTTCAGCCTTGTTTTTTTCAACATAGCAGCCGGTGACAACAAGGCGTGCCTGAGGATTTTCACGCTTCATCCGTCTTATCCAATAACGATTGTTACGGTCGGCATCGGCGGTAACCGTGCAGGTATTCACCACAACATAATCGCACGGAGCGGACACGTCTGCAGATTCAACAATACTTTTTGCGGCAAGGCTTTCCGCCATCGCTTGCGTTTCGTATTGGTTGACTTTACAGCCCAGCGTCACAAATTTTACGGACTGATTTTTTGGATTCATATTAGATAAAAAAAGAAACTCCCGCTAAAGCGGCAATAAAAGCTGTGTCCGCTTTCAAAACGGTATTACCCATCGACACAAATTTAAGACCGGGATGCCCGCAATCCAGGGCAAGCTGAATTTCTTTCTGAGAAAATCCGCCCTCCGGTCCGATTAAAACATAAACTCCGGAAAATCTTTTGCCGGACTGCGCCACTTCGCGCGAGACAGCGGTCCAGTCTTGCGCCGGATTCTGCGTATGAAAAAATAAAACCAAAGCATCAGGAGCCAAATCAGCAAGGACTTTCGCCAATTTAGCGGGCTTACTGATCGAAAGAATCCGCGATGCGCCCGATTGTTTGGCGGCTTCTTTCGCGATTTTATCCCAACGCGCAGCAACCGCATCAAAGCGGTCCGCGGGAATATCATAATCGCTATGCTCGCAAAAAACAGGCTGAAAAAAAGCCGCGCCAAACTCTTGCGCTTTCTCAACCAAGATGTCCATTTTACCCTTTTTAATCAGGGCGGGCAAAACCGTTACAGGAATAGAAAATCCGCGGGATTCATGCTTACAGGAGAGAATTTGAAATTGGGCGATTTCATGTTCAACCGCCTTAAGGACCGCTTCCGCCTCCCAGCCGCGGCCGTTAAGAATTAAGCAGGAGTCACCGGGCTGGATACGCAAACTGCGCAGAGCATGTCTGGATTCATCCGGGGACAAATAGACATGCTCTGCTAAATGGAGATCCTGGTCGGAATAGAGCCGTCTGAGACGGCGAACCGGAGCGGAATCAGGTTGAGTTGACATCCGCTGAGCTTATGCAGCTAAAAAGAAAACGGGCTCAAAAGCCCAATTATTTCTTTTTACCTTCTTCTTTGGATTCAGCCGGTTTTTCGGCTTTCTTGGTGCGGACCACATTACGTGCCTGGGGACCTTTACCGGTATCTTCGATGTCAAAATCAACTTCATCGCCGGCTTTCAATTTCTTATAACCTTCACCCTGAACAAAAGAGTAATGAACGAAAATATCTTTTTCATCGCCTTCCTTTTGAAGGAAGCCGAAACCTTTTAAATTTGAAAACCACTTTACCTTACCTTTTTCCGCCATAAATTCCTCTTTGTCCTTCGGGTTATGAGACTTTCAACGAAGAAAGTCAAAAAATCACTTCACCCGTTGTTTCGCAATTAGTCCGGGCTTAAAAACGACCACTTTCTTTTCCGGAACCGCCACTTCTTGACCGGTCCTGGGATTACGGCCGACTCTTCCGCGCCGAATCTTCACTTTAAACACACCAAAATTTCGAAGCTCAACGGTATCGCCCCGCTCTAAGCTTTCAAGAATGATGTCTAAAGTTTTTTGTACTATTTTTTTAACGTCCTGCTGAGTGAGATTGGTTTCATTCGAAACACGCATGACAATGTCTTTTTTCGTCACAGTCATGAATCCGACCTCCATAGGTTACATCAAAAAAATAGTAGAAGTGAGAGAAGCGTAACAAAGCCGTTTAGGGTTGTCAAGATGGTTTAATCCATAACCCCCGAATTCAATTAGCTTTACAGCACTAAATTTTAAGACCTAAACCAGGTATTCCAACCCGTTTTTCTGATTCAAAAGCCTGAAATTCATCCCAAAAAGCCTTTTCGAGAGCAATCAACCTTTGAATATAAGCCTCATCACGCTCGACACGGATAAGAATCTCCTGTTTATCAGGCACAAAACACCAATAGTCAATGGCTGAAAGCCCGGTCACTGAGAGAATATGCTGTAATTGCCCCATATAATAATCCGGAACTTGCCCCGTCGCGGAAGAGACCCAATAAGCCCCCTCACCGCATTTAATTTCAATTACGGTATTGCCGCAAGCCGATATACCGTCAACACTTGCACGCATCCAGGGATGCTGATTACTCTGAAGACATGCCGGTGAGACCTTCAACCCAAATTTATTTTCATACCGCTCACGCGCCACAGGTTCCAACTCCGTACCGCGCCGCATCGCTGCGTTCAGCTTCACTTTTTTGCGCTCACGTTTTTCACGCATCAGCTTGGTCCGGCTTTTCCAAGGATTTTCGCCCATAATGGCAGGAGCGTCCGAGGCGCCAATTCCTTCAAAACGCCAATCCAGCCAAGACTGGGTTCCCTGCTCAAGATTCACGTATGAAAAAGCGGCAATATTATTCATTGTTTTTTTCAATCGGAATAATCGAAGAAGAATTTTCGCCATCCGAATCATAAGCCCAAAGACGCAGCATATAAATCCGCTTGGGCTGAATTAATTTATCAATCAAAGTCTGCGCATTTTCAGTAAAAAAACCACGGGCATCGTCTTCCGCAAAATCTTTCATTTTGAATTTCAATGATGAAAGTAAAAGGTTAGTTCTAAAAGAAGCGATCACTAGTTTTCGCATCCTTTCTTCAAAATAGCGGATATGCGCATTCTTAACATCAGGTGAATGGGTCTGCTCATAGACGACGATAAAAAACTGCTCTCGGAAGGAACTCACTTTTTCGCGGTATGTCGGTTCTCCGATTTCGCCGTGATAAAGCGAAACAAGCATGCTTAGATAACGCGTTCCTTGGGGCTCACGGAAAATCTTATAAAGAGTTACACGTTCTCCCGCTCGTGGAGAAGCCATTTTGATCAGCAGTTCGTCGCCCGTCCGAACGCCTAAAGCATAGGGCTGCATTAAGGCATCTTGATGCTTCTTGTTATTGCGCTGGACCAAAAGACGCAAAGGCCGAGTGGTCAAACCGGAAAGTTCTTGAACGGTGGGGACTTCCACTTTTCCATTTAGACTAAACTGCGGCAAGGGCGGAGCTTCTTCGGCAAACGTCACACTCAATGGCAAAAAAGCCAGGCAAAAAATAACCCCAAAACTGCGCATCAATTTCCGCATGAATTTCCCGTTTATATTGCTAGGCCTGAATCTTAACTGAGTTTTCGCCAAGCAGAGCTTCAAGCTCGTCAAAAAGCGCGTCATGGGTATCGACCATCAAAGCATGCCCGGCATCAATCACAGCGCGCTTTCCCTTCGGATCGCGAAAGGCAATCATGACGGGGGTTTTACCTTTGTGCTTTTGCAAAATAGTTTTGATCTCATTCAAAAGCTCAGGCACCAACCCAGTCGTCTGTAAATCCACCATGACTTGTTTGGTGAATTTTTGCTGAACCTCTTCCATCTTCACAATTTCGTCGGCTAATATTTTGGGTGTTTCATCGCGCGCATCCGCTTTTCCCTTCACAAAAACTAATTCATCTTTGCGAATGAGCGGCAAAAACTGCTGATAAACTTTAGGAAAAACAACAACCTCACAGGTTCCAAACAAATCCTGCAATTGGACAAATGCCATTTTGTCGCCTTTTTTTGTGAGAATCTCGCGTACGGAGTCAATCACGGCTCCAATCGAAACATCAGGCCCTGTATTTTGGCGTTCACCGCGAAAAAAAGCGGGCGCCGGCGCGGTAGCGGCAGGCTTAGGAATGGTAATTTCAGCTAAGGTTTCCGTATTGTGACTCGCGTAATTCTTCAAGATCTTTGAATACTTTGAAAGCGGATGCGCTGAAATATAGAACCCGATCAGTTCACGCTCATAAGCCAGCTTCTGCCCCTCCGGCCACTCCGGAATATCCGGCATTGGATCATGAACCGAACCAAAATCACTTTCGCCGCTGCCGAAAAAAGACATTTGCCCCAAACTTTTATCTTTTTGAATTTGAGCACCTGCATCGAGCACCGAATCCAGTTGGGACATCAGCTGCGAACGGTGAAAGCCAAGCTCATCGAAAGCACCGCATTGAATCAGACTTTCCAAAACCTTACGGTTACAAACGCGCAAATCCAC
>CAZLTL010000001.1:10258-214786 GCA_964562525.1 uncultured bacterium
GTCATGTATTCAACCGTAAAGTGTTCTTTTAAATACGCTGTTTGATAAGAAATCAACGCATACGCGGTGGAATGCGATTTATTGAATCCGTAACCCGAAAAGTAATCAATTAAATCCCAAATTTTCTCGGCAACTTTGGGATCACAGTCCGAGTTTTTTACTGAACCATTCACGAAGTTTTGTTTTTCCTTCGCCATAACTTCGGGATTTTTCTTACCAATGGCGCGGCGCAAGGAGTCTGCTTGTGCAAGCGTAAAGCCCGCTAAATCACTCACAATGCGCATCACTTGTTCTTGGTACAAAATGATTCCGTAAGTTTCCTTCAGCGCGGGTTCCAGCTTAGGATGATCGTATTGAATGAGAGCCGGATTTTTCATACGTTTAATAAAATCATCCACCATACCGCTACCGAGCGGACCCGGACGGTAAAGCGCGAGCAAAGCCACCAAATGGTCAAACTTAGTCGGCTTCATTTTCTTCAGCAAGTCTCGCATACCCGAACTTTCAAGCTGAAACACACCCCAAGCATCGCCTTTAGCCAACCGTTCAAATGCTTTGGGCTCTTCCCACGGCAATTCATCCAGCTTGATATCCACGCCGCGGTTTTTCTTGATAATTTTTACCGCATCATGCAGAACCGTCAGCGTGCGCAATCCCAAAAAGTCCATTTTGAGCAATCCGATTTTTTCAAGATCACCCATCGTGAACTGCGTACAGATCTGTTCATCGGTTTTATAAAGCGCGACATATTCACTCAGCTCGCGATCTGAAATCACAACCCCTGCCGCGTGAATGGAGGCGTGACGCGACAAACCTTCCAACTCCATCGAAATCTTCACCAATTGATCCACGCGCGCATCCGTATCTTTCAATTTTTTAAGCTCAGGCTCTTTTTCAAGCGCGTCCTTAATCGTAATTCCAAGCTCCATCGGAATCAGCTTCGCGATTTTGTCGACTTCGGCATAAGTAAAATTCATCACGCGTCCGACGTCTCGCACCGCAGCGCGCGCGGCCATGGTTCCGAATGTAATAATCTGTGCGACGCTATTCGAGCCGTATTTTTTGCGCACATAATCTATGACTTCGTCGCGGCGCTCATAGCAGAAATCAATATCGATATCAGGCATGCTGACGCGGTCGGGATTAAGAAAACGTTCAAAAATAAGGCCATGCACAATCGGATCAGCATCGGTAATACGCAAAGCATACGCCACCAAACTTCCGGCCGCGGATCCGCGGCCCGGTCCAACCGGAATGCCTTTTTCACGGGCAAAGCGGATAAAGTCCCAAACAATTAAAAAGTAACTTGTATAGCCCATCTTTGCGATCAAATCGAGCTCACGCGTCAACCGCGCCTCATAATCAGGCGGAATGGTTTTCATGCGCTCTTTGAGCATAGAGAAACAGAGCTCGCGGACATACCCTTCCTGAGTTTTTCCTTCGGGCGGCTTATAATAAGGCAAGTGAATTTTACCGAACTCAAGTTTGACATTGCATTTCTCAGCAATTTCAATTGTGGCGCGTATGGCTTCAGGATGTTCCTTAAAACGCTCTTTCATTTCTTCCGGCGACTTTAAGTAATACTCATCGCTTTGGAAACGAAAACGGTTTGCATCCTCAATTTTGGAACCTGAGCCGATACAAATCAGCGCGTCATGCGCCTGCGCGCCGTCGCGCTTCACGTAAAAAATAGGATGAGTCGCAACCAGGGATACTCCGGTTTCTTTGGAAAGCTTGGCGCATTCCGCGATCATCTTTTGATCAGGCTCAAGCCCGTGGTCCATGACCTCGAGATAGAAATTCTTTTTACCGAAAATTTCAAGATACTCGCCCAAAGCGCGCTTCGCGTCATCCGGCTGATCATAAAGCAAGTAATACGGAACTTCGCCCTTGTAATCGCCCGAAAGAGCAATCAGGCCTTCGGAATATTTCGCGAGAGATTCTTTATCCACGCGGGGCTTGTAATAAAAACCTTCCAAATAACCCATGCTGGAAAGCTTCATCAGGTTTTGATAACCCTTTTCATCTTTAGCCAAAAGCGTCAGACGGAAAGAGGCTTCTTTGATGCCGTGGGTTTGTCTTTCAAAACGGGAGCCGGGCGCGACATAAGTCTGCATGCCGATAATCGGCTTCACGCCCTTTTTCATCGCTTCCGAGTAAAACTCGACCGCGCCGAAAAGGTTGCCGCTATCGGTAATCGCTAATGCGGGTAATTTTAATTCCGCGGAACGCTTTACTAAATCTGTGATTTTAGCGGTGGAGTTTAAAAGGCTATATTCCGTATGGACGTTGAGGTGGACGAAGTCGCTATGCATAAAAAAAGTTCAAAGTTAATAAATCAGAAATCAGAACCATAACTTAAAACTTATTAGACTTAATCCGCAGCTATGAACTCTGAGTTTTAAACTCTGAGTTATTCTCATTCCCACTCGATGGTTGCGGGTGGCTTTGAGGAAATATCGTAGCAAACGCGGTTGATTCCGCGCACTTCATTGATAATACGATTGGAGACTTTTGCTAAAACTGCATCCGGAATGCGGGCCCAGTCCGCAGTCATTCCGTCTACCGAAGTGACTGCACGCACAGCACAAACATTTTCATAAGTGCGCTCATCGCCCATCACACCGACGCTGTTAACCGGAAGTAAAACTGCAAAAGCTTGCCAAATCTTGTCATAAAGGCCGGCTTTCTGAATTTCTTCGATAAAAATATTATCCGCCAAACGCAAAAGATCGCAGCGCTCTTTGGTAATTTCGCCCAAAATACGCACGGCTAAACCGGGACCCGGAAAAGGATGACGCCCGATCACTTCTTTGCTCAAGCCCATTTTGTAGCCTGCTTCACGAACTTCATCTTTGAAAAGCTCACGCAAAGGCTCAACAAGTTTAAATTTCAAATCTTTGGGCAGTCCGCCGACATTGTGATGGCTCTTGATCGTAACGCTCGGGCCGCCATGAAAAGAGACGGACTCAATCACATCGGGATAAAGCGTCCCCTGCGCGAGAAAATCAACCTTACCGAGCTTCTTAGCTTCCGCGGCAAACACATCAATAAAGGTTTTTCCGATAATTTTGCGTTTTTTCTCGGGGTCCGTCACGCCTTTAAGATTGGCAAGAAAACGCTTTTCTGAATCCGCAACAATCACATTCATATGAAAATTATCGCGAAACATTTTAACCACTTTTTGCTTTTCATTCAGACGCAGCAAACCATTGTCCACAAAAATACAAGTCAGCTGCTTACCAATGGCTTTATGAATCAACACGCCGGCAACAGAGGAATCCACGCCGCCGGAAAGACCGAGCACCACACGCGACTTGCCCACCTGCTTGCGGATATTGGCGACAGTTTCATCAATGAAAGATTTTGCGGTCCAATTCCCCTTGCATTTGCAGATATTGAAGAGAAAATTTTTGAAAAGCTGGGATCCGAATTGGCTGTGGACGACTTCCGCGTGAAATTGAATCGCATAAAACTGTTTTTGAGGATGCACCATGGCCGCGTAAGGCGCATTCGCAGTATGCGCGAGAATCTTAAATCCTTTCGGCAATACCGTTACTTTATCGCCGTGACTCATCCAGCAGTTAAATGCCTTCGGTATTCCTTTGAATAACGTTTTTTGCTCATGAGTTTTTAAAACCGAAAGACCATATTCGCGCTTATGCGATTTTAAAACTTTGCCGCCGAAAGTATGCGACAAAAGCTGCATGCCGTAACAAATTCCGAGGATCGGAATTCCGGCTTCAAAGATGCGTTTATCGGGCATCGGCGCGCCTTTGGCATAAACGCTCGCGGGTGAACCGGAAAGAATGATGCCTTCGGGATTGCTTTCAAGAATCTGCTCGAATGAAGCGTTGTAAGGCAAAATGCGGGAGAAAACATTGTTTTCGCGGACGCGTCGCGCGATCAACTGCGTGTACTGCGAACCGAAATCTAAAACAACAATCGTTTCAGTCATGCTATTTCAAATAGAGCTCTGAGACTTCGTCTCAACCGCCTTATTTGCCCATTCCGATGCGTTGTGCTTTTTGAAAGACTTTACCTTCTGTGCGAATTGAAGGTGCAATCACAATTTCCGTCAATTGCATTTCGCGCAAATTGCTGGCACCGACATTGCCCATGCAAGTCCGAAGCGCACCCACAAGATTTTGAGTACCATCATCCAGCTTTGCAGGACCATAAAGAATTTCTTCCAAAGTTCCTGTGGTGCCCACATGAATACGAGTTCCGCGAGGAAGATTCGCATGCGGCGTTGCCATGCCCCAGTGATAACCACGTCCAGGGGCTTCCTCCGTGCGAGCAAAAGCAGAACCAACCATCACGGCATCCGCGCCGGAAGCAAAAGCTTTGCAAATATCGCCGCCGGTGGACATGCCGCCGTCGCCAATGATATTCACATATTTCCCTGTCTTCTTATAATGCACTTCACGGGCTGCGGCACAATCCGCGATCGAGGTCACCTGCGGAACTCCAAGACCGAGAACTCCGCGAGAAGTACAAGCAGAACCGGGACCGACACCTACAAGCAACCCGGCCGCGCCTGCGTCCATCAAATCCAAAGCGACTTTATAAGTCACGCAATTTCCGAGAATGACGGGAATCTTCATTTTTTTGCAGAATTTTTTGAAATCAACAATCTGATATTTCGTCGCAACGTGCTTCACTGTTGTAACCGTAGACTGAACTACAAAAACATCGCAGCCTGCTTCCTGAGCAATCGCGCCATAACGCTCCGCTTTTTGCGGAATAGAGCTGACGGAGCAAGGGACCTTGGCTTTTTTAATGCGCTCAATACATTTTGAAATCAGCTTTTCTTTAATCTGCGCTGTGTAAAGCTTCTGCACCAATTCGGTTGCTTTTTCAGGAGTAGCCTCGGAAATTTCCTCAAGAATATCATCACAATTATCGTAGCGTGTGTAAATCCCCTCGAGATTAAGCACCGCGAGACCACCGAGCTTACCCATCGCAATCGCGAATTTAGGATCAACTACGCCGTCCATAGCGGAGGCCAAAAAAGGAATTTCAAATTTTTGTTTGCCGATGGTCATCTTGATATCGACTTCATCGGGATTGATTGTGATATCTCCGGGGACAAGAGCAATTTCGTCGAAACCATATGCGCGGCGAGCTTTACGATCACGTCCAATGAAAACTGACATAAATAAAATTCCTCTCAGTAAAAGGTTATTTAAAATTTCTTATAAATGAAACATTGCGCTTATGGAAGGCGTAGCAAAATCCACGCGGCAATCGACTTTTTGCAATAGCTTGCTGAAAGGCAGGTGTCCCATTTGCGGTATCATACTAAAAGTGCGGATTTAATGTAAAGCAGGAATTCTACCAACTTGCCATCCCCACATCCCGGAAGTGGGGATGGCCGTTCCGAACCAGGTTCGGGAATGGGAAAAGAGTGGTTTAAGGGCGTTAGGCAGATTGGGCAAAAGCTTTGGTGACTTTCGCCAATAGACCAACATATTCAAGCAGCGAACTAGCCTTAACCCAACCTTGATGCTTGCGCGGTGAAAGCAGTTCTTTGAGACCTGCCGCTAAACCTGCCAATACCTCAGCTTCACCGGTTTGATCGTTTTGAATGGCAAGCGTCTCGGTTAAACTTAGAACATCTCCATGGCCCTTATCGCTAAAGAGCAAACTTCGCCCCGCGCTCGACATTTTCAGCTGATCCAGAACTTCTGATTCCTGCTTCCACACCACATTGAATTTTGAATCTTGAACCCCCAGCTTCACGCGCAAATCTTTGGATTGCTGAATCAGCTTATTCACAAAAGCCATGCCTTCACTACGATCTGCCGAAGCGCTCACAATCAGCTGAACTTTGGGATTACGCGCCAAATAGTCGGCCAAAAATTCCAATTCGGGGCTATCGAATGACGGCAGTTGGTTATAAACACGCGCAACCGTAATGCGGTCTTGCAATAAGCGTTCATCATTCAAAAGCGCGGCGCTATCCATACCCCGTTTCTCATCGTCAAAAAACTGCGGATAATTTTCAAGCAAGAATGTCATCACGCTTTGTGCGGCGCGCTTAATAGCTTCCACGCCAAAGATATTGCCAGTAGCCTGAACTGCGACAATTTTCTCTTCCACCGTAATTCCATCACGTTTTTCTGAGCGTTGCATCACAGCATCCGCTTCGCGAGCTTCGGAACGGGAAACATTGATCATTAAATGAGCCGGATTAACGCCCTGAGGATTTAGCTTTTCATCAAATTCAATTCGCCAACCGATTCCGCCATTAGCCGGTTGATTTAATTTGATGCTTTGCTGAATAAACCCTGCTTCGAGCACCTTAGGCAAAGCAAAAACTAATTGTCTATTGACTTCATCCCATTCAACCCGCTTATTGACTACTAACTCTTGCAAAAGCACAACATTGCTTAAGCTTATTCCATGCTCTTGAACATAAAATCCTCTCGAGCTGTCATACCAAGCATATAACTTGTTTCCCGCCGCAGAGTTAACCTGCACTGTCCATGAACCCTCAAGGTTCGATGTCCCATCTTCATATTCCCGAAAATTTGCTTTTATAAAATCCGCTCCATACGCATATTGCTTGGCGTGCGTCTTAACACCTACAGCCGGATGAACTGAAACCTCTTCTTCACCGGGAAGACTAAAAAAGCCGGGAAGCACGCTATCCAAAACCGGGTCTAAAGCTTGCGGCGCTTCAATCGGCTCAAATTGAAAGCCTACATTTTTCCATTTTTCGTAATCTGCGAGAATTTCGTCTTCGGTGAGGTAAACAACCGGAATATTATTGAAAACTTGTGGTAAACCGTTTTTATCCACCCCTTTTTTAAGAGCAACATAGAAGCGAATTGTTTTTGAATTGACATCACCATCTTGATTTTCAAATCGAATTTGAAGAACATTTTCAGCAGAAACATCCAAAGCCATAATCGAATTCGTCCCGACATAGTGAATCTGCAGACCGTTTCCGGCTTTCACTCCTGTCCAACGCTCTTTCGCAGGATCTACAAAATTTTCACGACTCCAATCCCAAGGTTTAATACGCCGGCTAGGTAAAGCTCCATCATCCGGAGAGGTTTTTCCATCCAATTTCTTATTAAGTTGCTCGGCTTGCTCTTGTAGCGCTAAAAGTTCCGCTTCTAATTGAGTGATCTTCGCTTCAGCATCAAGCGACAGTCCGGTTTCTTGCAATATGCGTATTAATTTCAGCTCCCCCTTCGGATTACCTGTCGCAACCAATACCAAGTTATCATTCACCTTTAGCGTAACGGCCAAACTGGTATCAAATGAAACGGATGGTTGGCTCGGGCGAGACTCAAACGTGACCGTCCCATCACTTTGGGTGACGACCTTGTTTAGGCTCGTCTTCTTGTACCCAGCGATGAAAAAACCATTCTGAAGACTATAAATAGCTCCGACGTAATCATTGGTTCTTTTATTTATTATCGATGTTAATCCAGTTATCTCGCCCAACTCGTTTCTCTCCGCGTGGTACATTTCCGTTCTATAACTATTTGAGCTACCGCCACCGGTTAAACCGGACACAATTAATGTATCCTTATCAATCCACGCAGATTCACTGTACACATAACCCGGATAGGACACTTCCAAATCAGGCACTTTTTGTATCGTAGGGTCGGTGGTCGCTGAAGCAGGCGTAACGCGGATAATTGCCATTTTTTTATAGCCCATCACAAGCAACTGATTCGGACCCGCCGGCAAAATCGCTTCAACATCACCAAATCGAGAAGCGTCATCTCCCATTTGAATGTACGAATCTGTTAAGAGCTTGAGTTTCTTAGGCCCGAGCCCCAGCAGAGAATTTTCTATTTTGTAAATATAGAGCGATCCATTCTCGCGGGCGCCAACCAAAACATGGTTTGCATCAAGCACATGCAGCGCTTCTTGGAGACTGCCTTTGGCCCAGTATGGTTTTTGATCGATTTTTCTCAGCTCCGTAATCTCATCATTGATACGAATAATTTTCAGAATCGTGATTTCATTGTCTGTGAGCGCAACCAAATGTTCGTCATCGATTTTCCTTATGGCATCGACTGTTTGCCTTGACTGAAAATTGGTTACGAACTCCTTCTTTTCAATATTAACAACTTCTTGATTTTGATCGCGCATCACTTTGACCAAAGTCAGTTTTCCGTCCAGACTGCCCAAAAGAGCATGATCCTGATCAATCCACTGAAGCTCAAAAAAACCTCCGCTCGGGCTTTCAATCGTTGCGGAGTTCGGCACTTGCTCTGTCCCTAAAATATCTTTTACAACAACCTGCGCCTGCAAAGCTTGAATGTCAGTTTGCGCTTGAACTATTTTTGCTTGAATCTCGGCCAAAAGCGCCTGCTTCTCCGCAGCCATGCGGCGAGCCTGTTCTTCAGGGCTGTTGAAACGCTCTGCTTCGGCTTTTAGGGCATCAATTTTTTGGCCGAGTTCCTCGCGTTTTTGAGTCAAGGTTTGCTTTTCTTTGTCATCAGTCGATAGTCGGTCGTCGGTGGTCGTACTCACAAATTCAAATCGATAGCCCCAATAACTATCATCTGCCGCTTGAAAAAGACGCCCCGGGAAAAACCCTTTAATATTGTCTTCATATTTTTTATTGAATTTAAAAACAAGGGTACGTGAGGTTTTATCGATCTGAACATCGAGAAGCACATCAATAGCATTAATATCATTATTTTGATCTGCGCCCTTAGCGTACGGATCATAAAAATGCGTCCGATTCCATTCCGGATTAACGCTAACGCTAATTCCTTTATTGTTCGCATCGATCTGGCTGATTGACCAATGCCGCACTCCGTTATCATTAATAAAATTGGAAAATGGACCAAAAATTTCACCTTTAAATTTTTTAAAAACTCCTTTTTTTGTTTCCATATCGAAAGATCGTGACGAATCAATTCTCCAGTCCGGCGCTTGCAAGGAATCAAAAAAAGCCTGGGAATCGAAAAGTTTTCCTGGAGCCTCAGAGGTGGGCGGAGTAATAAAGTCAAACCGATAACCCCAGCGGGAACCATTACTTTCTTTATGCATTTCACCTTTTAACAACCCAGTAATTTCGTCCTTAACCAAATCATCAAAGACAAAAACAAACTCATTTTTTACTGCGTCAAGTTTGACATCCATCAAAGTCTTGTAATCCAACCGTCTTTTTCCCTGTCCAGTTTCGATGGTCACGGAAGTGGTATCTCCTGCTGAACCATAAACCACCAATCCGTTTTTTGTATGAATGCCCCACAAGCCCGACGTCGGATTATTTGTCTCAACAAACGCGCTCATCCCTTGATTTGTGAGATTAAAATATTTGATCGTATTGCCATCGGATGTCCATGGCGCGGGCAAAGAATTCAGAAATGACTTGGGATTGAAAAGAGCCGGCACGGCCTGACCAGGAAAGAGAGGCTGAAGCGAAACGAGATCGGCTGATTGATCTGTTGGCGAAATTGCTAATAATTTAAAACCGTTTTGACTCGGCTCGAGAAGAACTGTTTTCCCATCACTCAATTTAAGTTTCCAGTGATTGTTACCCGCAAAATCGATCCGCTTTTTAGCGTCTCCAAAGGAAGCGTAAGCCGTAATCGGTTGGTCAGAAAGCCATTTACTTCCGGCCAAACTAAACTGATCATTCTTAAACTGAACTAGTTGAACGCCGTGGCTTAATCCTTCTTGCGTAATCACCGCAATCAACAATTTACCCAAAGGATCCGAATAAGCCCAATCCACAGCAACCGTATTTTCGGGAAGTTGGAATGACGTCGGCTGGTCAGTTCCGCCAATACCCATTTTAATTTCAATGGTTTTGTCGGATTTGATCCACATGTTGTAAATCGGGCTTGAAATCTCTTTATGCCCAATTACTAATTCCGAATTTGAAATGGTCACCCCAACTTTTTCACCTGTTCGAATGTCTTCAGAAATAGCGCTCTCAGAAGCCGCCTCGGGAGTGGCGAGGGAAACAAATTCAACCTGATAGCCCCAATCATTTCCCGCAGGTGCTGAAACGAGCTCATCCGCAAAGGCTTTGGAAACTTCGGCTTCATACTTTTTATTAAAAACAAGCGTTGTGATTTTTGATGAGAGGTCAGGCTTAATATCCACCAACGCGCTTAAAGCGGGAATATCCACGTGCCCATTCGTCGTCGTAATATGAACAGACCGAGTTTCGATAAGTGATTTTATGGTGAGGATCCCTTGGTGAAACTCAAAACGATTGCCGTCTTCTTTAAGGATAAATCGCGGCTCATCTGCGTTTGACGGAGTATCGACATGGATCATTTCAGTTTGCCCGGGAAGATTTGAAACATTAATCCAATTATTCAGCTCAAGTGACTCCATTTTTGATTTAGGATTAAATAAAATCGGCGCGTCATAGCGCAGGACATCTTTAAATTCTTCGTAGCGGTCGCTGGCTTCTTGCTCTGTCAAATAAACCACAACCCCGGTACTTGGCGCTTTCTTTTTAAGCGCCTGAATATCAACACCGTCTTTAACAACTAAAACAAATTTTTTACCTTCCATCTGAAAGCCAAACGCGACAAAATCCTCGGGCTTTTCTCCCAATTCATACGAAACGGTAGGTCTGCTCGACTTTGAAGGAACGGTAAATTCACCTTTTAAAACATTTCCTTCCGCAACCAAATGGACTTGTGTCAGGTTAGCCCGGCCTCCGCTTTGCGCTAAAAACTCAGCCAGCATTAACTTGCCGGATACAAACCTACTCGGAACAAATCGAATGGCGGACTCATACTTCAAAATATCTTTGAATTCTTCGTGGCGCTTAATAGCATCCGATTTATGAATAATTTCTACTGATAATACGCCCTTCGTAAAATTACTAATCGTTGGAGAAATGATATAGTCTTTTAAGGGGGCCCCATCCTCGACAACAAAAACAACTCTCCCTGCGGTTGCATCAACGCCCCACGTAATAAACTTCTTAACGTCTTGTTCCGTGATCATAAAATTTGTGCTGTTCCCATCAACTAAACCAATATAAAGAGATAAAAGTCCAACCTCATGCTGCTTGCGAACACGCACCTCTTTCACTGGACTCGAAAAATCACTCCAGCCCATATCATCTTGAATGGGATAATCATCCTGAAACCAGGTATTCGGAATGAGTTTCACCGCAGACGCGTTAGAAACCAGTTTTTCATATTTCAAAATAGTTTTGAATTCTTCGTAGCGGGCAATGGCCTCCTCTTCGGTCAGGTAAATAACTGCCCCTGCTTTGCCGGCAAGTGTGTTCTTAAGAGCATCCATATCAACGCCCGCTTTAACAACCATAATATTTTTGAAAAGCTTAGGATCACGGGCATCAACACCGCCCGTAATAAAATCTTCACTCTTAGGGCCAATGTCTCTTCTACCTTCGTAACTGCCGGGTATCCATTCTTTTACTTCGAGCCCATCCGTTGTCTTCTCAAAAGAAACTCTTACACTTTCTCCGTTTTGATTTTTATACGTTCCAACTGGCAAAGAAATATTTCCACTATCTTGAAACCAAGCATTCGAAATCAGTTTCACCGCGGGTAGATACTTGAAAAATTTCTCATACTTCTGAAAACCTTCTTCGCTTTCAGCGTCTTTTTGATGGATCCACTCAAACTGATACATATTCTTGGGGCTCTTTTGCGGAAGGGCTGAAACATCGACGTGATCGGCGACGACAAAATACATCTTAGTTCCAATCAGTTTCGCGGCAACCAAATCCTCAGATCCCGCAAATCCGCTAAAACTGACTTCTTCAGGCCTCGACCTGGAGCCGCTCGGAAACTCATGCTCTGCGGTAAATTCAAAACTGCCTAAACCAGAATCCCAGTGCAAAGAAACGTCGTCGTATCCAGCCTCATTCCCATCACGAAGAATCAACATCTTTCCATCTGAGAAATCATGCTTTTTAATCGGATAGAGCACTTCTTCCGACACAGGCTCAAGGTCAAATCTGACGGGATAATTTTCAGGCAAATTTAATACTTCCGATTCAAAAATATATTGAACGGCATAAACCGCGGATCCGATCGTAACCGCCCATGAGTCGTTTCTGGAATCAAAACTGCCAAATTTCTTTTTATATTCGGTATCACTCAAAACAACAAAAATCTTGTTCTCCAAATGTTGGGGGCGAGTATTCACAAACTGAACTTGAAGCACGGCTGAGCTTGGAACAATCATTTTATCAATCACCAAACTTCCCCCGAATTGGGGGTTGCCCTGAACAGCAGACAATATCACTCCGTCAGGGGTTGCCTTACTGATAAAAAACTTCGTTCCTTTTGTGCCTACAACTTCAGTTTCGCTTCCATTCCACGTCTTCACCCTCATTTTGGTCAGTTCACCTCCCTTTTGGCCTCCAGTCTGCTTGCCCTGAGCGAAGTCGAAGGGTAGTCTTTTGTCTATCTCCAGCCACTGCTCAACCAGCACCACAATTTGCGCGGCAATGCCTTCAATTCCGGCAATCAACGCGGCGTTCGTAAAATTCAGCCAATCGATTAGCCGTGCGCGGCGGTTTTTGAGCACTTCAAGCTCTGTCTGAGAAGCTGAAACCGGCTGGTTTCTCGCCTGCGCGGGAATGACGGGGGTCGATGCAACAATCTTAACCGAGTCTGCCGGTTTCTGCGTTGGTGTCGAAAGCATAGCGCGAATTTCTGCTAACTCCTCCGCAATTTCAGCCCTTGAAAGATCCCAATAATTCCAACCATCAAAATCAAAGACAAATTCATTGGGTTTTCCGGCATGATCGGTTTGAAAGTAAACCTTCCTTTGACTTTTAAATGTTTTAAATTGGGTGACCATTCCCGGAACAGAGGGAGGCGGTGTGCGGTCTTCATGGAAATAAGCCCAGAAGCTGTAACCCCGCACTGTCGAACCATCCGAGTTATGGTAAAAGGTCATTAAATGCGGTTGGCTATAGCGCAAAACCAAATCCCATTTGCCCGATTCCGAATTATCACTGATCGTTAATGTCCCGTACTTGCCATACTGCCCCGTTTGACTGTCATATTTGATCGGAATCAGTTTCCCCCATAGATCAGGGTCTACATTCTTCACCTCAACTACAAAAATATTCTCGCCTTCTGCAGGGAGAGTTCCATGATTAAGAATGGCATGCTTAACCAGAATGGGCTTCTCACCGGAATCCAAATCTTGCTCATAATCCACTGTCAGGCCGCTCACCAAATCAATTTTAATTTTTTTAAGCACACCGGCCTCATCTGAAATAAAAAGAGTCCGGTCTTTTTGGCCGTCATTCTTTAGCCATTCAACAATCTCTGAGAATTGCAACTTCCCCACAACGGGAATCGTGCCGCCGACTTGGTCCCAACCTTGCAGAGTTTGCCGATGCAATCTGATTTCATCTTGGGTATGGATAAGGTCATATTTGTCATCATTCACTTCAAATTTCCCGAGCTTGTTTTCAAGTCCGGCTGAAGGCAACTCTGCTTGAGAATCCAAAGGCTGCAGATCGGAGACCGAAGCCGGCGGGATTCCCGCCTGCGCGGAAATGACGGATGGCGTAGAGATTTTTTCCTCAATCGCGATGAGTTCGATAAGTTTGTCGCGGCGTTTGTATAACTCAGCAAGCTGAGATTGTAAGACTGAAGAACCGACTTCACCTAGGAGGTGTACAGGAGCCACCTCCGAGGTGGTGACGGTGGCAGATGTCTTGAAATCAAAAATATCTTTAAATTGGGGATCATTTTCAACTTGAGCTTTATAAAAATAAAAAACAGGAATTTTGGGGCTCAAAGCCAATCGCGGCAAAGAAGAACCATCCACGCCATTGCGAATAACAAAATAAATTGACCCCTCCGGCCCTTGTCCCTGCAAATATTTTCCTTGGACAAAATCTTTACGCCTGATTTTATGCTCAAGGTAATCCGCGCCGTCTTGGTTGAGCATGATGCTTTGCGAGTCCGGATCGCCCGTAACGCTCTCATAAACCGAAATTGAAAAATCGCCCATCGTGGGTGTCCGCCCCATCGGCGTCAAAGAACCATCCCACTCCACAAGCTCGCCGTTTACGGGGAGAGTTTTAGCTTCAAACTCAAACATCGGATATTGATCAGGATGGGCTTCGACCTCGTTTTGATAAACATATTTAACATGCAAGCTGACATTACGTTCCGGAAATGAAATTTCGGGTAAAGCATCATCGCGCAAACTTTGCGGAACACTATTATCAAGAACAACATAAACTGTTGCCTCATGATCAACATAACCCGCCTGAACAACCTGTTCGAGTAAGAATGACCGCGTGTTTTTCAACCCAAAGGCTTCCCCCTGAGTATTTGTTAACTTCAGTCCGGCAAACCATCCAAGCCCCACGTTGTCATGCGGGGTCAGCGATAACTCTAAATTGTTTTGCCCCGGAATAGTTCCAAGCACAACGGCATCGCGCTGATTCCATTTCTTTAAGATACGAGCACCAGCGACACCCCCGAGGTGGCTACTGTTCACCTCGGAGGTGGGAGTGGAAGATGTTTCAGATTCAAACTTGATTACATGGCGAGGCAAACCCCGCGCATAGTCCTTAAGGGTTTGCGGAAGAGTAACCTGCCATTCACCGCTTTCAGATTGCTCTAACTCATCTTTAGAAATCCACAAGACTTCGATTTTGAGAACACCGGATTGAGAATTAATTGTTTCTGTTTGTTGAGAAGTAATTAACGGGGCCAATTTGGGATCAAACAAAACAACAAATCTATCCAGCCCACCCTTACTTTTTCCATCAGACAAAACCTGCAAAACTGCCACACCCGGAATAGGAAGGTCATACCTAGCACCACCCTTATTACTCCAAATTGCCGGTTTCCCGCCTGCTCCCGTTTTTGAGAGTGTATAACCATTACTTAGATCAAGATTATTTCCGTCCCATTCTTTTAAGACACGCGCCCCGACACCGCCTTGGGATTGTGCAGTAGCTAACTTGGGGGTGGTAGAAGCTGCTTTCCAGCTCCTAATTTCCGCTTCCAACTCCGTAATTTCATTTTCAACCTTCTCTAATTCCGCGCGCGCATTGAAACCGTTCGCGGCTTCGGCGGCAAGGGCTTCTGCAAGTTCCTCGTTGAGCTTGGCAAGCTGTACCTCAAGCTCAGCTAAATTTGTTTGTGCTTGCTCTTTAAGCTCGACTTCATCTACAACCAAAGATTCATCAAAAGTCGCGGCAATGGTCGCGGCTAAACTCTCAATTTGCAGATTCGTTTTATCCATTTGCCCCATCACAGCATCAATGTCTGACTGAACAGCGGCCGATGAACGCATTTCAGAACGATTAGTCGAAGCATAAATCGCCGGATCAGCATAAACAACTTTCACTCCGCGTGTCTTTCCTGATGCGGGACTATTCAAAGCGTTCAACAGAGCTTGATCCTTGGCTGGAATCCCGCTATCAAAAACTAGCTGAACCACATTTCCTTTGTGAGATATATCCAACAATGGATTTTGATCCCGGTTGCGTTTTTTGCCGTTGATGTAGAAAAGCCCTTTCTTGTCAGCAATCCAATAAACCATTTGCATTTGACTCGATTGCCCCATGACCGAAGACGTAATCCTCCAATCAACCGCGCCCCCCACATCCAAGGCAAGGTACTTCCCACTTGAATTCAGCTCCATACGCTTATTTGAATCTGACGTATTCTCATGCGAAATATCAACCCATTCCGGAGGCAATTTCTCAAAAATTGTATAAGCATGATTATCCGAAATTAATTTTGTTTGCTGCGTGACAGGCACTTGAACCGATGAAGCGCCTGAAGAAACCAAATTATTGGGTGAAACATGAGTGGCGGGATCGGCAAAAACAACTTCGAAACCCAATTTTTTTACACTTTTCGGAGTATTAAAGAATTTATCTTTCGCTTCACCACCAATAACATCCGGCATGGCATTTTCTATACTCTTATCGAGCACAAGCTTGACCACCCCATCGACATAGACAATATCCACTAACGGATTTTTATCTGTGCTCACATCTTCATCATTAAGCCCAATATTTTTTTCATACCAGAAAATATTTTTTCTTACCCCCTTTGCCACATAGTTGAGCCGCCACCCCCCTTTTAAATGCGATTCGGGCTTCTCAACATTAAATGAGACAGAGGAGTTTCCAAGATTAATTTCTTTGCGGCGTTTTTCACTTTTGTAATCGGGGCTTTCCAAATCATCCGTAGGCTCAATATGTTCTTCAACCCAATCTGAAGGTAGGCTTTCAAAAACATGCATCGCATGATCTCGGGTGCCGAATGAAGCTCCAAAAACAGCTTGCGCTTCACTGGGGACAGAGCCCTGGGCGACGACTCTGTCCCCGGTGGTAAGTTTTGCCTCAAGCTCAGCGATCAATTTCAAAAGTTCGTCACGGCGGGTTTCAAGCTGCGCTTGTGCGACTGACGACGCAGAGCTTGTCGAATGGGGCACCGGTTCGGTTTCAAATATCCCTTGGTAATACGGATCATTCAGCGCTTCTTCTTCGGTGAGATAAACAATTTCCAGGGGTTGAACACCTTGATTCCGCAATTGCCCCCACATGGGAGGAGAATAATTTGTAACATGCGTTATGGAAGGCTGAGGGATGCGCCCCCCCTTCTTGGTCAAAACAACAATAATCTTATTATCCTTTGTTCCAACTTGATGAACATCATCCGAGTTTATTTGCAGTTTGTCCGTCGCCAAATAGTTGGCCATATCAAAATCAATTTTTCCGCTTTTTGTTATTTTGAACCGCTCGAAAACAAGTTTTTTATTCTGGAACTTAACTTTGAGCGTAAATTTCTTGCCTTGCTTTGTAATCGGACCGACAGCAATCTCTTTTTTATCCCAACGCTTGATTTGTTTATTAGCTGGAACACCAGACGATCTAGCCTCGAGGCTCAAAACGTACGCAATCGACTCATAATCCAAAACTTTTTTGTACTTTGCGAAACCTTCCGCGCTTTCAGCTTCGGATTTTTTAAGCCAAACAACAGAATATGCCGTTCCCTTTGGCTTTGTAGGCAACTTAGCTGTATCAACCGAATCATCAACGACAATAAAAACTTCTTTGCCGTTGCGTTTTACGCCATAAATTTTAGCAACATCTAAACCCGTCAATCTCAGAACATTGGTTTTTTGATTACCGCTGGGTTTACTGAAATCTATCTCCGTCAATTCTGCCTCATCTGTGCCTGTATCAATCATAGTGAGCATCCAAAGTTCTTTAGCCCCGGTCGTTACGCCTAAATTTTCCTGTATTTTTTTCTTGAAATCAAAACTCTTTAATTTGAATTCGCTGGAAGCAAAGTCTTTTAATTGCGCACCGATTTCAGGCCCATATAAAACATCTTTGTATTGCGGATCATTCAGCGCTTCGTTTTTGGTGAGATAAACAACGTCGAGCTCCTGAGCCAGTTTGCCGCCCCATTTGCTTACCACGCTATGATTTACAATGGTTTTAGCCGGATATGAAGCACGGTCAAGCGCATCCCCCTCGGTTATAACAATAATGACCCGATTACCTTTTACCCCAACTTTCTCAATATGATCAGGATTAATTAGCAACATGTCCCCTGCCAAATGAGTTGCTTTGTCGGAGGCATCATATTTTCCATTTTTCTCAGCTTGAATCCGATCAAAATATATATTTGCCTCGTGTACCGTAAGTTTCAACACAAATGTGTTGCCTTGTTTTTTAATCGGACCAAGGACAAGATCGTTTTTATCCCACCGCTTAATTTGTTTGTTTGATAACTGTTTTTCTAACAAACCAAGCGCAGGCATAATATCTGCAAACTCAATCTTGTATCCCCATCGCACGCCGCTTGCGGCCTTATTTAACTTATTTGAAAATGCTGCCTTTATTTTCTTTTCGTATTTTTTATTAAAAACAAATTTAAGTATTTTCCCGGATTCATTAACTTGCGTATCCAAAAGCACATCATGACTGTCAAAGTGCGTATTGAGATTTGTTTCGGCAACATAAATACTCGTTCTTGTCATTCGCAGATCGTTACCCCAATGAATCCCCACGCTAATGCCGGGAGAGGGGCTAAGCCGTACCTGCTCTGCAGTCCAATAAGAATCTTTCGCGCTATACCAAAATGCAGGACCGCCCTCACCGCCGTTTTCACTTTTAACAACTCGTGTACTGTCGGTGTACGTAGGGTTGTTTTCCCAAACCGCAGAATTGAGCTTGTCAAAATTGGCTTGGGGGTCGAAATACATTGGGTCATCGAATGTTTCAAATTGCAGAGAATATTGGGTATCGTATTGAGCTTGGTTTTTTAAATAATCCGTTTCGTAGACGTAAACAATTTTAAATTTTTCCTTGTTTGCGTTAAATTGAGTGCCATCCGAAAATTCAAACTCTGTGGGAAGCCGCGACCTGTCAGCGCTGTGATTGATAATCGCAACAAACTGACCGGTTCCGACATTCGAAAACTTGATTGCGATAATCTTCTCAGGCTCAATAAAACCACGTTGCCCGCCCGCGTAATAAAGATTATTCGCAGAATTCACCTTAGGATATCGAATTTCAAGGGAAAGACTTTTTTCAAGACGGCTAATCGAGACCGAATGACCCCTCGCTGTTGTTCCAATGACAGCTTCTTCTTTTTCTTTTGTGTACCATCTCTTGACACGCTTCTGAAAACTGACCGGTGTGAACGCCGGCATTAAGGGTTGCTGCAAAGTGGGCGCCGGAGTTACTTTTTTTGTATTTGCGCCTCCACATCAATCAGCTCGTCATAATGAACAAGCAATTTCTTAAGGGCTTCAATTTCAGCTTGAAGACGGGTCACTTGCGAACTCTTTTTCTGAATCTCTTTTTTAAGCTCTTTTTCTTTGGCGGTCAGCAATTCATAGACTTCAACCAATCTTGTTTCAGCATCGGTGTACTTTCGCGACTGAATCGCTTGCGCAAGTTCTTCTTTAAACTTAGCAAGCTGTTGTTCCGCTTGAGCTAAAACCGTTTTGTCTTCAGCGACAAATTCTTCGCCTAAAACAGCGCCTTCATCAATGGTGGCTTGCAATTCAGCGATTATTTTTTCTTGGTCAGTAATTTGTTTTTCGATTTTAGAAATAGCCGTTTCCGCCCCGCGAGCTTCAGATCTTTTCGCGATGCTATTCGCAAACAGTTCCGCGGCCACAGCGGTAACACCCGCAAGCGCGACCGCGGGCAAACGCGCTTCTGAGCGCTTGAACTGGGCATCATGGGCTTTCTTTTCCGCTGCTAAATCAGCCTTATACTTTTCTTTGCCATCCTTGACTTGAGCGCTATCGGTCGCAGCAGATAAAGTAAACACATGCCCACGGGTAAAAATATCGCGCACCTGAGGGTCTGCCACCTTGCCGAGCCCTTCTTTTTTTGCGGCATAAGTGGATAGCCAATTTTTAAGTTCAGCCGAAGCATCAAAAGAAGGATCCTCCGCCTGATTCAAAACATAGGTTGGCCAATTTCTACCTGCGGTGAGCTTCAGAATCATTTGGCTTAATTCTTTCAGCTTGATGCCGTTTGCCGCCATTTGGGTATTTCCTGCCGCCATTTCTTTTTGCCGGGCTTGGTGTACCGCAGCTAGAACACCGTGAATTTCAGCAAGCTTTGCGAAACGCTCTAATAGATCCGACCATTCAAGCATATTGAACGTAGCGTCATTAATCATGCTAAGTAGATCTATTTTTTGAACAAGCTCATCCGCCTTACCGATAAACGCCAATGATTTGGGGTACATTTGCAGATATTTCAGCAAAGTGTCCGTTTCCGCGTCACCTGTTTTTGGCTCACGCAAAATCGGATAGCTTTCCGCAACCAGTTCTTCGCCTGCCAAAAACTTAAGAATGCCGTCCTCACCGGGTTTTTTATCGGTATCCACCCAAAGCCCGACTTTTTCCATGGCTTCCGTAAAGTGAGTCACCCATTGCGCGTTTTGTGATGAGCCTTTGCCTTGCATCGTAAATTTGCGCAGCAGCATATCGCGCACCACTTCTTGCGGGCGAACCATATGCTTCGCAATCGCATTTTTTAATTTGGCATCCTTATCGTATGCGCCCGCAAAATAAAGCCGGATGATTTCTGAGGCGGACACCTTGGGAACATTCACCTTTTCGGAAGCTAACTCCTCTTTAAGATAAATGTTTCGATCCGCTAAATTGGTTTCGTAATGATCCAGAATATCTGAGACCATCGACTCTAAAGTTCCGGGGCCGGGAGCACGCGGTAAAAACTGAGGGTCCGCCGTGCGTAATTCACGTATTTTTTGCGCCAAACCAATCAGGCCAGTCCACTCTCCCGCTGCGCCGCCCCGTTTTTCTTCTCCGACAAAACGCGAATTAACCGACTTTCCATTTTTGTAGATGGCTTGCTCTAAATAAGCGCGCACCTGTGCCGACGGCAGCGGATGAACTTTGCGTATGGCGACGCGTTCCAAAAATTCATCGGAGAATGTATTGACCAAGAAACCCTGACCCGGAGGGTTAATACTGAGCCACGCCACAAATCCGCGCGCGATTTGAACGCGATTTCCAAGCGGATCTATCAGCATACGGCTGTCCAGCAAATCATTTAAGACCGCGAGTGATTCAGCTTGATTCGCTTCTTCTAAATGAACCGGCAAACCTTCTTCGGCCGCGATCGCAACCGGTTTCTTGGTAAAACGAGTTTTCCCCACCTTCATATCCATTTGATAGGTGATATCTTTGGGCTTCGTATGCTGAGTGATTCCCACTTTTTGAATCGGCTTTTTACCGACAAGCGCTTCGCTCTCTTCGATTAAAACAGATTTTCCGGTTTCTTGTTCACCCACAAGCATGGTGTCTTTACCCAACGAATAATCCTGCATCATTTGATAAACCGTGAGCGCGTTTTCCGGCAGCTCTAACCAGCCCATCAATTTTTTTGGAAGCGCATTGGGGTCTTTGGCAAGATCGGAATCTTTGTGGAGCGGAACCACCACTTTTTCCCAGCGTGGCTGTCCGTTTTCAATGGGTGTAATTTCAAGCGAAAAACTACCGTCACCGTTTTTCAGAACTTTAAACGATTCAGGTTTTAAAACAGGCGTTTCATTTTTTTGATCATCCTGAAATCCGACTTTTTCAAAATCAGTTTCGACCCGGCTATAGGTGCCGTCTCGGTCGATTTCCGCGTCAAAGTTAAAATACCCATGAATCACTGACCACGGCCGATGTTCCAGATCTTTCGGGTATTTCACAAAATGCGCCACAATATTACGTATTACGCGCGGCGAAGGCGCACGCTTCAACATCTCCCCGGCTTTGTTATCCGGCGCATAATCCCAATCTTTCAGCTGCTCCCAACTGCGGCGGTTCTTAAGCAATTCCTGTTGCTGTTTATTGCTATAGCCAAGGAAAGTCAAACGTTGGGCAACCGCAGTATTAACCAGCCTTTGAATCACAGGCCCCATTTCTTGGTCAAAGCCTTGGTTGTAAACTCCAAGTTCAATTGCCAAAGTGCGGGCAAATTCAAGCTGAAGCATGACTTCATCCTGCGGCCATTCCCAAGTTTTAAGAATCGCTTCTTTGCGGCGCTGAACAGCTTGATCGCGGTTTGCGGCGCCTTGAATATTGCGGCGCGCCAAATTGGATGATGCCAACATTCGAAAGCGCGGGTGATCAGGACGAATCACCGGCTTATCGCCCGCAAGCGATTTATGCGAACGATCAGAAATTTTGACTTTGAGCAATGGCCACAACTCTTCGGGCATTTTATGTGCTTCACGTAAAAGCACCCACCCGCCATGCTCCTGTGCCAACGCCAAAGCACTCGGCAGATCCGATGTCGTACCTTCGCCTTCCAAACCCAAAACTCGGCGCCAATCCAATTCGCCTTCTTTTAAATTTTCATTGATCGGAATAAAAAACATTTGCTCATTCATGATCTCGGCCGCCGCCATCATCAAAACGTCTTTTGCCAAACCAGTTTCCCCGGTCACTTCGATTAAGCGGCGATACCAACGGTCGGAAAGCTCTTCACTTTCAAGCTGTAATGTGTCCGTCACTTTCCAATCTGCCTTGGCTTTATCCGCTAAATAAACGCGCCCCGAGCGATGATCAAATACCGCAATTTTTTGATCTGAGATTCTTTGAAAATCAAGTTGGGACATTTCCTCAAAGGAAATGTCAGCTCCGGCAAAGTCTTCAAAATGTTTACCATCAAGCGAAAGCTTCAGGCCTTCTTGGTTGACTTCTCGCTTCCACCAAACCGTTCCGTTTGAATACACATTGTCTTTAAATTGAGTACGCGCCAGAGTTTCACTGTTAGAACGCAAAAGCTCCGTTGTGCGTCCGACATTCACGTCAAATTGATCGAGCTCCATTTCGCCAGACCCTGTTTCGCGTAACAGCCATTTACCATCGGATGACACGGACGAAAAATGCGAATCCGCACGATAGAGCGACTTCAGAATCTCTTTGATAAAAAGTTCATTGGAGGTTGTCGGCGGAATTTTCATGCGCGGAACTTGCGGGCCGCCGGGACCGCGCTCCCATGCCAGCATTTGGTCCGGGTTTTCCGCGTCGTGCCAAACTAAATAATCTCTTCCGTCTCTTTTTTGAGTGTAAAAATGCTTCCAATATCTTTTGTCGCCATTTTCATCAAAAGTTCCGGTTTCAATTTTCTCAAGCGGACCGCGAACTTCAGAGCGTGCAAAGTGCAGGACGTCCTCGGAAATCGGCATGGCCGGATAAATCTCTGAAACCGCCGTCACCATTTTTGCGGCAATTGCCTGAGGCAAAAGGGATAGAGGCTTCGCAAGAATTACATTTTCCTCCCCGTGCACGGAAATTGCCGCCGACCGCTCCGCTGCGCTGCCGACCGGAACTATAAAGACAGGCACACGATTTTGTTTTGCATCCTCGATGAAACCCATGACTTCCGACTTTTGATCGTCAGACACCTGTTCATCTGTCACCGCGAACAACATACGGATAGCTTTTGGAGAAGTGTAATTCGGCTCATCATCTTTTTTTGTTTTTTCGATAAAAGCCCCAAGCGCATCGGAGAAACTGGTGCCGCCACCGGCCTCAAGTTTTTTGATCAAATCATAAACAATTTTCTTGGAAGATCTTTTTAAAGGATCCGTGTTTTGGGTTGTTTCATGCGAAACCAAAAGTGTCGGGTCATTTTCAAATAAGCCCAACTCAAAACGTAAAGGCTGGTCGCGATACCCCCTCGTTTCTCGCTCTTCGTTATGCTCAAAAAGCGCTTCAAGTAAAACAAACCCGATAAGCTTCGCTAATTTGATCGGCTCACTACCTGGTGTTCCCCATCCCATACTTCCACTGCGATCAAAAATAATACTGATCGACATGAGCACCGGCAACTTCTTGACCTCATCCACCATCGCAGGCTGCCCCATTGCCGCTTCCACCAAATGATCGTCTCCCAGCGCTTCACCTTCCGTGAAAGGTCCTACCTCGTTTGTCTTACGGACAGGCAATAAAAGCGCATCCAAAAATTCTTTTGTTTCGTCGATCAAACGCTTCACTTCCACTTTTCTTCCGCGTGCAACCGTCACCTTTTCTTTTTTCCAACTTAAATACTCCTGCCACTCTTTTACTGTAAATCCCCATTTTTTCGCGTCCGCTTCTTCGTCCATGTCAATTGTCACGCCGGAAGGTTTAAACGGCTGCAGCTTTGATTTCGTCGGCTTACTCGCGGCATCCTCCACGGATCCAATCCCCGTTAAACCGGTTAAGCCGGAAGCCTGTAAAGGCAAATCAAACCGCGCGCCGTTTCCACCTTCGGAGCTTTCTGCTGGAGATGAAGGCTCGGAACTTTGTCCCGCCGGCTGTCCTGCGCTGCTTGCACCCTTTGGTTCTTGTCCGGGCTGATCGGATGATTTCCCTTGTCCTGGTTGTAGTGCGCCTTCGCCCTGCTTCCCTTCAAGGTTTTTCATGGCTTGCTGTAAGCCTTGCACCGAAGATTGCAAACCTTCCAAAGTCGAGTCCATGTTCTGCGCCGAACCCTGCATTTTTGCGGCTTGATTTTTGAATTCTTGAATGTTCTTTTGAACCGCTGCCGCTTGCGCCGAAAGAGTCGACACGTCGGGAGAACCTTCAGCCTCAAGATCTTTTGTGATTTGAGCGATTTGCTGTTTAATTTTTGCGGCCATCTCTTTTAGTTTTGCAGCTTGGTTTTTGAGCTGCTGAGCGTCTTGAGTTGCTTGCTCAGATTGATTTTGGGCTTGAAGCGCGTCCGGAGACCATGGCTGTTGCGCCGCCGCCTGCTTCGCCTGTTCTTTTGCCGACTGAGCGCCCTGCAAAACACTCCCGGCATCTTGCTGTAAACTTTGTGTGCCTTGGTCCAAGCTTGAAGCACCCGATTGAAGCGCTTCCGATAAACCGGATTGAGGCTGCTGAGCAGCGGAATCGCCAGCTTGCGAACCCAAACCCGAAGCTTGATTTTGCATCTCACTCAAATTTTGACCCATTTGCCCAAGTTGACTTTGAAGCCCTTGAACTTGACTCGACAAACTATTTAATTGTTGCTCCAACCCGGTTAACATTTGCTGCATTCCTTTTGAGTCAGCGCCGGCTTGCTGCGTCGCGGCATCGCCTCCCATAGATAAAGGATTCTCAGATTGCTGCGGTGAAGGTGCTGATGGATTTTGGAATGGCTTGAACGGATTTTTATCGCCGGCCTGAGGTTGCTCGGGGTCAGTCTGCCCGGGTTGTCCGGAACCTGAACCGCTTTCCGTACTCGGCTGAGAGCTCCCTTGTAAAGCTTGCATCATGCCCTCAACGCCGCCTTGACCTCCGGGTTGACCCGCTTCTCCACCTGATTGCCCGGGTTGTCCTGATTGTCCCGGAGCATTCCCTTGTCCCGCAGAATCCTGCGCGGTTTGCCCTGATTGCATTTGCCCCTGAAATTGATTTTGCGATTGTTGAAGAGAGTTTTCAGCCATCTGTTGATGCTGTTTATTCATTTCATCTTTCGCGTCTTCTTTAACTTTGTTGGACGCTTCCAATTTCTGCATTTCTTGTTCAAGAGCAAGGTTATAAAGCCGCTCATAAGCCGGCCAGACTCTCGCGCCAAAAATATTTGTAAATTTTTCTAAGTCCAACTTTCCGCTATCCAGCAATATTTTGCCGGCGCCCCAGCCGCTTTCTGTTGCGGTTTGAAAATCCCCGAAAGATTTTTGAATTTCTTCAAGCACCGCCCTGTTTTCAAGGCGCGGGTCCTCCGCCACAAAGACCTCTTGTCCGTTCCGGCTTTCTTTTTTCACATTCACAAACATATATGTCAGCGAATCCAGATACTGGAGATGTAAGGGCATGGATGCCAACTTCGCTTTTGAAAATGAAATCGGAATTTGCGGTGAGTAGCGATCTTGAAAAACACGATGAATCCAAAGCACGGCACCCTTTTTAAAGGTATCGCTTAAACCTTGCTTAAACCCAAGCTGGGTTAGCGTCATCTGAATCACATGAGGCAAACTAAAAATATCCCACGCAATTCCGAAAGCCGGATGGTTTAGGATTTTGTCCGCAATGATTCTCTCGGAAGGCGCGCGCGCGTGATTGGTTCTTCCCAATGCTAAAAGCGCATGACCCAATACTCTTTCGCGCATCGCCGCGACACGATCCTTAAGCTCACCGTCTTCAAAACGCGGTCGAAAGTCAGACGGTAAATATTGCAGCTCGCCTGTGCCGCCATCTATACCATTTTGGAAGTGCCAAAAACCACCCGACACAGGGCGCATTTCGACATGTTCCCCCGCAAGCGAGCTGACATAGCTCTGCAGCTCAGCGAACACTTTTTCCATATGCGGCTTTTCTTCAGGAAGCGGAGCTCCTTGTCGGGAGTCTAAAGCATCAAAAACAGATTTTAGATAGGCAAGCGTTCCAAATTGCGAATCCGTAATTTGTTTTTCGTAAAGAAATCCGCCCAGCACAATCGCGACCGCTCGTTGGCCGGCGTAGCGATTTAAAAATGCCGTTGTAGAAAGCCCCGCGGCCTTATAAGCCAAAACAGCTTGGGCATAAAGCCCATCAAAAAAGACTCCGGATCCCGCGCCGCCGGCAACGCCTTCCTTTATTTCAAGGCCGGCACCGCCATCGCGGGCAAATTGCCGGCCTTGCTCAAAAAGTGCTTCTAAAGCTTGGTCACCAAACTCATCTTTATAATCATCCAACTTTGCCCCTTCAGGCATATGCTCTACGCGTTCAACGACATCAATCGCGTAGGTTAAAAACTCCCATTCCGCAGGAACCTTCAAAATTCTTCCGCGGCCAGAAATATCATCCGAGAGGTAATGAATAGCTTCATGCTTGATGGTTGAACGTAAAATAAGCTCGCGGTCTTTTTCAGACTCGGCCCCTTTTACTGTCATTGATTTGGGATTGGGATTCACCTTGATATTCTTAAAAAGAAGGCTGTAGTGCCCCCACGAATTAATGATTTGCGAAAGGCCTTCAAGCTGATGAAGTGCTTTCTGCTTCCAGCTTTCAATGGGTCCTTCAAAATCATTTGCGGACATTAAATTGCGAATATCGGTGGTTAAAATATCTTTGGAAAGCTGGTCCGATAGACGCTCTTGATCCGGTTGGCTGTCAGGGTAAAGCTCTTCTGTAAACTCTTGAATGATGGTTAAACGCAGGGCTTGGTAATCTGCATCGCCTTTACCCACACCTAGTGTTTCGATTTCACGCAAAACACTTTGCGCTGATTCATGCCCAACCAGATCAGCCGGCAAGCCATTTGTCGCAGCATAAGCATCATCGAGCTTCGATTGTCCAATCGTTTTTAATTTGGGTTTATTTAAATCATCCACAATTTGATAAAAATCACCGAGAGCTCCTCGAAACTCCTCTGCGTCTTCTTGATTGAGAGCATTAAGCATTTCGAGCTTATAAGCATAAAACCGCTCTACGCCTTCTTTAAAATCTTTCGGCACTGCATAAGGAGCCCTTGCTTCGGAACGTACCAGACCCGACTGAAGCTGATCGCGTGCCGTGCCTGAGCGAGCTGTCCCCCGAACACCCGCCATTGCCGCGCTAATTTCGGAGCGGCGGTTTTCAGGCGAAGCGAGGCTAGCAACCTCAGGAGCCGTTTGCGAGAGATTGACCATGCGCAAAAATTGCTGCACCTGAGATGATTCAAGCATGGCGCGACGGTAGGTTTTCTTCGACTCTTTCAAATCAAATCCACCCGCATTCGGCATAATTGACACATATCCGTATCCCGCTGATTTTAATTTCTCTAAAACTCCGGCTTGATGAAAACCACCCGCAACCAAAATAGCGTGATTCTGTTTTTTAGCCTGCATTTGCTTTTGCAAGTTTTCAATAAAACCAATTTCCCGTTCTTCCGCCACTTTGTAAAAATCCAGCGCTTTCAAAAAAGCTTTGTCGAAATTGGCGTCAAAATCAGCACCTTGCAGCTCTTTCCATAGATTGGAAGGTTTAATCTCGGAGTTGCGCTGCTTTACTTTTTGCCACTCATCCGATGTCAGCCCCAACAACAAAAGTTTTCTTAGATAAAAAATCTTTCGATAAACACTCAAAATAGCTTGCTCTTCCGGCTGAGGTGCCAATTTTGAGACAATTTCCCATGTCAGCTGTTCCATCTCTTTCATCAACGCAGAGGGTTCCACTTCCTGCATCAAAGCATTCATCCCTGCCCAACGCGTCCACTCAGGGTAATTCTTAAATTCAAAACCCTTGGGCTGCATCTCAAGCACTAACTCTTCCAACACCGCCCGCATCTGCGACAACTTCGGCGACAATTCACGAATTTGCTTCACTAAACTTTGCGGGGCTTTATTGGACTCAAGCCATTTCACCAAACGCTGCGACTCTATCTCGGCTAACTCAGGATTAATTTTTCCTTCCATCTCTTTTAGTTTGAAATACCGCACCAGCATCGGATACTCGAATTGGTGCTTGGGGTTAAGCAAATCCATTTGCAGAGACGCTTGTGCCTGAAGATTGATTTTGTACAAAGTTTCGGGTAAGGCCTGCGCGGCCGTTTCAGCCTGATCCACCGCTTTTAAAAACTGTAAAAGCTCCGGCTTCAAAACACTTCCCGCTTTTTTCTGAAATAAAACTGATAAGCGATCCATCGCCGCGGCAAGCTCGGTGTCGCGGCTGATCATTTCACGGAAGGTTGTTAAATTGTCAGCATAGTCCATCGCTGATTCCGCGCCTTGCCCTTCCGCACAATTTTTTTCGCAATTTTGGTCAATCGCCTGATCCAGCAGAAATATTTCCGCGCCCGTTAACTCGCCTCTTTCGAGCAAGCGCTCACCCACCAATCGGCTGGGCTCAGCCTCTTCGTAGAAGCGGTATAAGTCGGGTTCAAGTTTTTGAGCTGCGCCTTCAAGCATGAGTAAATTGATTCCATACTCTTGATTTAAAAATGAAATCAAACTGCGAATGTTTTTTTGCACCGGCAAACTTGCGTGGGCATCTTGAATTAAAACAACTGACTTGCCATTGATTCCCTCATAACTTGACTGGATGCTGCCGAACTCAGAAGGAATTTGCTGCGGTAAGGTGACGGCATCGACCGTGCCTTCCAAGGCTTGCATCACTTGCGACCAAGAAAGGGGTGCATTTTGTGTCATGATAAAAATCACGACCAAAACCAACGCAACTGACTTTTTAAAACTTGCGATAAACATCATGTTTTCTTAAATAGACAGACTCTAAGCTGCATATGTTTAAATTCCTTTAATAAAAGGATGCCCTCTACATCTGCCTATGTCAAAAAAAACAAGATAACAAATCATAGCAAAAACTATCATTTAAATAATAAATAACGTATTTACTATCAAATAATTAGAAAAGGTGAGTTAAAAAACACCTTCTTAACTTTGGGAGCTAGGAAGGTTTCTGAGCTAGGTTGACAAGGTTGAGAGTAAGGCGGATTCCAAAACAGGATAGCGAAAGTGAAAACCGGCTTTAAGGATTTTCTTGGGAACGGCACGCTGCCCCCCTAAAAGCATGGATGCCATTTCACCTAAAAGGAGATAGAGCGAAAAAGCAGGCACGGGAGCCCAAGACGGTCGATCTAAAACTTTGCCGAGCGACGCGCAAAAATCTTTCATCCGAACCGGATTGGGCGCACAAGCATTAAAAGGTCCCGCCACATCCGCTCGCTGAATGGCAAATAAAATCATTCCGACAAGATCGTGAATGTGAACCCAAGGGAACCATTGCTTGCCGGAACCCAAAGGTCCGCCAATTCCCCACTGAAAAGGCGGAATCATTTTTGCCAAAGCGCCCTTTTTTTCTTCCAAAACAATTCCGATGCGCGGCAGAACGACCCGCACACCATGACGCATCGCTTGCAACGCGGCTTCTTCCCATTCCACGGATAAATCCGCGAGAAAACCATGACCTCGGTGATGCGACTCATCCACTTCACCTTCAGGTACCGATCCGTAAAATCCCACGGCAGACGCATTAACAAGCACCTTAGGCTTCAAAGTACACTTTTCAATTGCTTGCACAATGACGCGTGTCGAATCAAGACGGCTCGAGCGCAGTTTTTCCTTTTGCGCACGAGTCCATCGTTTATCAGCAATCCCTTCACCGCACAAATTAATGACCGCATCCGCGCCTTCCAAACATGAAGCCCAACTATTTACAGAGCGACCATCCCAAACAACCGTCTCAACCTGAGAATTGGGCGCCAAATTATTTTTTTTAAATCCGCGCGAAAGTAAAAAAACCTGGTGTCGGCTTTGAACCAAAGCTTGGACTAAATAAGTCCCCACCAAACCCGTGCCGCCGGCAATAACAACTTTCATGCTGTTCCCTTCTCAAAAAAATCAGCGATCACTGTTTTCCGGTAATTGAAAATTTTCTCCACTTCATTTTTTACGAACAACGCTCTCACAATATCTCCTAAGGGTCCCAGCGGAACTTCATATTTCACTTCATCTACCATGAGCGTTCCACCGTCTTTCGGGATAAAGCGATGCGTGTGAATCCATGTCTTGTAAGGGCCTTTTACCTGAGTATCCGTAAAAAAATGCGGCGGGTCATAATCGGTGATGACAGTTTGCCATTTCATGGGAATACCATAGAGGCGAATCGTGTAATCAATGACGGTCCCTTTCGCCATGGGAATCGGACTTGGAGTTAAGATTTTAAAACCTAAATTAGGGGGCGTGACATGATCCAGGTTTTCAGGCTTTTTAAAAAAATCAAAAACACGATCAACAGAATAAGGTAAAAACTGCTCGCACGCTAACACGTGAAGGCTCATGATGCAGTCTTGAGCTTTTCGGCAAGCGTTTGCTGAAGTTGAGCCTGAAAAACTTGCGCTTTTTGCTTAAGCTGCTCAAGGATCACCCCCACTTGCGTCTGAACACTTTCAACTACCTGTTCTTTGGAAGGAATGAAAGACTGCCAGCCGGCACTGCGTAAAGCCAAAAGCACAGCATAAACCGCGACATGATCCGGAGTTGTGAGCTCCGTTAAATCTGTCTGAGGCGCCTCCACTTTTCGATTTTCGGTCACACGGTCATTACCAAGCTGAGTTTCAAAAACAACACGGTCCATTTGAAAGCGCACTTTTTCAATTACAAAAGAAACTGAGGGGGCTTTAATGACACCCTCGGAACCGGTCCCCATAACCCGTTTCAAAGGCCTAAGCTCAAGCACATTTGTTTCCGAAATTGATTTTTTACTCAGATACACTTCATCCACAAAAACTTCGAGACGCTTAATTTTAAAAATCCCTTTGGTTAGGCCGCTCGCGTCATACTCCGCCGTCACCTTAGAAATTTGAGCAAGCTTATGATCGCCATACCCTTCAAAATTCGAAAGGCGAACATTATGAATCGTCATTTTCTGAGACGCGAATCCCCAACGCACCGACCCCACGGATGTCTTCACGCCCAGCCAACGCTCAAACGTGCTCGCGATTAAATAATTACTTCCGAAATAAATTCCCGCAAAAACCACTACCGCGGCAACAATTAAGCTTCGAATAAATTTCATAAACCGTCCTATTGAGAATTCGCCGTATTCGAATCGGATTGATTCGAGTTGGATAAAAAGGCGTTAATCAACCCCGCCGCGATATCCGTTTTACTCGGACTGGCTGACCCGTTTGCGCCGCTCGAAGTTGAAGCTTGAGTACCGGTTAATGCATCCAACAAACTTGCCGGTTTTTGCTGTGATGGATAAATTTTCACGGGAACAGCACTGTCATCCGTAGGTACCGCCATACCGCCCGCTGCGGAAGCATCCGGGCTTGAAGCTCCCGTTGTCGTTCCCAAAAGCTGACTTAACCGGTCTACCCGTTGGCTTCCATCCGTCTTTCTTGTAAATTGATCCGCTAAAAGCTGGCCCGCTTTATTTCTCACAATTTCTGCGAGTAAGTATTGAATATCCGGCAAAATGCTCATCCTTGCCAAAGTGCCAGTCACCGTAAGCGGAATTTGCATTTGGCCTTGAGAGTTTAAAGTATAAGCAAGTTCATGCACCCGC
This sequence comes from uncultured bacterium, assembly GCA_964562525.1. Lineage (GTDB taxonomy): Bacteria > Omnitrophota > Omnitrophia > Omnitrophales > Aquincolibacteriaceae > Multiplicimicrobium. Next base: position 41,687 of record CAZLTL010000001.1, read on the forward strand.
CCGGCAAGCTCCGCCATAATTTCTTCATGAATCCAAATCGTTGGACGAGCATTGATGCTCCCGTCTACTCCCACATTCACGGCCCCGCTTACTTTTACGTCAGGAGAGACCACATCAAATTGATTAAACCGAATCGCGCCGCGTTCGATCGAAAAATCCTCATCCATCGTCTCAAAAGGAGTGTCGCGACGAGCGCGGCGTTCTTTTAAAGAATCCGACATACGCTGATCCAAAGCGGAACTTAATCCGGGAATGGCGGCAAGCTTGGATAAAATTTCTTCCAACACATTCATATTCCTTAAAACCGGATCATCCACTCGAAAATGACCCGATCCGGAAAGTGAAGGCAAAATAACTTCCGGAACTTTCCCGTTCCCGCCCGCATTAATCTCAAAAGAAAGCGTCCCTTCCATTGCCGGCGCGTCAGGCGAAGCCGGTGGCGGCGCAAGGTCTTTTAAGTTGAGATTTCGCGCACGCGCTTCCAAACGAAAAACCGGTGCGGTAAAAAGATTTTGGACATTCAGTCGCCCTTCAGCCGGACTGCTGCCCAAACTCATATTCCAAGCATCCAAACTCAGCTGGTCACCGCGCAGATTGCCGGTGAGTTGAATCTGGTTCAAATCCGAGGGAAGATTTTTCAGACGAATACGCCCTTGATCATAACGAAAATCAATATCCCCCAAGGGGGTTTGTCCGGGCTCGAAGCTCAGCCGGCGTATATCAGCATGAACGCGCCCTTGTGGCGCATCAGATAAACCGCTGGAATAAATCGCGGGAATCTTTGCCGTCATTTCAGCCCAATTAAGTGAGTTGAGATCTAAATCCACCTGCGCCGGCCCTACAATGACACGACCTAAGTTAGAAGCCTCAGCCTTACCTTGAAAACTCAAATTAGTTGTACTTGAAAAAACAGCCGCCTTGACTTGAACGTCAAAAGGCGCGGAAAGACTCACATTGCTGGCCTTAACATCCAACTTTTGTACCAATCGGCCTGCATCCAAAGTTTCGACAAAACCATCTTTGAGCAATAAATCCGCGTTAACGGAATCCGGTTTACCATTCCGTATTTTAAGCTGAGAAATATCCGCCTCCAGCTTTCCACCCCAATCCGTCAGCGGAACATTTTGCATAATTTGGGGCAAACTGCGCACCAACTCATCGCGCTCAATCAAATCTAAATCTGCTTCCAATCTCAAATCATCCACGCGAATATCCGCGCCCTGATTTTCTAATTTAACCACCCCTCTCAAATTAACGTTTTTCTTATTTCCAAAAAAAGCACCTGACACGTTAAATTCCATGGGCTTAAAAAGTGAAACATTCTTTACCGTCAGCGCTAGATTTTTTAAATCCAGCTGAAGCGGCGCAAGCGCAGAGTCATCCTCATAATGGATATCAATATTCTTCAAATCGACTTGCGCAATAAGAAATGAGGAAAGTGCCGGCGCCAATCCATTTGCGGCGGTGTTCTTTTGCTCACCTGAACTTTGCGTTTCAGATTCAACGCTGACTTGCGGAGGATTAATTCCAAGAACCCTGACAACGCCATCCTCGCCCTTCACCGCGCGGATTTTGGCGCCATCAATAAAAACCGATCCAACTTGAACACTACGCCGCAAAAGGGGCGCTAATTGCAGTACGGCACCGGCATTCTGAACTTGAAGCACAGGCTCATCATTGCTTAGAACTTGAACGCCATCCACTTCCAAAGCAAGACCACCGCGCCAAACAAGCGCAATATTGCCGATTTTAACCGCGTGTCCCAAAGCCTTTGCTGCTTCTTTTTCTATCGTATCGCGGTAACGATTGGCATCAAAAGTAACCGCGAATAAAACAATTCCCGCGGTGATCAAAAAAATCAAAACGGTGAGAATAATAATTATTTTTTTCATAAAACCAACGTAGTTAAAAACGTGACAAGAGCGTGCTCTATTCTAAAGCTTCTGACGCGAGAATCAAGAAGGGTATTCAGCACTATAAAAATAAAAAAGCCCCCCTCAAATTGAGGAGGGCTTTCAAATCAAAGCTGAAACTTATTTTCTTCCGAGAAGCCAATAAAGGATCAAACCGATAACAGGAAGAAGAAGAATCAACACAATCCAAAGAACCTTCTTACCCGTAGGCAAACTGCTCTTAAAAACATTGATAATCGCGAGAACGTCCAAAACCAATACCACTAAACCGAGTAAACCGCTCATGCAACCTCCTTGATTGAACTGAAAGATTTTCTATTTTAAACGTGAAAATGAAGCCTGAAAACAAAAAAGGCGTGCGGATTACTCCGCACGCCTTTTTCTCGGCAAAGATTACTTAGCGTATTTCTTTGCTTTAACTTTAATCAACGGAACCGGACCCGCATTCACATCCGCAACAAACCCGGAGGTTGCTGTCGAACAATGCGTTCCTTTGCCGTCATCAACGGTCAACGAAACATTGTACTGGCCGAACTTGCTGTACGCATGCTGCGCAGCAGCGCCTTCGCCTGTATTGCCGTCACCGAAGTTCCAAAGATAGCTGAGCTTATCGCCATCCGGATCGGAAGACTGAGCGCCATTGAACTGGCTCTGTTCTTCCGTGCAGCATACAAGGTTCGGACCTGCGTTCGCAATCGGAGGCGTATTCACGCTTACCGTTGTGTTCGCAGAACCCATACTGCAAGCTGAACCCGCGCCGTCATTGGCTGTCACAGTTACAGTATAGTTGCCACCCTGTTTATAAGCGTAGGAAACATTGGATCCGCCTTCGATAGTCGTGCCATCGCCGAAGTTCCAAGTATACTTAAGCTTATCGCCATCAGGATCATTTGAAGCCGATGCGTCAAGCGATACGGTTTCACCCGTACAAGCATTGCGCGCCTGGTTCAAGCTCACCATCGGAGCGGAGTTGATGCGTACATTCAAGGCATCCATCGCTGTGGAGCAAGGTGTTCCCTTACCATCATCAACGGTTACGGACGCTGTATAGCTTCCACCCTTAGCATAAGTATGGCTGACCGACTTACCTTCTTTAACGGTACCGTCGCCCAAGTTCCAAGTGTACTTAGCGCCTTCAGGACCGTTTGCATTCAAGGTCACCGCGCCGCCGGAGCAAGAGAAAACATTCTCGCCCGCGTCAACAACCGGAGACTTATTCAAACGCACGGAAACCGTGTCGGTTGAAACATTGCAGCCTGCGCCGGAGTTATCCGTTACAGTCAAGCGCGCGGTATATTCACCGGCCTGGCTGTAAACGTGAGTCACTTTTGCGCCTTCAGCTGTTTGGCCATCGCCGAAATCCCATGAGTACGCCAAACCATCGTTTTCAGCGTCATAAGATTTGCTGCCGTTAAAAGTGACCGCGTATTCGGCCGCTTGGCTTGTCAAGCAAAGAGCAACGTCATCGCCTGCAACCGCAACCGGTGCGCTGTTCACTTTAATTTGAGAGCTGCAACCCGCGAGAGAACATTCTGTGTTCTGACCATCATTCACCGTAAGAGAAACATTATATGTTCCGCCCTGGGAGAAAGTCTTCGAAACAGAAGCACCTTCCGCTGTCGTACCATCGCCAAAGTTCCAGAGATATCCAAGTTCTTTGGATTCACCATCGCTCGAACCGACGCCGCTGATTGAAACAGCCTGACCGACGCAAGCAGATTGAGGAACGCTCAAGCCGCAAACCGGAGGTGTATTCACCAAAACGGATTGGGTAGTTGTTTTCTTTTCGCAATGAAGACCGGAGTTGTCGCTAACAGTCAAGGCCACATTATAACTTCCGCCTTTTCCATAAACGTGAGTCACAACCGGTTCTGTGCTGGTAACGCCATCACCAAAGTCCCAAAGATAAGTAATCTTATCTTTGTTGGTGTCATAGGAGTCACGCGCGTCAAATTCAAATACGTTACATGCGCTTGGTTCCGGAGCCGGAGCAACCGGAGCTTCAAAGCCGCCGCGTTTGAAATAAATCGGAAGAGCATTACCTTTATCATCGGTAAACTGAACGCCCGCGTTACCGCGAGTTTGGTTCGTTGTAGTTACCGTGTAAGCCAAACGACGCGCATCATCATTACCGAGAGTCACAGGCGTTTCAGCCCATTGACCGCTCACGGAATCCGCAACGTCATAAGATTTGCCGGTTGCGCCGTCCTGAAAACGTCCAACGCCGCCGTCTTTATCAAGGTCGAAATTGCGCGCAACGATATTGGTTACGCCATTCGGAATCGCAGGATAAAAATTGATTTGATCTCCCTTGCGAGGAAGCAAGCGGAAATAAAATTTTTCGCTGAATGTTTCAGCGTAGTCCGGAGTGATCTTGAACTTAAACAAGTTCTGGTCATCGCCTTTGGTCGTTTGAACCAAAACGCGAAAACGATAAAAATCACCCACGTCTTTACCGGTATCAGGCTTAAAGCTGCCAAGCTGTGTCCAAGAACCATCACCCTTGGATGAACCCGCGCCAAAAGTTTCAGAAGCAAGAACTTCTTTACCTTCAACTGAGAAAACGGTTTCAGTATCAGCAACGGCTTTGCCGAACCCGCCGATAGCGTCAACTTTGCCGGATGCATCCGCGTCATAAACGCTAATGCTTACCGCTTCAGTAGAAGCCTTCGGTACGTCAACAAAAAGAGCCATCTGCGTGTCATCTTTGCCACGAAGCGGATCCCCTTCCGGACCGAAAAGGTAAAAATATTCAGCCTTCGAGTTTTCTTTCGGCACTTCATAAGCAAAAGTGCTTACCGGAAAAGCAAGAGACAGAACAAGTAACGGAGCAATAAAGCCCGCAAGTTTCTTGATCATGGAGTAACTCCTGGTTTGGTTATTGGTTTTAGTTCTGATAATTAAGGACAAAATAGTTTTCTGCCCTAAAACTGCTTCTCAGACGCATTTTTGAAATAAATATTCACTCAAACTTCTAAAAATGAATCTTAAGAGAGGGCATATTGTAGACCAAAAAGAGAAACGGACAAGCAAAATCTAGCTTTGTAGTGGGGGTAAAATTATTTTTATAGGACGCGGTCAGACTCTAAGCGACTTTTTCAGCCTCGGTCATTTTACGCTCAATAATTTCTTTGAGCTTCTCAATCGGCTTGGCACCAACAAATAGCTCCCCATTAATTAAAAGCGATGGGGTTGATCCCACGCTTTTAGAAAACCCCATCAAAACATCATTTTCAACGATCTTCTTTGTGGCTTCGTTTTCATAACAAGCATCAAACAGCGGTTGATCCAAACCAAGCTCCCCTGTCATTCTCTTAAAATCTTCCGTTGTCCGTGCTTTTGACGGGTTGGCAAAAACTAAATTGTGAAATTCCCAAAACTTTCCCTGCGCATGCGCGCATTCCGAAGCAACATGCGCATACGGCGCTTGAGGATGAATCGGCAAAGGAAAATGACGCCATACCCGTCGAATTTTTCCGGGATAGTCTTGCATCACCTGGTCTAAAGAAGGATTCAGTTTCTGACAGAAAAAACAATGAAAGTCGCTGAACTCCACAATCGTCACAGGCGCTTGTTCCGGACCTTGTGCCGGACGCCCCGCCTCAGTAAAGTTAATCCGGCTTTCCAACTCTTCCTTTCTGGCTTTCCGCTCCGCCGCAAGTTTCGCGGAAAGTTCAGGATCCAGCTTTTCAGCAAAGTAATTGAATGGGCGCATACCCGTAATTTTTTCGCCGTTCATAAAAAAGGTTGGCGCACCATTCACTCCGCGTGTTTGAGCATCGGCTAAATCTCCAAGCACTTGGCTTCGCCCACGCTCGGTCTGCATACAGGCTTTCAAATCAGCATCGTTCAGCGCGATAGCTTGAGTCACGGAATCCACCGTCACGCGTTCATTGGCTTGAAAAACATAATCATGAAATTCCCAGAACTTTCCCTGCTCAGCAGCGCAAACAGCCGCTTCATGCAAAGGAAATGTTCCCGTGCCCGGTTCGCCCGAAAGCGGAAAATGCCGGAAAGTCATTTGAATTTGATCGGGATATTTTTCGCGCAATTCGTTAAAGATAGCCGCCTGCTTTTTGCAATAAGGGCAAAAAAAGTCAGAAAATTGTTCGATCTTCAGCTTGGCTGTTTCAGGCCCCCTTACGAAGGAAGATACAGAAGCTGGCTCCGTTTTTTCAGATTCCACAGCCGCGGCGGGCTTCGATTCAGCACAACCCGAAAGCAATCCCGCTGCCAAAATTAAAACAGCCGAGATCGAATTCATTTTCTTCATTTTTCTTCCTTTGAAAATTAAACGGTAATCAGGCAGGCATTATACGGGAAATTGAAGCGAAGTCTATGTGGAGACCGAAAAACTCAACTCAGAGTCCAACTCGCAAAAAATTAGTTGGCCCGAAAAACCTTAACGGTCACGGACTGCCCATTAGCCCAGGGCCAAATAAAGGAATAATAGTAAAGCTCTTCGGAAGCAAGATAATAGAGAGTCTGATCGTCGCGAATGCCGCCGTATTCATTTGCCATTTTCTTATCGTCCGAACTGGGTTTGGCTCCCGCGGGCTTAACCGGCTTTCCAAAAAAGGTTTCAAGCACTTGATTCACTTTGGGAAGATCAGCAACTTTCACGACAAGCTCAAAATACTCCTCATCATCGCTACGCAACTCCTGGCAAGGCGCCTTTCGCAATTCTGCCAACAAAAGATCATAACGCATTAGGCTGCCTTTCTCTGTTCAGGCGCGGACAACCGAAGCCGGTTCTCCTCCTCCTCGATTTTTGAAAAAATACCTTCCAAAGCTCTTTTCGAAACTTCTTCTTCCAAATCAAAGACAGCCTCAGAATTTCTAACGAAAGGCAGTGACGCGTAAAGAGTCTTGAACTCAATGTACCCCTGCAAAGCCGTCTGACTACTGACGGATCGCTCAATTTCGCGACGAAAGTCTTGTTGCAAACGTGTCTCCATTTTGCGGCGGAAATACTGTGTTAGCGACCCCTCTTCTATGAGGATTTGCTCGGGCTTTTTTTCAAATTTTAAATCTTCAAGCGCATCTTTCATTAAAACCCCGGCCTTCGGCGCGGCAGTTTCCGCCGCACGGTTAAGCCCCATTTGAAAATCATGCCAAAACAAATCAGCATTCAACTTCTTTGAGATTTTTTCAATTCCTTTGACCGTGTTAGGAACATCAATTCGAAGCTCAGGCTGATGATAAAAGCCGTTTACCTGACTGACTTCAAGCACGGTATTGTCGATCGCCTGACGCAGCAAATCTTTCATCGTTCGTTCATTCGCGGAATTTCCTTCTCCGCGTCCCTGAAAAAAGAAAATACGGCTGATAAAACCATCCGCCATAAGCACAGGCGCAAAAGAAAAAAGAGAGAAACTTAAAAGAACTGCAGCGACGACTTGTCGTCCCATATTTTTAATTTTCATAACTCACCCGACCTAATTCCCATTATAAAAATGTCCGGGAAAAGTATCGGCATCTTTCTCTGAGTTCTGAAGACAGGTAAATAAACACCTCCGCAGCAAATAAGAATAAAAAAGCCTAACCTTTTTAAAAAGCTTTGAATGTAACGCACAAGCAAGTATTTAAGATTTCTCAAAAAGGTTCAGTCGCAAGGCGCAAACGAACGCCCGCGGAGCCGTAGTGAAACCCCTACGGCGCACAAGGAAGTGATGTTTGCAAGGCAGCGAATAACCTTTTTCAGGAATCTTTTAGCAGGATTTGCGGATGATGAGTTCGGGGGAAACCACACGAGTTACAGGCTCAAGCGATTTTTTTTCAATTTGTTCCATTAAAATCTTAACTGCTTCGCGTCCCATCAGCTCAAGCGGTTGACCGATGGTTGTCAGCGAGGGTTCAGTGTATTTCCCCTTCCGAATTCCGTCATAACCAATCACCGCGACTTGATCCGGAACCCGAATCCAGTTTTCTTTCAACGCGCGAATCGCGCCGATGGCAATATCGTCATTCACGCAAATAATCGCACGCGGCAGTTTTTCACATTGATGGATCATATCCAGCATTTTTAAATAGCCGTCTTCTTCAAAAAAATAATCGCATTTGCGGTAATGCTCGGGATCAAAAGTCAGCTGATATTGCCCTAAAAGTTCGCGCAACAAATCGTAGCGCTGGCGCGCGTCAAGTGAAGCATCATCGGGAGCATGCAACATGCCGATTTTTCTGTATCCGCGGCTGAGCAAATGCCGCATCGCGAGATGAACGCCTTCTTTATTGTCGCAATAAACAATGCTTGAACGTAGTCCCGGAGTCGGATCATTGATCACAATGACGGGAATCTTTTTTTCATCCAAGGCTTCCGCGATATAACGGTCATGAATGCGCCAGGTAATTAAAATTAATGCGTCAATTTGATGCCGGTCTAAAATTTTAAAATCCGGATCGCGATACTCTTCTTCTTTAACCAAAATCAGGCGAAAATCATGCGGTGTCCCGACAAGCGCGTTGGTCGCTCCGATCAAAAGCTGCGTGAAATAGTCCCCTTTGAAAAGCTCCGGGGTAAAAGCCCCTATCAAGCCGATCGTTAACCGTTTCTTTGTCTCACTCATAGCGTCACTTTCTTCAGACCAGTTTATGAATTCAAAACTGTTTCTTAAGGTTACTCAATGAAATTCAAATACGCAAGCACCGTTTAGAAAAAGGATGCCAAAAAAAAGCCGGCACTCCGCCTTCAATACTGCCATTTGGACGAACTAAATTGCGAAACAATTCAAAACCGGAAGCATCTTGAATAATTGAATTTCGGCTCTCATCGCGAAAAATAAAACAACGATTCGTAGATGTTTCTTTAGATAAAAATTTTTTCATACGCCGCGCCAAAGCTGCGGAATCAAGTTTATAAAAATCAGTTTTGAGCTTGGACTCCACTCTTCCGAAATCAGCCTCGGTGTGTTTCTCTAATATCCCCCAAAGCGAACCAAACTGGATCAAACGCCTTTCGCAAACAGCTTGCTTTGCCGCGTGCCGCGCGAGCAAGCCCGCAAACTCGCTCCAAGTCCGTGGCGCATCTCCTACAAAAAACTGCAGAACTTCAAACGAGTAATACCCACGCACAACTTCTGACAATTGACGCATCGCACCGGCATAAAAATCTTGAAACGCGCGAAAAATAATTTTCTCATCATCCGTAATCAAAGAAAAAACACTCAAATTTACCGGCGCGCCGTCAGCGCTCTGCGCCTGATAAAGCACAGCGTCCCCATCGCGCCCCAGCCAACAAAGCGATCCGGGAACCAAATTGAGTTCAGGTGGAATAAAAAAAGACTGCTGCTCAAAGAGAGTGAGCGGCTCAATAGGCTTAAGAGCCGGTGATTCATTTTGATCCGGCATATTCAAGGCAAAACGACTTGGCGGCTCGGTAATGCTGCCGTTTTTTTTGCCGCCGCCGCCTTAACGGCCTTCTTCTTGCGGATAACTCGAGGATCTTTAAAAATCATTTTTTCAACTTGATCTTCGGTCATTTTTTTCTCGGCATAATCAATCCCCAGCGCATTATGGTGGCGGTCTTTCTCGCTTTCCTGCGCGGTATTACCCGTATCGCCAATTTCGTGCGCGTCGGTCGTTCGACGCGCAAACTCAGCGCCATAGGCTTTTGTAAGCCAATAACTCCAAAAAATATGCCGGATGACGTCATACAAAATTTCAGGGTCACGCTTTTGAAGCTTCACGGCGCGCATCTCCGCCTCGCGGCGAAAATGAAGCAGCTTCGGCATTCTTATTAAATTTTGAGAAGCCAACATCAGATCTGATTCCGTAAATTTAGGCTCAATCATTTCAGCGATAATTCTTAAGTCTTCCGGGTTACCTTCTAAATGAACTTCTCCTTTTTCATTTTGAACCGAGTGGAACCGGACAGAAATAGGCCAATCGTCGACTAAAAAAACAGCCTTTCCGCTCATGGACAAATTTTTAATCGGCTTATCCTGAAAGATCCAGTCTTTATAAACACGCGCGCGTTTCAAAACTTGCGCCTTCCAAGAACGAGGATTGCCGTTCAAAAGCAGCCGGGTTTGAAAATCCATTTTAGAGACGGATTCAACGCGCTCTTGATCATCACGATCTTCATGCAAAAGCCGCCCACCGCGCGCATTCAATCCGGAAATTTGAACTTGCACCTCGATCCCCTTAAGACTGATTTGCTTCAAACCTAAGTGAACTTGACTGACAGTTAATTCAAATTCACGCGGATCGAGATAAGGATGTTCAAAGCGGCTAACACCGCGGGCGCGGATATTCTTCAGCGCTATGCCCGTTCTTGATAATTTAAACTTTCCATAATCAAAGAAGTTAATTTCAAAACTAGTCCCTTCTGTTTTCTTGACCCACGCTTGCAATTGATGATCAAGCCGCGGCTTCAAAATAAGCGCCGCCGTAACAAGCGTCACCACAAAGAGGATGGCTGCGATAATTAAAAGCTGAAAAAATTTGATCATATTGAAGATAGCAATCAACCCTTAAGCAATTTGATTTTGCAAGATACGCGGGTCGGTTAAAATAATTTTCGCGACATCTTGCTCGGAAAGTTTTCGCTGGGCATATTCAATTCCAAGCGCGTTATTGCGGCGGTCTTTTTCACTTTCCCGCGCGGTATTGGACGCATCCCCGATTTCATGAGCATCCGTCACTCTGCGCGCAAAATCCGTCCCAAAGGTCTGCGTCAAATAATAACTCCAAAAAACATGTCTGAAAGTGTCATAACTAATTTCCGAACCAAACTGATAGAGCGCTTCCGCTTTCGCTTCCGCGAGGGTCCGAACATGCAGCAACCGCGGCGTTTTTAAGAAATTCTTGGAAGCAATCCGCACGTCTTCCTCGGTAAATTTAGGTTCAATGGCGTGGGCGATTTTACGCAAGTCATTTATATCGCCTTCAAGATAAGTCGCCCGATTACGCTCCTTACTCGACGCAAAGTAAACCCGGGTCGTCACGCCATCCGTGGCAAATGTCGCGTTCCCGCTCATGTGCACATCCGTCATATGTGCTCCGTTAAAAACCCAACTCTTAAATTGACGCACCCAAACGATAGCCTGCTTCTTCCATTTCCAAGGTGCCCTGCCAATCGGAATCCAAGCTTGAAAATTCAGTTCTGAAAGGGAATCTAATCTGCGAGGGCTATCCTCCGCTCCGGGGAGAACAGCCCCTCCCTGCACATCCAAGCCATGAATATGAAGACCCACGCCCAAGCCCTCACGGAAGTTGCTCTTGAAATAAATCTGTAAAATCGGGATATCCATTTCAAATTGGCGGGGCTGAAAATAGGGGTAATCATATCTTATGATCCCGCGCGCGCGCACCTGCTTAAAAACAATTCCTTGGTGGGAAAAACGAAAACCCCCATATTCAAAAAAGTTAACTTCGAAGTTTCGCCCCTTGGATCGATCCACCCAGCTTTCAATCTTCTGTTTCACGAAAGGTTCAATACCGGAAAAAACAAAAAAAAGAATACTCGCAACAACAAAAACAAAGCCTAAGCCCGCTCCGATGAAATAAATCTTTTTGCTTAACTTAAAGTCCGGCTTTAATTTAGATTTTTTATAATGCTTCAGCTCAAACTCATCGTCTTTGCGGGTTTTTCTGTCGATCTCATTCTTTAACTGCGAGTACTTCACGCTTAGGCTTCCACAATTATTTTCATGTCAAAAAATCCGAATGAACATTTTTAGTCATTAAGCTGATCTTCCAATTTAACGGTCAATTCAAAGATTTGCTCAAGCAGATAATTCGGAATCAATTTGCTGTCGGAACACTCTTTGCGAACCGCGCTGAGGGCTGAAATCGCCCGGCGCAAAACACCATTCCGTTTGGTTTTCTTAAACTCCGTGCTTTCCGTATCTTGAGTTTCCTCAACGATTTTTTTTACTTTTGCGCGAATTTCTTCCTGTCCTACGCCTCGCTCTAAAACCGATTCCTTCATTTCAGCGAAATCTTCGGCTGGAATATTCTTATTATTTTTGGCAAGCCGCAAAGTGTTCAGCGCCTCCAAATCCGGAACAGGACGCGCGGTTTCTTTTTCAAAAAACTCGGGCTTGGTTAGCTTCGGCTCTTCGGTTTCAAGGAAAGCAAAAGATTTGATAATTTTAGAAGCCATCGCTTCTTTCATGCCCAATTCTTTTTTGCAGTAAGTTTCAAAAGCCAAAAAACCCCAGCTCTTATACATTTTATCTTTATAGATAGTCTGCAAATAACGCCCTAATTCGATCCAAGAAGCTTTATAGCTTTTGGCCGTTTGAAGCGTTTTGCCGCGGATTTCTTCTTCAATGACTGACATGGTTATCTCCTCTAAATTACTTAATACTTAAAACTTCATTTTGCTTTTAAATCACCCACCGGAAACTGCTCTGTATCCCATGAACAGATGCGCGGAATTCCGGAAGCCATCGTATATTCCAAAAAATAAACTGAAAGCCATTCTTTTCCCGACTTTTTATCACTTAGAATAAATAGCCCCGGAGCCAATTCAGATTTTTTTTCAAACTCTTTATCGGGGCCTACGTGTTCATGACGAATCGCAATGCTGCCGCCCAGCTTGGTGCATGAACTGGATGCCACATAGAAAGAATTCGCCGTCTGATAAAACCCATAAGCAGGGTGGTCTTCCCGAAGCGGAACCTTAACGGAAACAGGCCCGCATCCCACTAAAGTCAAAATCAAACATAGCCATAGCACTGCTTTTTTCATAAAATTGGTTCGGCATTATAGACAGACTGAAGACTGTTGACTACAGACAATAGACAACCCTCGGCTTCAGACGCATAAATTTAAGGAGCATTCCCATGGTTGAAATTGATATTGAGTTTACCGGTAATTTGAGCACAAAACTGACTCACGGGCCTTCGGGTACTGTTTTGACCACCGATGCCCCAAAAGACAATCAAGGCGAAGGTAAATCCTTTTCTCCGACCGACTTAACCGCCAGCTCGCTGATTGCCTGCATGTTGACCATTATGGCGATTTATGCCAAGCGCACGGGGATTGATTTGATGGGTGTAAAAGGCAAAGTGGCTAAGGAAATGACCTCCGCTCCGCCGCGCCGGATCGCAAAGTTAAGCGTAAACTTTGAAATGCCCAAGCGGCTTTCAGAGGCGGAAAGAAAAGCTCTTGAAACTGCGGCTCTCACCTGCCCTGTGCACAAAAGCCTGCATCCGGAAATCGATGTTCCGGTTAAGTTCAACTATGTGTGAGAAACAGTTTTCGGTTTGCGTAATTTGAGATTAAGCATTTCAACCATAACCGAGAAAGCCATCGCGAAATAGATATAACCTTTCGGAATATGATGGTGCAAACCTTCTGCCACCAACGAAACGCCGATTAAGATCAAAAAGCTGAGCGCCAGCATTTTGATCGTGGGATGACGCTCCACAAATTCACTGATTGCTTTTGAAAAGAAAAGCATAAACACAACCGCGATCATCACCGCAATAATCATCACCGGAATATGGTCTGCCATCCCGATCGCGGTAATCACGGAATCAAGCGAGAAAACAATATCAAGCACCGCGATCTGCAAAATGACCGACACAAACTGAGATGAAGCTTTCGCTTTAATTTCTTCAGCTTCATGCGTTTCAAGTGTGTCATGAATTTCATGCGTGCTTTTCCCAAGAAGAAACAGGCCTCCCAACAAAAGCACCAAGTCGCGCCCCGTCACATCATGATTTAGCACATTAAAAAGCGGCTGCGTAAGCTTCATCACCCAAACAATCGAGCATAAAAGCCCGATACGCGTCACCATCGCGAGAGCAAGACCCCAAACCCGGGCTTTTTGCCTTTCTTCAGGGGGAAGCTTCCCCGCCATGATTGAGATAAAAATAATGTTATCAATGCCCAAAACAATTTCGAGTACCGTCAAGGTGACCAGTGCGATTAAATTTTCAACGCTCAGCAATTCCAGCATTTATTTCCCCTCTAGCTTGCTTTGTAACTTTTCCAACTCACCGCTCAGCTTGATCCATTCTTCTTCGGATTCTTTAATCTGCGATTCTAAAGCTTTGATCTTGTTCATTTTTTCCTGCGAAAAATTGAACGAGTCTTCTTCCAACTTCTTCTTATCTTTCTGCAGCCTTTCAATCCGGCTTTCCGCCTTATTCGCCTGAATTTTGGTCGAAGTCATTTTCTTGCGAATCTCCTGCTTTTTATCATCTTCGGCATTCTGCACAGGCTCGATTTTCTTTTCGACCGGAGCTTCCTGCGGAGCGGACGAGAACGAAGCATCGCCGTCATGTTTGGTTTCAAGCGAATAAACATAATCTTCGTAAGTGCCGGGATATTTTTTTACCGCGCCGTCTTTGACTTCAATAATTTGATCCGCGATCATATTCACGAAAGTGCGGTCATGCGAAATAAAGAAAATGGTGCCGTTAAACTTTTTGAGCGCGCGCCCCAAAGCTTCAACGGTTTCAAAGTCTAAATGGTTAGTCGGTTCGTCCAAAAGCAAAACGTCATTTTTATCCAAAAGTAATCCGGCCAAAATCACTCGGGCACGCTCGCCCCCTGAAAGAAGCGGGATTTTTTTCTGAACATCATCGCCTTTAAAAAGAAAGCAACCCGCCAAATCTAAAATATCCTGCATCGAAACGCCTTGAGCGGCATGGCGCGATAAATGCGAAATCACGGTATCTTCCTTGTGCAAGGTTTGAAAAACATGCTGCGCGTAACAAGCCACTTTCAGCTGATAACCCCATTTAAAAGCGCCGGCCTTAGGCGGTAAATCCGCTGTGATCGTTCTTAAAAAAGTCGTCTTTCCCTGACCGTTGTCTCCCAAAATCGCCACTTTTGAGCCACGCTCCACATCAAAATTAATTTTGGAAGCAATCAATTTATCCGGATAACCGATTGAAAGATCTTGGCAATCCAGCGCCACCCCGCCTTTAAGCTCAACCTGCGGAATACGAATATTCATCGCGCCGGCCATTTGCGCAACCTCAATCGTGCTCAACTTATTTAATGCCTTGAGCCTGGACTGCGCTCGAGCAGCGGTCGATGCCTTCGCTTTAAAACGATCCACGAAAGCCTGCATCTCGGCTTTTTTCTTTTCAATGCCTTTGTTATAAGCCTCAACTTGGCGGATATTTTCTGATTTAAATTGAAAATACTCTTCGACATCTCCCGGATAAAGCGTGGCTTTGCCATAATCAATTTCTAAAGTGTGGTCACAAGTTTTTTTCAAAAATTCACGATCATGCGAAACAATCAAATAACCGCCGCGGAACTCCTGCAAAAAATGCTCAAGCAAAATCAAGGTAGAAAGATCGAGGTAATTGGTCGGTTCATCCAGAATCAAATAGTTGGGATTCTTAAGCAGCATCGATGCCAATTTAACGCGCGTGCGAAACCCACCTGAAAGCTCGCCAATTGGCATATGAAACTTGTCATAATCAATTTCAAAGCGGTGGCATATTTCACCGCATTCCCATTCTTCGCGCTGGGTATAACGCACCAAAAACTCTGCGACGGTTTCTTCTACCTTATAAGGATCATGCTGCTCTAAATAAGCCAAGCGCAAATCAGAGTTGCGAATGATTTGGCCCGAATCTTTTTCTTCAGTGCCCATAATAATTTTACAAAGCGTGGATTTACCGGCGCCATTACGCCCAATCACGCCAATTTTCTGGTCGCTTCCGAAAGAAGCCGTGCAGTCGTCCAAAAGAACGCGCGCACCGTAAGTCTTCCTCAAATTTTGAACCTGCAACATGACCGGCATTTCTTCACCTTTCACTCTGGGCTAATGCCCAACCGCGGAACCTTAAAATTTTATGAAACAAAACTCAATCTCATGCGTCTTACTTAAAAGAGAAAGCGTATAATAGTGAACTTATGAAGATTTTGAAAGTTTTGCTTTTGGGAGTTCTGGTTGGGTTGCTTTCAGCCGCAGCCGGAGGTGTGTATTTATGGTCAAAAAGAATTCCTCTATTGGAGAAAACCGTTAATCAGGCAGCCCATGAATTATTCGAAGGGACCTTGCGTCTTAAGAGCGTGGATATCAAGAGCGGCAAATTACTCATTCAAGGGCTTGAAGGCATCATGACCATGGACACACGCAAAGTTCCGATTCAAATCGAAAAGCTGGAAACCGAAACACCGCTATGGGAGTCTCTTTTGACCAGTCGCAGTGAAATTCGCTTTCACGGCTTCCGCCCCCAAAACGCCGAACAAAGCACGCCGCTCTCTGGCATTCTACGCCTTCGCGGAGGAAAGACTCAATCTGTGAGCCTGCGCACCCAGCTCAACCGGGTTTGGATCGAAGACTATGCTTGGATTGACCCTGCCAGCTTTGACGGCTTACGCGGTTTTGTTTCCGGAAACATCCGCTTAAAAATTGACTCCTCTGAAAAAGCAATGTTTGAAATTGACCTCAAGTCCGAACCCGAAGGCGGCGAAGTCCCAGCGCGGTTCCTTGAATTCGCTCTACCCTATTTACCCAAAGCACAAAACACCAAAGAACTGCGAAACCGAATTCAAAAAGTGGAAGGGGTTAAATTTGTCAACAGCATCATTTCCGCGAAAACAACCGAACCCGGAAAAATTCAGGCCGAAATGAAAATGCTTTTCCCCGAAATCAACATCAACCTTAACCTGAATCTGACGATACTGGTGGATGAAGAACACGCATTTTTGCGCGCCTTCAAACTATTCGGCCTATTTAAAATTCAAGCAGGTGCTAAATGAAAAAGCTGTTCTTATTATTCGGGGTAATGCTCGCGCTAAGCGGGTGCACCATCAAAGCTGTCGGTGATCCAAACCGGCCGATTACGATTAACGCCAATGTCGTCGTGGATATCCGCGGACTCAAACAAACCGCCAACAACATCGAAGATATGGTTGCCCAAGGAGGCCAAAAATGAAAAAGATATTGTCATTCATCGCTATCGCTTCGCTTGTTTCTCAAATCGGTTTCGCCGCGAATTATGACATTCGCGAAATGACGCCTGAAGTTAAAAACGCACTCTCAGGAAGACAAGCGCGCTATGCGGAACTTCAGAGCGCGAAACGCGCGGGAGCAATACAGGAAAACAATGAAGGCTTGGTGAGCGGAAACTCTCCGCTTGTGAATCCAGAAAACCGCGACCGTCTTGTTATCTACCGTGCCATCGCCGATCAAAATGGTTTAGGCGCGGGTGGGCTAGATCAAATTAAACGCGCTTTTGCTGAAACGATCCGCGAACGCGAGAACCGCTAATTTAAAACCTTCCTAATTCCGGAAGTTAGGAAGATAGGGGCATTCTAGATTTTAAGATCGGCCGGAAGCTCAGCGATATACGAACGGATTTCCCCCGTCATCGGGTGCGGGAAAGAAACGCTGGCAGAATGCAGCGCGGGTCTCGGAAAAGTTTTATCCTCCGGCAAACCATACTTTGCGTCACCCGCCAGAGGAAAGCCTTTCGCCGCGCATTGAACACGGATTTGATGCGACCGCCCCGTCTCCAGCTCAACTTCCACCAAAGTCAATTTTTTTCCGTTCTTTTCCGCATAACGCAGCGGCTTCAAACTTAAAATCGCTTCTTTCGCGCCATGGGTCCGGGGCGAAACAACTTTGACGGTATTTTTCGCTTCATCTTTTAAAAGCCAATGCACCCACTTTTGCGGATCTCGAATCGCGCCATGCAGCCACGCCAAATAAGTACGGCGAATTTCATTTTCGCGCAAAGCTTCGGATAAACGGCTCGCGGATTTAGTGCGCTTCGCGAAAATCATAATCCCGGAAGTATTGCGGTCAAGCCGGTGAATCGTTCCGACATAATGCCGGCCAAAATGAACGCGCAGCCACTCCACCATGGTCGGAGATCCGGAAGCATCCTCCTGAGATAAAAGCCCCGCGGGCTTATCGACAACGATTAAATGCGAATCTTCAAAAATAATTTTGGGTTTCGTAACAGGGTCCGGAGCATGCAGTTTTTTCTGATAAGGCGAGTTCGCTACGGCTTTGGCAGCGTTGTTAATCTTATGCTGCTCCCGTTGAAACTCAGCATGCGCGACAACGCGGCGCTGCTGTTTCATTTTTCGGCTGACGCGCTGTTTCAAAGGTTTTTAAGCAGAATGTTAGACGGAGAACTTGCCACCGCACGACGGATTTCGGCAACAGAAGATTTCAATTTCAAAAGCAAAGCGGGCTCTTCAACGCCAAGGTCAGCGGCGCCCTCATCATCCCACGCCGTCAAAACAAAAAGCACGGTTAAATCCGCGACATCGCGCGCGGGCTGATAAAGTTCGGTATTTTTATTTTGGTCTTCAACCGGCGACAACACGCCCGCCTTTTCCAATTTCTCAGCGACAGTCCGCACAAGGCGGATAGGAACTTCAAACTTCTCCGCAAACGCATGAATTTCGAGCGGCTTTTCTCCGTCACAAAACCGTTTCACCGCGGCTTGCGTTAAAAGCAAAGCGATCGATTTTTGAAGCGAAAGACTTGCCTTGCGGCTCTCTTCTTCAAATTCATACGTTTCTTCATTTTGATGCGCGAAAGCCAACTCAGCTCCATAAAGCACAATTTGCCAAGACAATTGGAGCCACACCAAGAAAAGCGGCAGGGCTGCGAAGCTTCCGTAAATCGCACCGAAATTCGACGCCACCATTTGTGATTTGATGTAGAGAACCTGCACGAGCTGATAAATCGTTCCGGCAACAATGCCGCCCACCAAAGCCGAGCGCTTCTTAACACGCGTATTCGGCATCACAACATAAAGAAAAGTGAGCAAAAGCCAAAAAATAGCGTAGGGTAAAAAACTTAAACATTTGATTGCCCATGGCCCAATAATTTGTCCGGCTTGCCCGATATGCGCCATGATATTGGTCACTTGTGTTGAAATAAAAACCGTCAAACTTCCGGATAAAATAACAAGCACCGGACAAATCAGCATAATGGCGAGATAGTCGGCTAGTTTGCGCGCCATCGTACGTTCTTTTTGAACCGCAAAAATATGATTAAATGACTTCTCAATATTTTGCAAAACCTGAATCACTGTCCAAAACAAGATCAAAATACCGATTCCGGCAATAACACCGCCCTTGGTGTTTTGCAGCATCGACTCGGAAAATTGCACTACTTTTTGAATCACCTCTTGCTGTCCATCCATTTCCATCAGGCGGTCATGCAACATTTTTTCGAAGCCAAATCCCTTGGCAATACCGAAAGCCATCGCGAATACAGGCACAATCGAAAGCATGCTGAAAAAAGTCAGGGCGGAAGCGTGCAAAGTACATTTGTCCTTATCAAATTCTTTAAAAGACAAGATCGAAATTCGAAGCGCCCTCAGCAAAAAGGACTTCGGCTTGGAAAGTTTGCGCGCCCGAACGCGCCACATATCACGGGAAAGAAATTGAATGATTTTCGCCATAAGTGGCAATCTACCACAAAAAGCTCTGAACTCAAAAATCAGAAATCAAAACCAGAGATTAATACCCAGCGCTTACAAACTTCCCGGAAGCAAGCCGGCATCGGCCTTCCGCTTTGGTTTTGAGTTTTGATCTTTGAACTCTAATCTGCTATCATTCCGCCCTATGTTAACAGCCAATGGCGTCACAATTCAGTTTGGTCAGCGGGTTCTTTTCGATAATGTGAACCTCGCTTTTTCACCCGGCAACTGCTATGCCATAATCGGCGCGAACGGTTCCGGCAAGTCGACCTTCATGAAGGTGCTTGCGGGTGATCTCGAGCCCACAGCGGGTTCCGTTTCACTCGGCCCCAATGAGCGTCTTTCGATGCTGCGTCAAGATCAGTTCGCTTTTGACGAGCACACTCCCGTCAACACCGTCATCATGGGACATAAAAAACTTTATTCCGTGATCCAAGAAAAAGATGCCATTTACGCCAAACCTGATTTTAGCGATGCGGACGGCGCACGCGCGGCGGAACTTGAAAGTTTATTTGCCGAAATGGATGGTTGGAACGCGGAAGCCGAAGCTGAAAAATTACTTAGTGAGCTTGGCATCGCAGAAAAATTTCACCGCGTTCAGATGAAAAATCTCGAAAGCGATCAAAAAGTGCGTGTGCTTTTAGCGCAAGCTCTTTTCGGCAATCCCGATGTTTTGCTCTTGGACGAACCGACCAACCATCTTGACGTTGAAACTGCCATGTGGCTTGAAAATTTTTTAGCTGAATTTAAAAACACCGCCATCGTGGTTTCGCATGATCGCCATTTTCTCGATCAAGTCAGCACGCATACTTGCGACATTGATTTCGGGAAAATCACTTTTTTCTCGGGTAACTATTCTTTCTGGAAAGAGTCGAGCGAACTGGCTTTACGGCAAAAATCCGATAAGAATAAAAAAATGGAAGATAAACGCGCTGAACTCCAATCTTTTATCGCCCGCTTCAGCGCGAATGCTTCCAAAGCAAGACAAGCCACTTCACGTAAAAAGATGCTCGAAAAACTGACGCTTGAAGATATCAAGCCCTCAAGCCGCAAATATCCGTTCATTGGTTTCAATTGCGAGCGCGAAGCCGGCAATGATTTACTCGCCATTGATAAACTCAGCAAATCCATTGACGGAAAATTGATGTTCAAAAACCTCAATTTTGAAATTCACAAGGGCGACAAGATCGCTTTTTTCGGAAGAAATGACTTGGCGCGCACCACTCTCTTTCAAGTTTTAGCGGAAGAAATCCCCGCGGATTCCGGGACTTTTAAATGGGGCGCTTCCACAACCCGCTCTTACTTTCCGAAAGACAATAAAAAATATTTCGATGTCGATCTCTCCCTGATTGATTGGTTGAGACAATTCTCAAAAGAAACCCACGAACAGTTTATCCGCGGATTTTTGGGACGCATGCTTTTCACGGGTGAAGAATCATTGAAAAAAGTAAATGTCCTTTCGGGCGGCGAACGCGTGCGCATGATGCTTTCCAAAATGATGCTTGTGAACGCCAACGTGCTGATCATGGACGAACCAACCAACCATTTGGATTTGGAATCGATCAGCGCTTTAAACGACGGGCTTCAGAAATTTAAAGGTACTTTGCTTTTCTCGACGCAAGACCATCAATTCATTCAAACCGTCGCTAACCGCATCATCGAGATTACCCCACTTGGATATATAGACAAGAGCGGCGTTACATTGGATGACTATTTGGCTGATCCTGAAATTCAAGCCAAACGCACCGCCCTCTACGCCGATTCCTCTGTCCAAGCTCAAGCTTGAGATCTGCGTGTTTTGGGTCGATATTTAGACCTATGATCAAAACAAAATTTATTTTGGTTGTTTTAGGTCTTTGTTTAGCCATCGCCACCCCCGCCCGGTCGGCAGAGGATGCAGACTTCGCCTCAGCCGATACAAACATTGCTTCGCAAATAGAAATCCTCAAAAACCAAAATAAAAAAACCATCGCCTTGCCCCCCCCCGTTTCAATCGAAGAAAAAACATCTCAAGAACCTGACTCAAAACCCTCAGAAGGAAAACTTCTTGTCAAAAAAATCGTCTTTGAGGGCAATCAAATTTTGTCAGCCACCGATCTCTCCGCTGTAACTCGCGAAGCAGAAGGACAATCACTCACCTTTGATGAACTTAAAGCTGTCGCAGCAAAAGTTACGGCGCTTTACCGCTCCCGCGGTTATTTGATTTCAAGGGCTTTTTTACCGCCGCAGAAAATTCAAAGCGGTATTGTTATCATTCAAATTCTCGAGGGCAAAGCCGGCAAAATTAAGGTGGAAGATAACCGCTGGTTTAAAGATAAGATTTACGAGCGCTTCTTTAAAAATCTGAATACCGACAATCCTTTTCAGTACAGTGACTTGGAGTCCTCCCTTTACTTTTTAAACGAAAAGGAAGACCGTCGCGCCAAAGCTTATCTTGAGCCGGGACAAGAACCCGGCACTACGGATATCACGCTTAAAGCTCAAGAGAAATTTCCGCTCCATTTGAGTTACGAGTTTAATAATCGCGGCTCACGGTTCACGCATCGTGCCCGGCAAATGGCTCATTTAAGACACACCAATTTATTTGGATTTGATGACGTCCTGAACGCGGGATTTTCTTTAGCTGAACAGTCTGCCTTTCAGGCGGCATGGACTCAGTATGTTTTGCCAATTCAGCAAACCGGAACGGAATTGGGTCTCAATTGGAGCTACGCTCGCACACACCTCGCAAAGCACTTGCGGAACTTTAATATCGAAGGACGTTATTTTGAGATCACACCGAATATCACTCAATCCATTATCCGTCGCCGCACTTTTTCTTTTGACTGGTCAGCCGCGTTTGAGATCAAAGATTCTAAATCAACCGTAGCTAACCTCAAGACGAGCTTTGACCGCATGCGCGTCATTAAAACAGGTCCACGCTTAACCCATCAAGACCGTTGGGGCAAAACCATTTTTTCAGCGGACACGCATGTCGGACTTGGAAATTTTATGGGGTCACTTGAAAGCGATGATCCCAACGCCAGCCGCAATGGCGCAGGCGGAAGTTTTGTTTATTATTCCGGCTCTTTAGCGCGGTTCAACCGCCTCCCTCTCAACTCTTTCCTCATTTTGAGAGCAGAGGCGCAATGGTCACCTGTCACGCTCACATCACTTGAACAATTTCGTGCGGGAGGAATGTATTCGGTACGCGGCTATCCCGAATCCGACAGCGCCGGAGACCGAGGCTATGTCACATCGGCGGAAATTAACTTCCCTGTACCGCTTATTCCCAAAGATTTAAAAATGCCGGGTATCCGCAAAAAATACAGCGAGGTTTTTCGTTTGGCGGGATTTTATGATTTAGGCGCAACCGAAAACAGGTCCAGACAAACACCGGCGGAAGTAAAAAACCATTTCCTAATGGGGGCGGGCTTCGGTGTTCGCGTCAATCTCGATCAATACCTCAGTATGGTGATTGATTTTGGTTATCCTGTCGGAGATGAGTCAACCGACAAAGACCAGCCTCAAATTCATTTCTCAGTCAAAGCCGGCTTTTAAACAAGTTCGGCTTCATCGCCGTTAACCTGCATGCCATTGGCTTCCTGCAAATTACCTTGCTTCACTTCAAACAGGTTATTGGAAAGAATGATCGGAGCATTGGGGTTGATTGACTCAGAAAAACCGCCACTTTCCTCGTTCGTGTTTTCATTATCTGAATTTTCTGTATCTTGCGGCTCTGGCTGGTCATTGCTGAATTGTGTATTTGAAAAATCACTTCCCGAAAAACTATTGGTGTCTGTTCCGCCGCTCGTTACAAACGGTGCCAATGACCGCTGAATTTCATTTTCACGGTTTGCTGTTTCCGCCGGTGTCACTTCGGTATTCGAAGGCGGAGGAGGAGTAAACCAACCCGTCGTTCCTCCTAAGTTAATTGAATTGGCTGGATCAAGCGGTAAAGTGAGGCCACTGGAATTATCCGTAATTGTGCCGTCTTGAATACTCAAATAATTACCCGTAAAAGTCGCGGCGTTCGTGAGATCAAATGTTCCGGCGCCGTTCAACACAAGGCGGTCGTCCTCATCAAGCCCGTCTAATGTCAGTGAATTCGTCACAGTTTGAGTGTTTCCCGAGGCAAGCGACAAAGTCCGTGAAGCCTCATCATTCGTCGCATCAGCTTTGGTGAGATTATAAAAAGTCGTGTTTCCTGAAATCGCTTGGTCACTTCCATCCAAAGTTACTGTTCCGGTTCCCGCGGTAAATGTTCCGCCTGTGCGGCCAAAATCTCCCGCAACATTCATACTAGCGGGCGCGACAAAAGTCCCGGCCGATTGCGTGAATGAATTATTCAAATCCAAGTCCGATGCCGCGGTAAAGGTTCCCGAACCGCTGATCACTAAATTAAAATAATCATTAGCTCCAAAATCTTTCAGCGTACGGCTGCCGCTGCCCGTGTAATTCCATGTTCCGGAATCAGTATCATTGTTGGTCAGCCCTGTAATGGTTTCCGATCCGATAAGCTGAACTGTTCCATCATTCGAAAATGTTGCACCGGTCATCCACCAACTAAACCCGTTTAAATTGAATGTTCCGGCAGAGTTTGTAAAACTGCTACCAACATTCATCGCATCGAGCAGACGCAAAGTACCGGTACCGGAATGGGCAATACCACTAAAAACTTGTCCGCCGGATGTAATATTTTGCGTTCCGGCGCCATTTAAAACGATTGTTCCTGTATTCGTAACTCCACCGGCGGATCCTCCCGCGCCACCCGAATTTCCACCTTGTGCACCTGTGGTTCCGCCAGACAAAGTAATATTGCCGCTGACTTGGACTTTTTCATTTCCGGCATCTAACGTCGCAGCGCCGCCATTTCCGCCTGCACCACCAAGCCCTCCGCCATAATCATTTCCCATATAATTCACACTATTTCCAGTTGTGCCGCCGCTCCCTCCATTGCCTGCGACAACATTTAAGTTGCCTGTAACTGATGTTATTCCGCTTCCGGCAATATAAGTAGCACTAGCTCCATTCACCCCTGCGGAACCATCTGATCCGCTGTTACAGATGTTGATATCACAAACCGCATCGGTTCCGGATGTCCCATCGGTGCCATTTCCGGCCATAATTGTTAAACCGCCATTCAAATTCTGATTACCGCTGCGGGCAGTATAATTCCCACCGCTTACGGTCGTTAAACCGCCTACCGTTGTTTGCAATCCATTCGCATCATAATTTCCGGCTGAGTTTGTAAACGCTCCGGTAACAGTAAGATTATTGCCGGTTAGCTGTAAAGTTCCGGCACCGCTATGCTGCAGCGCAGCAAAACTTTTTCCACCACTATCCAACGTCTGAGTTCCCGAAGCTTTATCAAAAATAGCAGTTCCTGAGTTAGACATCGTAATTCCGGAACCCAAACTAACGTTGCCTCCATAATTTTGAACTCGTGAATTTACATTAAACGCCCCGCTTGTTACGCTAAAATCACCGTCCAGATCCAAATTATCAACAAGCCGCAATGTTCCCGAACCGGAGTATTTGAGACTGCCAAGATTTTCACTATTTGAAGTAATATTTTGCGTTCCCGAACCATTCATCAATAAAGTACCGGTATAAGTATTAACCCCCTGAGCTCCCCCTGCCCCACCTGCGCCACCAGCGTTATTGTCGAAGCTACTTCCGTCGCTGCCCTGACTGCCATTCGTTGACGCCACCAAAGTAATGTTCCCTGTCACCCTTACTTTTTCATCTCCTGCATTCAACGTCGCATTTCCTCCCGTGCCGCCCGCACCCCCAGCACCTCCGCTACCCCCATTAGAATTTCCGCCGGTTCCACCATTTCCACCGGATCCCGATTGAATAATCAAATTTGTCGTTGTCGTAATACCCGAACCGGCTGTATATGTTGCGCTTACACCGGATGTTCCATCAGAACCTGCCGCGCCACCATCTTGCGCATGCTGGCCATCCGTCCCGCTGTTTCCGCTACTTGCAAGAATACTTAACCCGCCATTCAAATTTTGGTTCCCAGTACCAGCTGTATAAGTTCCTCCGCTAACAGTCGTTAACCCACTCACTGTTGTCTGCAAACCATTTGCATTATATGTTCCGGATGAATTAGTAAATGCACCTGTCACAGTAAGGTTATTTCCGGTCAATTGTAAAGTTCCCGCGCCAGCATGCTGAACCTCAGCAAAAATTTTTCCGCCGCTATTTAATGTCTGAGTTCCGGAAGCCTTATCAAAAATAGCATTGCCCGCGTTGGAAAGCGTAATTCCCGAACCCAAACTTACATTGCCGCCATAGTTTTGTGTCTGCGAGTTCGCATTAAATGTTCCGCTTGTCACACTCAAGTTACCATTCATATCCAAATCGTCCGTAAGCCGTAAAGTTCCTGCGCCCGAATACGTTAAATTCGCACTAACGCTCGCTGAATTACCTGTAGTTAAATTTTGGATTCCTGATCCGTTTAAAGTGATCTCTCCCGTCGTCACTGCGGAACCACCCGCACCACCGGCTTGATAGTTATAGCCATCTGAATAGTCACTTCCGGCAGATCCCGAATTAAGAGTCAAATTACCGGTAATCGTCGTGTTTGCTGAGGCGTTAAATCCAGCTGAGCCCCCGGTTCCCCCAGTATAATTAAGGCCAGAGCTACCGCCACTGCCTCCTTGCGCAGATAGGCTGCCCGAGATTGTCAGCGTTCCTTCATTGCCGATCAAAGCATTTCCTCCGTCAGTACCACCACTAGCCACAACATTTAAACCTGCGCCGGCATTTAAAACAGCATCCCCGCTAAATGCGGCGGTTGCGCCAGAACTTATACTTAACGAGGCATTTCCGCCGTTGAAAGTACCTGCACCATCTCCGTTATACTTCCCTTCCGAAGCGCTTAAGAGCAAACTTGTCGCACTTAAACTTGCTCCGCTTGCAATAGTCAAGCTCGCTCCACCTGCGCTCTGATCACGGCTTGACGCATAAATTCCAAGTGCCCCGGTTGTTAAATCTCCCGAGTTAAGAGTCAGCGTCGTCCCTGTAGCAGAATAGTATGAATCACCATTTAAAATGTAGCTCCCACTTCTGATGCTGAGTGAATTGCTAGTGATATCATTGTGCCCCACAAACTCTGTGCTTGAATAGGAGGCATAAAGTGTGAGGTCGACGACACCTGAAATCGTCCGCAAAGTCGGCCCGCTTCCGGCGAGATCGGGGTTTTGACTTGAATAAATGGTTAGGTTATATCCTTGTCCTAGAATTGATGTTCCTTCTTGCATATAGAAAACACCATTACCATCGCACGCGCTGCCACCTTCCGAACAATCTCCATCACTATCAAGATCGGCCCCTAATATAATCGCATTACCAAGATAAATATCCGAAGTCACAATCAAATCACCGGTATCATAAATGTTCGAGCCAATGCTTCCGCCAATTTCAGCGGCGCCGTCTAAATTGTCAAAATGAGCATTTCCACCCAGCAGGGCTCCTGAGGTTCTGAATGTGTAAGCTTTTTCACTAAATTTATTGGTATTGATCGTTCCGCTATTTTCGACTGCCCCGTTCGAAACAAATTCGACAACGCCGTCTCTCTCAACCATACGCGTCGCCTCAATAATGCCGGTATTGTTCACAAGTGTATCAAGCGTGACATTGATGTCTTTCGCGGTCAGCATTACCTTTCCGCCATTCGCTCGCAGAGTTCCGCTATTTTCAATCAAAGAATTTGCCGTACCTTCATCGACAACCAAATTGATTGATCCGTTGTTATCAAAAGAAATTGTTTGCTTCGATCCCGAACCCAGGACAACTCGCCCAAGATTCGCTTCCAAGACGCCTTTGTTTTGAATTTGTTCAGCAAGAAAAACAATGTTCGTCGCGCTAATATTCGCCTCATTCAAAATCTTTCCAATTTCACTTCCCAATACTTTTTGAAATTCATAGTTACCGGATTGAAAGTTTTCTTTTGAAATATCAAGCGTAGAAGCAATTAATGAAGCGATATCGATTTGTGCATTCGCGTGAAAGTTAATTCCGTTTGTGTTCACAAGAAAAACAATTCCATTTGAATAAAGCGCGCCCCAAATATCGGTAGCACTTCCACCTAAGACACGGTTTAATATGCTGCTTGTTTCGTTCGGCAAGATAAACCGCACTGATTGATCCGCACCGATTGAAAAACTATCCCAATCAATTGTGGCGTGATCAGGGGCATTGATAACAAGAATATTCGGATCCGTTGTATCCACCGTGACACCTTCACTCGCAGTCATACCGCTGGGCAATTGCTGCGCCATCACAGGCTGAATAGCCATAAAAAAGACAAGCACCAAACTGAGTAATGATCTTATTCTTTTCAAAAACAAACGAATGCTCCCCTTTAAACTAGTTATTTAGTAAGTGTCCGGGCACAATACAAAAGTAACATCAATGCATATAAAAACAATACTTCTTATAACTTTTAATAACATTGATTAAGTCTAATTATTCCAATATGTTAGGTTAATTGACGAAAAATGACCTAAGAAGCTGTTACTGACATCTTCACCCCAGATACGGGATCTGGGATGGGTTAGGTTTCGAAAAAGCGCTTAAGCTCGGCGGGTAGCGGAGAGCGAAAGGAAATTTTTTCTTTCGTTACGGGATGCGTAAATTCAAGCAAACAAGCGTGCAAAGCAAGGCGGCGCAATCCAACCGTTTCAGCCATCCAGTCCTGCCAGCCATGATGAACATAATGGTCATAAATTTTCAAATCGATGTACATTTTATCGCCTGCAATCGGGCAACCGATGGATTTCAAGTGCACACGCAATTGATGCGTTTTTCCGGTATGAGCCACAAGCCTCAAAAGACTGTATTTGCCGCGCGTTTCCAATAATTCATATTCCGTTTCAGCGCTTTTACCTTCGGGATGTGGTTCATAGATGTGGCACAATAAATCTCTGCGCCCCTTAATAGGTTCGCGAATGAATCCATGCTTTTCAGCCGGAACACCCAAAACAATCGCCTGATATTCTTTGCGGACTTTTTTATCTTGTAGCGCGGAGCCGAGTTTCCCTGCCATTTCTTCATTGCGCGCGACCATGATCAAACCGCTAGTTTCGGAATCAAGCCTATTGGCGAGATGCATTTTCTGACCGTAATCGCGCTCAAGAAAAGAAAGTAAATTGCGCGTTTGAAAACGGCTCACGGCATGTACGGGAAAAGGCGAACCTTTGACAACGATGAGCAAATCGGCGTCTTCAAAAATGACGTCGTATTTCTCGTCCATGTAAAGATCTTCGTCTTTACGAAGCGGCGGCAAGCCCGGACGGCCTTCAGCTCTCACCCGAATCTCTTTGTTCATTTCATCCATAGAAAAAAATTGTACCATGACGAACCACTAGTTTATAATTCCCGCGCAAAGCCGATAAAGGAATCATGCCTGCTTTAAAAAATCATAACTCGGTCCTTTTCAACGTCTTCATGACGGCATTTTTATTTTTGATCATTTATTTAACTTTGATATTTCCGAGTCCGATTCAAAAATCCATTTTAAACAATCTTGAAACAACAGAGCTGACTCAAATTCAAAACGGAGGCCCGCGAACAACTCCTCTTTTAAGGAATTTACGCTAATGCCCCCTCTCAAAACACAACGCGCCTGCATCCGCCTCCCTTGTGAAATCCAGGCAGAAATCAAATTTTCCGGCGGCAACTCTTTTGTAACGAAAAAAGCAATCATCAGCAATGTCAGCACTACCGGCATTCAAATTCTCTCCCCCTCATTTGTTGCGACAGGGCAAAAACTAACCGCTTGCTTCAAGATTCCCGGACAATCAAAGGAAACATACAACGCTGAAATCATGCGAATTGAGAGCCTTCAGGGACGCATGATCGGCCATTATCCCTACGCGCTGGGCGCGCGATTCATCGATTTTAAACCCAAACAAGAAAAGAAAATTACAAGCTATATTACCGGAAAAATCTCATGCCGCTCTTGGAGGAACACCCTAACTTGGCTTTTCTTGTTTTTGGCAGGCTCAGAATTAGGTCGAGTTGTTGTTCACACCTATTTAAATCAAAAAGCACTCCAACCTTCAGCGTGGGAGCTGGCAGCGCCTTTTGTCTGCGCATTATTTGGGGCGGGATTCTTGCTTACCGCGGCATCGGCATTTCTAAACAGAAAAAGCTTTACGGCCTTGGGGCTTATTTTTACAAGCGCAGGAATAATCTTGGCAACCGCGCGCGTGGCGCTCAAAGCACCGCTTCTATTTGCAAGTGAAACAGGCGCTTTTATCTGGAGCTACGAGGTTATTATCTTTGCGGTTCAGGTCATGCTGATCGTGACGCTAATTAAACTTAAAAACTACTTCAAAAAAATGGAAATGGTTCTAGCAAACGAAAAAATATCTCCCGCTTCCGGCCGCCCCACCTTTACGATTCTCTGATATACAGCAGATTACAAATAGCAGTTGGGCTGTTTGCCGGTTGCGTTTTACGCAGAGGCTCAAAAAGCAGCTCTGAGCAAAAAATCACCGCTGGGCGGACCATTCTTCGGGAGTATGCGTACGCATGGAGAAAGCATGAACCGCTTCTTTCACCGGAGCAATCGCTTGATAAACAAGCTGATGCCGCTGCACCAATCCTAAGCCATTAAACTTAGGCGCAACGATCAGCGCCATAAAATGACCGCCATCCGCGCCATGTCCGGCGTGTCCCGCACTCTGATCAACGATTTCTACAATTTCAGCATCCGTTGCTTCGCGAATCATTTTTTGCATTTGCTCAACGATATTCATAAAACTCCTTCTCCGGTCTAAAGTCCTTTATGTGTTCCATCACAAAAAGGCGCCTTCGCGCTCTTTTTGCAGTTGCACCAAGCGACCCGTTTTTTTTCGGTAACAGTTTCAATGATGGGTTTCAGCCCCGAACCGGCATGCGATCCATCACAATAGGGTTGTTTCTTGGATTGCCCACAAGCACACCAAGCATACTTTCCCGGCTCCACTTCCATCACACAAGGCTTACGGTCATAAATAACAGGTTCTGTCATTTTACTTTTCCTCCTTTACCGGAACAAATTTAAGCGCGGCAGAATTCATACAATATCTTTCATAAGTCGGCGGTGGTCCGTCATTAAAAACATGCCCCAAATGACTTTCACAGCGAGGGCACAAAACCTCTGTCCGCTCCATTCCGTGGCTCTTGTCTGTTTTGGTTTCAACGCGGTCTTTTCCCACGGGACAAAAAAAGCTGGGCCAACCTGTGCCTGAATCAAATTTATGCTCAGAAGAAAAAATTTCCATTCCACACGCCGCGCACACATAACTGCCATCGCGGTGATTATTCCAGTGCTCTCCGGTAAACGCGCGCTCTGTTCCCTTTTCGCGCAAAATACGGTATTGCTCCGGCGTTAACTCCTTCTTCCATTCCGCGTCCGACTTATTCATTTTTTCAGCCATAGCCACTCCGCCAAATTGGATCACTAATAAAATAAAAAATAACCCAAAAGCCAATTTCTCGGCTTTAAAACCAAATTGATGTTTCATCAAACCTCCGCCACTTCTCGCAAAGCCTGGTTAGGCTGAGGAGCTTGAAGCGATCGCAGAAGCTTATCATGCCTTTTCTGCAAAGATGAATCATAGCGGTATTTTGGTAAATAAGTCTGATAATTGCAAAAGATAAAAAATAAAACAAAAAAGCAAAAGGAGCGCCTTAAACTCTGAAACTTTCCGCCCTGCCAATCCTGAACAAAACGATCCACAGCGCAAGACGCAAAGATAATCCAGATGGGATGAAGAGGTAAACGATAATCGGCCGTTACAAAGGTTAACATTAAGGCCAAAATATAAAAAACCGCGAGCCCTTTAAGCAAGGACACCGCCGGACGAGTATCTCTGCTTAAATACAACCAGCCCAAAAGCGCCAGAGGAGCAAGCCAGCCATAAGAAACAAGAGGTAAGCCTAAAACAAAGGAATAACGCCGCCAATATTCATAATTTTGATTATTCGCAACTTCATAAGTATTCCATATCAGGAAAAATTTCTTCATTTCAAGCTGGATCCAACGCCAAGGGTTTTCAAAAATAGTGTCGGCTGTTTTTTTAAGCCAAAACAAATTCAGATCTCGTATGCTCAAGGTCCGTCCAAGATCTTTCTCAGCAATTTGACGAGCATCCACGGTATGCCCCACCGCAGAAGCTCGAATCCCCTCCGCTTTTCGATAAGTTCCATTGGCTTGAGGATGATTCCCCATATAAAAATGAATTCCGGTTTCCGGAGCGGAGATTTCATGCGGCGAAACAATTCCATGAGTCCGAATCCCTGCGGACTTAAACCATTGGCTCGAAATAAAAATGACCGCGCCCGATGACATCACAAAAATAAAAACCGCAACAATCAACTTTCTTCCGCCTGACAAAGACTGATTTTTTATCAAGGTCACAATCATCCATGGCCATACCAGCAAAAGCTGCATTCGCAGCAAACACGCCGCAGCATATCCCGCGCCCGCAACAAACCAATTCAACAGCGAAGCGCCGCGCAAGCCCTGAGTCAAAGCCCAAAGAGCAAAAATCCAAAGCGAGTTAGTTAAAG
Source organism: uncultured bacterium (assembly GCA_964562525.1). Taxonomy (GTDB): domain Bacteria; phylum Omnitrophota; class Omnitrophia; order Omnitrophales; family Aquincolibacteriaceae; genus Multiplicimicrobium. The sequence goes on from CAZLTL010000001.1 coordinate 73,521, forward strand.
AAGCTTTGATTAATATCGCATCAAAATAAATAAACACGCCGCACAAAGCCGCCATAACGCCGGCAAACCAGCCCGCACGATTTCCAAAAAGATTCCGGCTAATTTGCTGCAACAAGCCGCAAGACAAAGCTCCCAAAAGAATCTGCGCGATTCGGGGCAATATCAGCTCATAGCCCGCCGCGAAATGAAAAAGCGACAAAAACCAAACATAAATCGGCAAAAGCCCAACAATCGGAACTTTTCCTTCATAGACTCCCGTAGCAAATGCTCGCGCCAAAGTATCAAAATAAATTCCATCGTTTAATTGGTGTTCATAGCTGAGCAAAGGGAGCAGACAAGCGAGATGAAGCATACGAATGGCCAACGCTAGGCCCAAAACACTCCAAAACGCCGATATTTTTTTAAGACTAATAAAAAGCGACATAAACTCCTTATCGAATAGGGGTAATATACTGAATCTCTTCTTTTTGAGGTCTAAAATGTCATTTTTTCACTAATATCTTTGACCTAGCAGATTAAAACCACTTTCGTTATACTTTCCGCTCACAACCTATTAAAGAGCCTTATGTTAGATCTTAAAAAAAGTGTGAATAACCCCCTTGCTTCCGGCGTCATAAACGTGCGGATGGATTGTCTTTATGCGTGAAGATCCCGACTTTAGCCTTGTTCAGCAAGCTCAGGCGGGTAATCAAGCTGCGTTTAGCACCTTATTCCGCAAGTATTACAACATGGTTTATGCCGTTGCGTATGGTGTTCTGAACCGCCGTGAAGAGTCGCAAGATGTGACTCAGGACGTTTTAATCAAGGTTCACCGCGATATTCAAAAGTTTAAAGGCGACTCCAAGTTTAAAACTTGGCTTTACCGGGTTACGGTGAATGCGGCGATTGATTCGGTGCGTCGGCGCAAAGAGGCTGAACCGATTGAAAATGTAGGCGATTTTTTGGCTTCAAATACGCTTGACCCAAGACGCGCCGCCTCGCAAGCCGAACTCAAAGTAAGGATGCAAGAAGCTTTGCAGAAGATTTCGGCCGAACACCGCGCCGTGCTTGTTTTGAGAGAATGGGAAAACTTGAGCTATGAAGAGATTGCTGAGACGTTGCAACTCGAGGCCGGGACTGTGATGTCACGCATTTTTTACGCTCGCAAAGCCTTGGCCAAAGTCTTAGGGATTGAGTATCAGGAAGCAGAAATAAAGTAGTTTATGGATCAATTTAAAAATGTTTACAAAAATTGGATGCGTGAGGAAGTTGAAAGTGCAGAGGTGCAATCCGCGAAGGATGCCTTTTTAGCGAAGCACTTCCCTCCTAAACCGGTCACAGCGGCAGGTGCTTACTGGGGCGCGCCGGCATTCCGCCTTGCTTTAGTCGGTTGTATGGCACTTTTATTAGTGCTAAAAATTAACCCTCTTGATCACGCCACAGTTTCGAATCCGGAAGTCGCTCAGATTTTGTCGGTTGAGTCTCAGCCGGCGGCGGTTCAAGAAGCACCTCAAGCAGCTTCTTCGATTGTTGAAGAAAGCACCGAGCCCTACCCGATACAAACCCAAATTAAAAAATTAGGCAGCCAAATGGGCGCTACCGTGGCTTATCAAAAAAGTTTTCCTGATGCTCAAATTACCGTCGTGTGGGTCTTTCCCAAGGGAGTTTAAAAAACATGATTAAAAAACTGACTGCAACCTTTTGCCTTTTAGCCTTCCTGCTGCAGCCTTCTATTTTGCAGGCCCAAAACAGCAACCGTATGATTGTCACTATGGTTGTTGCTTCCAATGAAGGAAGCGACTTCAACTTAGATAATGATGCTTACCGCGATAAGCTCTTGAAGCTTTTCTCTTACAGTTCCTACACTCAAAAGGACCTCAAAAAGCTGGATATGACCTTGGGTGAAACCCAAAGCTTGGATCTTCTGGAAGGATACGCGCTCCAGCTTACTCTGAAAGAGGACAAAGGCTCCTCGATTGTGGCAAGAGCTGTCATTACGAAAAATAACAAAAGTTATATCGATACCGAGCTTTCCATAGCAAAACCTGGCGTTTTTTTTATGGGAGGCCCGACTCTGTCGACCGGGGACCTGATTCTAATTCTAGAAAATGGCTATTAAGCAGCAGTATTAAAAAAAATTCAAAAATTTCCTTCTAAAAACTTTTGAATACATTTAAAATGCCGCTCGTCTTAAAGACAGATAATTCCAAAATGGAGGACAATTGAATGAAGAATTTTAAGAATTTGATGTTTCTTGCTTTCGCACTTGCCTTGATCGCAGGGGCTTTCTCTCCTGTTGCTCTTGCTGCCAACGAGTTGGTTGTAGCCGATTTTGATTCCGGTGATAAGCCGAACAATTTGGGTGGAGACTTTGGATCTTGGAATAAGGATCCTAACGATGACACTCAGACTGCAAGCATGTCTTTTGAAGCTGATGACGCACTCGGCAATGCTGCCGGTTACGCTCTTAAGCTTGATTATGACGTTGATTCTCCGAATCCGGCCTATAACGGTCTTTGGATGAAGTTTAATGGTCAGAACGCAACTGAATACAATACTTTGAACTTCTATGTTCGCGGTGAAGGTCTCAACAACTACACCAAGCGCATTAAGCTCGAAGTGAAGGACATGAACAACCGTCCTTCTCCGTATATCGTTAGCGGTATCACGGAAACATGGCAGAAGATTTCGATTCCTTTCGAAAAATTCCGCCGTATCCAGGACTGGTCCGCTTTGAATGAATTCGTTATCGTTTTCGACGATATCAATTCAAACCCGAAGCAGGGCACGATTTTGATCGACCAGATCACTCTTTCAAAAGAATAATCTTCTTTTAAGATAGAAAAAACCCCGTACGAAAGTACGGGGTTTTTTTATGTCTAAAACCTTTGCTTAAGATCAGAACTTAAAAATCAAAATTCAAGGTCATAACTCAAAAGCATTCAGACTTCTGACAACCTCTAGCTTCTGATTTATGTCTCTGCTTTCTGATCCTTGCTCTTTGAACTGACTTCCTTCTTCTTCCCCGCCAGCATCTGAAAGAACTTCTTAATAAACCGAAAAATCTTGGGTATGAGCCAAATAATCAAAGCCGCAAAAACAAAAACCGCAGCTAAAGCAATCATCGGGTGATTAAAAACAAGCCACAGCATTCCCAAAACAATGCCGTCCTCGGCAACGCTGGCCGCGGAATTCGAAAATGGCTCAGGCGAGGTGTTTATGACGACGCGGGTTCCAGCTTTACCCAAGTGGGCATTGAGGCTGGCCGCGCCCGCGATTGCGGCTACCGTATATTGCAAACTTTCGGGCGATCCGGAAAAAGCCATGGAAGCCAAGGCGGCTCCGCCCGCCGGACGAATCAATGTATGAACCGAATCCCAAGCGGAATCGAGAAAAGGAATCTTATCAATTACAAACTCAACAAGGTAAAGCAGGACAGCAAAAAAGATGACAATCGGGTTGCCTAATATATCCATTTGTCCCGGCAAAACAACCCAATGGAGGCGATGCGCAATACCCAATGCAGCCGCAGTTAAATAGAGGTTTAACCCCGTTGCCCAGCCTCCTCCAATTGCCAAAGCCATTGCCTGTAAAGATTCCATGGGTATGCTTCCTCCTGTTTTACTGCACCATGATAGATCAGCGCCCAAGAAAGTAAAAGCGGATGAATGAATTTTAATTTCCCAGCTTAAAACTTTATAAATCTTAGTTGGGTCTCGCTTTTAATTCAGGTAGAATAATCACTCATTTTTAGGAGTTTTAGCCATGTCTGAAGTTAACTTAGAAAAAGCACTTGGGTTGGTCAACGGTCATAACTCAAGCAAATCTCAAGACAAAAAAACATACCAGCTCATTAACCAAAAGTTGGCGGCTTTGGGCTGCCCGGTTTTCCGTGATGAGCTCGGCACAGTAAAACTCCGCGAGAAAAGCACTCATGGTTCAGCTCCCGCCGATCTTTGTCCGGCGGATAAGCGCGTCCAAAATTTTTTACATGACTATCTTAAAGATGTTTGCGGAAGCCAAACTCCGAAACTGCCGCACCGAACACTCATCTTAGACCGGCACGGCATCGCGCGCGCACTTTCATTGCCGCCCGATCAGGATTCTTTTACCTCAGATGTCATTCGCTCTTACCGCATTCAACAGGGTGTCTTGCACAATCCGGCCAATGACCGCCGCACAACACAAGGTGTCTTTCACGTCACGGAAGGCGGGTTGCCGATTCCGGATGATAAAAAAGCGGTTCCTAAAAAAGTTTTTGCGGCATTACTGAATGCAGCGCTCTGCGCGCCTAAAAACCTACTCCAGCTCCCATTTACTTCTTCGCAAAAAGATCAGGCCGAAGCATTCGTGTCCTTGCTGCTGCGTCCGATTATCTGCCCGGAAGTGCCGGGATATATTCCTGAAAAGTCGATGGAAATTCGCTTTGTCGCGCCTGGCAATCTGGTCAGCAATCTCGACTTTGTCGAATCGATCTTCGGCAATGCAGGCGATCCTTATCTTCCCGAAAATAATTCCGCGCTGGATGTCGAACACTGGAGCGGGCATACAGGCTATGTTCTTTTAGCGCCGCATCTCACAAAATTAACCAAAAAAGAGCTCGGACTTCCTCACTTTGACAATGCGACTGAACGTCAAAAACACGACGGCATGTGCTGGAAAAAACCGGAAGAGCTTTACAATGACGGTTCCGCTTTCAAAGTGACCTGCCGTGATGAGCGCGGAGTCATCGTAACCATCATTGCGGACAATTATTACGGTTATTGCAAAAAGGAAGTTAAAACTCAAATCAGTTATGCGGCTAATTTATTCGGCATCGCTGAAGAAGAGCATGCTGGCGGAGCGCTTGCTTTCGCAGGTTATGACTTGGGAGATCAATTCGACCTGAGCCCTGCCTTGGTTCGAAACCCAACCACGTTTGATGAAATGAGCCGCATTTTCGCATCCATTATGGATTTGCAGCCTGAGGGTTACGGAATTGATAAGAAAAACAAAGACATTCTCTATGTTCCTGAAAATGCGCGCTTCAATATGCACCTTCAAACCGTAAGCTGGGAAAGAAACGAAAAAATCCAGACGATTCATCTCAAGGCATACCATCATTACATTTTGCCTTCGGGTTATAAGATCACACTGCGCAAGCGCATTGACGGAAAAACATGGTATCTCGTCGGAATTGCGCCTGAAGGCACTCTCTGTCATAAACCCTGCACGGTTTCAGGCGGCGGAAAATCTGAAATTTCTAAATCGATTATGGATGCCGTCGTGCCGAGCTCTTTCTATGTCAACAATCTGACCAAAGATTTAGACATGGTCGAAGAGATTATGCGCCATGACTTTACAAAACGTTATCGCGACACTTCAAAAAACAAACCCAAAAGCCGGCCCATCCTTAGCCCGGACCGCTCGCTCGGCTCCGTCATTAAGCTGTTTTCAGCCTCCCCCGAATATACGGATGAATACAACGCGTGGATCAACTCACTCATCCCCTCAATCAAAGATTTGATTTACCTTATCAAATGCTATTACAGAAATGAATGGGGACAGAATTGGCGCGAACATTTCACCGTGGATATCATGAATGGTTATTTGGGCCATGAACTTAAGCTCGATGGCCGCAAAGTGGTTTCAAGTTATTTACGCGTCGGCTATGAACCGGATGGCACACGCCGTGTTTTCCGTGTTAGACAAGATTTTACGGCAGCTCAAAAGCTCCAAGTGGAAGATGATATCACTGCCTCAGCGCTTGTTCCGGCATCCAGCATTAAACATTTGAATCCGGAATATAAAAATCCCAGCGTCAAAGTTGTCCAAAATTGTGAATACCGTCTTTTTCAACGCCCCGATGACGCGATTCACCGCGGTTACGATAAACAGGCTGAGCTCGATCTTTCCAGCCCTAACACTTTTCTTTCGAATTATGAGCCGCTTACCCAAAAAGCCGTGCATGAAATTATCGAAGATGCAATCGGGTTTGATAGTTATACCGATGCCGTCAAAAATATGCTGACCGACTTTATGAAAAACGAGACCTCGGAATTTGCCGCGACACCTTCCCATCCGCGAATTGTGGATGGCAAGCCGTCCAAAAATCCGCGCTACTTGCAAACGCGCATGGATGTTACCAATCCGAAGCTAAAGTACCTTTGTGAAATTGGAACAAGAATTTCGCGCAAAGTTCCGCCTTCGGAACCGCTGACTTTTACGGTCAATGCCATTTTGGCGGGGCGGCGCAACAATCCTCCAGAGCCCAAACACGGCATTAAACCGCTCGCGGTTTACAATCCTATTCATTATCAGGAATTGCCGGAGCTCTTCATGGATTTTGTTTCGAGTGTCACGGGTAAATCCCCATCGACAACCGGGTTTGGTTCGGAGGGAGCCCTCACAAAAGGTCCTTTCAACGCACTGTTCCCTTCGGCGGATTTAAACAATGCTTTTCTTTCTTTTATTTTGGGAGATTACGCCGGCTTCTCATCAGCCGCGGGCTATGTCGGGCCTCAATACCGCGTTGAGCATGACATTAGCTTGCTGGTCCCGGAGATCTGGTGCCGCCTTACGGCCGCGGAGCGCGACCCTAACTATCTCATCCGTGAAGGTCATCTCGAACCGGTAAAAGATTTTGAGCACAAGGGAGTCAAAGTTCCGGCCAGCATCTTGGGCTATCGAATTACCTATAAATTCGTGAATTACTTTTTAGGTCGAATTTTCAACAACCCCAACTTTGTTTTCCCTGAAGCAATGCTTCGTCCGGAAACGCAAAGCATGGATACATTCATTGAAGGTATCGATAACCTCATGCAAACCCACGAGCAAGTCGCACGGCATTATTTGAATGACGGCAGCGTCGAGACACTTGTTCCGCCGCTTAAAGCACTGATTCACATTATGGCGCACGGCAACTACAATGGCATGGATCGACACAGCCCTGAATTTAGAAAAATGTTCAGCCGCGATGCTGTTGTCAAATCCGACTGGTATCAAGCCCGCCTCAAAAAGAAACAAAATTGGGATTTATGGCTTTGGCAGCGGCATGAAGAAACGCTGCTTAAATATTCCGCGGAGTGTGAAGATCCGCAGCTTGTAAAAAAACTAAAAATTGAAGCCAAACTCAAGCAGGCGCGAGCTGAAATCAAACGTATCAGTTCGGAGAGCTATCTCGCTGAATTGACAGGAACGATTGGGTCGGATGTGATGTTTCAGGTTCCGGGCGCAAAACATCCGCATTTATCTCATCAGGAAAAACTCGCTGCCGCGCGGTAAATGGCAAAGCATAAACCCTATCGCATTGTTGTTTATGCTCTCGCGCGTGGCGTTGCGGCTTTTTTTTACCTATTCCCGCGCGCTTTCCTTCTCGCATTTGCGCGCTTCTTGGGTTCGTTTGTTTTTTGGGCCGTTCCAAAACACCGCCGCGAAGTCCTACGCAATCTGACGACGGCTTTTGGAAACAGAAAGACACCTCAGGAAATTCGCCGCTTATCTCAAAGCGTTTTTCAACATCTCGCTCAAACCGCTTTTGAAGTTTTACAATTTCCAAAATGGAAGCACTATCCCCTGGAAGAAATTATTGAATTCGGCGACGCGCCGGATCGATATCGCGCGCTTTTAAGCGAAGGCAAAGGGCTGATCACCATCACATCCCATATCGGCAACTGGGAGCTTCTGGGCGGCATCCCCTCCATGAAAGGTTTTAAAAGCAAAGCCATCGCACGGCGTCTTCGCTACCCCCGTTTTCAAAACTGGGTTGAAAGCTTAAGAAACTCTATCGGCGTTGAACTGATTTACCGCGATGATTCACCCAAAAAAATTTTTCAATGTCTCAAAAGCGGCGAAGCACTCGGCCTCTTGCCCGATCAAGATATTGCAGGGCTTAAAGGCGTATTCGTTGATTTCTTCGGCAAACCAGCGCATACCAGCATCGCCCCCGTAAAACTTTCTTTAGCGACAGGCGCTCCGATCGCATGCGTGTTTTTGATACGCTTGCCGCATGACCGTTATAAGATTTTTTTCAGCGATGTCCTTCGTCCCAAGATTGAAACAACTGAAGCCGAGGCGCTGCAAAAATACACCGCGCTATGGATGAAAGATGTAGAAGAAATTATTCGGCAATATCCGGATCAGTGGGGATGGATGCATAACCGCTGGAAAACCCAACCCAGGCTCACTGAAAATGTCTCGTCTGCTGCGTTATAAACTCGCTTCTTTGTGCGACATACTTTTAACAGTATGTCTCCGCAGGCGCTCGTTTATGCCTGGCATCCAAAACATTTTGATTGAGCCCAATCACAGAAAATATTATGCAAGTTAACGGAAAGCCGCAACGCACAATTTGGCAGCACCCGGAAAAGAAAAACTGTGTATGCATTATTGACCAGCGTTTTCTACCGCATGAATTTAAAACAGTCGAACTTTTCACGGTTGAAGGTGTTTTTAAGGCCATCGCGGATATGCAGGTTCGCGGCGCACCACTGATTGGCGTTACCGCTGCTTTCGGAGTTTATCTTGCAACCGCGACCGCTCCGCAAAACGGCTATGACGATTTTATTGAACAAGCTGCAAAAAAATTAGTCTCCGCCCGCCCCACGGCGGTTAATTTAGCTTGGGCAGTCAACAAGCAAATGCGCCTTTTAAGCCAGCAGCCGTCCTTAGCGGAAAAACAAAAAACAGCTCTTGCAAATGCGCTGCGAATGGCAGAAGAGGATGTTGAAATTTGTCGGCAAATCGGCGTGCATGGACTCAAGCTGATTCAAGATATTTATGTTCAAAAAAAACAAACTGTCCATATTTTGACACATTGCAACGCGGGCTGGCTAGCCTGTGTTGATTGGGGCACCGCGACTTCACCGATTTACCAGGCATTTCAAGCCGGAATCCCTATTCATGTATGGGTAGATGAAACCCGTCCCCGTAATCAAGGAGCATCGCTAACGGCCTGGGAACTCGGGCAGCAGAACGTTCCGCACACTTTAATCGCCGACAACACCGGCGGACACTTAATGCAGCACGGCAAAGTAGACTTGGTCATCGTCGGCACCGATCGCACCACCCGCACCGGCGATGTCGCAAATAAAATTGGGACTTATCTCAAAGCCCTTGCCGCAAAAGATAATGATGTGCCCTTTTATGTCGCCGCGCCGTCTTCAAGCATTGATTGGAGCTTGCGCGACGGAATCAAAGAAATTGAAATTGAAGAGCGCGGCTCGGAAGAAGTCCGAAAAATAACAGGCTTAACGGAAAACGGAAAAACAACCGAGGTGTTGATCTGCCCGCCTTCAACACCCGCAATCAATTATGGGTTTGATGTTACACCGGCAAGACTCATCAGCGGCATCATCACCGAACGAGGAACCGCCGCGGCTTCCGAAGCGTCCTTGGTCAAACTTTTCCCTGAGCAAGCCTGATGCGCGACGAAGGTGTTATTAAATTCAGCTGCAATTGGAAAAAAACAGAAGCTTTGCCTGAAATTCGCACCCAAGAACTGATTCAAATGCGGCAAAAACTTTTCACCCAAAGATGGATAGGTGTTTATCCCGACGGAATTGGCTATGGAAATTTAAGCCTTCTGCTGGAACCTGAAAAACAATTTGTCATCAGCGGTTCACAAACAGGACATCTTAGCGAAGTAACCCCGCAGCATTTTTCACTCGTAACATCTTATTCCGTTGCCAGAAACCAAATCAGCTGCCGCGGCCCCATCCAAGCGTCTTCTGAATCGCTAACGCATGCCATGATTTATGAAACTTTCATCGGGGTGAAAGCGGTGATTCATATTCATTCTCCGATTCTGTGGAAGCAACTACTAAACAAAGTCCCCACCACCGGCGCGGAAGTCCCCTACGGCACACCTCAAATGGCAAGTGAAATTAGGCGCCTTGCCAAAGAATCAGACTTGAAACAATCCCGAATTCTTGTCATGGCAGGACACGAAGACGGCATCATTGCGTTCGACACAACCCTTGAAGCCACATTCAATCGGCTGATCAAGCTTGTTTAACTCGTCCCCCACGCTCAATCAAATGCAGTCCAAAAATCTCCATATTGGAGATCGAACAACACCCGGTCACTTCAGAACAAGCTCTCCTTTTGCTGCATCGACCGTAACCTTGGAATGATCCGTCACTTTCCCTTTCATGATGGCGCGCGCTAATTTGGTTTCAAGCTCACGCTGCAACAAACGCTTGAGGGGGCGCGCACCGAATGCGGGATCATACCCATGCGCCAAAAAATATTCTTTCGCCGCAGGCGTGACTTCAATTTTAATTTGCCGTTCTTCCAGCCTTTTGGACAAGCTTGCCACCAGTAAATCGATCATCGAGAAGATTTGATCTTTATCCAGAGGCTTGAAAAGCACGGTTTCATCCACGCGATTTAAGAACTCCGGGCGAAAGGCTTTGCGCAATTCATCCATCACTTTTTTGCGAGCTCCTTCATCAATTTCACCTTTGTCCGAAATCGCTTCGAGCAAATACCCTGACCCTAAATTACTGGTCATAATGACTACCGTGTTTTTAAAATCAACGGTCCTTCCTTGAGAATCCGTTAATCTGCCGTCATCTAAAAGCTGAAGGAGCAAATCAAATACTTCGGGATGGGCTTTTTCAATTTCATCGAAAAGAATGACCGAGTAAGGTTTACGCCGTACCGCTTCGGTTAATTGCCCGCCTTCGTCATAGCCCACATACCCCGGAGGTGCGCCGATCAATTTGGAAACGGAATGTTTTTCCATGAACTCACTCATATCAATCCGCACTAAATTTTCTTCGCTATCAAAAAGAGACTCCGCCAAAGCTTTCGCCAACTCGGTTTTTCCTACACCTGTGGGCCCTAGAAAGATAAAGGAACCCAAAGGGCGCTTGGGGTCTTTAATCCCTGCGCGAGCGCGCAAAACAGCATCCGCGACGGCCTGAACGGCTTCTTCTTGCCCAATCACACGCTGATGTAAAATGGACGGCAATTTTAAAATGCGTTCTTTTTCGCTTTCCATCAGCTTGGCAACGGGAATACCGGTCCACTTCGCAACAATTTCCGAAATTTCATCTTCGGTCACTTCCTCGCGCAGCAAACGATTTTCACCTTTTTTAAGCCGCAATTCTTCGTCTTTCAGTTTTTTCTCTAAAGACGGAAGCTTGCCGTGCTTCAGTTCAGCGACTTTTTCAAGCTGATAATTTCGTTCTGCCGACTCCATTTCAACGCGCATTTTTTCAATTTCATTTTTCAATGCACGCGTTGACTCAATTTCTTTCTTCTCCTGATTCCAGCGCAGCTCCATCGCCTTCTTTTTTTCAGAATAATCCGCTAGCTCTTTTTCTAAAGCTTTTAGGCGAGCCAAGCTCGCGTCATCTTTTTCTTTTTTTAGCGCCGCCTTTTCAATTTCAAGCTGCATTACTTTACGCGAAACTTCATCCAGCTCTGTCGGCATGGACTCCATTTCCGTTTTAATCAACGAGCAAGCTTCATCGACCAAATCAATCGCCTTATCGGGCAGAAAACGGTCGGAAATATACCGGTTGGAAAGCACTGCGCTTGCAACCAAAGCCTGATCTTGAATGCGCACACCGTGAAACAACTCAAAGCGCTCTTTAATTCCGCGCAAAATCGAAATCGTATCTTCAACCGTTGGCGCATCCACGGTCACGGGCTGAAACCGGCGCTCCAAAGCCGCGTCTTTTTCGATGTATTTGCGGTATTCATCCAAAGTCGTCGCGCCGATGCAATGCAATTCTCCGCGCGCCAGCATGGGCTTGAGCATATTCCCCGCATCCATCGCGCCTTCGGTTTTTCCCGCTCCCACAATGGTATGGAGCTCATCAATAAAAAGAATGATTTTACCTTCGCTTTTTTTAACTTCATTCAAAACAGCCTTCAATCTTTCTTCAAATTCTCCGCGGTATTTGGCTCCGGCAACGAGCGCGCCTAAATCCAAAGAGAAAACAAGCTTATCTTGCAAACCCTCAGGAACATCGCGGCGCACAATGCGCTGCGCTAATCCTTCCACGATGGCGGTTTTTCCAACCCCAGGCTCACCGATGAGCACCGGGTTGTTTTTGGTTTTACGCGACAAAATACGAATAGCCCGACGGATTTCATCGTCCCGACCAATCACCGGATCCAGCTTACCTTTGCGGGCCTCTCCGACAAGCTCACGTCCATATTTTTCCAAAACGTTATAGGTGCTTTCGGGGTCCTGGGTCGTAACACGCTGATTTCCACGAATCGAAGCAAGCGCCTGCATACACTTAGCTTTACTTACACCGTGACGAACCAAAACAGCTCCGGCCGGGGACTTGACGGAAGGTTCTAATGCGGCAAGTAGCAAATGCTCCGCGGAAACATACTCATCCTTGAAGTTCGTCGCTTCTTTTTCAGCTTGAACCAATGTTTGATTCAGTTCATCCGATAAATAAACTTTTCCACCCGAAACGCGCGGCAACTTTTGAACTTCACGCTCAAAGTCTTCACTCAAAACAGCCGTCCCCACGCCTAGCTTCTTGATAACGGCAGGCACAATTCCCTCCGCATTCTGCAAAAGGGCAGAGAAAAGATGCACACCCTCGATTTGAGCATTGCCCGAATCGGTGGCCTTGCGCTGGGCGGCTGAAAGAGCTTCTTGAACCTGTACAGTATAACGATTTAAATCCATAAAATAGTCCTGCTTTCCGGAATCCTGAAATGGAATCCAATATAATAGGAACACATTTCATACCACTTGCGCTAAGGGAGAAATGCTCGTTCGCGCATGAATATGTGCCAAATCGGATCACTCCCGTGACGGATTGAACCGCTTTAATTTTGGTTGATTTATGCTCGAGAATGAATAGGATGATCTCAACGTTTTAATTTTCATTGGGGGCCTTCTATGAAACGAATCATTTCTTGTGCTTTGATCTTCAGCATCGTTTTTGCTCCGGTTGCTTTCGCCGAATCCTTCACCTCGGTAAAACCAAGTTCCTGGGCCAAGCAAGAAAGCTATGGTGATAAAACCGTCCACAAGCTCGGTTTTGGGCTTCTCAATATCACGGTGGGTTGGGTTGCCATCCCTTTCCAAATTAGTAAGCATATGGACACCAACCCTTATACCGGATTAGCCAAAGGGCTTTGGCTCACTGCAACCAACACCGTCGGAGGAGTTTTGCATACCGCCACTTTTCCGATTCCTTTAGATATTCCCCTTCCGGCCGGCGGCGTTCAGTTTGAGTAATTTTATGAAAAAAACATTTTTTTTCTTATTTGTAGCGATTGTTCTAATCAGCCAAAACAGCTGGTCTTCCCCCTGGGCGGAAAAAGAAACTTATGGCGAAAAAACAGGCGGCAAAGCCGTGTTCGGTGTCAAAAATACGCTGTTAGGTTGGACAGCTATTTTTACTGAAACCGTTAAATACCAGTATTACCTTGAGAAAAAAGAAGGTTGGGAAGGTTTTTGCTATGGAATTTCAAAGTCCGTTCTTTATACGGCAACCGGCGCAATTCAATTAGTCACCTTCCCGATTCCGGTTGATTTTCCTAATATGGGCGAAGGAGTTTTACATTCATCGGTAAAAGAACAAGCTGAACGCGAACAGGGCAAAAAAGCAACCCCGGATGAATTAGCGCAGCAAGCTGAAGAAGCTATTGCGACGGAACAAGCAACGCCCGCTTAGAGACCGCTTCGACTCCCTCTGCTAATCCAAAAAGGTTTAGTTGTAGTTGCGACCATAAACAAGGCGTGAATGAGCGCATGCGGAGGCGCAGTAAAAGCTACGCCGCACAAGGAAGCGAAATTCGCAACGAAGCAGATACCCCTTTTTCAATGAGGATGGTTTTTCTCAAATAGGTAATGGCAAACATACCATTCATTACCCTGGTTATACCGAAAAAGCTCTGAACAAGCTAAGAAGAATACACGCCAATAATGGAACCACTTCAGGGATTGACCTTCCCCATAGGTTTTCTCAAAAAGCTCAAGGATTGACTTTTTCCGCTGATCCGCCCGTTTGAGCCAAGCTTCGCAGGTCCGGTGGTAATGCATTCCGGACACTTTCCAAGTTTTTATCACTTTCAAGTGGCGGTCAAAATGACGGAATAAATTTTCGGACGGCATAATTCCACCGCTAAAAAAATAAGTCGCCATCCATGACGAAGGATCAGGATCAAAAGGGTAGGAATACTCCCGATGGCAGAAAATATGCACAAACATTTTACCGTCCGGCGCCAGCCAACTCGCGATTTTTTCAAAAAGCAATTCGTAATTCCGCAAATGTTCAAACATTTCAACGGAAACAACGCGGTCAAACTGGGCTCCGGATTCAAAATGATTAATATCCGCGGTGATTACTTCTAAATTAGTCAATCCTTCCGCCTGAGCCGCTTGATCAATCCAAGCCTTCTGTGTTTTGGAGTTGGAAACCGCCGTGATCTTTGCCCTAGGAAATTGTCGCGCCATTTCTAAGCTAAGCGAACCCCAGCCGCAGCCTAACTCAAGCACGCGCTGCCCATCCGCGATTTCAGCCCTTTGGATCGTCAAACGCAGCATGGCTGATTCCGAATCATCCAAATCCGCTTCCGCAACAGCCCAATTGCCGCTGCTATACTTCATGTAACGGCCCAAAACTTGGCAGAAAAAATCAGACGGAACTTCATAATGCTGCTGATTCGCCGAATCCGTCATCACCGCGATGGGGCTTTGTTTGAGTTTTTCAACCCACTGCGCCTGAAACCCCTTCGCTGCCGACGTCTCCAGTTTTTGCAGACGGTCTTTCAGCTGACGGCGAATTCCCGCGCGCAGCACACAATCCGGCAATATTCCTTTTGCGATTGCTTGATCCAGCCAACTCATATCATTGCCTCTTCTATTGCTTGGGAAACCATGGAAAAAAAACGGGCGTCACACGTTGATACTCAGTGTACTCTGCAGACCGCGTTTTCACTGCCTGTTGCTCCGAAAGTGGCACGCCGCTCACTTTGTTTAAAAAATAATACATTAAAATCGGGCACATTAGAGCAATCCATCCGCCCGCATGCGGTAAAGCTAAAAAAGCATAGGCCACCCAATTCAGCCATTCAAAAAAGTAATTAGGGTGCCGCGAGTAATTCCAAAAACCGACACGACAAACACGTCCCTGATTCAATTTATCCTTCTTAAATTGATAAAGCTGATAATCTGACAGCGCCTCACCTATAAAAGCACAAAGCCATATCAAAAATCCCGCGGTCTGCCAAACACCCCAAACATGCCGCGAACTTGAAAACAAGATTAAGAACGGAAAAGAAAATACCCAAGCCGCGACTCCCTGCTGAAAATAAAAAATAAGCATTTTCTTTTTTTCCACGGCACCCCATTTCAACCTTAAGGCACGATACCGAGGGTCTTCTCCATGCCCACGTGCGCGACTCCCTATATGCGCGGCCAATCGAAAAGCCCACAAACCAACCAAAGCTAAATAGGCATAATTCGCTGTGTAAAATTGTCCAAAAAAAATAAAGTAGAAAAGTGCCGCAGCAAAAATAAAGAGGCTCCAAAAAATATCAACTATGGATGTTTTCTGAAAGCGGTACGCGGCAATCCAGGTGAGAAAAGCGAGCCACTGAATTAAGAGCAGCCCATATGCGGCTAAAATAAAAGAAGTCATTGCACCTTATAAAAAAAGGCGGAAGGAATTACCCTCCCGCCGAAGAATCAATTCGCCTGATTATTTTTTTTCAAATGTAATTTGATCAACCAAAATAGTCCCCTGCTTGGGGTCTGAATTCATGTCGTCAAACACAATCACAAATTCACCCATGGAAGACCAGTTTTGAATTTTGCGGAAACGCTCAAAAGGAACCTGCACCTTTTGCCATGATTCTGTAATCCCGCTGATAATATAGGGCGATGCTAAATTAGACGAGTCTTTCAGCTCCACTTTGATACGTTTCGTAAAGTTATTTAATCCTTCGCCACGAACATAAAAAGAAAGGGTGTTGTACGCGGACGCGTTAACCTCATCCAATTTCATCCAAAATCCGTTATAAGCAGGGCTATCAGATTCAACGTCATAATCAAGCTTGAGAGAGTATCCGTCTGAATCACCCAGCGCATCGTCCGTTTCAAATGAAATCGTGCATCCTTGAGTCGTATCCTCAGGATCTTTGTTCCAAGCCCCAAAATCTCCGCCTATATTGCTGGGTTTATCGCCGGTGTCAAAATCAGCGATCACGAGCTGATTCTCGGAAGAAACCGGAACAACTGCCGCCGCGGGCACGGGCGAGACTTGGTCTATAAGAACAGCATCCGAGCTCGTATTAAAAGCGCTCACGCTGGGTTTTAAAACTTCTTCAGCACCGCCTGAGTTTGCGGCGGACGAGGCTTGTTCCGGCGTCGTGTTTTGCGATGAAGACTTTAAGCGCGGATAAATAGCTATAGCTAGAAAAATAACGCAAATAACAAAAAAAGAGACAAGTCCAACAATTTGCTTCTTCATAATGACTCCTTTTTCTAAACAACTTAAAAGATACTATACCCCTGAAGCACGAGAGGAACAAGCCACAACTCTTCATTATAAAGGATGAGAAATCGCCCCCGATTATGATATACTTTCGCTTCTTCAACGGGACGTGGCTCAGCCTGGTAGAGCACACGCTTGGGGTGCGTGGGGTCGTGGGTTCGAATCCCGCCGTCCCGAAAAATACTCCGCTTACCCAACCTATTCCTATTAAAAAATTCAAACAGTCGATGCTTCGCTCGAAACTCATTTTTTAATGGGATAGGTTGGCAACGCTCCGTTAGGGCTTTGCTCTGCGACCAAAGGGCGCCTCGCACGTTGGAATTTTGCTAGTCGTAAAATGTGGCAAGGGATTCGAAGTGAGCGACGACAAAATTATCCCTCTAAAACTCACCCTCTTGCGTACTTCTTATCCACAGCGTAGCATAATGACTCATGGAAACTTACTTCGGCAGTTTTCAAATCGCCCGCATCCTGATCTGGCGGGTTTTAGCGGGGGTTTATTTCGTCGCCTTCATTTCCGCTTTGAATCAATTCCCAACTCTTTTGGGCTCGAGCGGCTTTTTGCCGGCCCCTGAATTTATCCGCCATGTTCCGTTTAAAAATGCTCCCGGCCTTTTTTATCTGCATTATTCCGACACGTTTCTTGCGGCAATATGCTGGATCGGAATTTTAATTTCATCATTAACCTTGATAGGAATTACTGAAAAAGGCCCTTGGTGGCTAATCACCATCGCCTGGCTAACGCTTTGGGTTTTGTATCTTTCAATTGTGAATGTGGGACAAACTTTTTACGGTTTCGGCTGGGAGTCCATGATTCTGGAAGCCGGGTTTTTCGCATCCTTTTTAGGTTCACCGCGTCTAGCCTCATCTGTGGTTCCCATTTTAATTTTGCGCTGGATGCTTTTCCGAACCGAGTTGGGCGCAGGACTTATTAAATTACGCGGTGACACCTGCTGGCGCGATCTCACTTGCTTGCAATATCACTACGAAACTCAACCCATGCCCAATACCTTAAGCTGGTTTTTCCATCAATTGCCGGGTTGGTTTCAAAAGTGGAGCGTGGTCTTCAGCCACTTCGTGCAATTGATTGTTCCTTTCGGCCTTTTCGCGCCGCAAGGCATCGCCGCCGTTTCGGGTCTTTTGATTATTCTTCATCAGCTGATTTTGATTATCAGCGGTAATTACTCGTGGCTGAACTGGCTCACTGTCGTCCTGGGGCTTTCCGCTTTCAGCGACTCATTCTTTAATTTGTTCTCTGTCAAAACCTGGAACGCAACCATGCGATCACTGCCTTACAATTGCATAATTGGCGCATTGGCATTACTCACAATCGCATTAAGCATACAGCCCACATTGAATTTATTTTCAAAGCGGCAGCTGATGAATTTCCGTTATAACCCTTTGCATTTAATCGGAAGCTATGGTGCTTTTGGCAGTGTGACTAAAGAGCGTTATGAAATTGTCCTCGAGGGCACTCAGGATGCTGCTCTTACAGCTTCTACAATTTGGCAAGAGTATGAATTCAAAGCTAAGCCCGGTGATGTTAAAAGAAGCCCCCCTCAATTTGCACCCTATCACCTGCGGCTGGACTGGCTCATGTGGTTTCTACCTTTCTCCGTTCAAGTAACACCACAAGGCTTAAATGTCCCCGGCTATGAAAGATGGTATTTGAGGTTTGTTTACAAACTATTACAAGCGGAGCCGCGAACACTGAAACTAATAAAAAATTCACCCTTTAAAAAGGACAAGCCCCAATTCATCCGTGCCCGCTATTACCGGTACCACTTTACGACTCCGCAAGAGCGAACAGCTACAGGAGCCTGGTGGAAACGCACTTTGATCGGAGAATACATGCCGCCAGTAAAGGCGGAAAATTTACAAAAACTCTAGGACGCAACCTCAGTTCTCTGAGTTAGTATTTCCCTGCTTTAGAAACGCTTTCAACTAAAGCTTACAACCCAGATTGACGAAGGTTTTTGAGATTAGCCTAAAGTTAACGCACTGCTGTTGGAGCTATTGAAATGAAGCTGTATTTTATTTTTTTCTGCGCTAAGACATAGGCTATCGATTTAGGATCAGTACTCGTGCGCCAATTCTGCTGCCAATAAATAACTCCATCTATGCCGTCAAATGTGGGGTTAACGCCGATATTCATTTGATGCTTCTCACCCAAAACTGACAAAGTAACTACAACACTCTCGCTCACGCCAACTTTGACTCGGTCAACACTGTGAATCGGAGATGTTATCAGCGCCACGAGTGCCTCTCTCGTTTTCCGGCCGTCCACATTATTAATCAATTTACTAATCCCCATATAAATTGAATAGGTCATATCAGGCTCGGTAGTAGAGGTTGGTAAGGGAGGTATATTACTCTCTGATAGGCTAGCTATTCCAGACTCTAAAAATTCAGGGTATGGATTTTCAACCGCGCCTGTTATAGCGCGCCGCATATGCATAGCGTTAGGAATGACCATAATTCCGACATTATATTCGTCAGTGGCACGGAAAGTAATTACATCTTCATATGAAAGTCCGTCAGAGCTTAATTTTTTAACGTCAAAAAAAAGCACGGGGCCGTCTTGATGCTCAAACTGATAATGCACTTTATATCCCGCGCCGAGCTCCTGCTCTAAAAGAGCCTGGAATGCTTTAGCTCTGCGATCAGTTAACCCTCCCAATGGCGATGGCATACCCGGAATTAAAATCGATCTTGGCACTTTAAACTGGTCCGATAACCTTCTGTTATACTCCTCTAATAATTTCTTTTTTAACTCCTCATCCTTCACGTGTTTTTCTAAGCTGCTTTTGTACCCTTCTAGATTTGTAAGCACGGGCGTATTCAGCCCCATTTTGCGAGAGTTTGCAATTAATGCATTCTCAATCACTCTCACACCCGCCTTGGCCGCTTCATGCGGTGTCATTGTTTCAATTTTCTTGGCTGTGGCATCAATTCTCAGCTGTGTTTTAGCCGCTAAGTTTGCCGTGGTGATTGCCAGCGCCGCCTTCGCGTCTCTTTCTATGTCGAGATAAATTTTGGCATCTCTTGTCTTTTGTATTGCGCTGTTTTTTAGAGCAAGTTTTTTCTCTAAGGTTCCCTCTAAACGCTCGATTGATTTTTCCTTGGCAAGATAATCTGACTTCAAACTACGATAGAGTTTTTGTGAGGCAGCGCTCAGCTGATCAAATGCGATCACGGCTCCGGTTCTCCTGTTTATAAAAAGTGCCGCCATCTGATCTTCTAAAGACTTTAATTCTGCTTTTGATTTATTTACGGCATCAAGAGCTTTTTGCCAAACCTCTGTCGCTTTGGTTTCAGCAGCTTCAGCCTTCGCAACAGCTTCTACCACTGCAGGCGATGTCGCTGTAGAAGTTGCTGAACTAGTCAGATTCGAAGCTTGTCTGTTTGCATCGCGAGCAATGGCCTCTTCTTGGACAGCTAGTCTCTCTATTTCTGCCGCAGTTTTGACAGCCGCATCCGCAATTCGTTCGATCGCTCTTGCTTTTTCAAGCTCAGAAAAAAGAGCTCCCAATTCCTCGTCAGATAACATATCTTGTGCCGCGGCTGTTACCACAGAAGCCGCTGCCGAACTTAATGCACCCCCTGAAAAACTAAGTTCGTTTTGGCTTTCTGAAGCTCCCACAACAAGATCAGAGTTTGTTTTATTCGGCTGATCAATTGAAACAGCTTGCTGATTACTAGTCGAATCTGTCGGCGCCAGAAAATCAGCCGCACATAAGGGCGCTTGAAGAAACGTCACATTCACACAGAGAATGATGGCAATTACTTTTAAGATACATTTCTTCATTTGATTCTCCCCTTATTGTTTCCCATAATCTTTATTTGCTTATTTAGAAAGTACAATCAAGAGTAGCTAATATCAATGCGCTAAGAGTAAATGATCGAAGGAACTAGTTTGTTAATGGAAATTAATTCAGAAGCGCTCAATACCGCTGGCTTTTATATGAGCGCTAAATGTTTTCTATGAATCGACCCCAAGAGCAGACTTTCAATGCCCGGAGTGATAAGGATGGTTTTTGAGGATGGAAATAGCGCGGTAGATTTGTTCCACTGCCACAACCGAAGCAAGCTCATGCGGTAAAGTCATGGGGCCGAAAGACCAAATCAATTGAGGCTGAATTTGATTCATTTGCTCCGGAGTGAGGCCGTTAGGGCCGCCGATCCAAATCGTCAAACTTTTCGCACCAGAATCACACACCTTCTGAAAGCGTGCAGCCAAATCTTCACTTGAAAGCATTTTGCTTTTTTTCTCACGCTCACAAATCCAGATTGCTCCGGACTGCTTTAACAAAACGTTAAAGGGCATCGGCAGAGCTTCAAAGGCATAGTCATGACCTATTCTGTCCGCATACTTGGCAAACAATTCCCCCGCGGAAGATTCCTTAAAAACCTTCGCTGAATTTTTTAACCTTGTTTCAGCCCAGCCTAATCCAATGATAATTTTCATAATTTAAATATATGCAGTTACGCTCAACACAGAGCTTCAAATTATAAAGTGTGGGGTATCGCTAGCAGTTACGGTTGCGTGAAACGCAGAGTACACATATAAAGAAAAAGGCCGCGCACGGTTTCCCGCGCGCGGCTTTTTAACTAAGAAATCTTAGTTAACAGCTTTTTTAAGAGCTTTTCCTGCTGTGAAAGCGGGAACTTTGCATGCTTTGATCTTGATGGACGCGCCCGTCTGAGGGTTGCGGCCTGTGCGCGCCTTGCGGCTGCGAACTTTGAAAGTACCAAAACCGATAAGAGCAACATTCTTGCCCTTTTTCAAAGAAGCCTGGATGCTGTCAAATGCAGCATTGAGGGCTTCAGCAGCTTTTGCTTTTGAAAGCTGGGTTTTCTTTGCGATTGCTTCTGTGAGTTCTGCTTTATTCACTTTATTCTCTCCTGTTAATCCGCAAACCGCTTAAGTGCGGTCTGTGGCTTGATTGTTGATCAAATCTTTAGTACTGCTTCCACTCTTCTTGAGCGTCGCGATTGAGAAGATCCGAAACAGCCTGCTTGGGATCTTTGTCTTTACACAAAATGTTGTAAACCTCTTCCATAATCGGAATCAAAATACCTTCACGCTGGCACAGCTCATGCACCGCTTCGGCGGAATCCACGCCTTCGGCGACCATTTCCATATCCTTCAAAATATCTTTTATTTTGCGGCCCTTACCGAGCTCACGGCCCACGCGCAAGTTGCGACCATGCTGAGAAAAACAAGTGGTCATTAAATCGCCTGCACCGGAAAGACCAAAGAAAGTCGTCGGGTTGGCTCCCAGCTTCACGCCCAAACGGCTCATTTCAAAAAGCCCGCGAGTCAATAATCCGGACTTCGTGTTATCGCCAAAACCCAAACCATCGCAAACACCCGCCGCAACGGCGATCACATTTTTAAGCGCTCCGCCTAATTCAACGCCCACCGCATCATTTTGAACATAAATTCTGAAAAACTTATCGCGGAACACACTCTGAACCTTAATTGCGTATTCAGGCTGCTTCGAAGCGGCAACCACCAAAGTCGGAATACCGCGGGAAACCTCTTCTGCGTGGGAAGGACCGCTTAAAATGACAAGGGGCACGTCGCCCAACTCGGCATAAACCACCTGGGAGGGACGCATACATGTTCCCTTTTCAATCCCTTTCGCGACGCTGACAAAAATCTTTTTACCGCGCAAAAGCGGACGAACCTTTTTCAGCACTCCCCGGACAAATTGGGTGGGAACGGCAATCACGATTAAATCAGAAAAAGAAAGAGCTTCATTCAGATCAGCGGAAAGACGAACATTTTGAGGAAGCGGAACCCCCGGTAAAAACTTAAAGTTTTCCCGGCGCTCTTTCATTTGGGCGGCGTAATCAGCAAATGCAGACCAAAGGAGAACTTCATTGCCACGACGCGCGTTCACAAGCGCGAGCGCTGTTCCCCATCCGCCATCCCCTAAAACAGTAACTCGTTCTGCTGCGGACATCTCTTCCTTTTGGATTACGGTTGAGCGACAGCTCAGAGCCGAAACAAGAACACCCCACGGAAACGCCCATGGGACAAGGATTTCAAGGCGGTGGTACTTTAACACTCCTCAATGAAGGCGTCAAAATTTTTTTACGAATTTTTTTTAAAAATTTTTATTTGGAAGAATCAAGCAATCCAAAAACAGTCACTTTGGATTCAACTTCATCGGGAACGCGGCAAGGTTTCATTTCGCGATCAACAAAAACATGCACCGTGTAACCTTGCGTGAGTATTTTTTGGTTCGCGGAATTTAAAATCACATATTCAAAACGGATGGTGCTCGGTGTGAACTTACTCACGCTGGTGCGCACAATCAATTCATCGTCATAGGTGGAAGCGGCAATATATTTCGCGTGCGCTTCAATCACCGGAAGAAAAATGCCTTTTTTTTCGCATTCCGTATAGGGAAGACCCAGCGCGCGAAAATATTCGGTCCGCGCCGCTTCAAACCAAACAAAGTAATTCGCATAATAGCTAACGCCCATGCGGTCCGTATCACGGTAAATCACGCGCGTTCGGTAATCAAAATACTGCATCAGCTGAACAAGCCCTTTTTATGCTTTGCTTTTTCTCCGCGCTCCTTAGCGAACTCTTCCAACAGCTCTTTTTCGCGCTTTGAAAGTTTGGTAGGCACTTCAATTTGAACATGAACATAAAGATCGCCACGTCTGTCAGGCGAGCGAACAAAAGGAATACCGGCATTTTCTATTTTCAAAGCACGTCCGGGAACCGTTCCGGCGGGAACATGCAGCTCCCGTTCTTTTTCCAATGTTGGCACCGGAATCACTCCTCCTAAAACAGCGACGGTATAAGGAATGCTCCACTCAAAGTGCACATCTTCATGATTGCGTTCAAATAAGTCATGCTTCTTAAGCAAAACCTGAACATACAAATCACCGCGCGGACCGCCATTGACGCCGGCTTCACCTTCCCCTGAGATTTTTAATCTGGAGCCATGATCCATACCTGCCGGTATTTTCACTTCCAGCTTACGGGTTTGACGGATACGTCCCGCTCCTGAACAAGATCCGCAAGGTTTTTCAATAATGGACCCGGCACCCTGGCAACGAGGACATGTGGTCTGCATATTAAAAAAGCCCTGGCTGACCCGAATACGTCCGGAGCCGCGACAATCACTGCAACTCACTTTTTTTGAACCGGGCGCCGCGCCCGTTCCTGAACAATCAGAACAGTTTTCAAGCCGCGGAATTTTAAGTTCAAACGTTTTGGGCTGAAGAACTTCTTCAAGCGTTAATTCAGTTTTATACTCTAAATCGGAACCTTTTTGAACCCGGCTTTGAGAACGCCGTCCGCCCCCGCCAAAGAACCCTTCAAAAACATCTTCGAAAATATCGCCGAAGTCGGAGTAATCACCCGAAAAACCACCGCCGCCTCGCCCGCCCAGCGAATGCCCGAATTGGTCATACTGCGCGCGCTTATTTTCATCGCTCAACACGGAGTACGCTTCGGCCGCTTCTTTAAACTTCTCTTCTGCGGCTTTATCGCCGGGATTGCGATCCGGATGAAACTGCATCGCAACCTTACGGTAAGATTTTTTAATTTCTTCCGCGCCGGAAGTGCGGCTTACACCGAGAACTTCGTAATAATCACGCTTTTGGGAGCCGGCCATAAAAACTAAGCGGTCTCCTTTTCAGATTTGGGAGCAGACCGAACGCGAACTTTAGCGGCACGCAAAAGACGATCATGCAAAAGATAGCCGGACTGGACTTCCGTGATAATTTCTTCGGCTTTACCTTCTTCAGGAACGTACTCAATCACTTCATGACGATGCGGATCGAACACTTGTCCCACAGAAGCGATCGGCTTTACACCCTGGCTCTGCAGAACATCCAAAAACTGCTTTTTCACCATCTGCATTCCGGTCATCAGCGATTTCAGCTGTTTCTGTAGCGCGTCTTTATCCAAAGCTTCCAGATTCGATTGATGCCCCAACGCCCGGTCAAAGTTATCCAACACCGGCAATAGATCTCCAAGCAGGCTTTCCTGTGAAAACTTCACAAATTCTTCGCGTTCGCGGGTCAAACGCTTCTTCGCGTTTTCAAATTCCGCGGCGGAGCGCAGCAGTTTTTCACGCAGTCCCTCAAGCTCGGCAGCTTGAGCTTTCAACTTTTCAATTTCCTCCGCGGAAAGAGGCGGCAGCTCTGCTTCAACCTTATTTTCAGCTTCCTGATTTTTCTCTGAATCGCTTGTCATAATCTCTCCTCCATTCGCTGAAAAACTTTTCCGACAACACCGGCCATTTCCGAAATAATCGGCAAAACACGCGAGTACGCCATGCGCTTCAATCCAATCACCGCAATCGCGCCAGAAACTCCGTCATGTCCTGTTTCATAACGCGCGGTCACAATGGCATAATCCTCTAAATCTTCGACTTGATGCTCAGCTCCAACAAACACTTTCGCGCGATCAACTTCCGCGTGGCGATCAATCCAGAGCTTCAACTTTTCTCTTTCCTCGATCGCGCGCACCAAAGGTCTGATTTTGGATGAATCACGGCATTCAGGCTGATCTAATAAATAGCGCAATCCCTGCGCCGTCATACCCGAGCGCAGCGGCTCCGCGGAACTGCCTGTGTCCGGAATCACTAAAAGTCCCAGCTGCCGCGAAAGCTCGGAAAGCACCACCGCAGACTCTTCAACAAGCCGCGGCATATCTTCAGCGAATTTGAACCGTTGCGAAAAATGACTCGATAACTCCATAAAATAACCCTTATCCTGCGCGCAAGGTTCTATGCCGCAGTCTAAGTAATGCCGGTACCCGCGATCTGTCGGAATCCGCCCTGAAGACTGATGCGCCTGCGCCAAATAACCGGAATCTTCAAGCGCCCCCATCTCATTGCGCACCGTGGCCGCAGAGACCGGCCTAGGGCTGGCAAAAGCGACCGTTTGCGATGAGACCGGATGCCCTGTCTCAATAAACGTGTCCACCACTTGGTTGAGAATAAAAGATTGGCGTGAAGTTAGGCTTAACATGGCGCGTATCATAGCAAATTAAACGGCGTTTTCAAGACGCCTGTGCGGGTCAAAGAAAAGCAGAGACGGCCGTCGGATCGGGCTTCAAAATGTCGGCAAGCTTCTTCTTTTTTTGATAAAACAGCTCTAAATCCGCGGGCAAAACCACCACGCGCTCGCCTTCAGCGGGCATTTCCAGCGCCAAAGCACCAAAGTCAGAAAAACGGTAATTATGGATTACGGTTGAGGCCATTCGCACCAATTGCTCATTCAGGTAAACAACGTCATCATGCTCGTTCAACGGCAAACCCGTCATCAGCGCCTGCTCATCTTTTAAAACAGTGCGGATATCAAAAACAAACTCACGCGCGGGTTTATCCCGAAACCGAACTTCAAAACCCAAGTCGGTGAAGGTGTTGGCAATCCGTTCATCCTGATAAATCACTTCGTAAAGACGCGCCATAATTTGGCGCGCTAAAAAATCTTCCAGAAAAATTTCTTTGGGCTCAAATTCCGAGCGCCAAGTTTTAATGTTTTCTTCCAGAGATTTTTCGGTTAGCTTAAAGTCAGGCACACTTGCAAGCATTTCGCTCAAAAGATGGTACGGGATAATACGCAGAATTTGAACCACCTTCCCCTTCATGATGGTTTCAAAAATAAACTTTTCCTTTTTGGCCGCCTCTTTTTTGCCCGCTAACTCCTGGCGCGGCAGCGTAGTTGTCTCAACATAAACTAAAGCACGCCCGCCGGCCGGGCTTAAATAGCTACGCACCGCATCCACTTCCCAAGTCATCTGTGAAACAGGATGAATTTGATCCGTTTTATCTTTGTCCTTAAAATAAAAGCGATCCATCCAATCTTGCGCATTCAATTTCGCAAAGTACTTCTGCTGAACTTCTTCACGGGTTTTCTGGTTCAAATCCTGAAAAAACTGGCGGACAGGATAATGCACCAAAGCGCGCTGATTCACCTGCGTATCCTTCAGCATCCGCTTGTGGTATTCGGATTGAGAAATATCAAGCAATTGCAGCCGGTTCATGTCCGGTAAATACCCTTGCAGAATGAACTCATGCCCCGAACGGACATCCGTAATTTGCGCGGTATAGAAATCGAGCTTTAAATCTGTACTGCGTGCAACACGCGCAACGGCAAAAAGCATTTGCCCGATACCATCTTGAACGTCAGGATGCAGTTCAATCGCGTCCTGAATTTTTTCGATTTTCTTTTTCTCAAACTTGGTATGAACCCAATTCAGCTTAAGGTTCTTCAAAAAGGGCAGTTGATAAAGACGCGCGATCGCCTCCCAGTACAAATCTTGCGGAAATGAAAGAACCCGTGCAACACCCACAATAAAACCATTATCAATTTGGGCGCCCAATAACGAAACGTAAGAAACTTTGACGTCATCCAGATCCGCGGTAAAAAGCCTTTCCACCGGAAGATAGAGATGGATTGATTTTCCCGTAATCACAACCTGCGCGAGAGGAATATTGTATTCTTCTTTGAGAATCTTCAGGATCGACTCTTTGACATGGTCTTTAGGGTAGGTACTTTTAAGACACCCGGTCAAAGATATCGCCGCCAAACAAAAAAAAGCGGCCGCGAGAAAAACCCGCGCGGCCGCTTTTTTTACCGAACTGTCCAGCGTCATAATATCCGTCAGCTGCAAATACTTAAATTTTATGCTTTGGAAGACGGCGGAAGATATTTTGAATCCGCAGCCGTATCTTTGCCGAATTTACGGGGATTCGCTTTACCGAACTCCATGAAAATCGCTTCGATTTCATCGTACTGCAATTCACCTTTGGCGATCAGCTCCTGCGCGAAGCGCTCAAAAAGAGCCTTTTCTTTACGCAATAAATCCTCAACTTCTTTCAAGCTTTCATTCATTATTTTTTGCGTATCGTTATTGAGCTGCGTAATCACTTCCTTTGACAACTGCCCTTGGGGAACAATCGTAAAGTCGCCCACCAAATTGGAAGCACCCATGCCTAATTTCCAAACCATGGTATGCGCAATACCCATCGCAGATTTAAAATCAGATGAAACGCCGGATGTCGAAGTGCCATATTTAACACGTTCGCCGGCAAATCCGCCGAAGGCCACTTTGATTTGCGCCAAAAGAGTTTCTTTATCCTGCGAATGCCATTCTTCCGTCGGAACATGATAAACGACGCCTAGTGTGTTTTTACGCGGAAGAATCGATGCTTTAAAAACATCATTACGTGGATGCAAAAGATAAGTCGCAATCAAATGCCCTGTCTCATGATACGCGGTCATTTCACGTTCTTTTGAATTCACCGAAAGCTTCACTTTAAAGCCAAGCTCAATACGGTCAAGCGCTTCGGTCATATCATTCCAAGTCACAACATCACGCTTATTGCGTGTCGCGATCAAAGCTGATTCTTTGACAGCGTTTTCAATTTCAGCCGGAGAATATCCGATTGTTCTGCGCGCCAAACGCTTAGCATCGAGACTCGAGTCATGCTTGATTTTCTTCATATACAGACTAAAAACAGCTTCACGACCTTCAAGGTTGGGCTTGGTAATGTAAACTTTGCGGTCCAAACGACCCGGACGAAGCAAAGCGGGGTCAAGCACGTCTTCAGAGGCGTTTGTCGCGCCGATGACCACGATGTTTTCGGTGGCATCACCCAATCCGTCCAACTCAACCAACAACTGGTTTTGTGTCGTATTACCTTCACCGCTGCCGAATTGGCTGAAAGTTCTTTTTTGCCCCATGGCATCCAATTCGTCGATGAAAATAACGCATCCGCCGTAACCATAAGCTAAACGGCGTGCCTTTTGAAATAGCTGGCGGACACGGCTCGCACCGACACCGACAAAGACTTCATTGAATTCACTCGCGGCCATAGAAAGAAAAGGCAGGCCGGTTTCCGTCGCAATCGCCTTCGCGATGTAAGTTTTACCGCAGCCCGGCGGTCCGATCATCAAGACACCGCGTAAAATTTTTCCGCCGATATCCTTCACGCGCGTGTGATCCTTAATCAAATCAACCACTTCGCGGCATTCATCTTTGGCTTCGTCAATACCGACAACGTCATCAAATTTAATATTCACTTGATTGGCTTTGACGGCTTTCTTTTTCATGCCGGAGAATCCGCCCTTGAACATATTCATGTAAATCCAGGCGAAAACAAAAGCATTCACAATCACCGAAATAAAATTAATAGGAATCTGGGCAAGAGTGATGTTGCGGTAATAGCTTTCGAGGCTCATCAAGCCCCAATAGGCCAACAAAAGAAGGACGACGGCTCCAACAGCAAGCGCCACTTTGCCACCATGCTCGATAAAGAAAAGCTGGATGCGATGTTTCTTAAATGCCATAAGTAGCTAACTCCTTTAAAATGCCTTTATAAAAGCGGTATTTTGCGCTGGGATTATACCAAAAAGAGCGAAAATACTCGTATATTATTGTGCTTGTTGCTTAAATTGAGCCCTGGCTAAGGCTACCACCAATCATCTGCGGCAGGCTTCGACGGAGCTTCATCTTGGGCAGGGGGCGAAGCGGGGCTTCCTGCGCTATCCGGGACTTCTGACCAAAAATCCGTTTCGGCTTCCTGAACAGGTGTTTCGGCGGATAAAACTGAATCGGGATTAGATTCGCCTTCTGACAAACCTTCCTCTTTGACGGACAGCTCCTCTTCCGCCGCTGGCGTCTCTTGAGCTTCAGTCTCTGCGGGCTTTTCTTCCCACCAATCCGACCAATTAAAAGACTGCTTCTTCTTTTTAGCGGAAACACCCTCGCCTTCTTTCTCATTTTTCGCGAGAGAGGACTTAGTTAAAAAACCCTGTCCGCCGTAATAAATCACCTTCGGAGTTGCCGCGGCTTTTACCCCATCCTTTTCCTGTTCCATTTTCTGGTCATACAAAATGGCTTCCGTCTGGGTATCCTGAATAGGGTCCTCGTGCTTTAAAATAGCATTGCCATGCACCAGCCAAAGAATGGCAAGCCAGCTGATTAACCCCGCTCTTTTAAACCTCAATTGATTAATTTTCATCTTGTTTAAGTGTAATGGCCTTATGGCATCTTTACAAACCAAGCCCTTTCACAGAATAAGACGTTTACTGCCCCAAGATCTTCAAGCCTGTTTTCTTTAAATAGGCTTCCAAACAGCGTCCCGTATGGGAGGAAGCGCTTTTTAAAAGTCCGGCAACTTCGCCTTGCCATACAACCTGTCCGCCGCCATCGCCGCCTTCAGGCCCCAAATCAATGACCCAATCCGCTAAACGTATTAATTCCATATGATGTTCAATCACTAAAACAGAATGCCCGCGGGCTAACAGCTCGTCAAAGGCTTGCATCAAATAGCAAATATCATGCTCATGTAAACCCGTTGTCGGCTCATCAAAAAGATACAGCTGATTGACCGTTTGTGAGGATGCCAGCTCACTCGCCAATTTCAACCGCTGCCCTTCCCCGCCGGAAAGAGTGAGCGTCGGCTGCCCCAGCCGCAAATAACCTAAGCCGGTTTTCTCGAGAATCGAAAGCGGTTTCACCACCGCGGAATACTGGGAGAAAAAAGCCAACGCTTCGGTCACGGTCATACCTAAAATTTGATCCACATTTTTACCCTGAAAAAAAATATTCAGAATGGATTTCTGGAAACGCTTACCGGCACAAGCTTCGCAGGGAATAAAAATATCCGCCAAAAAATGCATTTCTACTTTTACCTGGCCATCCCCTTTACAAACATTGCAGCGCCCGCCGTCCACA
Source organism: uncultured bacterium (assembly GCA_964562525.1). Classification (GTDB taxonomy): domain Bacteria; phylum Omnitrophota; class Omnitrophia; order Omnitrophales; family Aquincolibacteriaceae; genus Multiplicimicrobium. Next base: position 103,683 of record CAZLTL010000001.1, read on the forward strand.
TTAAAAGAAAAATGTCCCGGGGTGAGTCCATTCGCCTTCGACGCAGGAAGGCGGGAGAATAACTTTCGAATTTCGTCATAAACCCCCATGTAAGTCGCCGGATTCGAACGCGGCGACCGTCCAATAGGCGACTGGTCAATCAAAACCATATCCTGGATTTGCTCCCAACCCTTGATAGAGCGAACTTCCCCTAAGTCTTCCTGAGAAATCGGCCGGCCGCGGTATTTTTGATAACGGTTATAAAGCACTTCATAAAGCAAACTGCTTTTACCCGAGCCGGAAACTCCCGTCAAAACCACCAACTTTCCCAATGGAATTTCAACATCACAGTTTTTAAGGTTATGCGCCCGAGCCCCCTGAATTCGAATCGCCCGCGACTTGCCGGCGGTTGAACGAGGAGACCGTTTAATAGACTCTTTTCCCGATAAATACCGCCCGGTGAGAGACTCCGCGCAACTCCTCAAACCCTCCACAGGTCCTTGGTAAAGAACCCGTCCGCCGCCTTCCCCTCCGCGCGGCCCCATATCCACAATTTCATCCGCGGCTTCAATCATAGCGCGGTCATGCTCCACTACCACGACCGTATTTCCCAGGTCGCGAAGTTTCCGCAAAAGAGAAATCAGCATATGATTGTCACGTTCGTGTAAGCCAATGCTCGGCTCATCCAAAACGTACAAAGTGTCTGTCAAAGAAGCTCCGAGCGACGAAGCTAAATGGATGCGCTCAACTTCTCCGCCGGAAAGAGTCCGTGACATGCGTGAAAGGCTTAAATAGCCCAACCCCACCTCGCTCAAAAAACCCAGTCTTGCCAAAATCTCGCTCATCAGCGCTTCCGACCTTTCAACCTCAAAAGAATTCAGCTGAAGTCCTTTAAAAAACTGCAACAGCGCGTCAATTTTCATCTCCTGTATTTCAAAAAAATTCTTATCGCCGATCTTCACGTGAAGCGCTTCGGGCCTCAGCCGTGAACCGCCGCAATCGGGACACACCGTGTAGCCTCGGTAGCGATTAAGAAAAATACGGATATGCATTTTGTAAGTCTTTTTTTCCAGATACTTAAAATAATCCGTAACCGAAACGTATTCATCGCCTTCTTTGCCTGAAACAATCCATTTCTTCTGCTGCGCGTCCAAATCTTTCCAAGGAGTTTTAATTGAAATCTTGCGCCGCTTACAAAAATCTAAAAGCTGGCCTTGTTCCCAGCGCGTACTCGCCTTTGTCCAGGGATCCACCGCCCCGTCCTGAATCGTTTTGGATTCGTCCGGAACCACCAAGTTCCAATCGGTTTCAATTACGCGCCCAAACCCCTGACAGGACGGACAAGCACCAAGCGGACTGTTGAATGAAAAAGAATTCTCCGTTACTTTCTTGAAAGTTTTACGGCATCGGGAACACTGCAAATCTTTAGAAAACCATTCAGTCTGGCTACCGCAAATCACACCCAGCCGGCCTGAGCCCGCTTGAAAAGCCAGCTCCAAAGCTTCACGCAAGCGATTGCGATGACTCTCCGAACGTGCAACTGTATCCACTTTGACTTGAATTTCATTTTCCTTCTTTGAGAAAAAAGAATCTGCAGTAATCGGAATCTCTTTCCCATCTTTTAAAATAAGCGCCTCAAAACCTTGCTTTAAAAAGTCCGCGCTTAAAGCCGCCGCCTCGGCCTTTGAGTTTTTTTTGAGCGTGTAAGGAAAGAAAACAGTCAATCTTTCTGATGAGCCTTGCATCAGCCGACTCATCACGGTATCAACTTGATAAGACATCACAGGCGCTTCCTGGCAATCGGGACAGGTCAGAACGCCAATTCTGGAAAAAAGCGCGCGCAGATAATCATTCACTTCCGTCTGTGTACCCACAGTCGAACGCGCATTGGAGATGACATTTTTTGCCTGAATCGCAACCGCGGGAGGGATGCCTGTTGCCGACTCAATATCCGGTTTAGGCATTTTTTCAAGAAATTGGCGCGCGTAAGAAGACAGCGACTCCATATACCGGCGCTGCCCCTCAGCGTAAAGTGTGTCAAACGCGAGCGAGGACTTTCCGGAGCCGGACACTCCCGTCATCACATGAATTTTGCGATGATCAAGACGAAGATTGAAGGACTTTAAATTATGCGTCGCGACACGGCGAAGCTCGATTGCGCTCAAAAGAAGACGGGTATTAGGCGGCTGTCACGCCGAATTTTTTCCGAATAGCCTCAAACACTTCGGATGCTCCGATCACGTTGCGGTAATCAGGATCAAGGAAAACACTGGTCTGAAGCTTTGAATCGCTGCGGATCCGAATCTGCACCACCCGGCGGGAAGAATCATCCAGACGACTGAACCGACCGTTATAAAGACGTATGAGCCCGTCCGCTTTTAAAGTCTTTTCAGGAATCCAATCGGGCAATTCATTGACCGTGTCAAAGACAGCCAAAAAAACAAAATCATAGGGCTTATCAACACGAACTTCGTCAGAATTTGAAGCCGAAACTGTTTCAGCGGCAAAAGAAGATGTTTTGACCGCGCAAACGGACAAAATAAGACACAGAGCAAAAGCCAACGACGATATAGATAATTTCATGATTCCTCCGAAAAAATTAAAATTTGCCGGACATGCGGACGAAAGGACCGTGACTCGAGTAATCGTTCGACTTCCTCAAATCATCCGTGAAGTCGGCAAAGTCGTAACCCACGGCAACGCGCACATAATCGTAAAGCTCACGATCGACTTCCACCAATGCGCCATGCAAATGATTATCGGCTGATTTATCCTGAAGTAAAATACGGTACTCTGCCGCGATGTCCCATTTGCGGGTCACGTGAAAGTTCAGGCGATTCGCCCAAAGCATGGAATTAAGCGCGAAATCATCCGAAAGAAGCGAAGCAATCGAACGCTTAAATCCAATTTTCTCAACAATTTCCACATAACGATTGATGTCATAAGACGCGTCCATTTGAATAATATGCGCACTATCATCCGTATTTAAATCCGTTCCCAAAAGGCTCAACTTGTCTGAGTTGATAATGCGGGTATATCGTGTCAGCATATTAAAGCGGTCATAATTAATCGGACGATACGCGAAGCCCGTGTTCCACTCCATAAAATTCGTGTCTAAATCAAACGCGCTGCTAGAAAATTGCGCGCTGGAATAACTCAGGTTCAAATAACTCAAGAAACTTAAGTCGCGGGAAACTTTGTACTCCAAAGAGTTGCGCGTCACAACCTGCCAAAGCTCGGGCTGATCCTGATCTTTACGAAACTCCCCGGAAACGCGAGCTTTTAACTTTTCAAACGGAGAATACTTTACGTTGCCTTCCCAATCCTCAACCTTTTGGGCGGCACCCACATAAGCCAAATGACCGCCAACAGTGTTATAGGTATTCGCACGCGCCAACCCCTGCAAAGCCAATGTATCCAAACGGCGAGTTGTCGAATTGTTCAAACGGCGGCGCTCAAAGCGCGCGCCATAATCCCAATGCTCGCCAAATTTACTGTCATACCCAAAAATATCCGCGAAGCCGTCCACGGAATTATATGTCGATAATTCACGTTCGGAATAAAGTCTCGAACCATTGTCAAAATGATAATTGCTGCCGATGGCCGTCGAAAGCGTTTTGGAACCAATTCCGCGGTCATGCGACTTCAAGCTGGCATAAGTACTCGCCGAGGGACCATGTCTTTTTTCAATTCCAAAAAGTGTGGAGTCACCGATTTTTCCGAACATCTGCTCCATATAAGCATAAAGATCATTCATGACTTCATAGCGCACACCGCCGCCGAATTGATGATTTCCCTTTTCATGAATCGCAACTTGAGTTTTAGCGTAAGGCATAAACCGCTCTGTCACGCGATATCCCAACTTAGCGACAATCCCGTCATTGAAAGGAATTTCCGATTCAAGCGAGGGCGAAAGCCAAGCCGGGTTATCAGGACCGTTGAGCGTCCGTCGGAAATACTCAGTCTCAGCCAACCAAAGACCGTTATCGTAAGTAATGCCGCCGGTATGCGAATTGAAGCTTTCAAATGGCGCCAAAATATTTCCGGATGTTAAAGGCAAAAGGGACTCTTCAATTTCATTGTGATCGTAACGATATTTCAAATGCAGGTTATCCGTTAAACGATAGCGGTTGGCGACGCCATATTTCTTATAGCCTTCCTGACTCTTCAAAATATCATTCGAAAATCCGGGCTCAACACCTTGCAAAAATCCGTTCACTTCCCAGTTCTTAACCGGCTTGGATTCCGCTTTAATTAAATAAGCGCGCTCGCGACCGTCATTTTTTCTGCCCGATAAAAGCCCCAAATCCGCATAATTGAATCCGCCGTCATAAGAAACGGCCTGATCTTTTTGCTGCAGCATACTCGTCGCGTACTCTGTAATAATGCGTGTATTGCGGCCGAACTTCATCGTCATATCCACCGCGCGCAAATCATAGTCTTCCTGATCGCGGCGTTCTTCGACCATGGTTCCACCGACGCGAATGTGCTTACCCATATGAGTGTAACCACGGAAACCGCGATTATCATTTTCTCGTGGATCAAAACCATCAACATATTCATAATCCGCGATCAAAAACACACGATTACCATCCGCCATATCCGTTGAAAAAGAGGTGTGCGGCGATGCCATGGAAGAAAGCGGCCGGGTCAGCATCACGCGACCGGACTCATAATCAATTTCGTAATCCGTGCCTTCTTGAAGATCATACCGGCCAATAGCGATATCCTGTATCTTGTCGCGAACCTCAACGCTTAATTGCTCACTGCCTTCAACAATGTCGCGATCACGCAAATAATAAAGCGTTCCACCGGTCGACTCCAACTCAACATGCGCGCCCTTGTTGCTGTTGTTAGTAGAGAAAACTTTAAACCCGCGTTGAGCATCACCATACGGGGTGGTTTGAAGTGACTCATGATGAACTTGTAAACCGGAAAGCGTGCGGTTGTAGCTGGCAAGTTCCGTATCATCAAACTCGGTTTGAAAACTGCCCCAACGGACAAAAGACCGGTCCATTTCAACCAACATATAGAAACGAGAACCGGTATTTAATCCCTCATAATTGATCTGAGACTTATCACCGTAAATCGGATAATACTCATCCGGATCGAGATTCGTAAAAAGAGCGTTGCGCTTATCGCCTGTATCAAACTTGGATTTAACGAGAAACTTGCCTTTTAATTTCCCTTTCAAGAAATACGAAAGTCGTCCATCTTGATAGAAACCGTCTTTATATTGTTTGTCGCTGCCGACGGTTTCAATGCTTCCGTCCGCGAAGTTCTTTCCTAACTCTTGCTCACCCAAAGCCACCAAGAAAAACATACTATCTTTGACTTTTACTTTTTCCGTATACAGCGTGCTTTCTCCTTCCGGCGAAACCACATTCACAACAAACTCATTTTCGCCGGGATTCACATAAAACTCTTTACCAAAACGGCCTGTTTCAGGGTTCACATCTACCGGCGCGTCATTAATATAAGCCTTATTTTCAGGCAAGGTTCGTCCGCGCACACGCACCGTCGGCTTAGCAATAAGGGGAATGCTGCGTTTCCCGTCCTTGAAAATATTGAAGTTTCCAACCGGGGAAATTTCTTCGACATAGTTCTTGCCGGCTTTTGGGCTCGATTGGTAAACAGTCTCTTCTTTGACTGAACCCTCCCAATCTTCCGCGCTTGCAACTTTACCCACCTTGGAAAAAACCCGAAAAAACTTGAGCAACGACCAATCCTGACGGCCTTTATCATCTTCAACTATTAATCGATAAGAATAAATTCCGGGCTGAATCAATACGCCCGAGTCAGTCAAACCTTCCCATAAAGTGTCGGCGGGCGGCTTACCAATACCATACCCCGACCAAACTTTGCGTCCCATTTCATCGCGAATTTCTAAAATCCATTTACGAACCATGTGCGGATAGTTCAGGTCAAATGTAAAAAGAGGCTGACGTTCCAACACTCCGGCGCCCAATTTCAAAACGTCAGGCTCCATCAAAACATCAAGCTGAGGAGGAGTGGTATCAAGTCCCTGCGTGATCTGAACGCTTAAATCCCCTTCAAATTCTTTCGGCATGGAAGGATTCCCGCCTTCCCAATCCTCTTTACCGCGCGGCGCCACAGCAAAATTAACCTTACTCATGACGCCGGGAGTGCTTTTAAAAAGGTAGGATTCTTCTGTGATAAATTCTGTATTTTCAGGAAGCGTATGCGCGTCAATTTTTAAAACGTGACGGCCCGGGCGCATATTCGGAATGTGATACATACCGTTTTCATCGGTGGTTATCATGATGCCTTCTTCGGTATATAAATTCACAAAAGGCATACCATCTTCACCGGGTTGCTGCTGACCATCTCGATTGCGGTCGTGGAACACCTTACCAATTACCGTGCTTTGGTCAAACATGGCATCTTCTTCAATTAACAATCTTTCTCGGGCTCTCAAATTCATTCCAACAGAATCAGTTAATAGAAAATCAATTTCATACAAATGCCCAGGCTTGACCCCACTTGTCACAACAAACGGCAGCGTAATCAAAATAGGGTCGCCGGGATTAAGCGTTCCGATCGGAATAATCACTGAACCTTCCCGTGCATTTGCGTCCCCGCCATTCAATCCAACATCGGAAAGATTGACGTTGATTCCTTTTGGATTGTTCACCCGCAGCTGAACCCCTGTAAAGGTACTATCTGATTCGTTGTTAAAGCTAACCACAGCAGGGACAATGTCTCCCGCCTTTGCTTTACGTTTAGAAAGTGTGACATTGAACGCGGTAGGATTAATCGAAGCGAACAAGCTATCAAAATCGACACTCGCTGACCCTAATCCGCTGGATGGCTGAATTCGCAGAGTGAAAGTGACTCGATCCGCCCCAGAAGGAACCACCCCTGAGGTTGAAAGCAAAGTAAAGTCATCGGTCGTAGAAGATAATGAAGCAATATCGCTATCCACCGTAGTCCCGGAACTATTTTGATATTCAATCACCATTTGCGCGGACTGCCCCACATTCAAACTATTCACCTGCACCAATCCCGAAAAAGTCACCGGAGTTCCGGGAGAAACTCGCGTGCCAGAAGATTGGAATGTAAAAACCCCACCGGTTGTTGCTGCCGATTCCGCCAAGCGCAAAAAGTTATTTCCCTCAGGCGCACCCACGGAAACAATTGAAATACCACGATTCGCGGTATTATCCCAATTCCCCGAACCCCCGATCGAGCTTTCAAAACCAGGATTGTTAATCGCATTATTGACACCGCTGATATTCGTCTGAGTAGTATTTAAAGCCGCCGCGGCAGCAACCGACTTAGTCACCGAAGCAGAGTCAATTTGGACTTTTGTCGTATTTCCAACATTTCCATCCTGAATACGCATAACAACTACAACGTGGTCTGTTGTAAGAGGTGCTACGGCTGATATAGATAGTGGGGCAAACCCCTGAACAGCCGAAATGTTTGCAGAATCACAAACCAAATCAACACCGCAAACACCCGCACCCAAAGCAATAGTAGCATCCGCCGCATTCTTAAACTCAATCACAAGTTCAAAAAAAGCCGCTCCGACTTGCTCGGTCATCGCCACTTCGGCAGAAAAGGTGACGGTATCTCCCGGAGCAACAGAACCGGCGGCCGTACTTTGAAAAGTAAAAGGAAAATTGGCTATATGATCAACTCCCTCTGGAGTTAACTGAAGAACTTGGACCCCAGCGGGCGGAGCACCAGGTGTTGCAAGCGTAATACCACGTCCCGCGGTAGCATCCCAATTGCTCGAACCACCAAGAGCGCTTTCAAAACTACGATTCGAAATGAGCTGAGAAGGGGCTGTTGCATTCGCGTTAAACGCGGTTTGAGTCACAGAAACATCTGGTGCAGTGGTAATTTCGGTAATTGCACGCGCGGCAAAAACAGATGTGTCGACGCTTGTCAAAAGCATCGCCGTCATCGCGACAACCGAAATTATTTTTTTAAATTCTTTTTTCATTTTGTCATTCCCGCGAAAGCGGGAATCTAGTTTTTAAATTCAATTCTGGATCCCCGCCTTCGCGGGGATGACAGCATTACTTAGTAACGGCGGCTGGCGAAACTAACGCCAAAACGCAAATCATTACGCACAAAATCTTGGTTCTCAGAGCTGTCTTGTTTGACGCTCTGAGCTTTACCGATCGCAAGCCACTCACCAAAAATCTTTATCTTTGAAAGCCATTCGTTTTCCTTATGGCGCCAAGTACGGAAAGGCATCCAGCGCACGCCCGCGGAAACATAGTAAGTATTTTGGAAGTGAAAGGCATGCGCACTGTTCACTGAGCTTTCCAATCGTAAATAAGGCATCAATGCGATTTCATTGTTAATCGGATTATCCGGGAGAGGAATTCCGGGCAGCTTCACGCCCAACATCAAAGAGTTGCTGAAAGTCCAAGCATGAGAGTATTTGTCCAAACTAAAATCAGTTTTTGCCCAATGGTAATCCGCAAAATATTCGCCCCATACAAATTCCTGCAAATACTCCGTAAAATTCTCCGGAGCAGGCTGGTTTAAATCGGGAAGCTCAACTCCAAACTCATAAAACAACTGCACGCCTGCTTGCAAATCCCAGTCATGCGCAGATATTTCATCTTTGATATTTTTGCGGTCGCCATACTTAACAAAAAAACGATAATTACGCACCCACTCTAAAAGTTTAATATTGCCGAAAGGACGGTAATTCGCGAGCCAATGATTGCGCGCCAAAGGCCGCCACTCCACACCCGCGAAGAAATCTGCTTTGCTTTTAAAATCTTCCGAAACGGCTTCCATTGAAACCGTCGATTCCAAAAAGGGATCCAAAGTATTCAGCGGAAAACGAATCCCGCGAAACACCACACGATTCGACCAATAGCCGACTTGACTATTGAACTTATTGTCTTCGAGGTTGGTTTTACGCCACGAAGTTTCGCCGAATGACTGCCACAAGACTGGCTCGCCCGCACCCTCACCTTGAAATGGCCCCCAAATTTGTTCACCTAAATCCATTTGATCAGCCCATTTCAAAAAGAGGTCTTCTTCTTTGCGCTGATTGGAAACATAACTCTGATCAAACTGAGTGACATATTCATCTTCAATTTCAACAGGCACCTGAGCTTCCGCGACCATCTCATCAAAGTTGCCGCCAATTTGAACCGCCTGCTGACGTGTTTGAGAGATTAAATTCTTTGCGTCTTCCACGCTCGAAAAAGCTTTATCACCCACCCAATAAAGTGTAGGGCCTCCTCCGGGCAATGCCATCTTTCGGATTTCAACCCCGCCCTCATCGGAAGTTTCTAAGTTGTTTTGAACATAGTCATTCACATCATCAATGGTTTTGAGACCTTTTAAATAACGGGTCTTCACAACTTCACCGCCGAAATCGGTAATCACCGCGTATTCTGCGTCCATTTTCCGGGAAGGGGTTTGCACGACCGTGAACCCCTGAACATCGGTCGCAATCGACTCTGATTTTTTAGAAGGCGCGGCGAAAAAAGTCTTGGCAAAAAGATTGGGCTTAGGAATTACTTTTTCTTTTTTGACGGTTAATTTAGGTTCGGCGGCAGTTTCCAAAACCGAACCGGATGGCGGAGAAGCGCTATCCTTGCTCATCGCAGCTTCTAATTCTTGATCAAGATTGAGATTGGCGGGTTTGAGATCAGCTTGATCGGATAGAAGTGTTTGGGCAAAAAGCGGACCTGAAAAAAGAGCGAAAACAAGAGCTCCGCTCAACAATAAAAGATTGTATCGTTTATTTTTCATTCAGGATTTCAAAAAATGATTAAAAAAAATTCACTCAAAACGGCGTATTATGCCATGCCGAGTACATCCTGCATAGTGAAAAGCCCGCGGGTTTTCTTGGATAAGAACCGCGCGGCAACCAACGCTCCTTTGGCGAAAGCATCACGTGATGTAGCTTGATGCACCAGTTCCACGCGCTCGCCGCTCCCGAAGAAAAAAACATGATGCTCTCCGACAACATCGCCGCCGCGCAAAGCAAAACAACCGATCTCTTTCTGCTTTCGCGCGCCCACTTCCCCTTCGCGCCCATAAACCGCATCCTGCTTCAAATTCCGCTTTTTAGCTTCGGCTAAAATCTCAAGCAGCTTCACCGCTGTTCCGCTTGGCGCGTCTTTTTTGAGCTTGTGATGAATTTCAGAAATTTCCATATCGTAACTTTCATCCAAAACCGTCGCCGCCAATTCCGTCAGCTTAAAAAGAAGATTTACACCCACGCTCATATTCGGCGACTGCACAATCGCGATCTTTTTTGAAGCCACTTTGAGTTTTTTACGGTGAGTTTCCGCAAGCCCCGTGGTTCCGACAACAAGCCCGGTTTTATTTTTGATTGCCGCGGCAATATGCAAATCGAGACTCGAGGGATGCGTAAAATCAATGATGACATCAGCACCTTTGGAAGCTTGAAGCATATCGCAAGTTAACTTTGAACCTGTTTTAGCAACACCCAAAACATCGCCGATATCGCGCCCCAAATCCGGATTCCCTTTTTGCTCAACGCCGCCCGCAATCACAAAAGATTTGTCCTGCGCAGCTAATCTTAAAATCGCCTGCCCCATTCGGCCGCAAGCACCGGCCATTACAATCCGAGTCATTTGATTAACCCCATTTTTTTAAGCGAAGCGGCTAATTTTTCTTCATTCGACCTTTGCATCGGACAAAGCGGCAAACGGAACTCCAAGTGAAGCTTACCCATCAACCCCAAAGCGGTTTTGACGGGAATCGGGTTGGTTTCAATAAAAAGAATTTGCGCCAAATCCAAATGCTTTTCATGCAACGCGCGCGCCTTCTTCATATTGCCCTTCATCGACTCATGCACCAAGTCACGATGAAGCTTGGGAACAATATTTGCGGTAACAGAAATCGCACCCACTGCACCGAGTGCAATCATCGGAAAAGTAAGCGAATCTTCTCCCGAAAGAATCGGCAAGGAACAACGCTGTTGAATTTGATCGACTTGCGCCAAACTTCCGCTGGCTTCTTTTATCGCAACCACAGTATCAATTTTTGACAAGCGCGCGACCGTATCGGGAGCCATCGAAACACCGGTGCGTCCCGGAACATTGTAAAGAATGATCGGCAAATCCACTTTGCGGGCCAAAAACTCATAATGTTTATACAAGCCTTCCTGTGTCGGCTTATTGTAATAAGGAGTGACAACTAACGCACCATCCGCGCCAATTTTCTTAGCATGCTGCATCAGCCCAAGTGATTCCGCAGTGTTGTTCGAGCCTGCGCCGCAAACGACCGGCACACGTCCATTCACATAATCCACGACAAACGACATCACGTTGCGGTGTTCTTCATGTGAAAGCGTCGCAGACTCACCGGTTGTGCCGCAGGGAATAATCACGTCGGTACCGTTTTTGATTTGGAAATCAATCAAACCTCTGAGAGCCTTCTCATCCACCTGATTATTTTTAATCGGCGTCACAAGCGCAACCATTGATCCCTGAAACTTCGGCTTCTTACTCATAGTTTGATTTTCCCTTCATAAACCACATGCGCGCCGCCCTCAAGAAAAGCCTTGAGCGGGCGCCCCGCATCGTCAAATTCAAAAGACACTTTCAAAACTTCGCCGCCGCGGGTCAAAACTTCCACGGGCGACTTTGCGTTAAACTTTAAAACAGCCGCAAGCGCGGATGCCGTTGAACCTGTCCCACAAGCTTGCGTTTCATCTTCGACGCCGCGTTCATAAGTGCGCACCGTAATTTTAGAACCGCCGCGATGCTTTACAAAATTGACATTCGTTCCTTTAGGCGCGAATTGCTTATGGGTGCGAATCGCGCGACCCCATTCAAAAATGTTAGCCTTTTCCAGCTTGTCCCAGAAAATCACAACATGCGGAACGCCGGTATTAAAAAAGTCATAATCAAAATCTTCACCGCAAACCGAAACTCCGCCATCCCGCTCCAAAATCTGCGGCTGAATCAATTGAACACGAACTTTGTCTTTTTTTACTTCCGCCGCAATAATTCCGGAAATAGATTCAAATTTCATTTTGGACGGAAACTTAAGAATGTCGTGCGCAAATCGCCCAACACAACGGAAACCATTTCCGCAAGCTTCAGCCTCGCTACCGTCCGAGTTGAAAATGCGGGCTTTAAAATCAGCCTTGGAAGACTTTTCAATCACAAGCACACCATCCGCACCGATACCGGTATGCACAGGGCAAACCCGTGCGGCAAACGCTTTGAGATTGGAAATCGACTTCTTGCGGTGATCAATCACCACAAAGTCATTTCCGGACGCCTGTATTTTGTAAAACTGGATTGTTTTTGCCATCTGTATTCATTTTTTGAAGTCATCAAGTGACTTCAAAAGGAGGGGTATTGTAGCAAATCGGCTTACCAATTTAAGCTAAATTTTAGAGGTTTTTCAAAGATTTTCTCTATACAAACAACAAACCGCTCAAAAGACTTGGATGTCAGGCACTCACGAGCGCCCGCGGAGGCGTAGTGAAACCTACGCCGCACAAGGAAGCGAAGGGAGCAACGCCGCAACCGAGCTCTTTTCAGCGGTTTAAATAAGGACGATTTTGGCGGGGGGAAAACCGTTAAAATTGGGGGTCGCGCTGGCAGAAGAATAAGCGCCTATGTTCTTCACATAGACGATATCTCCCATATTTAGTTCCGGCATTTCGCAATTTTCCGCCAAAGTATCAAGAGAATCGCAAGTCGGTCCGGCCAAAGTACACATAAACTTAGGTCCGCGGCGCAAGGTTTTGAACTCATATTTACAGTGATCAAAAATCATGCCCGAGAAATCCTGGTAAATTCCGTCATTTAAATAATAGTAACTCTTGTTGTTGCGGAAAGACCGGCCCACAACCTTGGTCACTAAAATTCCGGATGGCCCCGCAAAGAAACGGCCGGGTTCAGCGATAATTTTGACATTGCTGTCAAAAAGTTTCTTCAACTGCTTGCGAATTTGCGCGGCCATACGTTCGAAGTTAATTCCGATTTCATTGTCAAAATGCTGAATCGGAAATCCCCCGCCGATATCGACGATTTTGAGCGGCATTCCATTCGATTCCGCTTCTTCAAAAATCGCGGCCGTAATTTCAAGCGCTTGTAAATAATTTTCCACGTTCTTGGACTGTGAGCCCACATGAAAACTAATTCCCTTCGGAACCAGCCCCAAAGCTTTGGCTTTCTTTAAAAGAAAGAAAGCCTGCTCGGGATCGCAACCGAATTTAAGCGAAAGCTGAACCACACTGCCGAGGTTCGCCACTTTAATACGCGCAACCACATGCGCGCCGGGATAATTCTCAGCAATTTTATAAAGCTCGGTTTCACTGTCAAAAGTCATCAACTTCACGCGCCGGCGTTTCGCGGCTTGAATATCCTCTTCTGATTTAATCGTGTTCGCAAAAATTACTTTGCTCGGCTCCGCGCCCAATTTTAAAACCAATTTCATTTCTGCCGCGCTGGCAACGTCAAAAGACGCGCCAAGATCAACGAATTCTTTGATGATTTTCGGATGCGGGTTGGCCTTAATCGCGTAATAAGGAGTGACTTCGGGAAGACATTTACGGAACCGTTCGTATTGCTTTTGCAAAGCAGAACGGCGAATCAGCATGAAAGGCGTCTTGTGCTTTTTGAGCATCGAACGAACCAAGTCGTCGATACCAAAAGGCGCGGGACCTTTCGATTTACTGGCTAACAGCGGAGGCTCTTGTTGAGGAGCTGATTCTTCTTTCATAGGCACCTAGTCTCTCCTGATGATGGATGAGAAACGTTGTAAATTGCCAGACATCCTCTGGTCTCGGTTGCGGGACATTGAACTTGGTATATTTAATATTGGCATTTTTCATCGGCGTCCAATCCACCGCTTCAGAAAAAATCGGCTTAATATAAGGCTTCACAATTTTAAGAATCGGCTCATGATCCACATCATCCGGCATCAAAAACCCTTTGCGCGGATTATCAATCATCCAAATCACCGCTGCCACCATCGAAATCGCAACCTGCAAAGTCGTTGCTTGCTGACCGGGAGCCAGCTTGCGGGCCTCATCAATAGTTAAACAGCTGCCGCACCACCAAGAGTTAAAATCATGCCCCATCAAAAGCACGCCCAGCTCATCTTTACCGGCAATAATTTCATCATTCATGATGCGCTGCTTTTCCTGCAATTGAAACTGGCGCATCTCAAGTTCATGCATGGAGTTGATCGCGGAGTCAGACGGGCAATACGCATAATGCACGGTCGGACGATAAACCGGAACGCCGCGTTCCCACACCGTCAAACGATCCGAAATACTGAAAGCTTCACCGTGACGAATCACCATGCCGGTAATTTCACCGCTCGGAACCCAAGAACGCACCCAGGTTTTCATACCGATCGTATTTAAGCAAATTTGATTCTTAGGACCCTCGTCATAAAAGAAAGCCCCGTCGGGAATCAGCTTCTCATGCGTTCCCCAGCCCATTTCCGCCGGCGCCACACCCTCTTCATAAAAACCCTCGATACTCCAAGTGTTCACAAACTCATTCATTTGCTTGGGCTTGTCGGTAATTTGCGAATCGCGCTCGCTGATGTGAATGGTTTTAACGCCGGTCAACTGCGCCAGCTTAGAAAAATTCTTGTCTTCCAACGCCTGAACAAGCTGCTTCTTGCGCTTATCCTTAGGCTTCACTTTTAAAATCTTTTCACCGATTTGGATCAGCGCGTGTTTTGTGAAATGGGAAACAAGCCCGGGATTAGCGCCATGATCAACAATCGCGGTTGCACCGGGCTGAGTCGCCCAGGGATCGGTAATTTTACGCAACCGCATATGGCGGTTATAAAGCGTATAACGGCGCGGGTCATCGCGAATTTCATCTCCGTACGGATCCCACTCTTCAACCGAGGTGTTGGAATAGAGCACGTCATGCTGCCGGCACCAGGTTAAAATCGCGCCGCAATCAATGTTCCATGCAAGGTCAATAATCAAATCGCCTTTACCGACATATTTGGAAAGCAGCTTGGAATAATTTTCGGGCGCGATGCGGTCAACAACATAATTGACGCCGCGCTTTAAAGCGGATTTAACGCGGTGACGATTATCAACAAAATCCATGATCGTGATTTTTTCCGCCGGCATATCCATATGCTTAAGCAGAAGCGGAATGAGACACTGTGAAACAGAGCCGCATCCGATCACCAAGATTTTGCCGTTAAATTTCTTTTTCATTTTTATATGTCAGATTTATAACCTGCTGGCGGTTGAGCAACGCTCAGAGCCAAAATAAAACAGAATTGAAATATACAATAACTGCACTCAGTGTCAATAAAACTGTTAGCTTTTTTTCGCGAAACGGCGACTGCGGTGCTCCGAAACTTCCGCGGCGGTAAAACCGACTGCCTGTTGCGGTGGCAAAGCGCCCAAAATCTGTTCTAACCGGCGCAAAATCCGGCGTTGCGGCTGAGAAAGTTCATAGCGTGAGTAAAATCCTGACAAAAAACCGAGCGCTTCGGCGGCAGGAATGCGAAAAACATCGGAAGTTGCCGTACGGCAGCACGCAAAACCGGTGATCAATTCAGACCAAAGTTTTTCACTCACCGGAAAGCCGTCTTCATTTTGAAAATCAGGCACCGCGTCGGAAGTAAAAAGAAAAACCTGACGCACTTACTTGAGATAAGCCGGAATCACTTCCCCGGCAAGCAATTCGTCCACGGACTCGCGTTTTTTAACCACGCTAAAAGAAGAGCCCTTCACCAAAACTTCAACCGCGCGACCGCGCGTATTGTAATTGGAAGACATCACATATCCGTAGGCTCCCGCTGAAAAAACCGCGATCAAATCACCGCGCTTCAGTTCGGGCAATTTACGTCCCTTGGCGAGATAATCGCCGCTTTCACACACCGGTCCGACCACGTCGTAAACCACGGTCTTGGACTTTGCTTTTTTGCTCACAGGCTCAATGCGATGATAGGCATCGTAAAAAGAAGGGCGAATCAAATCATTCATGGCCGCGTCAATGATCGCGAAATTCTTCACATCGGTTTCTTTCACATAAATTACCTGTGCCGCGAGAATACCGCTATTCGCGGAAATAAAACGACCCGGCTCCATAATGATTTTGAGCCCGGTCTTTTTCAGAATCGACGCGACTTTCTTGGCATAATCCGACGCCTTCTGGGGCTTTTCATGATTATAAGTCACGCCTAATCCGCCGCCGATATTAAGAAACTCCAACGCAACTCCGTCTTTTTGCAAATCAGCGATAAACTTTGTCACTTTATTGAACGCGTGCACAAACGGAGTTCCGCTTTCAATCTGAGAACCGATATGCACATGCAAACCCGCAAAACGCACCCAAGGATACTGATCGCGGTTGATAAAAGCTTCTTCCGCCGTCAGCAAATCAATCCCGAACTTGCTTTCTTTTTTTCCCGTTGAAATATGGCGGTGCGTACGCGGATCCACATCAGGATTGATACGCAAAGAAATCGTCGCTTTGCGCTTCAATTTTTCCGCCACCGCATTAATCGCGGCAATTTCAGGAATGGACTCCACATTGAAAAATAAAATTCCATAACGGATGGCCGCGGCGATTTCTTCATCCGTTTTACCAACACCGGCAAAGACAATTTTTTCGCCGGGACAACCCGCGCGCTTCGCCCGTTCAAGCTCCCCACCCGAGACAATATCAAGCCCGCTGCCTTGCTTCACAAGCGCGCGCAAAACAGCGATGTTGGAATTGGCTTTCATCGAATAGCAAATTAAAGGATTCACCGATTTAAAAGCCAGCTGCAATTCCTTCAGGCGGCCCGTAAAAGCAGCATGGCTATATATATAGGCAGGCGTTCCGGCGGCTTTGACAATATCCGCAACGCGCACACCTTCGCAAAAAAGCTCATTCTTCTTATAAGTAAATTCAGACATGGGGTTCTCTCCGAGCCGCGGGACTAAGCCCGGGATAGTTTCTTTTTCCAAAATTGGATTTGTTGTTTGACCAAGCGAGGACTGGTACTGCCAAGCGTTTGTTTGCCCTCCACCGACTTTTCAGCGTTGAAAAGCGCAAACGCGTCACGGCCCGCGGCGGGGGCGAATGCCTGCAATTCTTTTAAATCAAAATCACGGATTTTTTTTCCGGTTTTAACCGAATGCGCCACAATTTTACCGACCGCGTGATGCGCATCCGTAAAAAGCACACCCTTGCGAACCAAATATTCAAGCAAATCAGTCGCGTAAAGGCCGTCATCCTGTAATTGCTTTTCCGCAGCCTGTTTTTGAAACTTTGCGGTTTGAATCGTGAGACTTAAAACTTCAAGCGCCAGCATCGTTTCAGCCAAGGCGAAAAAAACACCGGGTTTGTCTTCCTGCAAATCGCGGTTATAAGCGAGGGGCAAGCCCTTTTGCACAACAAGCATTGCCTGCAAAATCCCGAAAATGGATCCGCTCTTCCCTCTTACCAGCTCAAAGACATCCGGATTTTTCTTCTGCGGCATTAAGCTCGAGCCTGTAGAAAAACGATCATCCAAATCCACATAACCAAAAAATTCCGAATTCCACAAAACAAAATCTTCGGATAGGCGCGACAAATGCACCCACACCGTTGAAATACCGGCGAGCAATTCCGCTAAAAAAGCACGATCACTTGTCGCAGCCATGCTATTCATGGCCAACTTCGAAAAACCTAGCTCTTTCGCAAGAAATTTACGGTCAAAGGGCAAAGCCGACCCTCCAAGCGCCGCGGAACCGAGCGGCAAAACATCCAGCCGTTTCAAAACATCACTCAGCCGATCAATGTCTTCTTCCAGCATTTCAACATAAGCAAGCAGATGATGCGCGAGTAAAACTGGCTGTGCTTTTCTTAAATGCGTGAGACCGGGAATAATCAGATCAGCATTATTCTCAGCTTGCTGCGTTAATGCTTTTTGAAGCTTACGGACATAAGCCTGCAATTGAGCAACTTGTCCTTTTAAGTAAACACGCGTAGAAGTCACAACTAAATCATTGCGGCTCCGGCCCGTATGCAGTTTTTTTGCGACGGGACCGCAAGCTTTTTCGAGCAAAGTCTGAATCAGCGAATGCACATCTTCGACATCGGAATATTCGCAGCAAGCCTGACACTCATCCCATTCTTTCTCAATTTTATCGAGGCCTCTGGCAAGCTTCTTCAATTCGGCGGAAGAAACAACCTTCGCCTTGGCGAGCATTTTAATCCACGCGCGATTCACTTGAATTTCAGAATAAAAAAGCGCGCTGTCAGTCGCCAGCGAATAGCTAAATTCCTGCAAAGCGGGATGCATGCCCTGCTCAAATCTTCCGCCCCACAACTTTTTCTGCCCGTTTTCTTTTTTCATATTTTCCCGATTTTTTTAATCGCTCTAAAAAATTCTCAAAATGATGCGGATGCCAGGCGCGCCCGAGTCATCGAGGAGGCGTATTTACTGATACGCCGCACGATGGTGACGAAAGGCGCAACGCCGCAGACGCTCATTTTCAGAATTTTTACTTGCCCATGCCTTCGTAAGGAAGCCCCCAAAGCTTCATAAACCCGGCAGCCGCAGTTCTGTCAAACACATCGCCCTTGGAATAAGTTGCCAGTTTATGCGAATACAGTGAATACTTTGACTCACGCCCAGCAGGGAGCACATGCCCCTTCTCCAACTTAAATTTGATTTTTCCGGTTACGCGCTTTTGATTTGAGGCAAAAAAAGCATCAAGCGCATTCTTCAGCGGCGAAAACCAAAGCCCGAAATAAACCAGCTCCGAATACTTTTCGGAAAGAACACGCTTGTAATGCAGAAACTCGCGGTCCATCACAAGACCTTCAAGCTCTTCATGCGCTTTAAGCAATACTTCCGCAGCCGGCGCTTCATAGATTTCTCGGCTCTTGATTCCGACCAACCGGTTTTCAACCATATCAAAACGGCCGACGCCGTTACGACCGGCAATCACATTCAATTTTTCAATCAACGCGGCAAAGCCCATTTTCTTACCGTTAAGCTTTACAGGTACACCGTTCACAAAATCAATCGTGACATATTCATGCTTCGGAGTTTTGGAAACATGGCGCGTCATTACATAAGCGTCTTCCGGCGGTTCCTGCCAAAGGTCTTCCAGAATTCCGGCTTCTATCGCGATACCCCAAATATTTTTGTCGATCGAATAGGGGCTTTTCTTCGTCGCACCGATGGGGATTTTATGCTTAATCGCGTAATCAATTTCCTCTTCGCGGGTATTAAATTCCCACTCGCGTAAAGGCGCGATGATTTCAAGCTTTGGATTGAGCGTACGAACGCCGACTTCAATGCGAACCTGATCATTGCCTTTACCCGTGCAGCCATGCGCCACAGCGGTTGCGCCCTCTTTTTCAGCGACTTCCGCGAGCCGCTTCGCGATCAAAGGACGACCGAGCGCGGTTGCAAGAGGATATTTGCCTTCATATCGCGCATGCGCCCACAGAGCTGGCAAAATAAAGTCATCGGCGAACTCTTGCTTCAAATCTTCAATGTAAACTTTTTTCGAACCGGCCGCGTTGGCACGTTTTCTCAAAATTTTAGGGTCGCTGACTTCCCCTAAAAACGCGGAGAAGCAGATCACTTCCGCGTTATATTTATCTTTGAGCCATTTCGCGATACAAGATGTATCCAGCCCGCCCGAATACGCCAACACAATTTTTTTATTTGCAGACTTTTTCATGACACTTCCCCTTGTTCCAATAAATAAAGAATAATGGCTTTTTGAATATGGAGTCGATTTTCAGCCTGATCAAAAACGATCGACCGCTTGCTTTCCATGATGTCATCCGTAATTTCTTCGCCGCGATGCGCGGGCAAACAATGCATCACTAGCGCTTCTTTAGAAGCGTGTTTCATCAAATTACGGTTAACCTGAAAACCTTCAAATTCGCGCATTTTCATTTCGCGGATTTCTTCTTCACCCATACTCACCCAAACATCGGTATAAACAATTTGCGAATTTTTTACGGCCGCTTTGGGATCACGGCATTCTTCAATTTTGCCCTTTGTCTTTTTGCAGATCTGCCGCGCGAGATCAATCACCTTTTTGTAAGGGCGGTTATTTCTCGGCGTTGAGAACTTGAGATGCGTTCCAAGCTTGGCGGCCGTCAGCATCAATGAATTTAAAACATTGTTGCCGTCGCCAACAAATGCCAATGTCGCGTTCTTCACATCGCCAAATTTTTCTTCAATCGTCATGAAATCAGCCAATGCCTGACAAGGATGCTCCATGTCCGAAAGACCGTTAATCACCGGCTTTTTGAAATGGCGGCGAAATTCCGTAATCGTCCAATGCGAAAAAGTTCTCAGTACCGCGGCAGAGAAATACCGCGATAAAGTCCGCGCCACATCGCGCACTTCTTCCCGCTGTCCGAGCTTTTCATCCTGCTGATTGATATACGCCGCGCTGCCGCCCATGGTCACCATCGCGGTTTCAAACGAAACGCGAGTACGGGTCGAAGGCTTTTCAAAAATCAACCCCAAAACTTGTCCTTCCATCGCTTTGCGGAAATCACGCGGATGCTCTTTGATCACGCGCGCCTGATGCATGAGCCGGCGGATGGAGTCGGGCTTGAGTTCGTTGATTGATACGAGTGACCGTGCCATAAATTATCCTTTAGAGGCAAGTGACTGGAATACGCTATCCAGAATACCGTAAGCCTTTTCAATTTCTTTCGTTTTGACTGTAAGTGCCGGCATAATGCGCAGCACATCACCCTGTGTCGAATTAATAATAAGCCCCTGCTTTAAAGCTTCCGCGGCATAAGGATCGGAATTAACCGAAAGCTTGAGTGCACGCATCACACCCATCCCGCGTACTTCTTCTATCACGGAGTATTTCTTTTTCAGCTCTTCCAGCTTCGCACCCAAAATATCGCCCATCTTCACGGCTTGATTCAAGAGCTTTTCTTTTTTGATCGTCTCAAAAACGGCCAATGCCGCGGCGCAAACTAATGGGTTGCCGCCGTAAGTCGAGCCATGCGTTCCGGGAACAAAAAGTTCTTTCTTCACGCGGCGATTCAAGACCATGGCCCCTATGGGAACACCGGAACCCAGCGACTTTGCCAGCGTCATAATATCAGGCTCAATACCGTAATGCTGATAGGCATACATCTTGCCAGTACGCCCCATACAGGTTTGCACTTCATCCAAAACAAGCAGCAAATCTTTTTCATCGCAAAGCTTTCTGAGGCCCTGCATAAATTCTTGGGTTGCGACACGAATACCGCCTTCGCCCTGAACCGGCTCGAGCATAATGCCCACTGTTTTGGGCGTAATTAATTTTTTAACTGATTCCAAATCATTGAATTCTGCATAGCAAAACTTCTCAACCAAAGGATAAAAACCATGGTGGATTTTATCTTGGCCTGTCGCGGACATCGCACCCATGGTTCTGCCATGAAATGATTTCGTAAAAGTAATGATTTCATTCCGTCCCGCATCGGAACCATAAATGCGGCAAAACTTAATCGCAGCTTCATTGGCTTCTGCGCCGCTATTACCAAAAAAAACACGCCCCGGAAAACCATTTTTTACGATCGCCTGCGCCAACTTAGCTTGCGGCAAAATATGAAAATTGTTTGCGACATGAACAATCTTCTTGGCTTGATTCTTGATGGCATGTACTACATTGGGATGAGCATGGCCCAAACCGGAAACACCCCAGCCCGGAAAAAAATCAAGATACTCTTTGTTTTCCAAATCCCAAACACGCGAACCCTTGCCTTTAACCAGGCAAATCGGATTGCGCTTGTAAGTTGGAAGAACAAAGTCTTCGTACAGTTTTTCTACATCAGCAGTTTTCATAATCAATCTTCAGTGAACAAACTCAGTACCGACACCCTTGTCGGTAAAAATTTCGAGCAATAGAGGATGCTTCATGCGGCCGTCAACAATGTGGGCTTTTTTAACACCATGGCGTAAAACTTCAAGACAAGAGTCAACCTTCGGAATCATACCGCCACTAATCACACCTGAGGCTTTTAACTTTTCAACTTCACTGATCGTCAAAGTTGGAATCAAAGACGATTCATCTTTCGGGTCCTGCATCACGCCCTTCACATCCGTTAGCATGATCATTTTAGGCACCTTCAACGCCATCGCGATATTACACGCAGCTTCATCCGCGTTCACATTGTAGGTTTGTCCCGCTTTATCAATTCCGACGGGATAAATAATCGGAATAATCCCCGCATCCGTCATTTGCCGAATCGGAAAAATATTCACCTCCGCCACATCGCCGACAAAGCCCACATCGCCGTTTTGCGTGTGCCGCGTGACATGCAAAATATCACTGTCATGCCCCGAAAGCCCGACTGCGCTGCCACCGATTAAATTAATGTCCGCGATCAACTCGCGGTTGATTCCCGCCAAAGTTTCCACCACAACTTGAATCGCAGCTTCATCGGTTACGCGCAAACCGTTCACAAACTTGGAAGGCAGGCCCTTTTTTTCCATGTTTTCGGTAATATGCTTTCCGCCGCCATGCACCAAAATCGGCTTAATGCCGACGAATTGCATAAAAACCAAATCCTGCAAAATATGTTTACGCACCTCGCCGTGACGGAGCGCCGCCCCGCCGTACTTCACGAGAATTTCTTTCCCGCGAAAACTCTTGATGTACGGTAACGCTTCAATCAGCGTGCTGGCTTTTTCAATCAAATGTTCCATTATGAGTAAGCTCCGTTGATACTGACATACTCGTGCGTCAAATCCGAAGTCACAAAAGTTGCTTTCCCCTTACCATAGTGAAGGTCTACAGTAATATCGAAATGGGCATTGGCCATCACTTTTTTGGCTTTCGGACGATTTGAAAAACGAACCACCCCTTCACGTACAATCGGAATTCCGCCAATTGCAACCGAAAATCTCTGCGGGTTAAACTGAATTTGACTAGCGCCTACCGCGGCAATAATACGGCCCCAATTAGGATCTTCACCAGTCACCATTGTCTTAAAAAGCATCGAGTTTCCCACTTGTCGGGCTGCCTTCGCGGCCTCTTCGTCTGTCTTCGCATTTTTCACCGTAATATGGCAAACATGCTTAACGCCTTCACCGTCTTCCACAAGCCCGACAGCGACTTCTTTAAGTAAGAGCTCAAGCGCCGCGGCAAATTTTTTAAAGTCTGAATTTTCTTTTTTAATTTCTGAATTTCCAGCCAATCCATTCGCCAAAACAAAGGCGCAATCATTCGTACTCATATCGTTATCAATTGCAATTGCATTAAACGTCGTTTGAACCGCAGCCTTCAAAGCTTTATGCAAAAGCACTTTCGTAATCGCGGCATCTGTCGTGATAAAACAGAGCATGGTTGCCATGTAGGGATGCACCATGCCGGCACCTTTGGCCGCGGCGCCAATCGTCACTTTTTTTCCGCCGATTGAAACCGTAACAGCTAACTCTTTAGTTCGCTTATCTGTAGTTAAGATTCCACGTGCTGCGTCATGCGCACCTTTCACCGACAAATTTCTCACAAGCTCCGGCATCGCACGTTCGACACAATGCACCGGGTAACGCATTCCAATAATTCCGGTTTGAGCAATCAGAACTTCTTGAGGCTTAACACCCAATTCATCCGCGGCAGATTTCAAGCAAGTCCACGCGGCTGCTTTTCCGGTGATGCCATTTAAGCAATTCGCATTTCCGCTTGTTCCGAGAATAGCCATGTGCTTAGCATTCTTCAAATGATCAATCGCTAAATAAACCGGCCATGCTTTGGCGCGATTAACCGTAAAAACACCGGCAGCATTAGCCGCTTTTTCAGACACAATCAATGAAATATCATGCTTCTTAGAAACACGCTTAATTCCGCAATGCATTCCCGACGCCACAAACCCCTTTGCAGAGGTCAGCGAGCCATTCTTTAAAAACGAGATCCCTTTGATTTTTTTCATAAAAGCGCGGTTCCTTCTTCGTAACCAAAACGAATATTAAAATTCTGCACCGCCTGACCCGCGGCACCTTTGACCAAATTATCAATCGCTGCCAACACCGTCACGGTGTCCGTGCGCGGATTCAACAGAACGCCCAAATCACAAAAATTGGAATGCTGAACATCTTTCAAAGCGGGAAACTCACCTTTGCTCTTCAGCCTGACAAATAAACTTTTGCCGTAAAACTCTTCATAGGCCGCTCGCACTTGCTCTTCCGTCACGCCCGGATTTTTTTTGGCATAAATCGTGGACAAAATACCGCGGTTAACCGGCAGCAGATGCGTCGTAAAATCAATTTTCAGGACCGTTCCGGCGCCTTCGGAAAGAATTTGCTCGATTTCAGGCGTATGCTGATGCTTACCGACCTTGTATGCAAAAAAGTTTTCATGCACTTCACAAAAATGCGTTGTGGCTGAAGGCTTCTTGCCCGCGCCGCTGACGCCCGAAGCGGAACTCACCGTAATCGACTTCAAATCAATCAGCTTTTTTTTCACAAGCGGCAAAAGACCAAGAATAACACTGGTCGGGTAGCAGCCGGGATTGGCAATCAAATCAGCCTTCTTCACTTGCTCCCGATAAAATTCCGGCAAGCCGTAAACCGACTTGGCAAGCAGCTCCGGGGCCAAATGTTCAACCCCATACCAAACCGGATACTCAGCCGCGTTCTTCAGACGAAAATCAGCGGAAAGATCAATCACGGTTTTGCCCGCGCTTAAAAAAGATCCTGCATGCTGCATGGCCTCGGTATGAGGCAAGCAAAGAAAAACGACGTCGGCATTCTGAATAACATCTTGTTTGCTATAAGGCACAACCTGATAAGCTTTTGCCGCGTGAACTTCCGGCAATAAAGTCTTTAATCCAACACCCTGGGGCTGACTCGTCGTCAACCGCGTAATCTGGACATGGGGGTGCTTCAATAAAAACCGAGTCAGCTCGACACCGACATAGCCTGTCGCTCCAATGATCGCAACTCTCTTTAAATTCATCTATTTACATCCTTAAAAAATGAACGGGTATTATAAGGGGACAAGAGGGACTGGACAAGCCCTGTCAGAGAGATAGATGGCATTTTATAACTCTCCTGCCATCAAGGACTTATAACCCGCTAGCCGGGCAAAGCCGACCGTTCAAGCCAATCAACTGATTCAAATTGACACAAAGCCTGAAAGCGATTATTTTACCGCCCCATGCTTAAACCCATCGACTACAAGACCCTGGAAAAAACACTTGGCCTCAAAATGAAGAAACAGGGGGGCTATGAATCGGCATTAACCCACCCTTCTTTTCGCTATGAAAACAAAGTCCCGCCCCTGGACCACTTTGACCGCATGGAATTCCTGGGTGATGCGATTTTAAATGAAGTCATTTGCCGCAAAATCTATCAAACATTTGAAGATGCCGATGAAGGACTGCTCAGCCGCCTCCGATCAACACTCGTTTCTCGAAGAATTCTGATTAAGATCGCCCGGGATTTAAAACTGAATAAATTTATGCGCCTGGGCCGCGGCTTCAAAAAATCTTCTCCTGCTTTTTTAAAAGCTAAAGTTTTGGCAGACGTCTTTGAAGCTTTGATCGCCGCGATTTATTTCGACCGCGGAAAAAAAATCACGGAAGCTTTTATCCTCAATCACTTCGCGGAATACTTCGATATCAAAAAATTGTTCCGCCTCGACCCCAACCCGAAAAGCACGCTTCAGGAAATCAGCCAGCGCTACTGGAAAAAGCTGCCTCAATATGACAGCGCGCAGGTTGCCAAAGGCATTCAGGTCACAGCCTGGATTGACGGCCAAAAGCGCGCCAAAGCAGTAGCGCGTTCAAGAAAAGAAGCGGAAGAAAAGGCAGCGAGAGCGCTGGTTATTAAACTGCGTAAAAAATTTAAAATCTAGCGAAGAACGCTTATAAATAACGGGAAAGCGATTCGGCTTTTTTACGGGCATAATAAGAAGCCAGCTCAAGCACCGACTGCGGATCAGGCTTAACGGATAACTCTCCAAAAGCCCCGGAAGCAAGTAAAGTGATTGGACCAAACCAAGTATCATTCTGAGAAATAAAATCATCCGCGCGCTTCGGAAAAAGTTGCCGAAAAATAGCGGCATCGATTTTTGTTTTAAGTCTCAAATTCAAGGCCCCTTCGCGGCTCACTTCGCCTTCACCTTCTACTTGCAGGCGATCGCCGTCCAGTTGAATAAGCTCCGCGTTTAAGCGGTCATTTTCAATTTGGCCGGAAGCGCTCAGTTCCGTAAAAGCAATTTCAGAGGAAATCTGCTCCTGCGAGGGATCCCCCAGCGGTTCAATTTTACGGAAAGCGCTCACCCAATCAAAGCGGGTCAAGCGTCCTTCGCGGATGCTTAATGAGAACGGTCCATCCCAGTTCATGCTTTCCGAGCCACTGCCGCGTGAACCGTTAAAGTCCGCATTCCATTTTAATTTCCCTTCAATATCGGAGGCTGCAGCTCCGGAAAAACGGAAAAACTTGTCCGCCGACATATCCGTCCCCTGTAGCTGCACGCGGACTTTTTGATCTTGCGCTGACATTTTTGAATAAAATGAACCCGCCAAAACTCCGTCAAATACCTGAGATTCAATCGCAGAAATATCCATTTCACCTGACCCAAAAGCTAATTTCATTTTTAAATTTTCAAAAGGCTCTTCACTCAAGATAAGACGCTGAACCCAATTGTGCTGACTTTGCAGCCAAGCCTCATGCTCTCCGCCCCAAAACGCGGTCCACTCTTTCCACGCTTGTCCCGAAGTCAGTTTTTTTGAATTTAAAGTCCCTTCCCAGCGAGGGTTACTTTCCAAATGCAACCCTTTCAAATTAAGCTCAAAAACAGAGCCTCCCAAACTAAACTGAACCGCCTGCGCCTCGGTCTGCATCGGACTGAAATCAAGACTGAAATTCATATCTTTAAAGCCTGCTCCTGTTCCTTTGCGCAAAATGCGACCGTCCTGCATCGTCAAATGAAACATTCTTTCAAAAGGCTTACCGTCTTTAAAGTTACCTTTCCAATCCCCAAAAATCTTCATGCCTCCGCCGAACTCATAATCTTCAAGAAAAGGCACCACTCCGGTCAGCTGCTCAGCCGCGAAAGAGTTGGTGATCAAGTTTACTTTTGTTTCGCCGGAAGGACGCCATTCCGCAAGGCTTCCCTTAAAATTCATCCCTTCAAAACTGCCCGAAAATTCCCCGGACAAAATTTTGGCGGCCCATTCAAAGTCGGTTTTTAAACGAAAAGATTTCTCTTTCGGCTTCTGAAAAAAACGGCCATAAGTAAAAAGCGTGCGGGTAAAATCAAAGTCCCCCGCAATTTTCAAACGATTCGCGTAACCATTGAGTGAAGCGCTCAAATCCGCCAGCCCGGAAAATCCAATAAAGTAAGGGATCTTATTTTTGAAATCAGGAAAATATGTCGTTAAGTCGTCAAGTTTGACATCAGAGAAAGTAAACGTCAGCGCGCGAAATTCACGGCGATGCGGCAAATAGGTGCCTTGTAAATTAAACTTTGAAAAAGGCAACTCGGCCAAACACTGATTAAATTTTAATTCATCGGTTGTGGGGCTGAAATGGCCCGAAAATTTGAGCTGCAAATTGCCGGCTTTGTGCTTTTCCGTAACCGCTTTATCCGTACTGCTGAAAACAAGCTCACGCAACCCGGCATCGCCCGAAAACAAAATGCGATCGCTGCCGGAATCGCGGCGCAAAACAATCAAAAAGTCTGAAGGACCAGAGCTGGGAATCCATCCCAAAAACTCCCACTCGGGATTATCCTTAAACCGAAAGTTGCGAGTCAAAAGCTGAACTTGAAAACCAAGCCCATTCAAGCTGGGATCCTCAAGTGGCGGCAAGGTGACTTCCCCATGCAAAATTACGGCTTTGTGCCGACCAGACGAATCTCCGCTCATATAAACCTTCACGGGGCGATTGGAGAGAAGCGCGGAAGTTTTAAGATCAATGCGCTCAACCAAAAAGTTATGCACGCCTTTCGGTGCATCAAGCTGCCCCTTCCAAGTACCATTCCGAAGGCGCATTCCTGAAAAACCAAACTCGCCCCAGATCAGCTTAAAAAGATCCAGCTTCAGCTCGAGTGAATCCGCACTCAGCTCATGCTTGAGGTCGCTTTTAAAATGAAACACCGGATGGGAAAAACGCACTACCGGAAAAGGCATGAGCCGCCAATTCATCGATTCATACTTAAAGTCGCTTTTAGTTACCATCGCGAAATAAGAGGTCAGCTTTTCAGTAGGCTTGCCGTTGGCAGCCCAAGATTGGTAACGGAGGAACGCAGCGAGAAATATAACCGCAAAAATAAGGAGAAGCGCGGCGAGGACTGCTAAAAAAAACTTCTTAAAATTCATGGAGAACAGTATACCTTGACCAACAGCGCATAGCCACAAAAGCCAAGGCCGAATTTAAATCAATTTTGTTTAATACGAGGAGCCCGTAGATCCAAGAGGAGCATACGAATAGTCCTCAAAAAAAGACTGGCATCCGGAGAGAACCCCGGATGCCAGTAACAATAAGAGAGAAAGCGCGAGCATCTGAAACCGACGGTTGTGCCGAAGGCACAGAGCGGAAACAAACAGCCGCAAAAACATAATCAACGTTTGGTAAACTGAAATCCGCGGCGTGCGCCTTTTTTACCGTACTTCTTACGTTCTTTTTGGCGCGGATCACGCGTCAAAAATCCACCCTTGCGCAAAGTCGGCTGAAGCTTTTCATCCATCTTCACAAGAGCACGTGAAATTCCTAAACGCACAGCACCAGCTTGACCTGCGATTCCGCCGCCTTGAACGCGCGCACGGATGCGGATCGTTTCTTTCGGCTTAACAGCTTCAATCGGCTGATCTACGACCATCTGAAGGTTAGCGCGCTTTAAATACTTTGCGGAATCCTGACCATTGATCGTGAAACCTTTTTGACCGGGGAAAATCCAGACACGCGCGATAGATTGCTTGCGACGGCCTGTTGCTGAAATAATATCTGACATTTTTATACCTCGATTGCGACAGGCTTTTGTGCCTGCTGATTGTGCTCAGCGCCTTCAAAAATACGGATACGACGACGCATTTCTTCACCTAATGAGTGCTTCGGAAGCATGCGAGATACCGCACGAGTCAAAACTTCAGTCGGCTTTTTTTCAATTAAATCTTCATAGTTATACTCTTTCAATCCGCCTGGGTAGCCGGTGTAATGAGTATAGTTTTTCTGCTCGGACTTGCGCCCCGTTACTTTCACTTTCGCCGCGTTAATAACCACAACGTTATCGCCGCAAAGTTGATCATGCGCAAAATAAGGTTTTCCCTTGCCCAATAAAAGGCCGGCAATTTTCGTGGCGAGACGTCCAAGAGTTTTACCCTCAGCGTTAATCAGCCAAACTTTATGTTCAATATCTTTATCCGCAATACGAAAGGTCTTCATAGTTCCCCACATTCAATAGACAAATAGATTCCACCCCGCTGGGGGGCGCAAAAAGAGAGCGGAGTATAGCAAACGCCCCCTACCCTGTCAAAAATTATTTGCGGTTTTAGCGAAATAAGCTTAAGTAACTGCTTTCCCCCTCAACCTCCGATGGCTAAAATCAGCGGTAACGGACCTTTTTGAGCGTAAGTCCTTTTGCCGGAAGAGTTTCGGATGCCCGCTTCCTATCCAGAGACTTAATGATCGCCGTTACGTCAGCAGATTTAAGCTTGCCTTTGCCCACCGCGGTAATCGTGCCGATAATATTCCGAACCATATGGTATAAAAAGCCATCAGCCTCAATCGTGAAAACAATCATTTTTCCCCGTTTTTGGATACCTAGACGCTTCACGTTTCTTACAAAAGAAACTTTCTCGATCGGAACCGAACGCCCCTTCATAATCCGATCTTCGGAAGTAAAAGCGCGAAAATCATGCTTACCCAAAAAACATCTCGCGGCATTTTTCATCGTACTAAGATTAAGCGGCAGCGGCTCGTGATGCGTCAACCGTCTCCAAATTGCGGGACGGGCGGAATCATTCCAAATACGATACTCATAGACTTTGGAAACCGGCTGAAAGCGGGCATGAAAATCAGGGGAAACCTCTTGCGCCTGAACCACCGAAATAGCTTCAGGTAAAAAGTGGTTCAACGCTCGCAGAATACGAAACGGCGGCAAATCAGTCGTGGTTTTAAAATGAACGACTTGGTCCTCGGCATGCACGCCGGCATCTGTGCGGCTGCTGGCGGAAACAAGCGGAACTTTTTTCTGAAAGAGTTCAGCAAGAGCTTTTTCAACGGCTTGCTGAATAGTAGGGACCCCGCTCGTTTGACTTTGAAAACCAAAAAAATCGGTTCCGTCGTACTCAAGCGTCAATTTAATATTTCTGACGGATTCCGCTTTTTTAGTTTTTAGCATTACTGACTAAGTACTCGGCTATCTGGACAGCATTCAGGGCCGCGCCTTTCCATAATTGGTCACCAGAAACCATCAGCGCGAGGCCGTTCTCACAAGCCAAATCCTGACGAATGCGGCCGACGAGAACTTTCTTTTTCCCGCTAGCTTCAATCGGCATCGGAAAATGGTTGTCCTGCGGATCATTCTGAATTTCAATCCCGGGCGATTTGATTAAGATCCCAAGCGCCTCATCCGGTGTCATTCTCTTTTCAAATTCAATGTAAAGCACTTCGGTATGCGCACGCAGTACCGGCACACGAATGCAGGTTGTGGCGATTTGAATGGCCTTATCATGCAGAATCTTTTTTGATTCCTGAATCATTTTTGATTCTTCGCCGTTGTAGCCCGTGTTTTCAATCGCGGTGTTATGCGAAAAAAGATTGAAAGCGATTTGATGGGGAAACACGCTTTTGGCAAGCGGGCTTTTTCCGAGCTTGTCGGTTTCATCCTGTACCGCAGCCAATAAATCCTTTTTGCTGGTCGGATTCTTTTCTACGCGCTCAACAAACTCTTTGGCCTGATTATAAAGCTCGACCATGGCAGTCGCACCCGCGCCGCTTACAGCCTGATAAGTCGCGCAGTAAATGCGTTTGATTCTGTTCTTCCGGTGCAACGGAGCCGCAGCCATCAACATCATGATCGCCGAACAATTAGGGTTCGCAATAATTTTGCTGTCTTCTTTAATGTCCGATGCGTTAATTTCGGGAACCACGAGCGGCACTTTGGGATCCATGCGGAAAGCACTCGTATTATCAATAATAATCGCACCTTCAGCGATGGCGTGTTCGGCAAACTGCTTGCTCACCGAAGCCCCGGGGCTAGAAAGCACGATATCAATCCCTTTGAATTCTTCGCGGTTGCATTTCAACTCGTTGTTCTTGTACTTTTTGCCGCGGAAGTTAATTTCCACACCCTTAGTACGCGCAGAACCAAAAGGCTTGAATTCACCAACCGGAATGGAAGATGCTTCAAGAAGCTTAATCATTTCATGGCCGACTGCGCCCTTCGCGCCAACTACTGCAATATTATATGTATCTTTCTTTTTCATTTTTATTCCCTGAAACCGTGTTAATTCTTAATTTTTTCCGCAACCAAATCGCCCATTTTTGAACAAGAAACGATTTGCTTACCGGCTGTCGCGATATCACCGGTGCGATAACCTTCAGCTAAAACAGATTCCACCGCTTTAACAAGCTTGTCGCTGATATCAAACAAATTAAAACTCCACTCAAGCATCATCGCCAAAGTCAAAATCGAGGCCAGCGGATTCGCTTTATCCTGCCCTGCAATATCCGGCGCGGAACCATGCACCGGCTCATACAAACCGATCGTGTCGCCAAGCGAAGCTGACGGCAGCATGCCGATGGAACCGGTCAACATCGCAGCTTCATCACTCAAAATATCGCCAAACAAATTACCGGTGACAACCACATCAAATTGCTTAGGATCACGGATAAACTGCATCGCGCAATCATCCACGTAACGATGATTCAGCTGCACGTCGGGATATTGCTTATGCACGCGCTCAACGACTTTGCGCCAAAGCTGCGAAACCTCGAGCACATTCGCCTTATCCACAGACGTTACCACGCGCTTGCGTTTACGCGCCATTTCAAAAGCTTTTTTCGCGATACGCTCCACTTCGGATTCGGAATAAATCATGGTATTAAAACCTTGCTCCTCACCGGAAGCTGATTTCTTAAATCCGCGCGGCTCACCGAAATAAATTCCGCTGACCAACTCGCGTAAAATAACAAAGTCGAGACCTTTGACAATTTCAGATTTAAGTGAAGACCTCTCCACCAAAGCATCAAACATTTTTACGGGGCGAACATTCGCATAAGCATTTAAGCCCTTACGAAGTTTCAGCAACCCTTTTTCAGGACGCTTAGCGGATTCAAGCCCATCCCATTTCGGCCCGCCGACAGCGCCCAAAAAAACAGCATCACATCTTTTAATTTTCGCGAGCGTTTCATCCGTCAAAGGTTCGCCGAAAGCGTCTATCGAACAGCCTCCGATTAAATGCTTTTCGGTTTCAAAAACAATATGAAACTCGGACTGGAGTTTTTTGAGAATTTTGACGACCTGCTCCGTTACTTCCAAACCAATCCCGTCGCCGGGCAACAATGCGATTTTATACATAATAGAACTGTTTACCTTTCTCTCTTTATTTAAATAAGTCTGATCAAAAAGCTTCAGATGCAAGACGCAAGCAAGCGCCCGCGGAGGCGTAGTGAAAATCTACGCCGCACAAGGAAGCGACGCTTGCAACGCTGCAGATGAACTTTTTCATCAGACTTTCAGACCTTGCTGAGGCGAGGATGCACTTGCATAGTCTCGAACCGGCATACGCCCGGCCAAAAAGGCCTTACGTCCAGCGTTCACAGCATCTTTCATCGCTTCCGCCATTAAAACCGGATTCTGAGCTTCGGCGATCGCTGTATTGAGCAACACGCCATCCGCGCCCATTTCCATCGCAATCGCAGCATCAGAAGGTGTCCCCACGCCGGCATCAATAATCACCGGACAATCCACTGCTTCCATCAAAAGTTTGATCGCAAGACGATTTTGAATGCCCTGGCCGGATCCAATCGGCGCACCAAGTGGCATAACACAAGCCGCCCCCGCATCCACAAGTTTTTTAGCCACAACCAAATCATCACTGGTGTAAGGCATAACGACAAAACCTTCTTTGACAAGCTCCCGTGTCGCCTCAATTAAACCAACGACATCCGGCATCAAAGTTTTCGGGTCGCCGATCACTTCCAGCTTCACAAGTTCGCCCATTCCCGCTTCGCGCGCCAAGCGTGCAATACGCAAAGCATCTTTCACATTGTAGGCTCCGGCCGTATTCGGAAGAATTTTAATTTTCTTCTGATCGATAAAATCAAGAATGCTTTTCTCTTTTCGGTTGGATAAATCAAACCGCGCGGTCGCCAGCGTCACCATATCCACACCGGCTGCCTCATGCGCTTCGCGCATCAACTCAAAAGAAGCGTATTTCCCCGTCCCGATAATCAACCGTGACTTAATTTCATACCGACCTATTTTTAAAACACTGTCTTGAGCCATTTTGAAAAATCCTAACTATAAAACTCTAAATAAATTTTCAATAAGAAAAATTCAAAACATAAACTTTGAATTTGCTTGGGATTTAGAAAGTAGAACTTCGCGCTTACGTTCTATCAATCCGGACTTTGACGGGCTTAACACTTTGATAAAGCTCGACATATTTTTTCGCGGAAGCTTCCCAAGAATAATCACAGGCAAAAGCATTTTGCTGCAATTGCTGCCATTCTTTTTTCTTTTTAAAAACTTTTACGGCGCGGCGGATCGCATCCACTAAGGCTTCCGGCTTGTAATCCTGAAACACAAAACCATTTCCTTCACCGGTTGCCGGATCAAACTCAACCACCGTATCCGCCAAACCGCCGGTTTCACGCACCACAGGAATCGTTCCATAACGCAGCGCGATCATTTGTCCCAATCCGCAAGGCTCATAAAAAGACGGCAATAAAAAGAAATCGCTGCCGGCATACATTTGCTTGGCCATATCCGGATCAAAAACAATATGCACCTTCAGCCAATCTCGGTTCTTTTTCGCTAAATCCCGCAAAGCCTGATGATAACGTTCCTCGCCCGTACCCAAAATCAAAAGCTGAATTCCCATTTCAGACAAAGCTTCAAACGCCGGAATTAAAACATCCAACCCTTTTTGCGCCACAAGCCGCGAAACAAAAGCGAACACCGGTGTTTTCTCATCCTGCGCCCATTCATTTTCTTTTTGAAGCGCAAGCTTACAAACTTCTTTTCCGGCAAGGTTTGAAGCAGAAAAAGACGCGGCTAAAGCTTTGTCAGACTGCGGATCCCATTCCTGCGGATTGATTCCATTAACAATCCCATGCAAATCAACGGCGCGCTCGCGCAAAACAGCATCAAGCCCGCAGCCGAACTCTTTGGTTTGAATTTCACGGGTATAGCGCTCGCTCACCGTTGTCACGGCATCCGCAAAAACAAGCCCGCCTTTGATGAAGCTGACTTTGCCGTAAAACTCAAGCAGATCAAACCGGAAAAGCTCCCAGCCCAAACCTGTCACAGGCAGAGAATCCGGCGGAAAATTTCCCTGATAGGCTAAATTATGAATCGTGAAAATCGTGCGGATTTTTTTAAACCGAGCGCCGCGGAATTCGCGGCTTTTCAGATAAACAGGAATCAGCCCGGTTTGCCAGTCATGACAATGCACAATATCGGGATCTAAATTCAGTTTATCGATTGTTGCCAAAACAGCGCGCTGAAAGAAAGTAAAACGGCGGTCATTGTCGGCATAATCTCCGGTATAAGTCCCATAAATAAATTCACGCCCAAAAAAATCGGCGTGATCAATTAAATAAACCGTTACACCGGAAGGCAGCTTGCCCGAATAAACCGCGCCTTTTTCTTTCTGATGCCCAAGCGTAACCTCAATGGAGTCCAGAACCTTCTTAAAACCCGAGCTGGATGACTCCGCTTGACGATAACGCGGCATAAAAATCGACACATCATGCCCCAGGCCCGCCAATGCGTCCGAAAGCGAGGAAGTCACATCCGCCAAACCGCCGGTCTTGGCTAGCCTGCCGAACTCCGAAGCTACGTGAATGATTTTCATGCCTTAAAACAACCCGTGATCTGTAAAAAATTACGCCTGAATTTGCAAAACCGAGTTCCACGAACCATAGGTATTGGGGACACACTCGACCTGCTCTTGAGCGTTAGCCCATTGCCCATCAACAATAAAACGGTATTCGTAACGTCCGGCGGCCAATGGAATGGAAGCCTTCCATGTCCCTGTTTTGTCTTTTTTAAGAAACAGGTCTTTTTCCTGCCATTGATTAAAGGATCCAACGAGACAAACTTCCGTCGCCTCAGGTGCGAAAAAAGAAAAAACAGTCTTTGAAACCTTCAGTTTGGGTGATTGCTTCTTTGCGGTCTTGGTTGCCATGACACTCCTCCAGAAAGGTTAAAAATGGACAGCGAGTATAGCCCAGAAAAAAGCACTTGCCAAGCGTGAAGGGATTCCTATAATTACGACTCCCTTGCAAGCAGCAGGGACCCAGAGACATTGTGCCGCTTATCTTGCGACACAAAGCAACAATGATATTAGATAGATAAGGAGTTTGCCGATTGTGCGCGAGCGCAAAGGCAAAAACAATACAGTGAAGACATGTGATATTTGCGGAAAAAAACCTATCGTTGGAAACTCGATTGCTCGTCGCGGTCTCTCGAAAAAATCAGGCGGTATCGGTAAAAAAACAACCGGCATTACGCGCCGCAGATTCCTCCCGAATTTGCAAAAGGTACGTGTCGTATTGGGGACTGGCTCCGTTAAAGCCATTAAGGTTTGTACGAGCTGTATCCAGGCTGGCAAAGTACGCAAAGCGCCGCCTCGCCGTCTTTATACCAAAGAAGCAGTTAAATAACATTAGCCTCTGCGCTTTAAACGCGCGGCTGAAGTTGTTCCATTCTGCTATTGGAACTGACAGGGCAAAAAACTCCCTTGAGTTAATCTGAACGCTCGGAGTCTATTCAGAATCTTTCTGCCTCTGAGCCTTTCAAACCCAACCGGCCATAAAAACACTTCTTCCCTTTTCTTTGTATCGGTAATTCATTAACGCAAAAGGGCAGAACTAAAGTTCGATATGCTTCGCGTGCAGGACAACGCTCTCAATTCCATTCCAAGACTTCTTACGAATTTCGTAAATGGCCTCAAACACAGCTCCCTGCGGAAGACCGGCAAGCTTTAAATATTCATCTTCTTTAAACTGCATTTGGCGGCTCTTTTGCCCGTCCCCAACCACAGCTTCGTAACTGCCGATGGGTGTTTTCTTGATAGCGGAAACAAGCTTCAATCCACGCGAAAGAAATTTCGGATGCGGATGTCCCGCGCCATGCGGCTCAAGCAAAGCCAGCTCCTTTAATAGAGCTTCATCAATTTCATCAAATCCAATTTCCAAATCCGATTCCATTTTTAAATTTAGATGCGAAGCGTGTAAATTCTCTTTCGCGTAGAGATTAATCTTCGCACGGAATGCGTCCACTTGCTCCGGAGCGATCGACAAGCCCGCAGCCTGGGCATGTCCCCCGGCTTCGATCAAAGTTTCTTTCGAAAACTGAAGCGCGTGATAAAGGTTAAACCCGATAATCGAACGTCCCGAGCCTTTCCCCACACCTTTTTGAAAACCAATGACGATCGAAGGGCGCTTAAACTTTTCAACCAGCCGTGCGGCAACAATTCCGATCACGCCGACATGCCAATTTTCGGAAGCAGCGACAATCACGCGGTCCCGGTTAAAGTTCACATTCCGTTCAACCCATTGAATGGCTTCCTGCGTGCAGCGGCGTTCTATTTGTTTGCGCGCTTCATTTTCACTGTCCAGAATCTGCGCAAGACTGGACGCCTCTTTCAGCGAATCCGTCACAAGCAAACGTAGCGCGGAGTCCGGCGAGCTCATGCGTCCAGCGGCGTTAATACGCGGCGCCAGCTGAAAAGCGACCTGCGTCACCGAAACTTCCGGCCCGCGGACTTTGGAAACTGAAAGCAAAGCGGCAATGCCGGGTTTCTTCTGCGCGGCGATAATTTCCAAACCTTTTTTAACGATAATCCGGTTTTCAGAGCAAAGCGGAACCACATCGCCGATCGATGAAATCGCGGCAAGATCCAACAGCTCAAAAGCTTCATCGCCTAATAAACTTTGACCCAACTTAAAAGCAAGCCCGGCCGCGGAAAGCTCTTTAAAAGGGTAAGCACAATCCGCCTGCAGCGGGTTTAAGACAATATTGGCCGCAGGCACCCCTGATGACGGAATTTTATGATGATCGATCACGATCACGTCCAAACCCAAATCACGGGCCGTCTGAATTTGCTCCGCTGCCGCTACACCGCAATCCACCGTGATCAACAGCTTTACGCCCTCCGCAGCGCCTTCACGAATCGCGCGCGCGCTGACACCATAACCATCGCGCTCGCGCTCAGGCAAGAAAATTTTAAACCTCGCCCCTATTTTCTGCAAAAGCCTTGAAATAATCGCCGCGCCGGTGACTCCGTCCACGTCATAATCCCCGTGAATCAAAATTAATTCCTGCTGGGCCGCAGCCTCACGAATGCGTAAAACCGCTTCACCCATCCCTTTCATCAGCAAAGGATCCAACAAAGCCTTGAGGTCGGGAAACAAGAATGCGCGAATGGATTCAGAATCAGTAAGCCCCTTCTGCTCTAACAACTTTAAAAAAAGAGGCGAGAAAACGGGATTGGAAGTCACGGAAGGTGGTTTCATGCGCAAAGTGTAGCGAAAAAAAAGAGCGGTGAGAATGAATTTCTCACCGCTCCTAAAAAAAAAAGGATTTACTTTGCGAGCTTAATCGGCGCGGGCTTGCGGTAAATATCCACCACCAAAGCCGACGCGACAAATACCGTCGAGTAAATACCGACACCGAATCCAAGCAAAAGGATATAAGCAAAATCCTTAATTTCAGAGCCGCCGAAAAAGTAAATCGACGCGGTCGAAAAAACAACTGTTGCGGTTGTCAAAACCGTACGTCCCAGCGTTTGATTCACGCTTAGATTCACGATATCCACAAACGATTCCTTGCGCATGATTTTCATGTTATCGCGCAAACGGTCAAAAGTCACAATTGTGTCGTTGACCGAGAAACCGATAATCGTCAAAAGCGCCGCAACAATCGGTAGATTAATTTCATGCCCGGTAAGCATAAAAATTCCAAAAGCAAAAATGGCATCATGCACCAATGCCACCACCGCACCGAATGAAAACTGGAACTTAAAACGGAAGGCAACGTAAACCAAGATTCCAAGGCAGGACCAAAGCACGGCCAACATCGCTTTCTTCTGTAAATCCGCGCTCACGCTCGGTCCCACTAAATCCACGCGCTGAACTTGATAAGGCACCGCCAAACGCTTCGCTGCGCTTTCAACCGGCGTCACCTCATGCCCCGCGAACTTCACAGCATATACATTCTCAGCGCTATCGCCGACTTGCTGCAAAGAAAAGCTTCCGACTTTTTCTTTATCCAGCTCTTCACGGAATTTCGCGACATCCACCGTCTGCTCAAACTTAAGTTGAGTAAAAGTTCCGCCGGTAAATTCCACGCCATAGCTTTCGCTGCTGCGCATGACATAAGACGCGATACCGATTCCCAAAACAATGATAGAAAACCCATAAGCAAAAAACCTTCCTTTAAGAAAAGGAATGTTGGTTTTTTTGAAAAAATTAAGCATGGTCAGCTTAAGATTCGCGTTTTTGCTCGTCAAAAAGTCAAAAACAACACGCGTTACGATCAGCGCGGAAATCATACTTGCAATAATACCGATACTTAACGTCACGGCAAACCCCTGAACCGGACCCGTGCCAAAAATAAATAAAATCACCGAGGTGATGAGGGTTGTTATGTTCGAGTCAAAAATCGCGCTAAAAGCTTTGTGATATCCGGCCGAAACTGCCGCGCGCGATGTCTTGCCAAGCGCAAGTTCTTCGCGGATTCTTTCAAAAATCAAAACGTTGGCGTCTACCGCCATACCGATCGAGAGAATAAAACCTGCGATACCCGGCAAAGTCAATGTCGCGCCCATCATCCCCATAGCGCCCAAAACCACCACGGCGTAAAAAAGAAGTCCGATGCTCGCGACGACACCGCACAACCGGTAATAGAGACACATAAAAATCACAACGGCACCAAGCCCGAACAACCCGGCTTTAACGGATTTTTCAATCGAATCTCTGCCTAAGCTGGGTCCAATGGTGCGCTCTTCAATAATCTTAACCGGTGCGGGCAAAGCACCTGCGCGCAAAACAAGCGCTAAATCCTTCGCTTCTACGTTCGTGAAGCCACCTGAGATTTGTGCGTTACCGCCTGAAATACGGTCGCGAATCACGGGTGCGGAATGAACCACACCATCCAAAACAATCGCAAGACGACGACCGATATTCTGAAAAGTGACCCGGTCAAAGATCTTGGCGCCGTCTTTATCAAAGCTGAGTTCAACCATCGGTTTACCATATTGATCGAATCCGACTGCGGCATTCGTCAATTTTTCACCCGTCAAAACAGCTTCTTTTGCAACTAAGAGCTGATCTTCTAATGCGGCGTCTTTTACTTTTTTCTGTTCATAGCCGGCAGGCACAACGCCTTTGTCTGCTTGACCTGTCAAATTCACATCATCAGAAACAAGACGGAACTCTAAATGAGCAGTACGACCGGCAATTTGAATCGCGCGCTCACGGTCCGTAATACCGGGCAACTTCACCACAACTTGATCTTTACCTTGAGTGGAAATTTCAGGTTCAACTACGCC
Organism: uncultured bacterium; assembly: GCA_964562525.1. Lineage (GTDB taxonomy): Bacteria > Omnitrophota > Omnitrophia > Omnitrophales > Aquincolibacteriaceae > Multiplicimicrobium. The sequence goes on from CAZLTL010000001.1 coordinate 143,321, forward strand.
GAATTCGTCAATACGATTGCGCACAACTTCCGCCACGCGTTCCGTCACGTCTTCGCGCTGATTTTCAGGAACTTTGCTCATATCCACCTGTAAAACCAGCTGCATTCCGCCTTTCAAATCAAGACCGAGCTTGATTTTTTGATCAAGCGGATAGCATTTCCAAACCGCAAGCGCGAAAAGAGAAATGACGAATAAAACTTTCCACTTATAGTTCTTATCCATGGGGCTTACTCCTGTCCTCGAGTTCCGGTAATCGCGCTTTTCAACACTTCCATCTTGGTGGTATCTGAATCACCGGTTTTAATCACAACATAATCATTTTGAATGCTGGTCACAACGCCCAAAATTCCGCCGGCAGTCACAACCTTATCGCCTTTTTTCAAACCCTCCACCATCTTCGCGAGATCTTTGGAACGCTTTTGCTGGGGACGGATGATGAAAAAATAAAAAATAAAAAAAATGAGAACCATCGGCGCGAGCTGCACCAAAGGGTTGGCTTGAGTTGCGGCCTGCATGGGAACGAATGTCGAACTAAACATATAAGAACTCCTTCTTTACTAAAAACAAAAGATCAAAGACTGAAGACTATAGACCATAGACTTGTGCCATGGCAAGCAAGTCCGTGTTCCGGGCTTATCTATCTCTGTTCTGAATTATAGTGGCTTAAAAAATCTTTTTTAAATTCCGCGAAACGCCGGTTCAAAATACTCTGACGAATCGCAGCGACAAAATTAACAAAAAAGTGCGTGTTATGCATCGAAACCAAGATTGGCCCCAGCATTTCCTCGGTATTCAGCAAATGCCGAATATAACCCCGTGAAAAATGACGGCAAGCATGGCAAGCACACCCTTCTTCTATGGGTTTTTCATCGGTCGCATAACGGCCGTTACGCACCACCACCATCCCTTTTGAGGAAAAAGCCGATCCATTGCGGCCATGGCGGGTAGGCGTAACACAATCAAACATATCGGCTCCATTTTCAATCGCTTGAATGAAATCCAGCGGAGTGCCAATGCCCATCATATATCGTGGATATTCACGCGGCATCAGCCTGATAATCTGCTCGTAAATGCGGAAAGTGTCTTCCTGGTTTTCTCCCACACAAAGCCCACCAAGCGCATAGCCGTCAAAACCGATTTCAACTGTTTTCTCAAGCGATTGTTTGCGCAAATCCTCCAAAACACCGCCTTGAACAATTCCGAACAACGCTTGCGTTTGCAAGGTATGGCAATCCTTCGCGCGTTGAGACCAACGCAATGTCCGCTCCACCGCCGCTTGAATGACGGCGCGATCACTGGTCGAAGAAGGACATTCATCAAACACCATCGCAATATCACTGCCGATGACACCCTGAATCTCCATCACTTTTTCCGGAGTTAAAAAAATCTCTGCGCCATCCACATGGGAATTAAACCGCACACCCTCTTCCGAAAGTTTGCGAATTTTATTCAAAGAAAAAACCTGATACCCGCCGCTATCGGTAAGAATCGGGCGATCCCACCCCATGAATTGATGCAAACCGCCGAACTGTTTTAAAATCTCAAGTCCAGGACGGACATAAAGGTGGTAAGTGTTTCCAAGAATGATTTGCGTATTCATCTCACGCAAATCACGCGGCAAAACCCCCTTCACCGTTCCGAGTGTCCCCACCGGCATAAACACCGGAGTCTCCACGGTGCCATGCGTGGTTTCAAATTGGCCGGCGCGCGCGTGACCGTCTTCTGCCAAAATTTTAAATTTTAAATCTCTCATATAAATTCTTGTCCGGTCTTTTCAAAAAGGCTCAGATGCAAGGCTTGTGCGAGCGCCTGCGGAGGCGTACTTACAGGTACGCCGCACAAAGAAGCGAAGTGCGTAACGACGCAGATGACCTTTTTCAAAAGACCGCTTACTGGATGAACATTCCATCGCCATAACTCGCGAATCTATAATCGGTATCTAAAGCCGTCTGATAAGCATCCATCGTCTTTTCATAGCCCATAAACGCGCTCACCAAAACCAGCAATGAAGTTTTCGGAAAATGAAAATTTGTAATCAGCGCATCCACCACTTTAAATTCATAAGGGGGATAAATAAAAAGCCCGGTCGCACCCTGCCCCGACTCCACAACGCCGTCACTATTGACCGCCGCTTCTAAAGTACGAACGCTGGTGGTTCCGCAAGCAATGACTCGCCGGCCTTCTTTTTTCGCTTTATTGATTGCCGCAGCCGCAGGATCAGAAATCGTAAAAGTTTCAACCGCCATTTGATGATCGCGGATACGCGGAGCCTGCATAATTTGAAAAGTTCCGTACCCGACATCCAGCGTCACTTCAACAATCTCAACACCTTTTTTCTTAATCGCTTCCAAAAGCTCCTTATCAAAATGCAAACCCGCCGTGGGCGCCGCAACCGAACCTGCTTTTTCGGCAAATACGGTTTGATACTGCTCGCGATCCGAAACCTCGTCGTCACGGTGAATATAAGGGGGTAAAGGCATATGTCCGGCTTTTTCAAGAAATGCCGGAAAATCCGAAGTTTCAAACTCAAGCAGGCGGCGACCGTCGTCTTTACGCGGATGGTCTACCGCTTTCACGGTAATAAAATGCGCGCCTTGACCAACTTCAAAGCATTCGCTTTTTTTAATTTTACCTGATGGTTTAACCAACGCTTCCCAAACAACGCTATCCGCTTTTTTCTCAACAAGTTTTAAAAGTAAAACTTCCGCTTTCGACCCGGTCATGCGATGCCCAAAAATACGCGCGGGAATAACGCGCGTATTATTCACAACGAGCACATCGCCGGCTTTTAAATACTCCGGCAAATCTTTGAAAATGCGATGATCAGCGGATTCATCTTTACGGTTTAAGACTAACATTTTCGCCGCCGACCGGTCCGGCAACGGATAAAGCGCGATGCGTTCCTTGGGAAGCGGGTAATCGAAGTCGCTTAAAAAACGTCCGGAAGATGAATGCGGTGCGGAAGAGCTCATGCTATTTTTTCCCCTTTTAAAATTTCGGGAACAGGCTGAGTGTCAATCCGCATCCCCCCGTCATGTTCAATTTTTAATGTATAAATGGTGCCCGGTAAAAACAAAGTCCCGGGAGCTTCAATTTGCGCGTTCTTGATTCCCGATTTCCCGCGAGTCTCGGCATCAAGCGCATAAAGCCAAAATTTCGACCAAAGGCTTTGCTCATAATCAGAAATTTTTTCGCCAATACGATAACCTTCCGGCACACCCTGAGCCGGCGTCATTTCAAAAACCTGCGTGTCATCGGAATCAAGCACAAACGCTTTCAAAAAAAGATACGCGCTTTTGCCGCGAAACTTGTCGCCTTTTTTAATCAAATCATCACTGAAGCGGATTACCAGCGATTGAAACTGAATCACATTCCCGCGGAAAGTAAAATATTTGGGCGCGAGCGGCTTGCTCTGCGCGTCATATTCTAAAAACTTGATCGTGGTCAAAACTTTACCGGTCGCTTCATCCAATTCACTCTTGGTCACAACCACTTCGGCGATACGGCTGTCCGCCGAAAGCCGCTCGATCATTGCTTTTAAAATTTTTTCGCGGTAAAGAAATTGCTGAATAGAAAAAGCCGCCGCGCCGATGACGCAGACAACCGCAATTAAACCCGCTTTTTTTGCGACGGAAGATAATTTCATATTCACTTTCGGAAAAATCTCCTCAAAAGAGCTTGGATAGCGGTTGTGCTTTGCACAGAGCCAAAACAAAACTGTGCCCGGGTGGATTTGGCGCTCTGCGCTCGTGTACGCTAGTCGCGTCACTTGCTACGAGTCGGCCACTCGCCACGCCTCGACTTCTTTCGCATAAGCCATGACATTAAGTCATGCCTTTGCTCAATCAGCCTTACAAATTGCGCGGCTCACTTCAAATCCACTTCTTAACCAATGTTTAAAAAGGAGCGTAGCTGCTCCTTTTTAAACATGTGCCCGGGTGGATTTGAACCACCAACCCCTGCCTTCGGAGGGCAGTACTCTATCCAGTTGAGCTACGGGCACGAAACTTAACTACTCTGACTCTTGAGCAACACTATTTACCAGTTGTCCCTCAAAGCTCCGCTTTGTGAGGGATATGTCCTGTTCGCTTCGCTCTCAGGCAAAGCTACGGGCACAAAATATAATTAAAACCGGCCCAAGTCCTTAGCATCGCCAAAGGACGGGCACTTAAAAAAACTAATTATAAATCTGTTCGATACTTGAACCAGGGTAAAAGTAACTCAAAATTTGCTGCGCAGTATACCCCAATTCGCCCATATATTTCGCCCCATATTGATCTAAACCAACGCCGTGGCCCCAGCCCCGCCCCCAGAAAGTCACGCCTTGTTTAGCGGGTTGATTGAGGTAACGCGTAATTAAAGTGCTCTTAAGTTTCTGCGCGCCGATCCAAACTCGAAACTCATTAAAACTCGGTTTGAATTTCCCATTCCGCCCAATCACTTCCATTTCGCGCGGACGCCCCGAGCGGTCATAACTTTTGAGTTTAATCTCACTCACGGCGCGCACACCCAATCCGCCGTCTTCTCGTACGACTTTTTCAATGTCGGCATACTTGATAAACACGGACCAAGTATCATGCTTTGACGACTGGCAGAATTCACATTTTACGCCCTGAAGCGCGGGATGATACTTCACCGGCCAAACATCATTCGCGCTGGTGGTCGCGCCGCCGGATGCGGAATGAAAATAGGCCGGAAAAATTTCCCCCTGATAAAGTAAAACCACGCCGCGGGTCCGGTCAATAATTTCATCCGTGCGGTCATGACGAACATTTTCTCCGGCATACACCTGGCTGAGCGCTCCGCTGCCGACGTCAAAATCCTGATTTCTTTTTTCAATCATTTTGAACAAGGCAAAGGTCCTTGAAACAATCGCGGAAGCCTCCAGCGTCGCGTCCGTCCATTTGGGGTTGGCTTCAAACGGAATGACGCCTTTGAGATAATGCTCAAGATCAATGTGGTTAATGATTAAAAGTTGATTGCCGGCTTTTCTTTTAATTTCTAATCCGTTTTTATAAACGCGCTTATCAAATCTGACGCCGGGGCCGTTGACGCTCCGTACGAAAATTGAAGTTGTCTTAAACACTTTGCTCCCGAACTGAATTCCGGAAGCGGTCGCACGAATCGTGGTTGGAGCGAGATTCGCGCCTTGAACGAGCCCGCCCAAGCCCTGCCCATCAACTTGAAAGGGGCCCACGGAAGAAACTTGAAAAGGCTTTTCGGTGCCGCCCACTTGGACACGAATCGTGTGATAAGCGCTAATGTCCGGAGGAAGAACATACGAAGTCTCAAGCAGTTTGCGACTTGAGCTCCAGCCCAAGAAAAGAAAACTTGCCGCAAAAAAAACAATAAGCGCCCGTTTTTTATTTAGAAAGGAAATCATAGACGGGCATTCTACAGGGGAAAGGCCCGAGATTCACCTGCAACTTATCAGCCGAGCGGGAACGCTAAGAAGCGAGGCTAACGGAAAGAGGCTGATGATGAAGTTCGATGACTTTTTTTGTATCCGCGATGGAGCAACGGTGAATCGGATAAGCGCATACCGCAATCAAGGGAATGGATTCAATCATCGAATGCAAACGCGCTTCATATTCCCAAAGCTGCATCCAATCGTCATCCGGAATAGCTGCGACATCGCCGATTCCGCGCACACACGAAAAATCTCTTTGAAAAGCGGACTGCAAAAAGGTCTTCGCATTTTCCAGAGATTGATCCATGTCAAAGCACCCGCGTTTCATATACCAATTCTGAGCTGATTTAATTTGGAGCTGATGCGAGAGCAAATACCCCGTGGCATCCGGATAAACACTCAAAAATTCCTTTTCGGCTCTTTCAATCCCCATGTTGTCATTCACAAGCCACAAACAAGCATTGCCTTTCTTAAGCCCGGCATACAAAAAAGAAAGGGAGATTTGGAGATAGTCCTCTTGAGTCTTGTAGAATTGATAGTAATGCCCCCCGACCTTGATGCGGTGCATGGAATCAAAATCCATAGCGCTCCTTAGGTTTACTGAAAAACGATAAAACATGAGAATCAGCCTCAAATGCAGGATAAAAAAAGCGTACTGAGTGTCTGAAGAAATTACAAGGGCATGTGCAAAAAAAGAAGGCCAAAACAGCCTTCTTTTTTATTAAAAATAGCAATCGAACTCTTTGGCGATCTTTTACTATCTTAAAACCAAATTTTAAACGCTAAAACCTTATTCGGTGTAAGAACCTAAATGGGTCTTAAGGAGATTCCAAGTGGTTTTTCCAACAATACCATCCGGAGTAAGTCCATTTTCACGCTGAAAATTACGCACAGCTTCGCGCGTGTCAGGTCCGATTTTTCCATCCACTTCACCTTGGTAAAAACCCGCGCCCTTTAAGGCTTTTTGAATGCTCGCGGCAGGAATTTCAAATCCGGACGGAGTGCGGTAAATACCGGAAAAAGGCTCCGAAGAAACCGCCGCATAAGAACTATTTGTTTGAGGCGCAGATGCCGGCCCACCGCCACCTAAGCGGCCTTGCAGTTCAGCGACGCGTGCTTGCTCTTGTTGAAGCTGTGCGCGGGTTTCCTGCAATGCCATATCTAAACGTGTGACTTCATCCGCTAAAACACCCATTTGCGCGTTCATCGCATCATTGCTGTTAACACGCCCGGATGAAGCGCAGCCGCTTAACAAAAGAAGCCCGGCAAAAAGTGAAAGAAATGAAATGGAAAATAATTTTTTCATAGTAGGCGAATCTCCGCTGATTCAATAATTGCAAAACGAGCGTTAGTGTAGCAAATCAATTTTTCAAATGCAATCAAAGCTCAGCAGTAATGCCGCGATTCCGGCGCGTACCGTCCAGAGGACGGTTCGAATCCAATTACCCGCAACTAAACGCAGAACCATCTCAGCGGAATACCTTTCCCTTAGTTTCTGATGCTGCATAGCCTGAACAAAGGCGGTTGAAAGCCAAATCAATATTAAAACTGCCAAGCCGGCCGCGGTCCAGGGTTGAAGCTGCGGACGAATCTCGGTAAAAAACAAATAAATGGCGAGCCCCAATTCAACCGGCATAACCAGAAAAACAATTCTCCCAATCCTTTTGACATAATCTGCGTGAAAAGCCGGAAAGTCCGAACTGCTTACCTTCGTAAAAAGCGGGTATTGGATACATTGGATAACCCAAATCAACCCGGTCATAAACCAAGTTGCCGCCGCGTGCGAGATGATAAAAACAGATTGATCCATAGATATAAAATGAAATTTGAGCTTTTATTGAATAAAGCATTATAATGCCGCTCATGAAATTACATCCCATTTTTCTGGCCCTCAGCGCCGTACTCACGCTGACTTCTTGCGAGTATGTTTCACCCTTGATCCAAGACGCGAACATTATTTCCGTTGCCGATGAAGTTCAAGCCGGACAGCAAATGCAAGCCGAAGTCGCGAAGACAATGAAGATTATTGAGGATCCGGCTCTGACCACGCCTGTGCGCACAATCGGCAACCGCTTAGTCAGCACGCTTCCCAGCAAAGACTTTAACTATCAATTTTTTGTGGTCGCGGATAATTCGCCGAACGCCTTCACGATTCCCGGCGGCTCGATTTATGTTCATACCGGTTTGATGCAATTTGTGGATGACGAGCATGAGCTTGCGGGAGTTCTCGCACATGAAATCGGCCACGCCTACGAGCGCCATCCCGCGAAATCCATGACGCGCCAAATCGGATTAGCTCAACTCGCAAACCGTATCAGCGCCAATTCAGGAATTATCAAGCAAATGGCGCTGAAAGTGGCAGGAACAGGTGCGCTCAACTATTACAGCCGTTCCGATGAAACAGAATCTGACCGCATTGGATTTGAGCTTTTACGCCGCGCAGGATATCGGCAGGACGGACTCACGCGCTTTCTTCAGAAATTAACGCAGCTTCAAAACGGCAGCAAAACTCCCACATTTCTAAGCTCTCACCCACCCACACCCGAACGCGTCGCCGCGCTTCAAACACTTCAGCAGCAGCAACGCTGAATCGCAAGCAAACTTAGAAATCACAAATCAAAGCTCAGAACCATAACTCAAAGCCTTCCAGATGTTCGAAAACCTTTGAGCTTTGATCTGTGTTTTTGAAATCTGATTTTTGAGTTTTGAGTTAACTCAAATGGAGTGGATGGCGCGGATGAAGGGGATGATCACGTTATACATAAACGGATCATGAAAAAGCAATCTCACCGGCAGAATTAAAAACGCGAACGCATAAATTTTTCCGGCAAGCTTCCGCTTCAAATAGCGCCTTCCCCATTTGGTTTTCTCCATGCGCATGCCGAACCATTGAATCATGAAATAAAGCATCGGATGTCCCCATCCGCCCTGCGCCGGTAAAGAAAAAATCAGCTCATGAAAAAGGCCTGACATAAAAAAGACAAGCCACGCGGCTAAATGCGGGCCATGGCTGATGCTGACGGTTTTAAAAAAGAAATCATGCATGAGCTGACGGAAAGCCATGTTCCAGCGCTTACCCCAAAAATCGGAAAGCGATGTCAGCAAAAAAGGTTCGTGCATAAACGGCGCGGCATGCACGCCGGCATAGCGTAAAATCAACGAACTCCATTGAAACAAAGTGAAATAAAGCAGGTAAAAAACTCCCGCCACCGCGAACCATGCCTGAGCATAATTGCTGACGGGAAAAATGCGCGGGATACCCCAGATTAAAAAAACACCCGTAAACGCGCAGCCCACAACCCATAATCCAAAACCCGGCTCGGGCTTATCCAGTTTAATTTCGGGATTTAAAAACTTTTTCGCGTCCATACCAAACCAGCAGAAAGTGTATAAAAAAACACGCGTCCAGGAAATTGTTTCAGGTGTGCGGATTTTTTGCTGGTAGAACGTAATCCACTTAAATCCGAAAAAGCAGAGAAAAAGCAGCAGCCACATTTGGACCCAGGCAGCAAGCACAGGCCACGCCGCGACGAGCGTAATCAAAATCGTTAAGAATGGAAGAAAAGCAAAAATAATCTGCATAAGGCTTAAGTTACCTTATGTCTCGACCAAAACCAAGCCGACATTGAGAAGAAAAATTTTATCTAGTTAACGGAAACAGGATCAACAGGCACCGCAACAGGCTCTTCCATTTTGGGCGGCTGCGGAGGAATCTCGCCAACCTTAGTCGCGAAAAGCATGTATTCGGTATGTCCGATCATACGCATTTCGGGACGTGATTTTCCGGCACGCGCGAGAATTTTCCGCTCAAGCAATTCCACCGCTTCAACATTAATGAAGCCATGATCGCGCAGCGTTTCCGCCATGCGTTCCACCTGATTGATCGTGGGATTAAGCGAACACAACCGGCCGCCGGCTTTGAGCGCCTTCTTCACCAACTCCACTTCTTCCCAGGGCGTCGGAATATCCAAAATCACGCTGTCAAAAGCGTTCTCAGGAAACGGATCGCCTTTTTGCCGATGATTAAACTCAACCACCGACTGCAAATCTGAACGTTCAATATTCCGCACCGCATTGGCCGGCAAATCAGTCCGCAGATCATACGTGCAAACTTTTCCTGTCGGCGCGACTTGATGCGCAAGAAAAAGCGTCAGCGCGCCGGAACCTGTGCCGATTTCCAAAATTCTTTTGCCGGAATGAATCGAAAGCTTGATCGCGAGCAAAGCCGCGTCTTTTGAGTAAACAACGCCGCTTTCACGCGAAGCTTTAAACATAAGATCTTCCGTCGAAGGTTTCAGAAAAAAACCTTTGAGACTGGTACCTTCAACATAAGATCCGAACTCTTTTCCGATAATATCGTCATGCAGTAAAGGGCGTCCGCAATGAATCGGATGCTTCTTTCCGCGCGCGATTTTCAAAAGATAAGTCTTCTCATCTTCAAACCAAAGAAGAACCAAATCCCCTTCTTTAATGGCATTGCCGGAAATCACTTCGGTATTTGACATCATTCACCCAATCTTAATCTGTTAAAAATGAAACCAAGGGAGCGGATTCTAGACTTTTTCGCGGAATTTCGCCAGATTTTATCTACCACGCTTTTTCACGCGCCAAAGCCAACAAAGCCGGAAAATCATCGCAAATATACTCCGAGCCCAAACTGTCCAAGCTCACCTTACTGGCAAAACCATGTCGCAAAAGCACAGTATCAACACCGGCATTTTTTCCGGTCTGCGCGTCAATTTGGCTGTCGCCGATCCAAAGCACTTCTCGAGGCTGAATGCCTTTTTCACTCATCACTTTGAGTAAAGCGGCCGGATCGGGCTTGCGCGGAATCCCCTTTTCGCCCGTATAAACACCGCTTAAATACGGCATCACTTTCAATGCAGTCAAAATTTTTGTGGTAAAAGGTTCAGGTTTATTGGTCACCACAATCTGAACACGGTTTTTAAAATATTCCAAGACCTGATCCGCGGCGGGATAAAGCCGGGTGTAATCCAATAAATGCTCTTTGTAATACTTTCTCAAAAAACTAGCGCCGTGCTCTACCGTTTTGGGATCATCCTCACCCAGGCACATCGCCACTAAATGATTCAACCCTTCGCCGACAAAGCGCTCAATCTGAATATCTTCCAGGCGCGGCTTTTTCATTTCTGACAGCATATACTGCACACCGCAAACGATATCACGCCGTGTATCCGCTAGAGTCCCATCTAAATCATACGCGATTAATTTTTTAAGCATGGCTCCACTTCGCTTTCACAAATTCTAAAAGGCGCAATTGCAGCTCATTGACCTCGTTTTCAATTTGATCAAAAGCCTCTAATGCAACCGTCACTGTTTTGTGGTTTTTTAAATAATAAATTTGCGCTTTCGTGACCGGCTGCTTCAAAATTTTAGACGCTGCCAACGCATAGATTTTAATCTGCAAATCATAACCCCGTTCCGTGGTCTTAGTCTCATCGCCTTCGGCTGTTTTATAATCCAACACCGTATACGCGCCTTCGGGATTCAAGTAAAGCACGTCGATCACGCCGTCAATCAATCCGCGGCGGGCATTCAAAACAAAACTGAGCTCGCGGCACACCTTGGATGACGCGCGCATTTCACGGAACAAATCCGTCGCAAAAAATCCGCTCAGTATCTTTCCTGCCTCGCTTCTTTTTTGATCGGAAAATCCCGCAAACAGCGCGTCCATACTCTTCGCATCCAGCGTTTTTTCAGGCCGCGCCCAATCTAAAAACTCAAGCGCGCGATGCATGCGGGTTCCAAAGTCTGCGGCATCTTCACCGCGCACCGCCGGTTCCTGCTGCGCCATCACATCACGCATTTCCTCCTGCGGCAAACTCCAACCTTGTCCATAAACATTCCAAAAACGTTCCGGATCTTTCAAGAAAAGAACGTAAGCGCTGACAGGCAAATCAATCACTTTCGAAAACTCGGGCTGATAAACCGTTTCAACCCGTTTTATTATTTGGGCGGATTGAGGAGAAAGCTCTTTTTCGGATTTCACAAAGGGCGCGCCGCTTTTCGCGGTCATGAGCCAGTCCTTAAAAGCCGGCATTTCGGCAGAACAAGCCGGTGCAGGGGCGCGGAACGCAGGCGCCAAGGCCGCGGCTTCTTCCGTAGCCACTTCAAATGATTCTTGCTCCGACATCACCCATTCCATCCACGAAGCCATATCTGCGTAGCCTTCTCTTTCAGTTTTAACCGGTCTATGCACACCGCTTAAAATCAAATGTTCTTCCGCACGCGTTACCGCCACATAAAAAAGACGCTTTCGCTCCGTATGACTTTGACGATCCTGATGTTCTCCGATTTGGTCATGCGACCATACCGCTTCGTTTTTCCCCGTAATCGGATTTTTAACTTTGATGGCCCAGCCGGCATAAGGCAAAGCAAGTACGGGACTGCGTTCCTGATTGTTTTTGCGGCGCCCCAAATCAGCCAAAAAAACATAAGGAAACTCGAGACCTTTCGCCGCGTGAATGGTCATCAGCCGCACCGCCTGCACTTCCTCTCCCGCCGCGTGATGGTCGGACTCACGCACCTCCTGAAACTGAAGTCTGCGGACCAACGCTAAAAAACGGTGAATCGACAAACGTCCGCGGCTTTCCTGTTTGCGGGCAAGCTGAATAAATTTACGCACATGACCATAACGGCGAATCCCCGCGGTTTGCGCTAAAGCCCAAACTGCGTAACCTGTTTTTTGTACGGCATTTTCAATTAAATCACTTAAGCGGCCGGCATCTTTACGTTTGCGCCAAATCTGAAATTGATGAAAAAAAGTTTCCAGCTTTTGCTTCTCAGCGTCGGACAATTCCGTGATTTCACGGAACTTCAGCAGCCCGTCATAAAGAGGCAACCGCTCATCCTGCGCCTTCGCTTTTTCCGCAAGCCAAAATAAAGTTTCATCATTCACCCCTACGAATGGCGAGCGCAGAAGCGCTGCCAAAGCCACATCCGACAACGGATTCTGTAAGCATTCCAAGAAACTAATTAAGTCGCGGATTTCCGGCTGCTCATAAAAACTCATCCCCGACACCGAAACATAAGGAATTCCGGCACGGCGCAAAGCATATTCATACAGCGCGCTATGCGTCATCGCGGAAAAGAGAACGGCCATTTTTCCGTAAGAAACCCCCTCGTCGTTTAACTGGACCATGCGCGCGGCAATCCGGCTACCTTCACGCAAACGGTCTTCCGCCGCGCCGCCCTCCACATCGGAAGCCACAACCAAAAGCTCGGGCTTGCGCCCAATATTTCCCGGATTTTTATTTTGCTTCGCCGCGGACAACTTTGAAAAATGAAAACCGTCTTCTTCCCAAAGTTTTTCAAAAAACGTGTTGGCAAAATCAATCACGCCGGATTCACTGCGGAAGTTATCCGCCAAATCAATTTTAAGTGCGGCTTTAGAGCCTTCAAATTCGGCTTCGGTTTCAAGAAAAAGCTTCGGCTCCGCGCCGCGGAACGCGTAAATTGACTGTTTGTAATCGCCCACCAGAAAAATCTCCGCCTGCGGCATTAAAAAACGCACTAACTCCATCTGCAAATGACTGGTGTCCTGAAATTCATCCACAAATACATAGCGAAATTGACGGCGCAGCGCGTTCGCCACAATTTTCGCGCCCGGATGAGAAAGCCGCAGCATTTGCGCGGCGCGCACCTGCAAATCATCAAAATCGAGGCCGTTTTGAATTTGTTTTTTTTGAATGTACAGGCTTTCAAACTTGAGCGCCGCCTGCTCGAACAAACCCATGGTCTCTTCCGCGAACTTTTCAAATTGAAAAGGCAGCCACTCTTCTTTGATGATTTTTTTAAATGGCGTCACCTTAGGCGAGCGGCTTAATGATTCAAACCACTCACGAAAAAGAACCGCCTCTTCCCAGCCTTGTAGATCGGCATTCATCCAACGCGTCCATCCCGCATGATCAAACTTATCTCCGGCATTTTCGGCAGCTTCGCAAGCCCGGGCTTTGAATAAAAGCTTCTGTTCTTGAACACGTTCGGCACGGATTTTTTTCCATTTCGGAAAATAGGCCGGTAAATCGAGCCCTTCTTGTCCGGCGGTATGATAAACACTCAAAATAGCTTCGCGCAGCCCATGCTCGCCGTAAGCTTGAAATAACGCAAAAGCAGGAGCCCGCGTTTCAAACAAAGACGCAATCGCTTCATCCAGCGCTTCTTCTTTGAAGAGCTCCGCTTCTTCATTTTCAAGAACGCGGAATTCAGGATCAACCCCCGCTTCCACCGGATGATTGCGTAAAAGGCGGGCTGAAAAACCGTGAAAAGTAGAAATATATGCCGACTCCAAATCCTGCCGCGCGGCGGTCAGATTTTCTTCCTGAAAACGGCGGGATAAACGCTGTTTTATTTCGCCGGCTGCTTTTTCGGTGAAAGTCAAAATCAGGAGTTCTGAGACAGGCACGCCTCGGCGCGCGACAAGCTCTACGGCCCTTTCAACCAGGGTCCGGGTCTTTCCCGTCCCCGCTCCGGCGGAAATAAGGGCATGGAGCCCTTTGAGGCTAACCGCTTTTTTCTGATCTTTTGTCAATTTCATATAAAAGTTGCCGATAAACAATGTGGGGTTACTCGAACGTCCGAGAATTATAGCTTTAAATGGGCTTTTCTGCGCATGGGTTTTGCGGTTGATTACAGCAGTATGACAAATCGGAGAATAAGATTATGACATCATCAGAGAAAAGAAAATTTGAGCGTTTTCCGATTCACGCATCAATCCACATTAAGGACACGAATCGAAATTGCCGCGCCATCACCTACTCCGACGATCTTTCAGAAGGCGGGCTTGCTTTTTACGCTTTAAAACCCATTCCCGAAGGATCCGAGCTGGAAATCAGCATCGGAGTGCGCGGACATATTTTTAAAATTGAAGCGCAAGCGGTTTATAGCGCCAACCGACCCACTAAAAAATTCTACAGAACCGGAGTAGAGTTTAAGGACAGCACCAGCGCATTTAAAGCCAAGCTAGCGGAAGAAGTCGTCCTCATCAAAGCCTATCAAAAACAGCTCAGCAAAGAAACGCATCATCGCATCTCCGAGTTTGACGCGGCAATTGATTGGATTGAAAAGAATGCAGCCTGCTTCGGAAGAATTGCCGCGCCTAAGAAGTAACACTTAGGTCTCATCCGATTTTCTTTTGAGATGAGACACAGCTTTGAGAATTGCTCGAAATAACGAGCTCGTTATTTCGATTTTAAAAGAAAAGTTAGCCTTTCACGATCGGCTTATCGACTCTTTCTAAAACCGTAGCGGTCGGTTTCGCAAAATAATAGCCCTGCCCATAGCGAATACCCAGTTTGCGGACATACAGCAGGTCGGACTCATTCTCAATGCCTTCAGCAACCAAATGGGACCCATACATATTCGCGAGACGAACTAATTCACGGACAATTTGCTGATGCAGCTTGTTTTCAGAAATCCCCATAATGAGAGCCAAATCAATTTTCATGTAATCCACTTTCAAAGAGGAAACAGCAAAAGTTTTAGGCCCGATATCGGTAAAGTCATCCAAAGCCACTTGAAAATTTCTTTTGCGGATAAACGCGACGCCTTTGCGAATCGGCTCTAAATCCTTCATGCGCACGCCTTCGGTCAGTTCAAGCACAATCCGGTTGGCAAAAGGCTTTAATTTTCTAAGAAACTGATCACCAAGGCCTTTGGTCACAAAAGCCTGAAACAAAGTAATCGGCTCCAAATTGAGAAAAAGAAGTTTTCCCGGCGCCAGCTTGGGCAAAATTTTAACGGCGGAATTAAGGCAGGCAAAATCGAACTCCATCACCTCGCCGTCTTGATAAGACTCGCGCAGTAAGTTGAGCGGAGCTTTACCGTCAATCCGCGATAACGCTTCATAACCCAAAATATCGTGATCCACCAAATCAACAATGGGCTGATAAACCGAACTCAAATCATGATATTTGGAATGTGCTGACGTCATGTCTCTTAAAATTCCTTTTATGCTGACTTTAAAAAATCAAGAATCTCAACTTCATGCTCTTTCGGAGTCACCTTGGGGTAAATTTTCTCGATTTTACCCGCTCCTGAAATAATAAAAGTCGCGCGTTGAACGCCCATATATTCGCGGCCATACATGCTTTTCTTTACCCAAACACCATAAGCCTTAGAAACTTCTTTTTCTTCATCCGCTAAAAGCAAAAAAGGAAGGCTGTATTTAGTGATAAACTTTTCATGCGATTTTAGTGAATCGGGACTGACACCGATCACGACCGCTCCGGCTTTTTCAAATTTTTTATACGCATCACGAAAACCGCAAGCTTCCACCGTGCAGCCCGGAGTATCATCTTTGGGGTAAAAATAAAGTACAACCCGCTTCCCCTTAAAGCTTTTGAGAGAGACTGTTTCACCATTCGATGCCGGAATTTTAAAATCCGGAGCTTTATCCCCTTCTTTCAACGCCATAAATCTCCTTAGAGAAAACTATATTTAAATCGTTCAAAAACCAGAATTTTAAAATCGCTCAAAAAGTTTAGCTGCAAGGAACCAAACAAGCAACCGAGGAGACGCACTGAAAGCGTGCGTCGCACGAGCGCTGCGAAGTTTATGACGCAGCAGATGAACCTTTTTCAGCTATTTTACCCAAAATAGTCCGGCTCAAATCCGGGTCGCCACTTAATATTACACCCTAAACTCGGTTTCTGCTCGCCCGAAATTGTATTCCCAGCCAGCAAAGCATCGGTCGCAGCCCGCAAATCTTTACCGGTTACCGACAACCCATTTTTGGGTCGGCTGTCATCAAATTGCCCGCGATAAACCAGCTTTAAACCGCCGTCAAAGATAAAAAAATCGGGCGTACAAGCCGCGCGATAGGCTTTGGCCGCGGCTTGAGATTCATCATACAAATAGGGAAAAGAAAATGAAAGCGTCTGCGCCATTTCTTTCAGCTGAGACGGGTGGTCGTCGGGATAATTCTGGGCATCATTCGAGCTTATCGCAACAACTCCAACTTCTTTGTTTGCGTAATCGCGGCCGAATTGCGCAAGCTCCTTTTCAATATGCTTCACATACGGGCAATGTCTGCAAATAAACATCACCACCAGCCCCTTGGCTTTTTTCTCGGCAAGGATGCTTTCCTTTTGACCGTTCACAACATTCACGAGTTCAAAGTCAGGAGCTTTCGTTCCTAAGGTCATCATGGTGGAAGGTGTCAAAACCATATCAATCTCCTTTACTCAAAGCTAGAGAACATCCGAACAAAGCAAAACTTGCTGAAAAAAACCATCACATTGTTTTTGAAAGATAATTAACCCGGCCGTATAAGCAAGGTAAATAACCAGTAAAATTAAGCCGGCTTTTTTTCCGGCCCGTCCGCGCCAGAACGCTGCGATTAAAACCAAAATCAAAAGCAGCATCACCGAATACGAATAGCGGCGCGTGAATTCATTAATTTCTAAGGCCTGAATCGAAGCCGCGCCGCCCGCGACCAAAGTCAAATTCACAATATTGGCCGCTAAAATATTCCCAACCGAAAGATCCGACGCATCGCGCCGCGCGGAAATCACCGCGGTAATAAACTCCGGCAAAGAAGTTCCAAATGCAATCAGAGTCAGGCCGATGATAATTGAAGAAATCCCCAATCGCTCAGCGAGACTAACCGCGCTCGTAACAAGCAAACGGCTCCCGATTAAAATCAAAACCGCTCCCACCACAAACCAAAACCATTGCTTCGCAATCGGCTGAGCGACAGCTTCATCCACCCCTTCTTCGAGCATGGAGGTTTGACGCTTCATCTGAAAATAATCGTTGATCAAATATCCCGCCGCAAGCGCACACAGTAAAAAACCAGCCCAACGTTCAAGACGCAAAGACCAAGAAAGCATCACAAGCCCTACGGCTGCCGTAAACATCCAAACCGCGCGTGGGCGAAACTCCTCAATGCGGATCACCATCGGCGACATTAAAGCCACCACGCCGATCACAAAACCGGAATTCACAATCACCGAGCCCACGGCATTGCCAATCGACAAACCGCCATGCCCGGAAGCACTGGCCGTTAAAGAAACGATGAGTTCCGGTGCAGTTGTCGCGAGCGTCACTAAAGTTCCGCCAACCAAGATACGCGGCCAACGAAAATGGCGCGCAATCACAATACTCGCGTCCACAAACCAACCGCCGCCTTTCACCACCAAAAGGAAAGCCACTATCATCAAACCTAAATCAAAAATCATGCGGGCTCCTGTTCGACCAATTTCAATCCACGCAAAACGTCATCATGCAGCCAGCCGTTCGTCGCGAGAACCCCGCGATTTTTCGCCAAAGTTTTACCCGCGCTAAAATCCAGTTCTTTTCCGTCCAAGTCGGATGCTTTTCCGCCCGCCTCTTCAATTGCAATTACGCCCGCGGCGGCATCCCAAATTTTCTCTTCATAATCAGGATTGGACTTGGGCAAAAGGCGAAAGAAAATATCACCGCGGCCCGCAGCGACCAAGGCATGCTTGGCTTGACTGTCCAAAAGATGCGGCTCAGGTTTCATGCCCAGTTTTTGCCGCAAAATTTCGGTGCGATTATGGCTGGTGTGCTTACCGTGAAACGACGTCACAATCAACGCGTCTTCAATTTTCTTTTGTGAGGACACATGCAGCCGCGTCCAAGCTTGCCCCTCCGTAATCGGCGCCGACCAAGCCCCGTGTCCGCGCCCCGCCAAAACAAGCAACCCATCGCCCTTCGCGCCGTGCAAGCAATCCATATTGGGACATCCGAGCGCTCCAAACACCACTTTGCCTTTTTTTATATGCGCAAGCGCCACTGCGTATTGACGTCCATCAATGTAGCCGCGCGTTCCGTCAATAGGATCCAAAGTCCAAAAATCTTCGCCGCATTCACTGGCACCGTTTTGAATCCAATTAATCACATCTAAAGGCTGCGCGGAGGGATAAACGGTTTGTACAAATTGAATGGCTTGGCGTAAAACTTTTTGTCCGGCTTCGGATTGAAGCTCTTCCACGGTTTCTTCTCCGACCAGCACCGATCCCGGAAACGCTTTCATCAGTTTCGCGCTGATCACAGCCTGCACGGCAAAATCCGCAACGGTAACAGGAGAATGATCTTCTTTGATCATCGATTGACCGGCCATGGCAATATATACTTTGCGCGCAAGCAGCATCCCCGCACGCACCGCGTCCCAAGCAAATTTAAATTCCGGCAAATCTTGAACTGTTTTCAACACCATCTCCTTTTTAAAACAAGACAAAATTATAACAGACGAAGTCACCCAACTACAGATCAACAATTTAAACCTACACTCCGCTTTCGAGGTTTCGTTCCGCAACCTCGAAAGTGAACAAAATGGGAAACATCTGCTGCCACACAAACACATGTTTCTCAGCTTAACAGCCCCCTCCCCCTTTTTTGCGAAAAGCTTAAAACTAAACTCTTGGAATGCGAGTTCCGCGCCAAAGGACGCGGCTGTCTGAGCAGAACAAGAGTTTGGTTTTAAGCTCTGCCCCAATTAACAAAACTATTTACTATTGGCGATAAGCCTCAAGCTCTCTATACTTAGCAAATGCAGAATTTTCCTTTCGAGCTTGACCCTTTTCAAAAGGAAGCACTTTCCTGGATTGAACAAGAGCATTCTCTCTTCGTTTCCGCTCCCACCGGCGCCGGCAAAACCGTCATCGCCGATGCCGCCGTACGCCAAGCCATGGATAAAGGCAAAAAAGTCATCTACACGGCGCCGATCAAAGCTCTCAGCAACCAGAAGTTCCGCGACTTCAAGGAAGTCTACGGCATCGATAAAGTCGGTATTTTAACCGGCGATGTTTCGATTAACCCCGACGCGCCGGTAGTGATCATGACCACCGAAATTTACCGCAATTGTCTTTTTGAAGCCTCTGAACGCGTGGCGAGTGTCGACTGGGTCATTTTCGATGAAGTGCATTACCTGGACGACGCCGAACGCGGCACGGTTTGGGAAGAATCCCTGCTCTTTACGCCGCATGAAATTAAAATTCTGGCGCTTTCGGCCACCATTCCAAACGTACGCGAGCTTGCCGATTGGATTAAAAGCATTCACGGACGCGACCTTCAAGTCATCGTCGAGAAGCACCGCCCTGTTCCGCTTAAATTTCTTTATCAATGTCAGGGTAAAGTTTTTGAAGACAGCAAACATCTTTTACGCGAAGGCTATTTTAATAAAGACTCCTGGCGCGTCAGCAGCCGTGAAAAACGCCGCGGTATTCGCCCGCCCCGCCCTCAACCCAATTTGCTGACACCGCTCATCAAAGAACTGATTGATCACAAACGATTGCCCGCGATTTACTTTTGTTTCGGCCGCAAAAAAACCGAGCAGCTGGCATTTGAAACATTAACCTGGAATTTTTTGACCAAAGAAGAACGCATTCAGGTTGAGCGGCTTTTCGACGAACTCTTGTTTCAGTTCGGCATCGAGAAAGAAGCATCGGCGGAATCGATCCGCCCGCTAATCGTCCAAGGCATTGCCTTTCACCACGCCGGCATGCTGCCCACGCTTAAAGAAGTCATTGAACGGCTTTTCACAAGTAGACTGATCAAATTTATTTTTACAACCGAAACCTTCGCTCTCGGCATCAACATGCCCGCCAAAGCGGTTATTTTCGATGAGCTTGAAAAGTTTTACGGCACCGGCTTTGATTTTTTAACCACGCGCGACTTCTTTCAAATGGCCGGTCGCGCGGGACGCCGCGGTCTTGATCACGAAGGCTTTGTCTATTCGCGCGTTCAGCCCGACCGCATCCCTTACTCACAAATCATGCGAGTTATTTTCGGCGATCCTGAACGCGTACGCAGCCAGTTCAACACCACTTACGCCACTTTGCTTAATCTTTACCGTAAATCTGGCCGCGACTTGCTCACCATTTATCCGCGCACTTTTCATTGCTATCAATCTTCGCGCAAAAGACAAGATGAAGGCAAGCAGTTGCTTGAAAACAAAATCGACATGCTGCAAGCGATGGGCTATCTCACGCATGAAGGGCTGACGCAAAAGGGCGAGTTTGCATCCACCATTTTTGGATATGAACTCATGCTGGCTGAGATGCACGGCGCGGGACAACTTGCGAATCTCAATGAACATGATCTTTGTGTGCTGCTTTCAGGGCTCATCTTTGAACCGCGCAAAAATGATTTCGCGAAACCTTTATCTATGGCGCATGAAGAACTTTTAAAGGCAGCGAATCACCATCATCGCCTCATCCATAAAAACGAAGAAAAGTTTGATGTCTTTCCTTACACCAAACGCCCGCATTTTTTCTTAGCGGAGCCCGTTGAAAAGTGGACGCATGGCCTGACTTTTGATGAAACATTGAAACGCAGCACGGAAGATGAAGGTAGCTTTGTAAGACATTTACGTATGATCATTCAGCTTTTGCGGGAAATTCAACACGCTCCGCATTCACCCGCCGCATTGCAAGCCACGGCATCCAAAGCCCGCAAGTTAATCGACCGCGATGTCGTTGACGCCGAGAAACAGCTCCGCGTTTAAAAGTTACGCAGCCAAAGCAAAAACAAAGTTATTTTCATAAACTCTTTGAAGCTCATTAAGCAAAGAGTCTGCGACTGTCCAAAATCCATTTTCATTTTTTACACCTTGGAAATGCACGCTTTCACCGCCTGAAACAGCCCATAGAATCGCCGTTGCAAGCGTTCCGCTTTTGTTTCCGTTCGCTTTAAAAAAAGCCACTTTTTTATGCAAACTTCCAACTAATGCCTGCGTAGGCAAAATGTGTTTTGATAGATGAATGGCAGGAGTATTCATTCTGGAAAAAGCCACGGCGGCTCTTTCAAGATCCTTATCTGTCCTCTCCACTCGCTCAAGTTTCAACAGAGCATTAAGTTCTTTGTCCTTCACTTGCCCACGCTCGTTATATACCACTATGCGAGCGGCTTTATTTGAAAGTGCAATAAATAAACACTCTTGCTTCTGTGCCTTTGACAAACTTAGGAAATCCGCCGCATCTAAAAAAACGGTGAACGGTTTATCGTTTCTTCTAAGCTGTAGGATCATCTCACGCACATTTCCAGGGTTTTTCGTAGCTGAGTTTTTAGGGAACAATAAATCACTGCCTGAACCCAATTGAAGTTTTTGATTCCATGCATCTTTATCACCCACAACCACACGACTTTCTGAACGATTAGTTTTTGGAAAAGGAAATAACTTGTGTCCCCAATCTGGGTCAGAATCAGCTGAGGACTGTGCATCAGAAATATCCATACCCTCTTCAGAGCCTGGCTCATGAAAAACCAGTTTATAGTCATTGGTATCTGTCTGCTTATACTCAAGAAATCCGTAATCATCAGCATCAACACCTTCATCTAACTCAAGTGAACTGAGCTTGAACCCTGGAATATAATTAGATCCTCTTTCTAATGTGAAGTGATCCATAATGCTTTTCAACGCTTTTCCACCTATTCTTCGAGTTAAAAAGTCCCTTAAAAAATCCATCACCTTATCCGATCGGTTTTGCGCGTGAAAAATATTCTTATCCACCATCGATTCAATTTCCAAGTTCACTTGCTCCTCAGAAAGTGGCAAAATATTTTTCAAAACACTTCGGGCAGTTTGGTAGAACACATTTTCATTATCAACTAAGGCCAGTGTTTCCACGATTTCGCTTAAACGCTCAGAATTATCAAAGTAGTCAAAAACATTTTTTTCAACACTCGTATCTCCAACCTTAACTGGAACCTTCCCATGAAAAAAGAACTCTTTAATATGGTTTCTTAAAATCGAAAAGCTTGTTTGAGATAGGGTGTCAAGCGACACAAGATCACCAATCAAGGCTGCAACAGCCTCATCGTCTAGTTCTGCTTCTGGGTTAGAAAGCAAATGAAGGTAATTAAAAACCAAAAAAGCTGGATCAGCATCATCCATCAAATTAAGAAATAAATTAAACTGCTTCACTTTCTGCCAGCTCTCAGTGAATCCATCTAGCTCTTCACCATCTCGAGCAATCAGGGATTTTTGCTCTGCGGGAGAACCTTCTTCGAATTTTTTTCGACTTTCTTCCCAGTTAAATTTATGAATAACTTTGTAATAATGCTCTAGATAACTACGGTAATTTAAAAGCGCCTTGATATTTTCAATTTTAAAATAAGCATTTTCATTAGCTTTACTCACTTCTTTAAGAATGCCATAGTCATCCAAAATAAATGCGGCTAGAAATTCTGCCAAATTTTCACGCAAAGTAATCTGATCTATTTTGCCTGGACGATAAAGAACATCTCGCCCTAAAATTAGCTCGATTTCTGCATCAGATTTATGCACACGGCTTGATTCCGCCGTCCAATCAGGCCGGATCATTAACCGAACATCCTCAATATTGGCATTAATACGGATATTTCCGATGAGGCTTTGAGGCATTAAGTTAATTGCTTTTTCAATTGCGGAATGAATATTTCGCGCCTCAGTCTCGGAAACGCCCTTTTCAAACACAAGATCGCCTATACCGTCTGCAAAAGGCATCTGCAGTCCTTTTTCAAGCTGCTCAGCTTGTTCTCGCTCACTCTCCAAACGCTGTTGCACAGATGCCGAACTAAGCATAAAAGCTTCTTGTGGAATATCAATAACATATACTTCGCTGTAAGAGTAATTGTGCTCTCCTGTAGATAAAACTGTACTAGAAACTAATTTTTCTTTTTTTAGCCACCTCTTCCCTTCTAGCGCTTTTATCACTTCTTTAACATTGTCACGGTTGGAATAAATACTCTCAGAGTCAGGAATCACGGCAGCGGCCAAACCGTTTTCAAGCGCTAATCTTTGAGCTGTTTCAAGAAGAGCTAAAACAGCTCTCTCTGGATCCATCCCCAACTCCTTGTCAGCAAGATTAATTCCAGGAAGTGCCAAAACAGTCCACCCCTTGGGACTTTTACTTCGAGCATAACCTTGAATATCTGTCCTTAAAATTTGAACCTGACTCACTGCCGCAACTCTTCCAGAAGAGTTCTTAATTGCTAATTTTCCAAAATGATAATCAGTGTTTTTAACCTGATCAGGGCGATAGTAAGCTGTGCAAACACCAGACAACATAAAACCCATCAAATGCAATAGATCGTCAAAAAAACCAACATAAAAAGGTTCTTGAGTCTCTGTTTCAATAATAGAAAAAAGATCCAGCTCCGCTTCGACACCTTCTATTTCAGGCAAAAAAATCTGTGATATTTTTTGAATAACATGAGCCTTCAAAACACTTCTATTTTCTTTTATCTTACTCGGCGTAGCGGACGAAGTCAGTCTTTGCGCACGTGCACTAACAAGGGCTTCGCGTAAAATTTTATCCAAATCCTTGAGCTCGAAAAAGGAATCTCCTCTGTCACGAATGATCTTCGAATGAAGCTTAACGCTAAAAGCAGTTACCCCTTCATCCAGCCAGCGTTGAAACAACAAATCATTTTGGAGACTGCTTGTTTTTATGCGAACCATCCATTTACGAAGAAAAAGATCCTCCATCTTTTGGATTCTTTCAGACTTGGAAAGTTTGTCTCCGGAAAGGATCTTAACCATATCTTTATCAACATTAAATTTTAATTCGTCCATACCCACTGTTAAGGCTTTCTGAATATCTGCTAAAGCACCCTCTAATTCCACAACATTCATCTCTTCCACTTTTTGCATAATAACTTTTTCTAAACGAGTTAACACATGCAGCTTAAAAGTATCCTTAAAAAGTGTTGACCATTTTTGCAACCAACCTTGAATGCTGGCTTCATCGCTAGGGGTTTGCGACAAATTTGTGGCAGCTAAACCGCCCTCTTTCATTGTGATCTGAATCAAAGCTTGCCGCAACTGTTGCAGAGCCGTGGAACTCGTATCAAACAAATTACGCAAAACAATCTCTTCTGATTTTTCTTCTAATTTTTTAGGAATTAGCCCCCTTAATGATTGATGAAAAGCCTCTCGGTTATCACGACGCACTGTTCCTTGAGCGTCATATACGACGGTACTCCGGCTACCGCCAAGCTTATACAAAGACCTTAATCCGGGATCAACCTCTTCAGTCCAAGCAGCACCTCTGCTTTGGAGAACTGCCTTTATTTTTTCATATATATTCTCATAGCGTTTAGCCGTATCGTTATACATGGGCATGTATTTTCCAAGCAAAGCCATCTCATCCTTGGAAGTCAAACTATACTTACGCATAAAGTCATCCGTGAAGCCCTTGAAGGTTCCCCAGGCAATGTTTCCAAGGCTTTCTTCCACATCACGCTTTAACTCTGCCACAATCTGAGGCTCATGTTCATGCGCAATAAAGTATTTAAAAATCGTAAAACTAATGACCTTAAAACCAGCGGCATAATAACGATCAATCTGTCCTTTAAAATCACTCCATTCTTGTGCGCCCCAATTTTCAATTTTCCCTGAGCTACCCAACATCTCTAAAACCCCTGAAACCTCCTGAGGAGCTGCGCGACTTCTTTTTCGAGCAATGGCAATCGTTAAATCTAGTAAATAGTGGAATTTTCCTGCTGTCTGTAAAGCATTCGTGACTGACAAAGCCCCGCCTACGATATCTTTGCCTTCCCCAAACATTCGAATAATTCTTGTTAACGGATTGTTCGACGGAAGGACATCACGCAAGGGAAGAAAAACAGTGGAAGGAACTCCCATATTATAAAATGCTTTAAGAACAAGGGTAATATTGTCATGAGTAATCGATAAAAATGAATAAATGTTGGAAAGTGCTTGCTCAGGCGTTTCTTCTTTCGTCTGAAAAACAAACTTTTTTAAATATGGATCAATCGCATCATATACACCTACCTCATAACCCGCACCTCTCAAAGCCGCTTCACTCAAAATCTTTTTATTTAATTTTAAAAGCTCCCTTAGCCAACCCACGCCTGGCGTTATTAAATGCGGGTAATTTTTAATAATATGAGCAATTTGTCTGAATTTATATTTACTGAGCAACTCAAGCCATTCTTTTTCAGCAATTATAATTTGTTCATTTTTTTCAAAGATATCTTTTAATATTGAATCGGACGCTACTCGAACACTTTCCGACCCGCTCGAATGATCTGAACTAAGAATCAATAATCGAAGAATAATAGTAGGATCATTTGACCACTCAATAACCTTTAATGCTTTTACTGCTGCATCACGAACCATCTGATCATTAGATGCCAATAAACTTACAATCGAAGGAACAGCGGCAGAAGCATTCATCTCTTCCATGGCTTGAATTACCGCAAGATTGAGCTGCGGACTTTTGTCTTCTAACAATTTTATTAACTCTGGTATGGCGGAATCATCCTTCAGCGCTGAAATCACCTCAACCGCCGCAGCGCGGAAATTGAGATTCGAACTCGAAAGAGCTTCTTTGGCATAGTTAGCAGCGCCATTGATTTGAGTGGCGGATTCAATGTCTTTCTTAAATAATGCGACATAAAATAATGCTCGCGGGGTCTTTTGCTTTTCAAGAGCAGTCGCAACCTCAAGATTCATTTGAGAAGCGCCTTGCTTCTCTGAGATCGCTTCGATCAAGAGAGTCTCTGCCTCCACAGATCGAATAGCCCCAACCGCCCTGATTAATTCAATTTTCAAAGCCTCCCAAGCCTCCCATCCACCATAACGTTTTGGCATACTTTCCCGAAGCATTTCTAAAAGAGCTACAACCGATTTTTGAGAAAGCTTTTCTCCGTACCCGCCGAGTATTTTTGCGGCTTGCCGTTGATAAAAATTGATAATCAACGAGTCCTTCATTATCCAATTAAATTTTCCAGCAAGCAGAAATCGCAGCCCTGGCTCAGCTAATTTCAATTGAAGCCTGCCCATAGCCAAAATTCCTGCGGCAATAAAATGTTTTAATGCTATAAAAGAGAATAATGAGGCCAAAATTCCAACGAATGTCATTACAAAGGGATGCGCAGCCAATCTCATGCGCAGCCAATCTCTGGCTCGAAAATTATTTTCGGAAATTAGAATATTTCTTGCTTTTTCCCGAATATCTTCTCGCTCATGGCTAATCGCCTTCCGACTGAGCGCGATTAAATTCTCTGAATTGGCAAGATTGGGCTCCTTTCCAAGGGCAAGACTTGCAAAAAAATGACTCCCCGGGGTTGCAATATTTTCCAGGGCATTCACAGCCCCCTTTACAACACTTTCCTTATCTGAATTCAATAATTCAACTAATACATCCTGACCGGCGGGATCCTTTAACTCACTTAAAGCCTCCACCAACTTAACTCTCTCATTACTATAAAGCTGTGAGTTGGCATTTACACCCTCTATCAATGTAAAAGAATCATTTAGCAATTTAACAATGATTGGGGTAGCACGCCGATCACCCAATTTACCCAAAGCACTTGCAGCTCCGGAGGCCAATTTAAAATCCTCGAGCGCCGCTAATTCCTCCAGCATGGGAAAAGCTCGCATGTCGCGAATCTCACCTAATGCCGCCATGAGATCTTGTGCAAAATCAAACTGAATTCTAGGTTTATCGTATTGTGAATCTTTGTCATTTTTATAATGATCCATATTTTCTTTTAAAATTTTGATCATTGGCATAACTGCACTTTCTGCCTTCATTTTTGCTAAAGCTTCGACTGTCTTTTCGAAGATTAACCCAGAAGAATTAGGATCATTTAAAAAGTTTAAAAGCTCATCTTGTGGACTTAAATCGCCAATTTCACCCAAAGCTGAAATCACTTCAACTTGAACCGCGTGCTTACTCGATTTTAAAAATGGAATTAAGACCGGAACTGCTCGCGGATCTTTAATTTTTCCAAGAATATTAATGACTCGCTTTAATTTGTCAGATTCGTCATCTTTAAATGGCTGATCCAATTGCTCAATCAAAAAAGGAAACGACTCAGTTCCCCTCGCAACCACAACCTGCTCTATGCTTTCCATAAGACCTTTATCGTCATAGCCACCATTAAAGCGGGTAAAAAAATACGCTAAAAATTGAAGTGTTTCCGGATAATCCGTTTTACTTAACAATAAAATATCTTCCTTTTCAGAGTCTGAAAAATAGGGAGAGCTAGATTCAATTTCCGCAGAAAATAATTTTATTTGAGCCTTTTCAATCGTCTCTAAAAACTCAGGCTGCTTAAATTTCTTTAGAGCATCGATAACACTCTCATTCAGACGAGGATCACTGCTTTCATTTTTTAACATTTCAACCAAAGGCACAATCGCTCGCGAATCTCCAATCTCGCCTAATGCATAGATTATGTCGCTTGCATAGATTGTGTTACGAGAATTGATCGGTGATAAATTATAGGGATGTGAAGAAATTTTTTTCGTTTGAAGAAGTTTTAAAAGAGGCTCCACAGCTTCGGTAGCTTTAAGTGCCACAAATTTTCGATGGCAAGGTTCACGCGCTCACCATTGGGGTGTTCTTCTTTCATCTCAATCATAAAGTTGTGTAAAACAACCGATATTCTTGCAGTTCTAAACGCAGGGTCATCCTGTGCGTCAGGCATTTCCAAAGACGCTATCACAGCTATTTCCCGCATAACCATGTCAGGATGGCTCCAAAGAGATTTTAATATCTGTATAACTTCGGGCGAAAAATGCCCAATCTTCCCGAACGCCCAAGCTATATTGGCCATGGTTTGTAAATCTACACTCGAAGAATTAGCCGCTTTTACCAAAGAGGGTATCGCACGCTCATCTTGTATTGAGCCTAGCGCCAAAGCAATGGCTGCTTGCACATCCGGGCCAGATGATTCAAGCAAATCAGCCAATGCAGCAGTGGATTTTTTATTTTCGAGGGTCCTGAAAATGGAAATAATTTTTATTTGAATCTCGGGACTACTTTTCTTTAACGCAGCAATCAATTCAGGTAAGGCTAAATCACCAATTTCAGCTAGCGCCGTGATAGCTTTAGAAACTATATCTTTGTTGGAATGACTCAATGTTTTTATCATAGGCCCAACAGATTTTTCAGACTTTATTTTCCCCAAAGCAGCTATCGTGGCTTGCTTAACTTTCAAGTCTTTAGTTGAATCATCCAAAATTGAGATCATGGTACTCACAGCCGCATCGGATTTTATTTGCCCCAATATCTCAATTGCAAACACTTGAATTTCTACATCATCGCTTTCGTGTAGATTTGATAAAAGAATACTTTCTGCCGGCTTTCCTATTTGAACTAAAGCATTGCGACACTCCTCCTCAAGTGAATAATTGCGCCCCAGATATGTGCTGGAACCAAACCCATAACTGTGTTTTTCCATTTCTGAATTCTTATAAAAATTTAAAATGAATTGAGCGGACTCAGCAGTTTGAATCATTCCCAAGCTTTCCAATGCACTGTCTCTTAAACGTCTATCTTCATATGCACTGTTTTTCCCGCCCTTATTTTTATAAATATTAAGAATAAAATCCGTTAGATAATCATAAGCTCTCTCATCCCCTATTACTCCTAAACTTTCTATAATTTCATGCGTCTTCCCAGGAAACTCATTACTTTCCACAATCTTAATCAAAGCCTCTGAAACAACCTCACCTAATTTCGACAAATGCTCAACTGCAAAATCATCTGAAATTTCTTCTTTCATCCATAGATCAATGAATCCATCAATAACCTCATTACCCCCGATTTGCACTAATGCGTGTCCAGCAGCAAGCTTAAACTCCTCCCTTACTTCATAGTCATAGCGATACCCACTAACATCCAGGATTTTTAACACTTCAAACAGGGTCGCAACAGCTTGCTTATTCTGTACTAGCCCCAACACTTGAATTTCCTCCAGAATCTTTTCTTTTTGGTATCTATTATCTTTATTTTTGCCTTCCAATAACTCGATAACATTCAGTGGGGGCTCTTGCTCACCAATCTGTCTTGAGCTCTTTTCTGCCTGTTCACAACCCAACTGCATAATTCCCATAACCCCAAACAGTAAAAATACTCTCAACCATTTGAAAACACTTGTTGAAATAAAACTTCTACTCTGCTGCCCATTCTGACTTGCTTTAGCTTTTTGATCTGACCCGTTTTCTTTTGGCTCGCCGCGCACCTCTGATCGGTGCTTGCTGGAAACTGACCCTGCAATCCCCCCTGTTGTTCCCATTCGATGGTCCAACTTTTGAGCCCGGACAAGGAGATCCTTCTTTACAGGATGCTTATCGGGAACATATTCAAGATATTTGCTTAAAAGATCAGTAAGAGATTTTCTCTGATCTCGAACTTCAAGAGAAAGGAAGATCTGCCCCCAAACTGACCGGTTAAGCCTTTGATGCCGATAGGCCAATAAGTCTGCCTTTCGAAAGATCTCTTCGGTTTCGTTCCTCAATTCCGCATCTTTCTCCATTTGAGAGCTTAGCCTGGTGAAAACAGTCTCTGACGGCCGCTGGCTTTCATCCCCTCCAAAAAACCATTCGTCAATCGTTTTACGTTGCATAAATACCATCTCCAGAGAACTCAACGAGTCCAGCTCTGAACGAAAGGGCATTACCTCGTCATAGATCCAGAAAGAGTGCGCATCCTTGCGCTGGATCATGATAAAAGTATCGGAGTTGTTTTTATCAACCAGCGATTCCCTATGAGCGGCTTTGTACTGATCGTTTTCTTTGCCTGCTGGCCAAAGAGCATAAGATAAATTTAGAAATAAAATACCCCCCTCTGCCAAGGAATCAAGAAGCCTATCAATCACTTGCTGCTGAGTTTCCGTTATTCCATAAAGTTCACTGAAAGGTCCTTGTATACGATTTTCTTTTGAATAAATAAGATTCCAAGTGCTGAGTGGTTTGGGTGCGTAAGTATCTTTGTCAACTGTCAAATGGTGAAGCACCTTTGAAAGCGTGATTACGTCAAATTTTCCAAGACCAAAATCGTTATTTAGAACATTCGCCTTTGGACTTTTCTGTGTATTCCAATACCGAATGCCTTCTTTTCCAAGAAAACTACCATCAGATTCAAAATAATAGTCTGATTCCGGAACAATATCCCCCTCTTGATTCGTTTTAAAAACTGGAAAGAATTGGTCTGTGCCGTGGATTTCAGGTTCAATTCCCCAAGATCGAAAAACTCTCATAAGGCTATTGAGCGGCATACTGCCATGCTCTTTGGGCGCAGAACCGATATCGAGCATTTTTATTTTATCCTTCCCATTAAAGCTGACGGGCGACTGCAACTGCAAATCAGGAATATCCTCACCTTTTGGATTTTCGGCGTAAACAAGATGCCGGGTTGAAAGATATTCTTGCGGATTATTCTTATCTTGATTGGGAGGTAGCTCATCAATTGTTCGGGCCGAAAAAAGAGACCGCCCCTTCCGCAAATTACCCATAATAACCATCAGCGGATAGAACCGTTGCTTACTGCTGGCAACGAAGGTGTGGACTTTCGCAGCTTCAAATGTCTTTTCAATGAATTGTTCTTTATTCGGTGATGCGTAGACATCCGCCAAAAGCCTTTTACCTCTTAGAAGTCTGGCTTGGTCATCGTCCTCCTCAACACCGAATAAACCGGCAACGAGATCATAAATTTGCCGGTATTTACTGTTTGAAAGCTGTTCGGCCACTCTCGGAGCAAGGCGCGCCCTTGGGTAGATGTGCTTATTCGGGTATTTGGCCTGAAACCGACCCCCAAAATCCTCCGCGTATGGATCCCACTCAGGGTCAAGAATCGTAAGAATATCTGCTCCCATATTCTGATACCGCTGAATATCGATAACTGTCAGGTACTCTTCTTTGGGACCGATATCAATTCCAATCCCAGCTTTTTTCAGCTCTCCAATAAGCTCCGCATCAGGTTCAACCTGTCGTGGCCATGTAATGTAGTCAGCCTTCGCTTTTCCCGCTTCCTTGACAAGCATTTGGGGATCCTGTTGTTTTTTGGCAATAGCTTCCCATAACTCTTCTTTAAAAAAAACGCGGTCTCGTTTTAACTCGGGAAGATACTGATACATCAATTGAAGATCTTCGGGATAAAAAGAGATAATAAGACTCCGTTCAACAATCTCTTTCTCTTTTAGAAAGTGCGCCAGTTTTTGAAGAAAAACCTTCCGCAACTTATTCTTCGTCCACACGACGTGAATGTGGAATCTTGCCTGCGAATCTTTAACCACATCATAGATATCATCAATTTTCGAAATATCAGGAACAAGAGCTTTAACTTCAGCAAAGGTCATAGAGCTTATTGCCTTGCCATCCAATTTCTCAGCATGTGAAGACACAATGTAACCGTCACGAGTCATCTGCACATCAAACTCCACAGCATCCACGCCAAGCGCTACGGATTTCTTAACAGCCTCAAGTGAAATATCTTGCGCAGTGTCGTTACCCGGAGTCCCTCCCCGATGCGCTGCAATGATCAGGCGCCGCATTTCGGCCATTTGTTTTGGCTCGTCAGCAAGTCGCCTCGCGTTTTGGATATAGCGAAAATAATTAAGAACCTCCCAAACAAAAAATCGATTTTCTCCGACAAATTTAATTACGGTCCAAAATCCTTTTTTAGGATTTCGTAATTGCCATTGGGTTGAATTTTCTTCATATTCACTTTTGGGCGCAGGGCTCTGCCAAACCTTAATACCCGAAAGGCCAAGGTAATATCTAAGCAGACTGATCACCCGCCGTGAATGCAAATACTGCGTCACACCGATTACGTTAATTATCTTGTCTCGGGGACCCGTGATACTCTGATCCTTTTCGATGGCTTCAAAAATCGCCGGAAATTGTGTTTTTGTGCCCAACCTTAAATTAGGAGCACGATCTTTGATGAAGTCTGAAGCTCCACCAGGCTCCATGGTCAAAGCAATACGCCGCATCGATTCCGCTTCTGACACACCATTTTGGGAATATCCGCCGCTAAAAATAATCTTCGGAATTTGGCCTTTCGCGCGATATCTTCGGTACAAATTCACAGCTTGCTCCGCCACAGCGCGAGAATGAGTGCTTGCAGAACCATCTTTTGAAATTGACGCGCCGATCGCTACGATGTAATCAATCTCTTCATTTTCAGGGGGCAAGATTTCAGGGATTTTCCAATTATTAATCGTGAGTAGCTTTATAAATTCCCACAGCTTTCCGATAGAGGGACGTTCCTCCCAATCTCGCGCGCGATTCCCTCGCGCCTCGGAGCGCTGTTTGTCCCCCGCATGGTGAGTGCCGCCCACCTCCAAAACGGATCTTCCGTCATAGATAAAAGGCTCCGGCGCGAAATGCATCAAGGCATCCAAAGACTGATACCAGCCACGCTTTGCGTCGCGATCGCGGAATATACTTTCCGCCGCATCCGGTTTTGTGGAGTAAACCCGAGTCACTTCTTGAATAAAACGAAGCCTCAAGCTCTCCCATATAGCCACCTTCTCTTCAGGCGTTAAAGGAACGTTAAGGGTTTGCTCATAGCCTGCCAGAACCGCGCGGAACATTTCCGGCCGGAACACGGCAAAACCGTAACCCGTGATACTGAAAACGAGATTATTGAACTCGGCGATCCGGTGGTCCGCCTGGACAAGATTAAAATCAAACAGTGCGCTAATCGAGCCGTGCTTCGAAAATTTTAAATTCCCTAAATGAAGATCATTATGGATGTGCGTAAAACGCAAACCGCTCCGGGGAAAATTCCTTCCCGTATAATCCAAATGGGTCTCAACCAACCCCCGGATCTGCTCACGCCGGCGTAAGGCATCACGGACCAGTTCGTTCTCTGGGCCATGGACAACCGCCAGGGAATCCATGGCTTTTTCCATCTCCGAGAACCCGTCTTTAATTTTCTCGAAAACTACACGGCGCGTTTTATAGCTGAACATGTGGCGGGGCTCGAATCCTTCCACGGCATTCTGAATGCGAGCCGCAAGTTTTCCGACCTCACGGAAATGTTCTTCTGTCGCGTCTTCACGCAGGATCTCGCTGCCCTCCGACAGAAAGGTTTCCAGCACATAAAAAGCGTCTCGATATTCCATGATATAAACATCCTTCGGATCGTCCGAGACCGTGACATCGAGGCGGGGCACGAGTTCAGGAACAGGCAGATCGAACTCTCTGAGCCTCTGCATAAACTCTACCGCATAACGGGCTCTTTCCTGGTCCTTGAAGAGAAACTTGAAAGCGAGCCGTCCCCGCTCCCGAGTTTTGATCACATACGGCTCATGATTCATCCTTTTCCCTAAACCTCCCGTCAGGACTTCTGGCACACCGTTCACATGCAGACCATACGCTTTTTCAACGATCTCCTTGATCCCTTCTGCCTCCGTCCGCATCTCGGAGCGAACCCCAGAGATTGACACCTCCTCAAGAGATTGTAGTTTTTGCTGTGCACTAAAACCAGCAAGATGGCGTTCGATTCGTAGCGAATCATAATCACTACCCACATCCACGGTAGCGACAATCTCACGAAGTTCTGATTGGATAGGGCTCTCTTCTCCCACCATTGCTGCCGTAAAATAAATACTCGGCGGTCGCGCAGCGCGAGCTGACATAAAGGTCTTCTCAAAAGAGTGCTGACCGCCTGCCATTAAGTGCTGGTAATAGCCCTGGTGCTTCTTACTGAAAGAATTAATCCGTGGTGAAATAACTTGGTAGGAAATTTGATGCTCTCGTAAAATCTCTTTGATGCCGCTGGCGTGAAAACCACCAAAAACAAGTATCGCCGCACTTTCATTTTCACTCTGAAAAAAACTTTTCATATGATGGCTGATTGTCTTATCTCGCTCTTGAGCGATATCATAAAACAGTGCGGAGCTTTCTATATTCGCCTCCCATTCTTTAGACAGAACCAATGACCTCCCCGTCAAAGAAACAACAAACTCTGCCAACTGCTTTGTATCAAAGTCTTGGAATATTTTTTTTACAGCTTCATACTCAGACGGAGTCAATTTAATCTGATTTAATTTCATAAGAAGCTGAAGCGCCTGATAATAAGTAAAAATCTTCCGATCTCTTTCCGCGCCGAGATAAGCTCTTGATATGTCCTGCTCTAATTGCAAGATCTCGCTAAAAACCGCTTTAAAGTCCATTTCGTTAAGCTGTTTGGTTAAAAGCGGCTCAGCTATAGTTTCAGCCATTAATAGAATTGAAATTGAAGGGTATTTTTTAGAAAACAGCTCAGCACGATTATCTAACGGACTCTTCTGATAAAACCTCTGAAGTTTTCTCAAATAATTTAGCAGCGGTAACTTGTCATCTGAAAAACGTTTGTTTGTTTTAAGTAAAGCCCTTAAGTTTCCGGGGAAATGTTGATTTGCAAGATTTGAAATCTCAGTAAAAAGCGCCTCTAAGTCTTTGCTGACTTCTTCTCTGTGCTTAGAAGCCTCTTTGTAGTATTCAATATTTTTTCCATACAACTTGAGGTTTTCGACGCCAATTAATTTAAAATCATCAGCTCGATTGATGTGCGCGTACTCGGCCCCGCTAAGTCTGAGTTTGTCCAAAAGAAAATAAGAAACCTTCTGTTTAATTTTTGAGTTCTTGATAAAGCCAAAAAAATTATCCGTGGGAACCAAACCTTCATAGCCTTCTTCAAAGACAGTTTTGATTCCCCTGTCTTTTACCAGCTTCGTTATCATACTTGCTATATTTTCCTGAGCTTCAAGCGAATCGTGCGCATCTTGAATAAAGAAAATAGTTTTTCCAGAACTTCCGCGAAATACCTCTTCAACGCGCCCCATATTTTCAGGAATCAAAGACGAGTTGAGGGCGGATTCGGTGGCAATCAGAGCGGAATTAGCGTAACTGTCGGGAACATACTGTAAAAGATCAACAAGCGTAAAAATCAAAATGAGGAATACCGCCGTGCACCTGCGAATTACACGCATGATTTGACTGATTTTGGCGTGACTCCCTTTTTCCATGAACCGCAACTTTCTTTATTTTTTTTAACAAATAAAAGGTATGCGAAAGATACTCTGCCCTTGAGATTTAAACAAGAAATCGGAAAAAGTGATTACTCATAAAAAATCGAGTTCTATCAATTCCAATCATTAGCATACAAGTCATCCAAAGGGGGTTAACCGACCAAGGCGAGATTTAGGAGCCGAGGGAGCAAACATGACAGGAACCCGTCGCTGCAAAGCAGTGTCAGGGGTTCACCGTTTGCCAGCCCCACCTCCCCCTTTTGCAGAGATGGGTTCAAGTCCATTCTTTCGAGATGCGAGTTCTGAGCGAAGCATCAGCTGTCTGAGCAAATCGAAAGAATGGATTGAACCGAGCCACCGGATTTAGATTGCCACGCTTCACTCGCAATGACAGGACTATCTGAGCCAGCGAGATTCTTCTTTCTGAGCTACTGCCCTGAACTACACGTAGGTTGAAAGAGTAGATTGAACTCAAACTAGATTGCTTCGCCTTACTCGCAATGACAAAAACCGAGACTAGATTCCCGCCTACGCGGGAATGACATAAAAAAATCAAATGAAGCTTGCGCTAAAAGCCTAGCTTTTTATCCTCAGCACGAATTTTTTCCGCGATCTCAGGCAGCTTCCATTTTTCAATCCGGCACAGCGATGAAAACGAACAATTATCGGCGCAGTCGCGCGGCATCACGGCAATCTTGCCTGACTCCAGCTCATTTAAATAGCGCACGGAAAAACGCAGCGCACGGTCTAAAGCCTGATCAAACTCTTCATCCGTCATTTTGTCGCGCGGACCTTCAACCGCCTGATTAAAAAACCCCGTGGGATTCTTGTGATCTTTTAAGTTGAGCAATTGCCCGCCCAAAGGCTTCAAGCTTAAAAGTTTGGATACAGCGAGTAAATAAAGCGGCAGCTGCAAGCTGGTACCTTTATCTAAATTCGCCTTTTTAAAATTTTTGGAGCGTTTGTAATCGGAAATGACAAAGGACGCGTCCGTTTCGTTCACATCAATGCGGTCAATTTTGCCTTGCACATTCATTTTCAAACCGGCCTTTTCAAGAGTGACCGGCTTCTCTTTCGGAATTTCATATTCAAAGTAGCGCGGCTGAAATGGCGTCGTCTGCAAACGTTCGCGTTCGCGTTTTAAAAAGCGAGTCAAAATCGCTTTCATTTCAAACAAAGCTAGATCGGTTTGATACGGACTCAAATCAAGCGGATAGCGCGGTGCCCAAACCTGCAGAAGTTCGTCTATTTTCGTTACCACTTCTTCTTCCGTCAGGTTCTTCCAAACTCCTTTAAAAAAATCTTCAAGCACACCGTGCATAATACTGCCCTGATTCCGCACACGGGTGTCTTCTTCGGTAACTTGCAATTTTAAAATACGTTCGGAAAAATAGCGGTAAGAACAGCGGGCAAAAGACTCCAGGCGTGTCGCACTAGGCGCATTCAAATGAAAAGGCGGACGCGCTAAAACGCGTTCATCCGTGAGCTGCGCCGTGCTTTCGCTGAGGGCTTTGGTTAAACTGAAACGCGCCGCGGGATCTTTCCAGGCTTCGCCTAAAAGTGAATTCAAAAAGGCTTCATCAGGAAGCGGTTCCCAGGGATTAAAAAGCACGCCGATCGTCGCCAGCCTTAAATCTTGCTCGGTGCGGACTTCTTCAAACAAGGGGTAAGGTTGAGTGTCTTTTTTAATAAAAGGATCGAGGCCCTTTTCAAAGCAGGCCGCAAATTCCTCCAGGTAAAAAGACCGCAAAACCGGCTTCCCCTCCGCGTCACGGCGGGCATGGCTCACACATAAGTGCCGGCGCGCTCGGGTCACGGCCAAATAAAATAAGTACTTTTCCAATTGCTGACGCGATTTCCGTTCCGGTAAAGCATAGGCCGGAAGCCCCACCCCACTTGCCGCAGCGCCCTGAATTAAACGCCGCTCCCAATCGGAAAGCAGCGCTTCTTCGCGGATTTGCTGCGGAAATTCCTTTTCCGCGAGGCCCGCCACGAAAACAACTTCATACTCTTTTTGCCGCGCCAGAGAAACGTCGTAAATTTGAACCGCATTTTGATTTAAATACGGCAAAGAAAACAAATCGAGCTCAACCAAACGCAAAAAATCGTCGGCGAATTTATCAAAATTAACCTGAGCTTCTTTTTCATCGCCCGCAGCGCGCTCCATTTCATCTAAAATTTTTTCAAAACGTGCCGGCGCGTGAAGTTCATGCTGAAATGCCGCGCTGTCGTCTTGCGCCCGCAAAGACTCGAGCATTCCGAAGTCGCGGTAAAGCGTACGCTTGAAAAATGCCGCCCATTCGGCCGATGTGCGCGTTTTCTTCCATTCTTCTTCCAGCTTTGAAAATAAGCTGAAAAATTCTGCCGCCGCGGATTCGCCCGCATCCGGCTTTTCGCTTTTTGTTTCCAAGGCGGCCTTCCAATGCGCCGCCCCGCCGCGAATACCTTTTTTCCAGCACCAGCCTTCAAACGCATGCAGAGCGCGCTCATCTTTAACCGCGGACGCGAACCTTAAAACAAAAGAAGACCTCAGAAAACCGATCCAATCCTCTTTTTTCCAGTCTTCACGAAAAAGGCGGACCAAACGGGCGGCGGTTTGAATCCACTCGCTTTCAGACAGTCTTTCGCGTTCGTGCACATGAAATGGAATCTCAAACCGTCTTAAAACGGTTTCAAATA
Organism: uncultured bacterium; assembly: GCA_964562525.1. Lineage (GTDB taxonomy): Bacteria > Omnitrophota > Omnitrophia > Omnitrophales > Aquincolibacteriaceae > Multiplicimicrobium. The sequence continues at coordinate 181,155 of CAZLTL010000001.1, forward strand.
AAGCGCGGTGGGCTCGGACCGAGCGGCATAAAATCGCGATTTGACTGGGACGAAACTGCTTTTCGGAAAGAAGCACCAAAATGCGGCGCGCGATCATTTCCGCTTCAGTCTCCGGATCCGGCGCTTCAAACCAATCCACCGCCTCGTTGCGGCATGCATTCGGCTTTACCAGCGAAGCAAACAAGACACGGCTTAAATGTGCCAGTTCCGGCTCTAAATAGCGCGGCAATTCAGTTCCAACCGTCACCGCGGCAAAGCCCATTTGCAAAAACATTTTCTGCGTAACAGAGACCGGCTCAAAAACGCCCGCGCGCGGGGCATCCCAAGTTAATGCCGCGGCAGCGTTTTGCGACGAAGCCACCAACTCGGCCACACATTCTTTTTGAAGCGGCGTAAAATCAAAAAAACCGTCAAAGCAAAGCGTGTGAAATGCCAGCGGCTTGAGGTTTTGAGCCTTTTTTTGCTCTAAATATATGCCCAAGGTGTCGCGCCGGTCACGCAATCCCAGCTGCTTCAAAGCGGCTTCATAGCGCTCATAAATATCCGCAAGAGCTTCATACTTAAGCGCGGTGTCAGGCTCCATCTTTTTAAGGCGCGCCATTTCTTTTCTAAAAAGCTCGGCGGTCCAGCAATGGTCCTTCAATTCGGTAATCAAATTTAAAATGAGATTGAGAAAACCGGGTTTATCGCGTATGGCTTCAAAATAAACTCCGCAATCCTCGGCCAGCAAACGCCGAACCACCGCGATTTTAGTCAGGTTCGAGGCTGCGGGCGGATTCGGAATTTCAAAAGCCTTTTCAATTAAATCATCCAACGTGGTAATTCGATTCGAAAAAAAACCCGCGGACCCGCGCAGGATCAAAATTTTAATGATACGTTCAGCATGCTCTTGCGACGGGACAATGAAGTACGAAAGTGGCTCGAGTGGATTTTCAACGGCGAGGCGCTCTTCAAAAATACGCAGAAGCTTTTCGGATTTTCCGCAGCCGGCGGGACCGACAAACAAGACCCGCGAAGGAGAATCTTTTTTAGTCGGCATTGCGTCTTGTGTGTTTAGCCTGAAAATGAGGCAGAGCTATCATTCGTTTCCCAAACCACCACGCGTGCCACGGGCAGTTTCATTTTGCGGGCTTCTTCAAAAATACGGCGTGCCAAATATTCCGCGGTGGGATTCTCCGCGACAACCAAAATTTTCTCGCCTCGCTCATTTAAAACGGGAACCAACGGATCTTTTTCCCATAGAATCAGAACGTGGTCAAAGTTTTCGTCGATCCATTTCCCGATCGTGCGTGAAATCTCGGAAAAATCAACAACCATCCCCAACGCATCTAGTTTTTCAGCCGCAACCTCAATCTGAACACGGCCATTATGCCCATGCACATGACGGCACTTCCCCTGATGTCCTACCAAACGATGACCATAACTAAAATGAATTTCTCGAATGACTGTATACATTTTTTAAAATCCTAAATTCTAATTTTTAAATCCTAAACAAAAACTCAAGAACATGATTCAAAACGCTTCAAGACGCCCCTGTTTGTAATTTATTTAGGATTTAGAGTTTGGTGCTTAGAAATTGAGGCTCTTCCCGCCATCGACGCGAATCATCTCGCCTGTGACAAAATCATTTTCGATTAAAAACCGAACTGCACTTGCAATATTATCGCTGTTTCCAAATCGTTTCAGCAAAGTCGCCTCAGCAATTTTCTTTTTTTGTGCGACTGATGCAAAGCCCTGAGGCGGTTCTAAAATCGGCCCCGGCGCTACCGCGTTAACACGAACAAACGGAGCCAGTTCTTTGGCTAATCCGCGCGTGGCGGCAATCATACCCGCCTTTGAAATCGAATAAGGCAAATAGTTGAGAAACGGCTTTTCTCCGGCAATATCAGCCATATTGATGATCACGCCTTCTTTGCGCTTCACCATTTGCAGCCCCAGTTCCCGGGCAAGAAGCACCGGCGACTTTAAATTGGTCGTCAAAAAATCATCCCAATCCGACTCATCCATTTTTGCAAGCGGGGTTGGATAATAAATTGCGGCATTATTCACAAGCACATCCACCGGAGCCGGAAGATTCTTAACAAAAGAGCGAATTTTTGAAATCGACGCATTCGCAAAATCAAAAGGGCAAAGAAAAGCGCAACAGCGCAAAGATTCGATTTCTTTTTGCAAAGACCGGGCTTCCCGAGATGATTTGCGATAATGAATCAGAATGTTCGCACCCGCGCCAGCAAGCTCAAGCGCAATTCCGCGGCCCAACCTAACCGCAGCGCCGGTGATCAAAACATTTTTGCCGTCGAGAATCATGCCAACAGAGCTTCCAACTCACCTTGTTGGCTGAGTTTGTTCAAATCATCGAAGCCGCCGATCAATTTTCCACCGATAAAAATCATCGGAACCGTTTGCCAACCAGTTTCTTTGACCAATTTATCCTGCGCCGCGGAATCGTTTGTCAAATCGATTTCCTGAAACGGAATATTCTTAGATTTGAGCAATTGCTTGGCACGCGTGCAATAAGGACAATAACTTTTTGAGTAAACTTTGACTTCTTTCATGGTTTAACTCCGTTAGCAAGTTCAAATAGCCGAGCAATCACTTCTTCAATCACACGATTTGGGGTTGAAGCACCGGCCGTGATACCAACTTTAATATCACCCTTCGGCAGCCAATCTTCAGCTTTGCGAATCTCTTCGCGGAAAATAACTTTATACTCAATTTCTTTTTCAGACAAAAGACAAGACGCGTCTTTGACATGATACGCGGGGCAATGCTCCGCGGACATTTCCGCCAAATGACCGGTATTGCTTGAGTTATATCCGCCCACAACAAGCATCAAGTCTAATTTTTTTTGTAATAATTTCATCACCGCGTCCTGGCGGTCCTGAGTCGCGGAACAGATTGTGTCGAAATGCCGGAAGCACGCGGGCAAACTTGCCTCACCGGAACGTTTGGCAACGGCCTCTTTGAGCATATTTGCAATTTCAAGCGACTCACTGGAAAGCATGGTGGTTTGATTCGCGCAGCCGATTTTTTGCAAGTCAAGATCAGGGTCAAAGCCCGCGGACGCACACCAGGAAAATTCTTTGAGAAAGGCCGCACGGTCGCCGCCCTTTTCAATGTAATCGCAAACTTTTTGAGCTTCGGCTTTATCGCGGATCACCAAATATTTTCCGGCGGGATATTTCAACGCCCGTGAACTGGTCGCCAACGTTTCTTCGTGATTAAACTTGCCGTGAATTATGGAAGTGAATCCATCGCGGCTATAAGACTCAACACGCTTCCACACGCTCATCACCGAACCGCAAGTCGTGTCCACAATAACACAGCCGATGGATTCCAATTTTTTCTGAAGCTCCACAGTCGTTCCGAAAGCGGGCATCAAAACAACATCTTTAGCCGTCACCCCAGTTAAATCGCATGAACCGCCCGATAAAGGCGGTAAAAAATCAATCCCCATTTCTTTCAGCTCGGTATTCACACGCGGATTATGAATAATTTCATTCGTGAGAAAAATACGGCGGTCGGGAAATTGAGCGCGAGTTTGGTAAGCATAATCAATCGCGCGGTCCACGCCATAGCAAAAGCCAAATTCTTCCGCCAAGTAAACTTGCACACGGCCTGCGCTATGCGAAAATCCGTTCGCACGCATCGAGTCAATTAAAGTACTGGAATAACTTTGCTCCAACTGGGGCTTGATTGAAGACTGTAAACCAAAACTGGTGCGAATAATGCCTGAAGCAGATTTTTCCATAAGTGCGTATTGTACCGCGCAAATAGCCTATCGCCTATAGGCTAAAGACCGCCGCTTTCGGCTCTCTGTGCTTAAAAAGAAAAAGCCGCCCATTCAAGGGCGGCTTTTGTCTACAGTCTTTGGCCGTCGGTCTTTAGTCTTAATTGACTAATTTATTTCCCTCTTTACGGGGCTTATCGTCACGCGGACGCTCAGGCACTTTCGGATTGGGCTGATAGCTCGGTGAAAGCTCAGCATTGATTTTCGCCCACTCCGGAGAATAGTCTTCCCCTTCGACAATTGCGCCAATCGGGCATTCCGGCAAACAAGCGCCGCACGTGATACACACGTTCGGGTCAATAACCATAAACTCTTCGCCTTTATAATCTCCGGGATAAATACAATCCACCGGACATACCGCAACGCAAGATGCATATCGTTCGCCTAAACATTTTTCTGTGATTACATACGCCATAAATAACTCCTTAAAGATAAAAATGAGAACTTTTGAATTGTACTGGTGAGAAAGAATATCGTCAATAAAACCGATTTCTGAACCAAGATCTCGTCTTAATTCAATTTCCGGCTAATCCACACAGAACATCTTACGGCCTCGCCATCGCTTCCAAGCGGGCAATGCGCTTCTCAACCGGTGGATGCGTGGCAAAAAGACTCGAAAAGTTGGCCCCCACCAAAGGGCTCACAATAAATAAATGTGCGGCGGCAGGATTAGCTCCCACCAAAGGGACTTTACGTGCCCCCATTGAGATTTTTTGAAGGGCACTGGCCAGATAAAGCGGATTCCCGCTTAATTCCGCTCCTTTGTCATCTGCGGCATATTCACGTGACCTTGAAACGGCAAGTTGAATCATCGCCGCGGCGACCGGCATCAGGACCGCAAAAAGCAGCAGCAAAATGGGATTGGCGGATTGATTCCGACTGTCCCGCGAACCTCCGCTGATCAAAGACCAACGCAGCATCATCGCCAAAGAACTAATTGTCGAGGCAATTGTTGCCACCATAGTTGATGTGAGCGTGTCGCGATGAAGCACATGACCGAGCTCATGCGCAATCACACCTTTCAATTCTTCTTGATTGAGAGATTGAACAAGCCCCTGCGTCAATGCCACCGCGGCATGCTGAGGGTCCCGCCCTGTCGCAAAAGCGTTAGGTGAAGCTGAGGCAATCCAGTAAAGCTTCGGCATGGGAATATTCGCGCGCTGAGCCAAGCTTTCGGTGATGGCATAAATTTCAGGCGCCTGTTCTTTCGTAATCGGCACGGCACGGTTCATTTTCAAAACAATCGTGTCGCTAAACCAATAACTTCCAAAATTCATGACTAGGGTTAAGACGAACGCAATCATGAGCCCTACGCGTCCGCCCGCCCATTGCCCCAGCATCAAAAGCAATGCTGACAGCAAAACTAATAAAAAAACGGTTTTAATCAAATGAGTCATAGTTCAATGACGGCAGGACGCAGCAAAAACTTCAATCAGGAAGGACAAAACCACTCAATGAAGCGTATCGAGGGCGCCATTTGCCGATTGTGCAGTGGTCATGCGGTCATACGACCGCTGGCCAAGAGAAGATCTCCGGCTTGCGAACCTAGGTCCGAAACAAGAGCTTCAGCTTACCGGCACCTAAGCTGGATCAGTACCGGACGCCTAGCCTTTTTAGTTCACGTAAAAGTTGCGCGGGCTTCTTAAACAAAATGCCGTGCATGCCCACCGAACGCGCGCCTTCGATAAATCCAGGATGATCATCGACAAACACCGTATGTTCGGGCTTCAGCTTCACCGCTTTTAATACACGGCGATAAATTTCAGGATCGGGTTTGCGCGCGCCAACTTCATGTGAAGGAAAACGCCGGCGAAAATGCTTGAGCAAATGCCAATACTTTCCCACCAAGTAGCGGTAATGCATGGCATTGGTATTGGAAATCAAATAAAGCGGATAATGCTTTTTCAAGTCTTTGAGAACTTTCTCCATGCCTTTGTTTTCAACGAAAATTTCATTCCAAATATCGCGGAACTGAGCGTAAGTCATTTTTGTTCCGGGCTTCGCCAAACCTTTAGCATATCGAAAAAACTCATAACTCGTAATTTCACCGCGGGTATAGGCTTTTTCGGTTTTGGAAGTCAGAATCGTATCCCACACTTCTTTAAAACTCATCCCTGTCAATTTCGCATAGCGTTTCGCGGCGATCCGCGCGTCATGCAATGCGAGCACATTACCTAAGTCAAAAATCACAGATTTAATTTCTATCTTATTGTTTTGAATTTTATTTTTCATAAAACCTACACCACCCCGGAGGAGTCAAGATCGACGCCTCCGGGGTGCCCTTACCTTCAGTCTTTAGTGATTGTTCTTCTGTCTATGGTCTATCTCAGTGCCCGTATTCTTTGAGAAGGCCAGGATTATCCTTCCAATTCTCACGCACACGAACCCACAATTTTAAAATTACTTTGCGTCCCAAAAACTTTTCAATATCCACACGCGCATCGATTCCGATTTGCTTAATTTTCTCACCGCCTGCACCGATCACGATTTTCTTTTGAGAGTCTCGCTCTACAACAATCGCAGCCTGAATTTCTACCTTCTTACCGACATCTTCTTTGAAAGAATCCATACGAACCGCAGTGGAATAAGGCACTTCCTGGCCCAGACGGCGGAAAACTTTTTCACGAATCATTTCTTGAACATGGAAACGCTCACTTTGATCAGACAATTGATCTACGGGAAAAAACGGCTCGCCTTTGGGTAGATTTTCGAAGGCTTTTTCAAGCAAAAGCGGAATCTGGATTCCCTGCTTCGCGCTAATAGGAATGTACTCCTGAAAAGAATGCAATTGCTGATAAGCTTCAATCACCGGCAAAACGCGATCTTTCTCGAAGCGGTCAATCTGATTGATTACCAAAAATGCGGGCGACTTTTGATCCTTAATCCAAGACAAAATGCGATGCTCTTCTTCCTCAGGAAAATGAGGCACAACCATAAAAAAAATAATGTCGGCACCTTTGAGTGAACCCTCAGCACCCTTCACCATTTTTTCGCCAAGCAGATCATGCGGACGATGCACACCGGGAGTATCGATAAAAACAATTTGCCCGCGCGGCTCAGTAAGAATTCCGCGGATCACATCGCGTGTGGTCTGCGGTTTAGCAGAAGTTCCCGCCAGCTTTTGACCGACCAAATAATTAAGCAATGTGGATTTGCCGACATTCGGCCGTCCCACAATCGTGACATATCCCGATTTCCCCGGCGCGGCTTTTGGGGATTTTTTTTCTTTCTTAACGGCAGGCTTGATGACTTGATCGGATTTAGGTTTCAAAATTTATTCCGATTTTGTTACTTTGCCAAGCAAACCGGAAAGCTTCTTGATGCCTTCATCAATTGATTCGGAACCTTCGCCGGTAATTCCCTGAACCAGCTTCTTGGCATCATCCGTAATTTTTACCGTGCCGTCACCGGCAATTCCCAGTGCCTGGCCCTTCAAATCCGTCGCCAAACCTTTCAAATCGCCCAACCCGCCGGCAAGCACCTTCTGAATCGCGCCGGAAACGGCCGTCCGGATCGCCTGCGTTAATTTAAACTGCGGATTTTTTAAATCGCCGCTCACTTCAAAAGGCACATCGACCGAAGGCAAACGGCTCAATGCCGCGATCAAAGTCTGCAAAGGCAAATCAATCAATTTGGTTCCGTCCGATTTCGCACCCAAAGCCAATGAATTTAATTTCAATTGATGCTGTGAAGCCAGCTGATTATCCAAAATTTTGATTGTCGATTGAAGATCAAAACTTCCCGCCTTCATTTCAAAAGCCTGGTCTGCGACAAACGCGTTAAAGTCAGCAAGGCTGACTTCTTTCACGCTCAGTTCGGAATCCAAGTTGGGGCCTGCCATAAAATTCGAGCGGCCTTTAAAGCTGACTGTTCCGGGATTCTGTTTGCCAAGCTCCGCGGAAAAATTAATTGTTTCAACAAGCTCGGAAGCGGGCTTCGCCGGAAAGAAAATGTTTTGAAAATCAATATTGATATCATCCACAACATATTCAAACCCTTTTCCAACTGTCGCGTCTTTTACAGTCACGCGTCCGTCTTTAAAGCTGAATTGCTTGAGTTCAATGTGGATATCCAAAGGCTTAGCTTCTTCCGATTTTGCCGGCTGTTCAGCGGAGGCAGGCGCCGTTTCCTTGGCCGGCTGATTGGCGTTCATATTTTCAACCAACTTGTCGACGTTCGAAACCGGTTTTGACGATTGATTCAAACGTTCAAATAAAAACTTGAGCCCTTTTACTTTAACGTGGTCAACGACAACTTTTTTAGGTTCACTTCCGCCGGCAGTAAATTGCTTAATCAACCCCGGCACGTCAAGACTGACCCCGGCGCTGCCTAAATCAAGCATGTAGTCATCCGAAAATCCGGCAGGATTTTTGATTTTAAAACCGTAAACGGAAGCGTTTCCGGGCCAAAGACGCACGCTCAAAACGGCAATCTTCACTTCGGTGCCTAAAATCTTGGAGGCCTGGACTTCAACCTGCGGCTTTACAACAACACCGATGATAAAACTATGAAAAATAAGAATAAGAACGATAACCGCTAAAAGGCCCAAAAAGATTTTCTTCAGCATGAATGACTCCTTAAAAAGTGCGCAGAAGTGGTTTTGTAAGTAGGCGTAAAGTCAAAGAATGGAGAGAGACGAGTATGGCAAGAAGTCCGAAGCAGGCGATGCCAAATCGCATCGGCGATGCAGGACGACGAAGCCAAACGAAGTCTATGTCCATTCGACACTTACGAATACTTATGAAACCGCTTTTAAAATTCGCGGTATTATACAGAACCGTAGACGAAGAACCAAGCGCCAAGTAGGCCTCAAGACAGACAATAGACTATCGACTACAGACTGAAGACAAAACACGAAATGCGGCCTTGCGCTGCCGCGGTACGCATATCAGAACGCAGATTCAAATAAAGCGCGAATAAGGATATCGATCTCGCCTTCGGTATTGTAAAAGTGAGGGGCAACGCGGATTCCTCCGCCGCGCGGCGAAACGTAAATTTTCTTCTCTAAAAGCGCCTTCCAAAGTTTCACGGGCTGGGCCGCTTCAAAGACCACAATGCCGGAACGCTCGGAAGACTCAAGTGAAGATAAAACGCGGATTTCTTTTTCCCGTAAACGCGCAATCAGATAATCCGTCAAAGCTAAAACGCGCTTTTCAATTTTATCGACACCAATTTCAGCCAAGTATTTTGCCGCGGCCGCAAATCCAAACATCGCAGCAAAAGAAGGGCAGCCCCATTCATAACGTTCGCCGGCATTTTTCATTTCAAGATTTTTATTCTGCATCAGATCGCACCCAACCATGCTGCGCCAACCCGCGCCTTGCGGACGGAGCTTTTCCAAAAACGGTTTACGAATATAGAGAATGCCTCCGCCATATCCGGCCATCATCCATTTATAACTATTCGTGCAGACAAAATCAGCATTCCAGCTTTTTACGTCGATCGGAATCACACCGAATCCCTGCGTGGCGTTGACCGCTAAATAACGATTACCCTTCATTTTTCCGATCGCATCCATATTCTGCCGGTAACCGGTCCCGTACTGAACAAAACTGGTAACAATCGTTTTAATCTCAGGCGTTAGAAGACGCTGCAATGTTTCAGGCTTAATTTTCAAATCTTCCACGGGCTGAAAAATAGTTTTTGCGCCGCGCCAAAGCCACGGCACCGTGCTGGACGGAAACTCTGATTCATTCAGAAGCACTTGCCCTTCTTCCACCAAAAGCTCAGCAACTAAATTCATGCCATGCGACGCACTTGAGGTAAAAGCGATTTCTTCCGGCTCGGCTCCGATAAAATCAGCGACGGTTTGACGCGCTTCATCACGGCGGCGCATCCAGTCCAGCCAAAAAAAATCAGCGCCCTCGGCATTTTCTTTTTGGAATTGCTGAATGGCTTCTAAAACCGGTCTGGGAATGGGTCCGCCCGCGGCATGATCGAGATAAACCGACTTCTGAGTAATCGGAAAGTCTTTTCGGATTTCTTGCCAAAAGTTCATAGAACCTGCGGAGTTGAGGTTAAATCTTTAAGATACTTCAGCGGAACGCGGACGAAAATTCGGAAGCTACTGGGATTTTTAATTTCTTCAAAAGCTTCCGGGTCAGCGCCTCTTCTTTCTCGACCCAAAGCGGCGAAGCCGGATCCGCGCTCACTTTAAAATTGCCGCCCGCGATTGAATCATGTCCTCCCGCATTACAAGGGTCGTCCACTGAGGCGCGCAAAATCACAGGCGCGTCATCATGCGGGCGCCGCGTACGGAACGAAATATGCAACTTATCCAAATACCGACCTGTGCAAAGCGCGCGCGTGGCGACATGCGAACCCAAAATAAAATCGGCGATTTCAGAAACCAAGTCCGGGTGCGGAACAAATCCCAAATGCGCCACGACAAGCCCACGGCAAACTTTGGCCTCATTCAAAGCAAAACGCAACGTTTTAAAAAAAGCCTGCGGCTTCGCGGGATTCTGGATTTTGGTTAACGCTTTCATATCGCAGTAAGGAAGAAGATCTAAATAAATATCGATAATCTCCTGGCTCTCGACGCGGTTCAGGTTCTGAGTGTCGGAAAGAATACCGTAGACCAAAGCTGTGGCAATCCGTTTTGGAATTTCTAATCCGGAAAGCAAAAGCGCCTTGGTAACAATCACACTCGTCGCACCGCAATCCGTGTTCACAATCGCCAAATCCGCTTCGGGTGCTTTCACAAAAGGATGCTGATCCAGCACAAGAGCAACATGCTTCTTGGGCGGGCAGGAATGGTTTTCAAAATCAGGCTGGGTATCAATCAAGGCCACATGCGGGTATTGCTTCAAGTCAGACTTCGACACCTTATAAACAGGCATACGCAATTGACGAACCATCGCTTTATTTTCACCCCGCCCGATACTTCCGCCGTAAACAATTTTTGACTTTACCTTAGCGCCTTCCTGCGCCAAATAAGCCAAGGCATCGGCGGTGGCCAAGGCATCCGGATCGGGATAATTATGCGGCATAATCAGAAGCGGAGAAAAATCCGCGCCCCGCTCTTTGATAAAGTTAAGCAGCTTGAGGGCATCCCGCTCAATCGGGCTGGTTTCCGGAACCGGACCGTCCGCGGGAGTTTTTTCGCTTTTTTTAATTCGCATGCGGGAAAGAAGTTTCCGTTTCCATCACGCCTGGGTCAACTTCTTAAACTGGGGATGAGAAAGTAGCGATTCCAAATCAGGATCTTTGCGCATGTAGGCAAAATCACGGTAACCAAGCTCAATGGCTTTTTCCAAGGCTTTAAGCGCCTCATCCGTTTTCTCGGTCAAGGCCAGACTGCATGCCAAATTATAATAAACAATCGGATCATCTTTGCACAAACGGGAGAGTCTTTGGTCGATGCGCAAACCCCGTTCGCGAAGCCCTTTTCGGGTATAAGCTTCCGCCAGAGGAATCAAGGCTTCAACATAGTCGGGGCGTCGGCGGACAATTCCCCCGAAGAAAGAGATCTCGAAGTCTAAATCTCGCTTTTTCATAAGACATGATCTTAGCGGATAGCCTGAATAGGGGCAACTTGAATCTCTAAAGAGATCTTATCGCCCCAAAAGACGGTAAACCTCGTCCAAAAGCTCATCTGTATCGAAAGGTTTGAGGACAAAATGACGTATTCCCAGGCTCTGAGCCGACTCCAGAGCATGCACATCATTAAACCCCGTCAAAACCACTTCTTCAAATGGCGGTCGATGTGACGCGGCACAATAATCGCGAATCGCACGCAGAACCGTAAAACCATCCATTTCAGGCATACGCACGTCCGTCATCACCAAATCAAAATGCCCTTCGGGCAATTTCTCCAAGCCTTCCATCCCGCTCGCTGCCGACTCCACGGTATACCCCGCTTGACTCAAAAGCATTTGAAGCGAACGGCGAACCAAAGGGTCATCGTCAATCACCAGGATGCGTTTATGCTTCACGAAAAACCTCCTCGATTTGAGCGGCCATTTTGAAATCAAGCTGGGTTAATCCTCCGGCGGAATGAGTTGTGAGCAGCACTTTTAAGTTTTTGTAATTCGTCAAATGCAAGTCGGGGTGATGGTTGGATTCTTCAGCCAATTCCGCGATACGGTTCAAAAGGCAAACCGCATCCGTAAAATTGGAAAAGTAAAAGTCTTTTTCGAGCTTGGTACCGCCCTCATCACGCTGCCATCCCGGCAAGCTTCTTATTTTTTTCGCACATTCATCGGCAGTGAGTTTTTTCATTCAGCCTTTCAATGAAAAAAGCATTTGAAGATAAGACCGCTCTTCGCGGTCCGCCCGTTTGAGTCCCAATTGCAATTCCGCGCGTTCGATATCCCGCACCGAACCTTCCAGCTCAATAAAATTTCCGATTTTCGGCAATGAATCTAAAACAACCAAAACGCGCCCCAAATAGTAAACTTCGCGTTTTTTGGAATACTTTCTTGAAAGGCTGAAGCCCAGAGATTTTAAAATAGCTTGCGCGGGAAGAAAATCAACCGGGGTTTCGAGTTCAACGCGCTTGGTGTATTTTGATTTCAGCCGTGGACCCTTCAGGGTCAACTCGGCTGTATTGCCGTGACGCCGCAAGCGCAGTACTGTTTTTTTCTTGGCGAGCATTCCGTCCAAGTCCCAAAACTCGTTTACTTCGGAACCTTTTTTAACGAAGCGGGCTTTCAGCAGGCGCAGTTTCGAGCGCAATGCCGCAAGGCTGCGGCAGCGGTACTTTTGCTCAACCTCAAAAGATTGCAATGAAAATTAAACTCCTGTGTAGGAATAAACCATTTTCTGAGCGAGATCCACGGCCGCCGCACGGTCAAAAAGTTTTTCGATAATCGCAAACGAAAAGTCAAGCGCGGTGCCCGGCCCCTGACTCGTGATCGTATTTTGATCCACAACAACCTTACCGTTTTGGTGGTGAATTAAAGCTCCCCAGCCTTTTTCATATCCCGGATAACAAGTCGCCTTGCGGCCGTCGAGAGCCCCTGTCGGAGCCAATACCACCGCGGGCGCAGCGCAAATCGCGGCAATCCATTTGCCGGCCCGATTCATTTTTGTGATCCATTCGGTAACGAGTGGCGATTTGTGCAAATTATCCGCACCTTCAACTCCGCCGGGCAAAATCAAAACATCAGGCGAGCCCTGGTATTCCGATAAAAGCACATCTGCCGTATAAACAACGCGTCGCGAGCCTCGCACATTTTTGGATTGTAATCCTGCCATCACGGTGTTCACGCCCGCACGGCGAAGAACATCCACCGGCGTCACCGCTTCCACTTCCTCAAACCCCTCCGCAAGAATAATAAGCGCTTCTTTTCTCATTTAAGTCTTTCAGGCTTGTTCAGCCATTCCCTAATGACAGGAAGGGTTCAGATACAAGGCGCAAACAAGCGCCCGAGGAGGCGTATTTTGTAATACGCCACACAAGGAAGCGAAGTTTGTAACGCTGTAGATGAGCCCTTAATGTTATTAAGCGGTAGCAGCAGCGACTTGCTGTCTGAATTCCTCTGTCAACGCCGTGCTCAAATATCTTTCACCGAAACTCGGAATAATAACCACAATCAACTTCCCTTTATTTTCAGGGCGGGATGCCACTTGCACCGCAGCTGTGACCGCCGCGCCGGAAGAGATGCCGCAAAGCACGCCTTCTTCGCGCGCAAGACGCTTTGCCATGGCAATCGAGTCATCACTTGAAACCGGAACGATTTCATCAATTAGCTTCGTGTTCAATACATCAGGCACAAACCCCGCGCCGATACCTTGGATCTTATGCTTACCGGGCGCTCCGCCCGCGAGAACAGGCGATTCTTTCGGTTCCACCGCAATCGCTTTAAATGAAGGCTTACGTGATTTGATTACTTCGGAAACACCCGTAATCGTTCCGCCTGTGCCCACGCCCGAAATCAAAATATCAACTTTGCCGTCCGTATCGCGCCAAATTTCTTCAGCGGTCGTTTGACGATGAATTTCGGGATTCGCAGGATTTTTAAACTGTTGGGGAATAAAACCATTTTTGGTTTCGCTCAAAAGTTTTTCAGCGCGCGCGATCGCACCTTTCATACCTTCAGCGCCGGGAGTTAAAATAAGCTCCGCGCCCAAGAGTTTCAGCAACAAACGCCGTTCAAGACTCATGGTCTCCGGCATAGTTAAAACGAGCTTGTAACCTTTGGCAGCGCAAACAAAAGCCAACGCAATACCGGTGTTACCGCTGGTCGGTTCAATAATGACGGAGTCTTTATTGATCAACCCTTTTTTCTCGGCGTCTTCGATCATGTTCGCGCCGATACGGTCTTTCACGCTCGACATCGGATTAAAAAATTCGAGTTTCAAAACGACATCCGCGGGCAGCCCTTTCGTAATACGATTCAGACGGACAAGCGGTGTGTTTCCGATGGTGTCGACAATATTATTGAAGATTTTCATAGATCCCTCTTATTCAAAGTTTAAAAAGACGCTGGCACCTTGCCGGTTTTGTTTTGCCCGGGACAACGCTTCAATTGTTTTTAATACCAATCAACGCAGGTGCGGTGGAGGCATTCTACCAAACATAAAAGCCCAATCCAAGCGGAGAGGCTGTGAGGATAAAAACGGCCGAGAGAGACGCTTAATGCAGGGCGTCAGGGCTACTCTGCTGCCCATTGGGCTTGATTTCGTTCACAATGAACGATTTTTGGCCAAAAATGTGGTCGTTAGCAAAAATACGAAACTCATATTCCCCGGCATGCGGAAAACCCAGTCCGCGCAAATTAAAAACAAGCTCATGTGTAATCAACGGATTGGGAATTTGGATGGGCTCTGGCATTTCACTTTTACCGATGGTCGCATCATTTTTCAAATCGGTTAATTCAAGCCGAAAACGGTATTGCCCCTGCGCGTCTGTCAATTTGATATAAACCGAAAGCTGATAATGCGTGCAAGGAAACTTAACGGCGCCAATATTCTCAAAGACACCGATTAAACTCTTTTTATTGGTGCCGCGCTCGGTAATCACGTAATCGCAAATGAGCATCGCGTTGGCTTTGGGGACAGGGATAATCGACATGCGAGCGATTATAAAGAACAACGCACAATGGACAAAGTTATTTTTCGAGCTTCTTAAAAGCAACGGGCAAGAACTCCAAAATGTCGCGCGCGATCAAAGAAGTTTGTCCCATTTTTTTGGCGGCTAAATCCCCCGCAATTCCATGAGCCGTGACAGCCAGACAAGCCGTTTCAAAATAATTTTTCCCGCGGCCCAAAAGCCCCGCGAGGACTCCCGTTAAAACATCACCGCATCCCGCCGTGGCCATACCGGGGTTTCCGGTTTGGTTCACAAATAATTTCCCATCAGGCGCCGCAACCACTGTGCGGTGGCCTTTCAAAATGACATAGACACCAAACTTTTCCGCCATTTCCCGAGCCGCAGTTTTGCGCGCCAAGTCATTCAAACAGCAAACACCAAAAACTCTTTCAAATTCTTTTTCATGTGGGGTTAAAAAAAGCGGTGTCTGTGCTTGTAATAAAATTTCAGGATATCCTGCGATAGCATTCAGCGCGTCGGCATCCAGCACCGTGGGAATTTGAGATTTTAAGATAAGCTTGTGAATCAATTTCACGGTTGAGGTATTTCGCGAAAGTCCGGGACCTAGAGCTAGCACGCTCTGACTTTTTAATACTGCGGATATTTTCACGAAGGAATTCAAATCGAGCGAACCTGCTGACGTGGAATTAAACGGCATCACCATCACTTCGGGATCTTGCCGGGCAACAATCGAATAAATCGAATCGGGCACACCGAGTGTCACTAATCCGGCGCCAGAACGAAGCGCCGCCATAGCAGTCAATCTTGCCGCGCCGCTCATCCCGCGGCTGCCGGCGACTATAAAGATTTTTCCAAAATCACCCTTATGTGCGGTCTTTTTTCTTTGGAGGAATTTTTTGAATCTCATTTCAGCCCGGAGACCTCAGACCGGAGACGCGAGAATTTTCAGCTCATACCTCTCCGTCCACCGGGCTCCGACCTCAGGTCTTTTTTAAAATTCGTTTCATTTCGCGTGTGGCTTTTTCGATTCCGACAAAAATAGAGTGGCAGACAATAGCATAACCAATATTCACTTCTTTGATTTCTGAGATTTTTAAAAGTTCTGCGGTGTTTTCATAATCAAGACCATGTCCGGCATGGACTTGCAGTCCAAGTTTTTTCGCAAGCTTCGCCGCGACAGCGATGCGCTTCCATTCTTTTTTCTTCGCAGCGCCTTTGGCATTCGCGTAAGAGCCCGTGTGAATCTCAATCGCAGGTGCCCCCAACGCCGCGGCTTGCTCGATTTGCTTCAGATCAGGATCGATGAACAAACTCACCTCGCAGCCCGCATAATCCAAAATCAAAATGGTTTGCTTCAAATCATGTGGTTTCTTAAAGAGATCGAGCCCGCCTTCCGTGGTCAATTCCTGCCGCTTTTCGGGAACAAGACAAATTTTAGCGGGTTTAATTTTAAGCGCGAATTGTAAAATTTTCGGATTCACGGCCATTTCAAGATTCAGAGGAACCTTCAAGACACGCGCTAAATCAATGACATCCTGATCCTGAATGTGCCGACGGTCTTCGCGTAAATGGATGGTAATGCTGCCTGCTCCGCCCCGCACACAAGCCTGCGCCGCCGCGACAAGATCGGGAATACCTTCCTTACGGGCCTGCCGCAAAGTCGCAACATGATCAATGTTGACGCCCAACAAAACTTTTCTCTTTTTCATTTTATTTTGAAACTTCCCTGCGAAGAATTACCTGCACCTGAACGCGTTTATCTTCCTTCAAACTAACGCCCTGGGGAAAAACCCAAAAAACATCCGCTTGATGTTCGCCGTAATCCAAACCCGTCAAATCCGCATACGCATGAATCTGTGAAGCTTCCAAATTTTGCAGAACACGGCTCGGTCCCTGAACCTTGATCGATACTTTCTGAGGATTGAGCTCCGCGATTCCCAAAGCGCCAGAGGGACGAACCATTTTAATCGCAACATCCGCTAATTCTTTTTCATCCGAGACTTCGTGAATTGGAATATAAACATCAACATCCTCCACATCCAAAACAGCGACATGCGGAGGCAAATTAAAATCGGTGGTTAAGCGAAAAGACCGCGTACGGCCTGTCAAGCTGATGGGTTGAGTCTGCGCAGCCGTTAATTTTTCAATTTCGCCTTTGGGTCCCTGGACCATCACCGCATTGGGATCCAACTGCAATTCTTCATCGCGAATTTTATAGCCCAGGGCCGGCTCACCGATAAAATTCGGCTTAACGGGCAGTTTTTGCGTCACCACTTCATCCACCAAAACGCGGACAACCTGGGGTTCAATGCGCAAAACCTGCATCTCAACGCTAGGCAAATTAATTTCGCGCGGGTCCGTATGAAAAGAGTATTCCCCGGCCTGCTTCATTTCACTGCCGAATTGATGCTTCGCGCGGATATCGGCTCCGGCAACCTGACTAACCATCGCTCGCGGCGCTTTAATCGTCACGCGCAATTTCTCGGTAGATACTTTCAATACACTGATATTTTCGTTTTCAATTGCTACCGCCAATGGAATCGTACGGGTTACCTCCACGCTTTCTTCATTCACGGCGTAATACCAAAGACCAATCGCTAAACCCAACGAAATCAGCTTCAGCTTCCAATTATTTCTCAACCAAAAAATCATGGCTTACCTACCTTTTGAGAAAGGAATTTGGATAGCCACGACAGCACTCCGCTCTGAGGCGCATCTTTTGCTTGTACTTCAAAAATCTCTTCCAGCCTTTTGCGAAGCGCGGCAGAATCCAAAGGAACAGAAAGACTTCCCTGCTGCGCGATTGAAACCGAATGCGTCTCTTCCGAAACAATCAAACAAACCGCGTCACTATCTTCCGTGAGACCCAAAGCCGCGCGATGCCGTGTCCCAAGACTCGGCGCTAAATCAGGATTATTGGAAAGAGGAAAAAACGCACCGGAACAAATGATGCGCCCGCCCGCAATGATCACACCGCCGTCATGCGTGGGAGTATGCGGATCAAAAATGGAAATGATCAAATCCGCCGTAACGCGCGCGTCAATATCCATGCCGCCTTCCACTTCATCACGCAAGCTCATTCCCCGCTCCAGCGCGATCAAAGCGCCGTGATTGCGGCGCGCAAGTTCTTGCGTGGCTTTGACGACTTCATCCAACACTCCGCCGGGCTGAAAACCTGTACGGCCGATTGTTTTTTGGCCAAGGCGCGCCAAACCGCGGCGCATTTCCGGCTGAAAAATAATCAAGAAAGCCACGACACCGACCGCGAACAATTTGGATAAAACCCAAATGACAGCGTTTAGATCTAAAAGTTTGGCGATATTGAAAATGACGGCGAGAATCACAAGCCCCACAAAGACCTGGGCGACGCGCGTTCCGATAAAAAAGCGCATTAGCCAATAAACCAGCGCCCAAATCAAAATAATTTCGCTTACCGGCCGCCAAAGGGAAAAAAGTGTTTCAAACATGAGAGAATTATAGCTCAGAAATCAGAGATCAGAAATCAAAACCACAGATTAAAAACGATCAGCCCTTCGAACCGTTTTGCTTTCTAAGTTATGGCTCTGAACTCTGATCTCTGATTTTTGAACTAGAAAAGTGAACGCAGTTTCGCGGGCAAGTCTTTCGAGAAATGCTTGTAGGCTTTTTCGGTCAAAATACGTCCGGTGGAAGTCCGGCGTAAAAACCCCTGCTGAATTAAATACGGCTCGCAAAGCTCTTCGATGGTTTCTGCGTCTTCACTGACGCCTACGGCAATGCTTTGCACACCCGCGGGGCCGCCGTTACAGCGGTCCATCAAATATTTAATCACGCGCAAATCGAGCTCATCTAAACCTTCGCTGTCGACACGCAACCGCTCAAGTCCCTTCAAAGCTGATTGCTTCGTAATTTTCCCATCGCCTTCAACCTGCGCAAAGTCACGCACGCGGCGCAAAAGCCGATTCGCGATACGCGGCGTTCCGCGCGAACGTCGGGCAAGTTCCAAAGCGCCTTCGGCATCGGCGGGGACATTCAGAATAGAAGCCGATCGGACCACAATTTTAGCTAATTCGGTGAAATCATAATATTCCAAATGCTCAACAATGCCGAACCGCGAACGCAAAGGCGCGGTCAAAAGCCCACTACGCGTTGTTGCGCCAACCAAGGTAAATTTAGGAATATCCATTTTAACTGAGCGCGCATGTGGCCCTTTATCAATCATAATTTCAATCGAAAAATCTTCCATCGCCGAATAAAGGTATTCTTCCACCACATGCGGAATACGGTGAATCTCATCAATAAAAAGCACATCGCCCGCTTCCAGATTGGTAAGAATGCCGGCCAAATCTCCGGCGCGCTCCAAAACCGGGCCCGCGATTTGATGAATTTTCGCGTTCATTTCCCGCGCGACAATATTAGAGAGCGTGGTCTTACCAAGACCGGGAGGGCCGAAAAGCAAAATATGATCCAGTGGTTCGTTGCGGCGTTTCGCGGCTTCGATATAAAGTTTAAGGTTATCTTTAACTTTATGCTGACCGACAAACTCATCAAGCAGAGACGGCCGCAGTGAAAGCTCCACCGCAGTTTCTTCGGGTGTTGGGTTCTGGTCGATGATGCGGTCGGAAAAGTTAGACATATGAAATTATCCTATACGAACTTGAGCGCATTGCGAACCAATTTATCCACAGCGAGCTTTTCAGACGAAGATTTTTGAGCTTTATCCACTGCGGTTTGAGCTTCATTCTTGGAATACCCGAGCGCAATCAAAGCCTGCACCGCGTCTTCCGCTTCGCTTGAAATAAGCGGTGACGAGCTCTTGGCGCCCGTTGCTTTTCCGCCTTCCAGAATCACTTTTTCGCGAAGTTCAATCACAATCCGCTCGGCAGTCTTTTTGCCGATACCGGAAACCGAAGTCAAAATCGCGACATTGCCTTCTTTGATGGCGGCCTTCAAATCTTCAACTAAAATTCCGGACAAAGCCGTGTTGGCAATTTTGGGACCGATGCCGGAAATAGAAATTAAGAGCCGAAACATTTTGCGTTCCTCCTCGGTCGCAAAACCATAAAGCAATTGCGCGTCTTCGCGCACGACAAAATGCGTCAGCAATTTTACTTGTCCGCCGAGAGCGGGCAAAGAAGCGTAAGTTGAAACCGGAATGGTGAGGTCATACCCAATACCATTGACGTCGATGACTATGGCCGTGGGTGATTTTTCAATAAGTTTGCCGGATAAATAGTGGTACATAGGAAAGGATTATAGCTTAAAGGTCAAAAGTTAAAACCATAGTTTAAAACCCTCTAACGGTCCGAATAGTTTTGTGTTTGCAGTTATGGTTTTGACCTTTCAGATTTAAGCTTTGAGCTTCTTCATAACGCCTCTAGCGTTATGAAGATGGCATATCGCGATCGCTAAAGCATCGGCGGAATCAGCAAACGGAACCTCTTTCAAACTCAGAAGCCGAGTCACCATAAATGCCACCTGCTCTTTGGTGGCGCGGCCGTTTCCCGTTACAGACTGCTTGATGGAGGTCGGAGCGTATTCTGCAACCGGAATCCCAGCGTCTTCGGCCGCCAACATGGCACAGGCGCGCGCTTCGCCGATGCGCACAACAGCCTGAATATCCTTGGCGAAAAATAAATTTTCAAGCGCAAGCACATCCGGCTTAAACTCACGAATCAACCGCTTAATCTCTTCAAAAATCTGATGCAATCGCTTTTCGATTTTCGCGGTCGATTTGGTTTTAATGACAATCGCATCCACTAACTTATAGCGGTTACCCTCACCGTCAATAATTCCCGCGCCGCAGCGATGCGTCCCGGGATCAATTCCTAATACACGCATTGAATCTATTTCTTTCTCTTTTGAGATATTTGCTTGATTTTTTTATTCGAAAGAGCATGAGGGCGAGCACTCGTAATGACGCTTTCTCCGATCTGCTTTTCAATCTCAGTCGTTGAGGCTTCGGCAAGCATATTCAGCACCAACTCGAGGTTCGTCATGTTGTCGCGCAAGTTTTGCTTTCTTAGGCTTTTAAGTTTTTTGTAGTCTTTGACACTTCTTCCCGCCCATGCCTTGGTAATCTCATCCGTCAATATCGCATACTCGGCGCCTTCTTTCATACCGCGGTCCCGCCACTCATCCGTCAACTCTTTGCGAATCTCAATGCTCTTGAGCCGCTGATTAATCCATTCTTTTGAATAACCTTTTCTCAGATAAGTCTTCATGGCTCGTTCCATCGCAAGCTCGGGGTCTTCCGTCTCTTCGATGCGCTCATATCCAACTTGAGCAAGCCACAACTTAAAAGGTTCCGCCTTAGGCGAAGGAATAGACTGAATCAACCTAAAAAGAGTTTCTGTGTCCGCCGCATCCGTCAGATACATTTTGCCATCCGCCGCCTGCATTTTCAGTTGGTGACATTTTGTCACCGACTCACTCCCCTCAGCTTTGAGTCGCTCTTTAAGCTTGTTCCAATACTTTCGTGCGGTTTGAAAACTAGCCTGCTCTGTTAAAGCTTTCACTACATCCACAATGGAAAAATACCAAAGCTCTTTGTCTTCATCCCAATGCCGTCGCACGGTATTTTGATTAAACAAAACCAGAGGATGTGCTTTATTCATAAACATTTGCCTTACTTTTCTATCAAACTCGAATGCTAGTTTTAAATATTATTAATAAATAATATGATTTAAAATAAATTAAGTCAAGCGCTAGTTCGCCGAAATTGCCACTCACAAAATGCCTAAAAACCCTCTTGAATCTGAGGATAATGCCGATTAAACTCTACACGAGTGGTAAGTCCACCACGGGTTGTCTCAAGTGTTCTCTTCCATCGGTTGGCTATAGCTTGGGCGCACGAAGCCCTGGGGCACATTCAAGCCAAAGCACAATTTATTTAAAGGTTCCACCTCGGTAATAAGAGCCCATGGGGCTCTCTCGCAAGAGTAGCCGAGGTGGTCGCTTTTTAAGCATTCCCCGTCGGCGGATCTTTATAGAACCGCTGCCCTCTTGCAAAAATATCAGACTCGCTTTTAATTGCCTTGCAAACCAAGTCGTACGAGCGACTATCGCCTGTTGAAACTTTCTTATATATCGCCCAGTTACAATAGTCCGCGATTTGTAAGTCAAAGTTAGATTTTGAATCATGGTGAAAAACACGATACCGAACATTCTTTGGCAGCATGCTAACCAATGTCTTTTTTACTACCTTCTCAATTGCTTTGCGTTTTTTTTGAATTGGAATTCGATCTGTAAAAACAATTACTTCCGCGTATTTTTCTAACTGTACTCCATTAAACACATCTTGAAGCAGCTGTCCCAACATTTCAGGATAAAACCGTTCTTCGTGTCTAAACGCAGGGTCTGTTTTTGGTTTATCCACAATTAAGCTATCAATGCGCACACCTTCAAGATTTTTACAAATAATCTCAAATACCCGATTGCGTGTCGCTTGAACATCTTCCGAAGCATGGAAATATTCCAAGCTAAGCCCCAATTCAACAAGATCATATTTGAGCTCTGTTAACTCTTGATAAGCTTTAAATGGACGCTCTTTGGCAATACTCGCCAATGTAAAATAGCGTGTCCCCGAAGGCGAGAAGTCGAAGTTCCCGGCTTCATCCAAAAAAATGTAGAGAAACTTTTTTTCGGTCATGGTCTTTATTTATTTTATTTATAGTCATATATTATATGCTATTAATAAAAGCACATCAAGCCACGCTTTACTTCATTTCCCCAAGGCGAAAAACCAAATGGATCTGTCTTTATTCACTCCAGAGCTTGGCGATAGTGTCTTTGGTTTTTTGCTCGTAAATATCGATAAGTTTTTTGGCGGATTCAACGAGGGCGCGTTCGGCTTCAATTTTTTCCACGATTTGCTTTTGAAGATCCATAGGAGGAACGAACAATTTAAACTCGCCGAGAATTTGTGCATTTATATTTGATTGACTTACTCCATCCGTTTTAACTTTCTGACAAAACTCCTTTGCTTCCTCTGAATTAAGACAATAATTTAAATAATCGCCAAGAATTTCCTCTTGGCGATAATTTATTCGTATTAAATAACCAGCAAATACCGCGGGTTTTTCTCCTCTGTAGATAGCTGTCTTTCCAACTAAGTCTGGGCTATTTGTTCGATTAAATAAAACATCCTTGTCTTTTAACATATACTTTTCAAACTCTTCGTCAGAGGGCGCATACTTTAAATCACTCCAATCAATTTCTCCGTTTTGAATATTGCCCATCCTTAAACACACAACACCTCCAGATTGAAGCGATTTTTTGGAACTACCATACTGAAAACCCTCACTTACATCCTTCAGCTTCACCTTGGGCCATTGGGGGTCAATGTCGATTTTGGGCTTCCAGTTTTGGATGATTTGTTTGGCGCCGGCGATGATGGCTGAGTAGCCATCAAGCTCTTTTACGATTTGATCTTGGATTTCTAAAGGCGGAAGAGGAATTGTAAGAATTTCTTGCAACTTAGATGGTCTAACTTCTTTTATAGATGCGCCCGTTGCTTGTGATTGAATAAATTCTTTTTGTCCAACTAAAATATAGTAAAGAAATTTTGGAAAAATTCTTTCTTTATTAACGACTATTCCGGAAAGTCCTTGTTTTGTTGCCACGGGCACTTTCGCTATTCCCACATTTCCAATAGTTGCCCCAAGCGAAATGATCACGGAATTAACTGGCCACACTTTTGCTGACGAATTTTTCAGACCAGCCTCTGTTAGCTTTTCTTTTGTATCATAAATCTCTGGTTCAATATCTTTAACAACCGCCCAATAGACATTTCCACCAAAATATTCCGGCTTGCTTCTTGATGGAGTACCTCCATCTTTCATATCAAGAACAACCTCTCCGAGCTTAGCGATTGGCCATTTGGCATTACTATAATCAGTCGCAACGCGGTAGCGATCAGCAGAAAGATTGTAATCGCCAGTTTCAGCAATTTTGGATTTAGGAACAGATAAAGACTGGATTCCCGGCAGCGCAAGAATGACAAGCTCTTCCTGCCAAGTCTTTAAGGTTTCAAGTGCTTGTGGTAAATCATTTTTCGCAGATGTCCGTCTTTGCGCGCCCAAATCAAATCCGTCATTTTCGATTTTAATAAAAAGCATTTCCTTACTTTTTTTAGCAAGCTCATTATTAAAAAGCAAGATGCTGGTTTTAACACCACTGTAAGGCTGAAACACGCCTGACGGCAAACTGACGACAGCGTAAAGACCGTCTTCAACCAAATTTTTTCGAAGCTGCTTGTAAGCGATGCCCGACTGAAAAATAATGCCCTCGGGCACGATAATGCCCGCCCGACCCTTGGGGCGAAGATGATTCATAATGTAATCGACAAATAAAACTTCGGAGCGGCTCGAATCGATGCCAAATTTGTTGTGGGGTTTAATTCCCCCTTTTGGTGACATGAAAGGCGGATTGGCAAGAATCACATCAAATTTATCGCCCCAGCGTTCTTCCATGGAAAGTGAATCGTATTGCACAATTTTGGGATTGCGGAACTTATGCAGATACATATTTACTTGAGCAATACGCACCATACCCGGGTCAATGTCGTAGCCCTCAAAGTTAGAAAATAATTTTTTTCTACCATCAGGAGTAAGTGGTTTTTCTTTATTGGGCTTACCTTTGGCATCCTGTCCATCGTGTTGGGAAAGAATATGTTTATAAGCACTAATTAAAAACCCTGCAGTTCCGCAAGCGGGGTCGAGAATTTTGTCATCTTTGGTGGGGTTTATAACATCAACAATAAAATCAATGATATGGCGCGGTGTGCGAAATTGCCCTGCATCGCCCTGACTCGACATAATTGAGAGCAAATATTCGTAGGCATTTCCCAACTCTTCGGAATGCTTATAGTCAAAATAAGCGATTTCTTTCAGGAAAAGCCCGAGCACTTCGGGCGAGCGATAAGGCAAGAAGGCTGATTTGAAAATATCGCGAAAAAGTGCGGGCAGCTTTTCTGACTGCGAAAATTTAATCAGCGCTTCAGAATAAATATTCATGCGCTCTTGATTGCCAATGCGTGAATCCATGAGTCTTGTCCAAGCATAGGGTTCAAGATCACCCACAAAAAAAGAGGGCTTGCCGCCATGCGTAATCGCGGATTGATCCATATCATCCATAAACTTATAAATAAGCGCATTGGTGATTTGGTCAATTTGCGAAGTAGGATTTGGCACAACGCCCACTAAGACTTGGCGGGCGGCATCAATATGGCGTTTGGTTTCTTGTGTGAGCATGTGTTTTTAATTCATGAAAGTGTTAAGAGAGACATAGTCTTTCACATAGGTCGGAACGATTGCTTTGTAGCCATTCAATCTTTGATATTCATCAAAGCTAAAGGCATCACAAAAATTGAAATCGGCCGGTTGATTGCGCGCAATGATATCACGCACTTCTTCATCCACAATATAAGCTTTGAAGAAACTTTTAACTGGTGCGTAATGCGTTTGATCGACATGGGTCACTTCTTGAAACTTGCTCCACTCAGACTCAAGTAAATCGTCTTTCATTTCGAAGCCTTCCTTCTCGCCAAAGGCCACCTGTAAAAACTCGCGTATGCTAATGCGGCGATCGATATTAAAGGCACGGCGAATTCGGTCAAGGTTAAGAAAATGCTTCGGTTTTTCAAAAACATTTTTCTTGGCATATTCTTCGGCAGCAAGTGTGTCGCCATTATTCCAAAGCGTTTTTAAAGCTTGATTAGAGAGCACATCTTCTTCAACAGCACGCCTGAAGCCTTCGCGATCAATACGCATGCCTTCCATACCCACAGGGGTTTCAGTCAGCGAATGGAGCTTGTCTGAAGTGGCTAGATCGAGAATCCCCTGAAAAACCTTTTCGCCTTTTTCATTGGCGTATTCCACCCCTGCATCTTTGGCAGTATTTTCTTTGGGTTCAATCTTACGAATGATAGGCAGTTTGATTTTTTCGTTGTATTCAAAGTCTTTTTCAAAATATTCGCATGTGGCAAAAAAATCAAAAAACTTAAACTTGTCTTTAGCTTCGGTAACGGTTTCTCTTGTATCGTAATCAATATATTCAAAGAGATGCTTGCGTGTACCTCGCCCCTTGATTTGAACAAAATCAGACGGGCTGAAAACCGGACGCATAAGCCCTAAATTCAAAATATCTTGGCAATCGTAGCCTGTTGTCATCATCCCCACTGTCACAGCAACACGAACTTTGCTTGAATCGTAGCCTTCTGGTTTTTTGGTTTTGCCGCCTAGAGCATTATTTGAAAAATTAATGGTCATTTGCTGGGCATCCGTAACCTGGGAAGTAACTTGCATGGCGAAATCAGATTCGTTATAAAGGCTTGGCCACTTTGCAAACGCCAGCTTGTTTAAAATATTAGTGACCTTGGCTGCATGTCTCTGTGAAACGCAAAAAATAATCGATTTTCCAAAAAGCTGAACGCCGTACTTTTTTGCAACAGGGTCAAAAAGGCCGTTATCTAAAAAAGCTTGGCACATTGCGATATTGGTTTCTTCGTTAAAAAACTTTTTTTCATAATGCCGCTCATCAAAAATCTGCTCACCGTCTTTTCCATCCTCGCCTTTTTGATGAACCGCGAGACCTTTTTCGGAAAGAAGCTGTGTGGTTATTTCAGTGCGGGCATCCACGACAACGGGATTGATCAAATAGTTTTCTTTAACGCCTAACATCAAATCATATCTAAAAGTAGGCTCACCCATTTCGCAGCCGAAAGTTTTATAAGTATCTAGCATTTGCCTGCGTTCAAACTCACGCTGAGAATCAGAGCCTTCTCCATCAAAACCTTTTAAATAATCTTTTGGTGTTGCAGTAAGCCCTAGTTTGTAACCGACGAAATATTCAAATACGGCACGGCTGTTGCCGCCAATGGAACGGTGAGCTTCGTCCGAAATGACTAATTCAAAATCGGTTGGTGAAAACTCTTTTTTGTAACGATCGCCTGCCAAAAAAGTTTGAATCGTCGAAACAACAACTTTCGCGTTCTGCCAAGAGTCGCGCTTTTCTTTATAAATGGCGCAGGCGAAATCTCGCCCGAGGTAATTGCGAAAAGCTTTATCCGCCTGGTCTTCAAGCTCCAATCGATCGACAAGGAAAAGAACTCGTTTGGCATTCCCTGATTTCAGAAAAAGTTTAATCACGGCAGCCGAGATAAGGGTTTTCCCCGTTCCTGTCGCCATTTCAAATAAAAATCGATTTTTGCCTTCGCCTGCAACAGCTTGAAGTTTTTTGATAGCTTGCACCTGATAAGGGCGCATTTGTTTGAGATTGTTATCTTTAATGAATTGGGCGCGTTTTTTTTCGTCTTTGAATGCGGGATCATTCGCAAAATTTGGCATTTGAGATTCAATGATGTAATTCTCATCAACGCTTGTTGCAGCTAACTCGACCGGATTAGGGGTATAAGTTTTATATTGCGTGATCGATTCTTGCGTCGGAAAGCGAGAGATTGTGTCGGGATTGCCATGCTTGGTATCCCAAAAATAATGAATGTTACCGTTTGAAAGAATGATGAAACGAGCGCCCACATTGCGGGCATAGTTGCGTGCTTGTTCTTTGGCAGAGAGAGGCTCGATAGATTCTTTTTTAGCTTCGACTACAACAAGCGGACATCCATCTTTATCGAGAAGAAGAAAATCAATCGCACCGCGGCGCTTATCAGAAGTTTGTGCATTTTCAAAATCATCGCCGAGATCCGCAAACTTAACGCCCGCTTCAAGACGAATATTAGCCGGTCCGTTTTTGTCTGAATCAAAACGCCAACCCGAAGCTTCTAAAAGCTTGTTGATCTTGATTCTTGCTTTTGCTTCTTTTTCAGCCATTTATTTTTTTCTAAAAAGATCCGGATATTTGTAATTGTGCTGAGCTAAATTCCGAGAAATTATAGCCCAAGCCGAAGGCAGACTACAGACAAAAGACAGAAGGCTAAAGACGGACGAAGTCCGTAAATCGTAATTGGCACAACGCAAATCGCAGCACCTTGTACGTTTTACGTAGTACGTAATTAAAGACGGAACTCGAGGTTAGGCAACATCCTTCATATAGAGCCGTGCTTCGTAGAGGTCGTAATTCACTTGCAGATTCATCCAAAACTCGGCGGTGTTTTTGAAAACACGAGAAAGCAAGATTGCGGTTTCAGGCGTTATGCCGCGCTTACCGTTAATAAGCGTGTTAATGCGCTGAACGGGCACTTTCATTTGCTCCGCAAGCTGCAGCTGCGTCATTTCCGATGGCTTTAAAAACTCTTCCAGCAAAATTTCACCGGGGTGAGTTGGCTTTCTATTTTTAGGCAACATACTCTTCCTTAATGGTAATCAACAATTTCAACGTCATACGCATGACCGTCCTGAAATCGAAATGCCAGGCGGTATTGGTCATTGATACGAATGCTAAAAAAACCTTTTCTATCCCACTTCAGGGCTTCAAGCCGATTGGCCGGCGGTGCGGCTAAATCCCTCAAAACTCCGGCGGAGTTCAACAAATCCAGCTTCCGATATGCTATTTTCCAAATCGTTTGAGGAATTCGTAAAGCCTCGCGGCTTTCTATTCCGTGATAAAGGTCTTCCGTTGATCTCGTTTTAAAGCTTCGTATCATAAATATATTAACAGCATGCGTTAATCTGTGCAAGCATGTCTTTCTAGCCTTTTCACAAGTTGATTTCGAGGTAAATTATATATGCATTATATGCATACTTCAATGATTTTAATGCATTCCCTAATAAGACGCCAAATCGGCATGAAAAAGAATGCTCGGCGGGGAGCTAAGAGGGCTCGAGACTCAAGCAATCAACAAAGAACCAGGAATCACTGGCGACGACAGCATACTAACAAATGAGGACCAGTGCCTGAATTCCCTCCTGTTCGGGAATGACACGATTCGACCAAGGTGAGATTCACGAGCCAAGGGAGCAAACGCCAAAGGTAAAGCCAAGGCTTTCTCCGTCCACAGGCAGTCGAGAATGACAAGAAAATATAACTGCTCTAGCCCCAAAAAACCTCTCAAAAAGGAAGAACACCCCAAAATACTGAAATCACTTTAAAGGGTTCAGATGCGTACACCACCGAAAAACCTCTCAAAAAGGATTGGATGCGAGGCGCGAGCAAGCGCCCGACGAGGCGTATTTGGTAATACGCCGCAGGAGGAAGCGAAGCTTGTAACGAAGCAGACGGCCTTTTTCAGAGGTTTTTCAAAATTTCGTCGGGAATTTCGGCATTGGAATAAACATTCTGCACATCATCATTGTCTTCCAGAGCTTCAAGCAATTCAATCACAGCCTGCGCATTTTCCGGCAAAACCGCAACCATATTTTTGGGAATCATGGTGAGTTCTTTGGTTTCGGGCTTAATTCCCGCGGCTTCCAGCGCATGCTGAATCGCGCCAAAATCAGCCGGCGCGGTTTTAATTTCAAAACCGCCTTCCACCGCCGCAAAATCTTCAGCGCCGGCGTTCAAAGCCAGCTCCATCAATTTATCTTCGGTTGAAGCGGACTGAGAAATAAAAAAGTAACCCTTTTTATCAAACATAAAAGAAACCGAACCTGCGCTGGCGGAAGACCCATTGTTTTTTGTAAAAATCGTGCGCACATCCTGTGCCGCGCGGTTTTTATTATCAGTCAAGCATGCCACTAATATCGCCACGCCCTGCGGGCCGTAGCCTTCATAGGTGATGCTTTCGTATGAAACGCCTTCCAAGTCGCCTGTGCCCTTTTTAATCGCGCGTTCAATGTTGTCCGTCGGCATATTCACATCTTTTGCCGCTTGAATTGCGGTACGCAAACGCACATTTGCAATAGGATCACCGCCGCCTTCTTTCGCCGCAACCATGATTTCGCGAACAACTTTGGTAAACGCCTTGCCCTTTTTAGCGTCGGTAATCGCCTTAGCATGTTTGATCTTCGACCATTTATTATGACCCGCCATTTTCACCTCACCCGGTTTCTGAAAAAAGTTATCTGCTTCGTTGCAAGCTGCGCTTCTTCGTGCGGCGTAGGTTTCACTACGCCTCCTCTGGCGCTTGCCAGCGCCTTGCATCTAATCTTTTTTGAGAAACCTCTGCTTTGTTATTAATTCAAAAAATATTATGGGAAACACGACCAGCGTTTCTCCGTTTACCTGCCTACCCACCGACAGAAGCGATCGAAGTTTAAGGTGGTTTGATTTGAGCCGCGAGTTCTGCGCCGAAGGACGCAGCTGCCCGAGCGGAGCGAATCAAACCATTTAAACTAACTACTTACAAACAACCTAAACGCGCATTCGCCTTAAAATCTGCGGCGTCAATCGCTTCCAACATTTTCAATACATCGCGCGTTGCTCTAACGTCATGCACGCGAAAAAAGCGAACAGCCTCGCGGTAACCATGCGCAACACAAGCCGCGGAACCAAACTCGCGATCATTCACATCGCGGCCGGTCGCTTGACCGATAAATGATTTACGCGACGCGCCCAAAAGCAAAGGGCAATCCAAAACCTGAAATCGCGCTAGTTCCTTCAAAATAAAAAGATTTTGGTCGGCATTCTTTGAAAACCCCAATCCGGGATCAAGTACAATCGCTTCTTTCGCCACGCCGCGCGACATAGCCACGTCACGCGATTGCGCCAACTCTTCGATCACTTCGAAAATTAAATTTTCATAAACCGCGAGCTTTTGCATAGTCTCCGCGTTGCCGCGGCGATGCATCAAAATCAATCCCGAGCGATACTTCGCGGCAACCTCGGCAAGCTTACCGCCGGAATCGCGCAAGCCGCTGACATCATTGATGATTTCCGCACCCGCCTTCAAACAAGCTTCGGCCACATCCGCGCGTGTGGTATCAATTGAAACCGGAACAGAAAGTTTTTTAATTTCCTCCAACACAGGCAACAGTCTTGCGATTTGCTCCGGGGAAGAAACCTCGGGCGCGCCGGGGCGCGTCGATTCAGCGCCCAAATCTAAAACATCCGCGCCCTCTTCAACCATACGGGAAGCTTGCGCAAAAGCCGTCTCAGGATTTAAAAATTTCCCTCCGTCAGAAAAAGAGTCGGGGGTAATATTTAAAACACCCATGATCAGAGATTTTTGAAGAGAGAGCTCGCGAGATGGGAGTTTTAGCGCCTTCATGCTTTTCCTAAAATGGCTTAAAAAAGCGTAGTAGGCGGTTGGACTGAGGGTCCAGAGCCAGAACCAACACTGGGCGGAGGCTCTTCGGTCTTGGGTGAAGACAGTCCACAAACAATACGGATCTCTTCTTCGTCCAAAGTTTCTTTTTCCAGTACTCGCGCAGAAAGCCGGTCAAGAAGATCGCGGTTTTTCTCCATTAAACCGTAAGTTTCTTTATAGCAACCCTCAACAATCGCGCGAATTTCTTCGTCGATCATTTGCGCGGTCTGCTCGGAATAATCTTTGCCGCGCGAAAAATCACGCCCAAGAAAAACTTCGGATTGAGATTTAGAACCATAAGCCAGGTTGCCGATTTTCTCGCTCATCCCCCATTCGCAAACCATGGCATGCGCCAGCTGAGTTGCGCGTTGCAAATCATTGGAAGCGCCGGCCGTAATTTCATTGAAGTAAATTTTTTCAGCGATGCGTCCGCCCAAAAGCACCTTGATGCGGTTCAAAATTTTACCGCGTGAATAATCACGATTCTCTTCATCAGGTCGCTGCAGCGTATAACCCGCGATACCGTAACCGCGCGGAATGATTGAAATTTTATGAACAGGGTCCGAGTCCGGC
This sequence comes from uncultured bacterium, assembly GCA_964562525.1. Lineage (GTDB taxonomy): Bacteria > Omnitrophota > Omnitrophia > Omnitrophales > Aquincolibacteriaceae > Multiplicimicrobium. Next base: position 212,640 of record CAZLTL010000001.1, read on the forward strand.
GTCAAAATCGCGACAAGTGCGTGGCCCGCTTCATGCACTGCGGTCACCTTTTTATCTTTGTCAGAAACCACACGGCTTTTGCGCTCAGGCCCCATCATTACTTTTTCAGTGGACTGCTCAAAGTCTTCTTGTGTCACCGCGGGCTTGTTACGACGAGCCGCGAGCAGGGCTGCTTCATTTACAAGATTCGCGGCATCCGCACCTGAATAGCCCACCGTGATTTTAGCGATGCGCTTCAAGTCAACATTCGCGTCCATTTTAATTTTTTTGGTGTGCACCAGAAGCAACGCTTCACGGCCTTTGGCATCCGGAAGGTCAATGACCACTTGGCGGTCAAAACGGCCCGGGCGCATTAAAGCGGAATCCAAAACATCGGGACGGTTGGTCGAGGCAATTAAAATCACGCCCGCTTGCGTGTCAAAACCATCCATCTCAACCAAAAGCGCGTTCAAAGTTTGCTCGCGCTCATCATGTCCGCCGCCGACACCGGCAAAACGCTGACGTCCAACAGCGTCAATTTCATCGATAAAAATAATCGCGCCGCGTCCACCCGCTTTAGCGGCTTTCTTGGCTTGCTCAAACAAATCGCGCACACGAGCCGCGCCGACGCCGACAAACATTTCAACGAAGTCGGAACCGCTGATCGAAAAGAAAGGCGCATCGGCTTCGCCCGCAACCGCCTTGGCGATCAAAGTTTTTCCCGTTCCCGGGGGCCCCATCAAAATAACGCCCTTAGGAATGCGTCCGCCCAGCTTTTGGAATTTGGAAGGTTCGCGCAAGAACTCGATCACTTCTTTCAATTCTTCTTTGGCTTCATCACAGCCGGCAACGTCTTCGAATGTTACTTTGTTTTTCTTGCTCGCAATTTGCGCGCGGGATTTACCGAAAGAAAAAATCTTACTGCCGCCCTGGGACATACCGCGATAGAGGAAGAACCAAAGCAATCCGATAAAAATGAGTGCGGGAATGACATGCTGAAAAAAGTAACGCACAAAATAATTGGGCTGAACCACGCGGAAGTCGCGGATGTTCTGGCGCAAAACCGGAATCATTTCTGAATCCGAGGGCGGAACATCCACGCGAAAGCTTTTGCCATCCATTGTTTTGCAATGAACGGTGCTTTCCATCAATTCGCAAGATTGAATCAACTGAGTTTCAGCGTTGGCAGCCACGCGGCGGAAAAATTCGGAATAGCTGAGCTTTTCGCCTTCCACTCCGGGAACGACAAAAAACTGGAAAAAGGTATAAACAGCGAAAGGAATCAAAAGAAGAATAAACGTCCGTTTGCGTTCCGGATCCGGAGCACCGGGCTTTTTACCGGGGCGCTTTCCCTGATTTTTCTTATTTAAATTGTTATCAGCCATAATTTAGTTAAAATCCTGTCTCAAAGATTGGGTAGTCTATCACAGAGGTCTCGGCGAGGGCAAACGACTATCGCATCTGCCGCTCAAGGGAAATAATGCGATTATCCCCTCGCAACTGAATTCCGCGCGGCAAGTCCATAGTAAATGCAGGCTTACCTAAACCGCCTTTAATCAGCGCAACATGCTCAAAAAGCAGTCCGGCCGCCGGATCAAGCTTTTTGACCAAAGAAGCCAAAACTCGAAACTGCAGAGCCGCGTGAGCGGCGCGAAAAGCCGGAGAACGCAAAACAATCTTATTCTTCGCAGAGCTCTTGAGGGCCTTTGTCAGCAGCTCTTCCTCAAGGCCCGCAATTAACTCATTTTCATCCCGAACAATTTCAGGAATACGCGCCAAAGCGCGCGCCACCTGCGGATTGATTTGTTTCTGCAAATAAGGCAAAACCTGCAGACGAATTCGGTTACGCAAAAATTTTGGGGAGCGATTCGTTTCATCTTCACAAAAAGCAAACCGGTGTTCTTTTAAAAATTGCGTGATTTCTGTTTTTAAAAAAGGTAAAAGCGGGCGGACGCATTTCATTTTCTCAAAAACTAAAACCTCACGGATCGCTTCCAATCCGCGCGGTCCCGTCCCCTGGCACATCCGCATCAGCACCGTTTCGGCTTGATCGTCTGCATGATGAGCCAGAAGCAATGCGTTTTGTTTTGTCTTCTTATAAAGCGAGCGCAGAAAACGGTATCTTTGCGCTCGCGCCCACTCTTCGACTGAAACTTTTTTTTGATTTT
>CAZLTL010000002.1:0-181577 GCA_964562525.1 uncultured bacterium
GGGCTTTGTCGCCAATCCACCCGCCCGCCAACACCACGCTGCCGTCATAGAGCACGGCGCCTTGGCCGGGAGTAATGGCTTCCTGCTTATCAAGAAAGCACACTTCAACTTGTTTGTCATTTAGGCGCGTAATAATGGCTGGCGACTTTTTGTGCTGAGAGCGGATTTTGACATGCGCTTCGAAGGTTTCAGCCGGCGGAGCTGCATGCCAATTGACGCGATCGACAATAAATTTTTGCCCGAGCACATCTTCCTTGGTGCCCACAATCACTTCATTGGTTTCGGGTTTGATATCAAGTACATATAGTTTTTCTTTATAGGCAATGTTAATACCCCGGCGCTGACCATGCGTAAAATGAAAATAACCTTCATGTTTGCCAAGCACGGTACCGTCTTTGAGTTTTACCATCCCGGGCCAAGCCAGTGACGGCACGGTTGCGCGCGGATCAAATTCTTTTTCAACAAACCCACCGTAATTGTTATCGGGAATAAAGCAGATTTCCATCGACTCGGCTTTGCCGGCAACACAGTTCAAATTATGTTTTTTCGCGAGGTCGCGGATTTCGGCTTTGGAAAATCTCCCACAGGGTAAATAAAGTTTGGACAAAACATCTTGATCGAGCGGAAACAAAACATAGGTCTGATCTTTAACGGCATCTTTGCCCTCGCGCAAAGCAAACAAGCCATTATCAGCTTTGAATACTTCGGCATAATGGCCGGTGGCAATCGAATCAAAACCCATTTCTTGCGCGCGCTTCAAAAACAAACGGAACTTGATGTGCTCATTGCAGGCAATGCATGGGTTAGGTGTGCGGCCTTTTAAATATTCAGCGGCAAAATAATCAATCACATATTTTTTAAATTCTTCTTCAAAATTAAGCACCCAATATTTAATGCCCAAGGTGTCGGCCACTTCGCGCGCGTCTTCGACACCGGTAATGCCGCAGCAGGCTTTGGTATTGAGGTTTTCGCAGGAGTTAGACGCCCAGGTACGCATGGTCGCGCCGGCCACTTCATGCCCCTGTTCTTTAAGAAGCGCTGCAGCAACGGAAGAGTCGACTCCGCCTGACATTGCGACAAGGATTTTAGCCATGGAAATTAACAGTGTTTTTTGGAAATAAAAAGCATGTTTTTATTTCGGCAGGAGATCTTGAACAAGTGAATCGATGCGAATGCGTTCTTGAAAGATTTCACGCAAAGAACCAAATTTGCCGCGCTCAACATCCATGTCTTCGATTTCTGGCAAAGAGCCCAAAATAGGAAGCTTGGATAACTCGGAAATCACTTTGGGGTTACTCATCTCTGAAATCGAAAGATTGGCGCGAGGAACGCGATTAAAAATAATTCCTTTCACATCTAGCCCACGAATACGCGCGGCGTCAATCGTGAGCAAGGTGTGGTTAATGGTACCAAGACCGGGCTTGGAAACCACAACCATCGGAAGCTTAAACTCGCGAATTAAATCGGTGACATAATATTTAGGATGGATGGGAACCATAATCCCTCCAATGCCTTCAATGATCAAAAAGTCATAATTTTTTTCAAGCTCGGCATAAGCTTTGCGAATTTGATCAAGATCGACTTCTCTTTTTTCAAGCTCGGCCGCTACGCTTGGCGCTACGGGATGTTTGTAGCGCGCGGGGCTGGAATAGCCTGTCCATTCGTTTTCAGCCGCTTCCATCAAAAAAGCAGCATCAGCGGAAACGAGTCTCTTGCCAAAGTTCATACAACCGGTTGCGATCGGTTTCATGACGCCAACACGAATGCCTTGCGAACGCAGCACAAGCGCAAGGCCGGCGGAAACAACCGTCTTGCCGACATCCGTATCTGTCCCAGTAATAAATATTCCAGGCTTTCTCACAATTGGGTCTCTTCCTGTATAGATTCGTACAAAATCGTGAATAGTTTATCAATTTCAGGCTCACTTAGCGAGAGCGGCGGCATTAAAACCAAAACGGGTCCCAGTGGGCGCAAAATGGCCCCTTTGGCTCGGGCGCGGCGGATAATCTGATGTCCGATGTTCTCTTCCAGCGGAAAATGCCGACGGCTTTCAACCGATTCGAAAATTTCGATTCCGACCATAAGCCCTAATTGCCGTATATCCCCAACACAGGACAACTTCCAAAACTCCTTAAGGCGTTTTTCGATCTGTTTGATTTTGGGCTGAAGCGTGTCGATGGTTTTATTTTTTTCAAATAAATCGAGCGTCGCGATCGCGGCGGCACAAGCTAATGGGTTGGCAGTATAAGTATGTCCGTGAAAAAAAGTTTTTAGCTCTTCGTATTTACCCAAAAAAACCTGATAAATTTTTTCTGATGTTAATGTCGCCGCCAAAGGCAAATACCCGCCGGTAATCCCTTTAGCCAAACATAAAATATCCGGTTGAATACCCTCATGTTCGCAAGCGAACATTTTTCCCGTACGTCCGAACCCGGTGGCGACTTCATCTAGAACAAGAAGCACATTATATTTTTGCGTCAGCTCGCGCGCCTTTTTAAGAAAACCATGCGCGTGCAAAAGCATTCCCGCCGCGCCTTGCATCAAGGGCTCCATAATCAAAGCGGCAATTTCATGGTGATGATTTTTTAGCGTTTCTTCTAGCTGGCTTACAACCCCATCGAGAGCTTCTTTTTCATGCATGGCTTTTTCAATCGGATTTTTTTTGCTGTGAAAAACCGCCGGAGGCGGAAGCTTGATGGTTTTGAAAGTGAGCGCGCCATAATGATGATGAAACAAATCAATGCCGCCAATCGAAACCGAGCCCAGCGTATCGCCATGATAGGCTTCACCGAGCTTAATAAATTTCTGCTTCGCCTTTTCGCCTTTTTGCTGCCAATATTGAAATGCGATCTTCAGGGCGATTTCAACGGCTTCGGAGCCCGAATCAGAATAAAAAACACGCGTTAGACTTTTCGGCGCGATTTTCAGTAATTTTTCGGCAAGTTCAATCGCGGAAGGGTGCGTTAGACCAAGCGCGGTGGTATGCGCGATCTTTTTGAGCTGAGCATTGACTGCTGCATCAATTTCGGGCACCTGATGACCAAAAACATTACACCAAAGCGAGCTTACGCCATCCAGATATTTAGCACCATCAACATCAATTAAATAATTGCCTTCCCCCCGCTCAATCACCGGAAAAGGTTCGTTTTGCCAATCCTGCATTTGGGTAAACGGATGCCAGAAGACATTGCGATCACGCTGACGCCAATTTTCTGAAACTTCCTTCTTCATTCATTCTCCAAATAAATTTTCTAATTCAGAAATCAAAACTCAGAGTTCAAAAACATAACTTAAGACCACTTAGCTTTTCGAACATCTTTGATTTTTGAGCCGTGGTTCTGATTTCTGATCTTTAAACTCTGATCTGTCCCATGGCTGAAACCAGTTTACGAATATCCGCATCCGTATGTGCCGCGCTCACGGTAATGCGTAGTCGCGCCTTCCCCTTCGGCACGGTTGGGTAACGGATGGCTGGCACAAAAATGCCCTGTTCCAAAAGTTTCTCAAAAGCATCAAGCGCTTTTTTCTCATCGCCCAAAATCACGGGCAAAACCGCAGATTGAGGGGCTTCCAATTCAAAGCCTAATTTTTTAAGCTCGCTATAAACCGCATGAATATTAGCCCAAAGCTTTTCGGTCAAAGCCGGTTCTTCTTCCATGACACAAAAAGATTCATAAGCGGCTTCGCAAATCATTGGCGGCAATGCCGTCGCAAACATAAACGGCCGGGCGCGGTTTAAAATCAAATCTGCCATCTCTTTCGATGCAACCGCAAAACCACCAATGCTGCCGACGGCTTTTGAAAGCGTTCCGGTAACAATATCCGCTTTCTTCATGGCCGGAATTTTGACAACGCCGGTCCCATGCGCGTCATCAACAAATAAAAGTGCCTTGTATTTGGTTTTAATTTGTACCAAGCGTTCTAAGTCAGCAACATCACCATCCATACCAAAAACGGATTCGGCTAAAATGATTTTTCGTTCGGCTGTTGATTTCGCGACAAGCTCTTCACAGCGGTCATAATCGCTATGCGGAAAAACACGGAAAGACGCTCCGGAAAGTTTCACTGCATCAATCAACGAGGCGTGGCAAAGCTTATCAAAAATAATTTCTGTTTTCTCATCTGCAATTGCCGTGAGGGTGCCAAGATTGGCGAGATAGCCGGCTGAATAAACAAGCGCACGGTCAAAGCCTTTATGCGCGGCGATTTTATCTTCGAGTTTGCGATGCGACGGGCAAGAACCCGATGTCAGCCTCGCGGCGCCTGCTCCGACGCCCAATTTTTCGATTGCTTTAATCGCCGCGGCTTTGACGCGCGGGTGACGCGAAAGTCCGAGATAGTCATTACCGCAAAAAAGCGTCATTGGTTTACCCTGAGCGAAGTCGAAGGGCTTGCCTCTATAAATAGCATGCGTGCCGTCCTGATAATCTAATTCGCGGATTTCGCGGTAAAGATGCTTCGCCTTCAACTCTTCAAGTTCTTCTAAAATGAAGTCCATTATTTCCTAAGCCCCACAAAAGGGATCTCTGATTTTCTTACCTCTATGCTGTCTCCAAAACCATTTGCCCGAAGCCAAATTTTTAATTTTCGCGTTCTTTCTTCTTGATCTTTATGGGGACCAATAACAATCGACAGTATTGGCAAAAAGCAATGTCGAGCTGCACCTTTTTCATTCAACTCAATATATGGGGCATTATCAGTTTCCCTAAATTTTATTCTCTTTGCTTTTCCATCTTTGCATTCCAAATCAATAAAGCTGATTATCCTATACTCATCCTCGTCCTTAAATGCCTCATGCTTCATCTGCCCAGCATTAAGTAATGCTTTTAAAAAAGCCATTGGAGATCGATCCACATTCGTCTTATTAAGTAAATCCTGGTAAAAGCTTTCATTATCTTGCTCTCCCGCGCCATACTGACAGCGTCTCACTTTCAATGGACCAGCAAAATATTCATACTCTCTTTGTTCGTCTTTGGATATTTCATCCAAGCAATCCTTGTTAAAAACAAGCGCATAGCCCCCATCATTCGAATAGGCGCGCCACATGGTTAAATCACCATGCCTTTCTGCTTGCCAGGTATTAACCTTGCAAAAACTAGCAATAAACAATCCATGTTGTTTGAATAATTCTTTAAAAAAATCTTTTATATAGAAAAGCGCCGAACTGATTTTATTGTTCTCCTCGGGTGAATATTCGTTTTTCGAAAAAACCCCTCGGAATGGAATGTTTTTCTCATGTCGGATAAAGAAATTCCAAAATTCTTCTTTGTCGTTGAGAAATTCAAAATGTGTTGCCCAAAGAGTTTGAGATTTCAAAACCCCATAAAGACCAGCCTCGGTAGTGTAATGCATTAAAAGACCCTGAAGCCTCGTCTCTTCTTTTTTGACCAACGTCTCAACTTGTTCTAGCAATTTATTTTGGATCATTTTTATCTCTCGCGATAAAAACCAATTTTTTCCCTGAGGCTTGTACGTCAAGATAGCCGGCTTTGACAAGGCTTAATAAATCTGTACGGGCGGTTTGATGAACCACGCGACAAGCATTTTGATGTCCTTTGATGGTATAAACAAATCCGGGATTCGTGCGCGCATGAACCAAGAGATTTCTTTGCCGCTCGTTAAGCGTGGGATCTTCGGAAAACAAGCGCATCGCCGCCATTTCTTCTTTGCGTTTTTCTATCAGATATTTTTTAAAGTCATCGATGGCTCTTACAATTGCCGAAAGCTGATTGTGCAAAAAATAATTTAAATCGTTTTGATCATGCTCAACATAAAGAAAAGCTTTTAAGTATTGTTGATATTGATCTTGAATGACTCTTGAAATAGGTAAAAACTCAAAGAGCCAATATTTTTGAGAGAGCAAATACCAATAAAAAATGGCTCTCGCGGTTCTCCCATTGCCATCCTCAAACGGATGAATATACGCAAACCAAAAATGAAGCAAAATCGCTTTAATAAAGGGATGAACAAAATCCTCATCGGTCTGCTCCAAATTTGCAAACTCGCACATTGCTTCAAGCGCAGTGTTAATTTCAGAAGCCGGCATGGGTTTAAAAAGCAAGGTCTGATCAGACCAGTAAACACCAAAATCATTGTCTGCGTCACTTTTTCGAAAAGCGCCTGATGCTTTTTCATTCTTCAGAGTGTTTTTTGTCATGCTTTTATGAATTTGAAGAATAAGCCCCGGACTTAATTTCTCGTCCTTCCATTCATCGCGAATTTTTTTAATCGTGAGGTAATTATTTAAAACCATTTGCTCGCCATGGGAGCTCGGTTTTCGATCCTCTTGTAGCATTTTCTTTGCTTCGACGCGTGTTGTTGCGGCGCCCTCAATAAGGCTTGAAGCAATCCCTTCTTCCATCAATGACTTCAGAATAAACCTGTCATCATGTCGTATTTTTTCAGCCCAGCTATCCTCAGATTTAAAAATGACACCTGCAGATTGATCTATTTGGCTAAGCTGGCTTTGCATGCTTGGTGTAATGAAATAATCAAAAGATCTTTTCTGAGAATCGCACAGCAAAATAGTTTGACGATTTGCTCGCCTGCGGAGAGATAAAACTCGCCATGCATCTTGTGCCGAGAGCCCTTCAGGCATCGGAAGATATTTGAAATCCTCCCAATACAAATATTTTTGATTTGCTTTTTGTAATAGTTGACTTAAAGCAGGTGAAGGCTTTAACAGCGGTCCATCCACATTAAGCAAGCGCTTCATGTCGTCAGGATTAAAGCTGGGTGTCGGCTCTGGGATCTTCATAATATGCTAATTTATATAATAATTAGCATATTTTGTCAACGTCTACAAAGACAATCTGCTAATTTATATATAAATTAGCAGATTTTAGCATTTTGACCTATCTTCTTGAAATTAAATAGGTTATGGTTTTCTAAGAATAATCGCAGCTGCCTGCCCACCAAAACCCATAGAAATCGACATGGCAACACGAATTTCTTTTTCCGCTGCAACACCCGCGGTATAGTTCAAATCGCATTCGGGATCGGGCTGAACCAAACCTAAGGTCGGCGGCACAAATCCGCCGTCCATGGCTAAAATCGTAGCGGCAATTTCAGCGGCACCCGAAGCGCCTAACATATGCCCTGTCATCGGCTTAATCCCGCTTGTTGCAATATCATAAGCATGCGCACCAAAAGCTTTTTTGATTTCACGGGTTTCGTACAAATCGCCATGCCCTGTCGCGGTGCCATGCAAATTAATATAATCCAAACTGCGGGGCGTTTCATCAGCGCGCACCAAAGAGAGCTTCATCGTTTCGGAAAGCGTCCCTTCATCATCACTAAAAAAAAGAGCATGGCTGTTTTCCTGTCCTAGGCCAACCGCCGCGACCTCGGCATAAATTTTGGCTTTGCGCGCTTTGGCGGATTCCAAAGTCTCCATGAAAAATATCGCGGCGCCTTCACCGACTAAAAATCCGCCGCGCTCTTTATCAAAAGGCCGCATGCGGTCTTTTGCCAAAACTTTCATTTGATGATAACCCGCCAAAAACATGGGTACAATCGATGCGTCGCTGGCGCCGGCAATCATGGCATCGGCATAGCCCTCGGAGAGAAGATAATACGCGTCGCTCACCGCCAGATTGCCGGTAGCACATGCGGCAATCCACGATTTGACCGGACCCGCGCAGCGATGCTTCGCGGCAATCCTTAATGCCGACGCACTTGGAAAAATATCTTCAAAAAGATTTTTAGCGCGCGCGGAATAATACGATTTGGATTGAACGCTTAAAAGTTCCGTCAAAGTCTCAACTCCTCCCTTGCTTGAGCTCACTGAAACGCCCAAGCGATAAGGGTCGATCCCGCTTAAGTCAGCTCCCGAATCCATAATAGCCTCGTCCGCAGCGGCAAGTGCGTATTCCAAAACACGATCGCGTGACTTTTGGCTTAAATCAAAATTACGAACCTCATGCGCCAAGCGAAAGGGATAAGTGTCGCAGGAAAAACGGGAGATCAGACCGCAGCCGCTTTGACCTTTGCGTAATGCCGCGCCATAGGCCGCGCGGCCGAGACCAATCGAGGAGATAATGCCCAAGCCTGTAATAACAACACGCTTGAGAGAGCGGAAAGTCTGATTTTTCATGCGCTCTGAACGAAACGCTTAACCGACAAAAATTTTCCGCTCCGTAAGAAGCGCGCGAATTTTTTCGGCATTAGCCGAAGCGGCGGTTTTGGGATCGAGCTGAAGATCCACCAAGCCCTGGCGAAACTCATTCTTGCCGACATTGACGATCAAAATTTGATCGCGGCTAATCACTTCCTGAAGCATGGAAAGCTCTTCATCGTTTAAGTTGCTGGCTGTCCCGACGACAAGCAAGCCGGCATCAAGAAGAATATGCGCAACCTCACCCATGCGGCGCACATGTTCTCCGCGCACCTTTTTATCCAAATCCACATCGAGTCCGCGCAGTAAATTACCGATGCCTAAAAAATAGGTTTTGACGCTTTTTTTGAATAAGTTTTTTTCGAGAATTTTAGCGATGGTCTTTTTATCTACTCCAATCTTGCCGGTAAGTAAAACGAGGATCGGCAAGTGACCATAGTTTTTGGCGCGCTCGGATCGCTCAACTTCCGAAAAGTCCCATTTCTGTTCACGCAAAATCGCTTTTTCGCGCGCATCCGATTGCTCATCTTTGATCATCGAGGTGATGATTCCGCCGCCGGAAATATCATACTCATCCACCACAACAAAACGCCCTGTCGCTTCAATGTCACCGGTTAAATCATAAGCCACGGGCGTCTTGGTTTCGAAAACCAATTCCGCGACATCATGGCGATCCACCTGTGTTTTTTTCGCGGAGTTGAGATTCGACGCGTCTAAAACATGGTTGATTTTTTTGACATAAGCCGCAACTTTCGCAGTGCCAATTTTAAGCTTATATTCTTTGCCGATCACAAGCGGGCGCTTACTCATCCAAAATAACTTCACCTGCAGAAGCGAAGACACCTGCGGCAAAGTCTCGCCGACTTTGCACATAATATCGCCGCGGTGCAAATACAGTTCTTCGGTTAAAGTAAATCCGGTGGAATGCCCGGCCGCGATCGTTTTTTGCGCGGGAATATTAAACGCTTCGATCGATTTAATTTTGCAGCGTTTATTCGAAGGCAAGAAAATGACTTCATCACCCGCTGCGATTTTTCCTGTTTCAACACGCCCCGCAATAATTCGGCGGTCATCGCCGCCTTCTGTAAACTTATAAATGCTTTGCACCGGCATACGGAAAACCTGATCTTCGGGCGGGTTGGCTTTTTTAAACTTATCCAGCATTTCCAAAATGGAAGGGCCTTTATACCATTTCATTTTCGGAGATTTGGAGACCATGTTGTCGCCGTGAAATGCCGCAATCGGAATAAATTGCTCGGGCACGACACCAATTTGCTTTAAAAAGGCTCGATAATCTTTTTCGATTTTGTCGAAAACTTTTTCGCTGTAATCCACCAAATCCATCTTGTTAACACAAACGGTGATTTGCTTAATCCCCAGCATCGAAAGCAAATAGCCGTGGCGCTTGGAGTTTTCTTTGATGCCTTCGTTGGCATCAATTAAAAGCAAAGCGGCTTCGGCACGCGCGGCACCGCTCACCATGTTTTTTAAAAATTCAATGTGCCCGGGCGCATCAATAATGATGTATTGACGCTTTTTGCTCTTAAAAAAACAACGGGCGGTATCAATCGTAATCCCCTGCGCGCGCTCATCTTTAAGCGCATCGAGTAAAAAGGCATATTCAAAAGGTTTAGCGTTGCGCTTGCAATCCGCTTTCACCTGATCCAGCTTACCTTGCGGCAAAGAATCGGTATCTGCCAAGAGGCGGCCAACCAAGGTGCTTTTGCCATGATCCACATGGCCTACAACCACAATGTTCATTTTGGGCATGAGATCGATCGAAAGCTCTTTCGACTTTGCTTCTTTTTTTACCGTATTTTTTTTCAAATTTGTTTTTGTCATATTTAACTCAGCGGGTCGAATGTAAACATTCGACAAAATTAAAAGCTTTTATCTTTTTATATGAAAACAAGCGTTGGTGATAATCTTTTATGAGAGTTCCGCAGGGCTTTAGCCCGAGGACTGTCTGAGCAGAAAAGATTATTACAGACGCTTGTTGTTGCCTCTACATATATCCTTGTTTTCGTAGCGTCTCCAACCCGCCGTCTTCTTTGTCCTGCGCGCGACCGGAGCGTTCAGCAATATTTTTAAATTTTCCCGTCTTAAGTTCAGCCACGATTTCTTGCACATTCTTTGCCTTGGATTCCACCGGCGTTGTGCAAGGATAGCAACCGAGAGAACGATAACGCTTGCCTTCGCCGCGATCAAAATAGAGCGAAGTAATGGGAATGTTTTCACGTTCGATATATTCCCAAATATCGAGCTCTGTCCAATCTAAAAGCGGATGAATGCGAATATGCGTGCCCGGAGCAAAATCAGTTTTAAATTGATTCCAAAGTTCCGGCGGCTGATCACCCACATCCCAGTCACTATATTTGTCGCGCGGTGAAAAATAGCGCTCTTTCGAACGAGAGCCTTCTTCGTCAGCGCGCGCTCCCACGATCACACCCGTATAAGGCTCTTTGTCTTCATCGGGCACATATTTTTTTAAATTATGATCCATGCGCCAGCGTTGCCATGTTCCGGCTAATGTATTTTTTAAGGCATCTGTTTTCAAAGCCTTGCAACAAGCCAAGCGATCAATGGCGCCGTCCGGAAAAGTTTGTTTGTTTTTGAGTGCTTCCACATTTTGTCCATAGACCATGTTAAGCCCCCACTCAAGCGCAAGCTTATCGCGATATTCAATCATTTCAGGAATCTTGTAGCTTGTATCAATATGCACAAGCGGAAAAGGCACATGACTAAAAAAGGCCTTGCGCGCAAGCCATAGCAAGACCGTGCTGTCTTTGCCAATCGACCAAAGCATGACCAGACTTTTAAAGTTGGCATACGCTTCGCGCAAGATATAGACAGACTGTGCCTCTAATTTATCTAAATGATTCATTTCTTTTGTTGTCATAATTAATCTATATCTTCATAGGCCTGCGTTGCCGGCAACATTCTTGATTCTAAATTTAAAACTTGCCCCGTAATTTGCGTGTTCTCATCCGAAAGCAAAAACAAAATTGCATGCGCCACGCTTTCGGGACTCGAAAACTGACCGAGCGAACTCAGGCTCTTCTGAAATTCTTTTGCTTTTTCCGGAACTTTTTGCGTCATGTCCGAAAGCATAAAACCCGGGTTAACCGCATTCACCAAAACTTTTTCACCGGCTTCGCGCGCCAAAGTCTTCACCCATGCTTCAAGCGCAGCTTTCGATGCGGCATAATTTGCCGCGCCATAAACCCCGGCTGCGGCGGCCCGGCTGGTCAGCGCCACAATCCGCGCTGGCTTCGCTTTTTCAAGCGCCGGCATCAGCTCGCGCGTGAATAAAAAGGGCGCTTTTACATTCGCGCCCATCACGCTGTCCCAGTCGCTTTCCGTCAAATTTTCAAGGATACCATCGCGCGTTTCCGCCGCATTATGCACAATTCCGTGCAAGACCCTTACCGCGCCCGATATTTTTTTTGCCGCATCGCAAATCGCCGCCGAAGAATGAAGTTCAAGCTTTAGCGCCCGTCCGCCTATTTTTTCAAGCTCAATCGCTTTAGCTTCATTCTTATGCCACGTAAAAAAAACACGCGCATTTGCTGCGATTGCCTGCCGGACTAAACAATTACCAAGAGCGCTTGTGCCCCCTGTAATGAGAAAATTTTTTCCTGAAAGGTTCATCCAACCTTCGCCGGCACGGCCTCGGGATTTCTTCCTTTGAAGCCTGCGCGCTTCAACATTTCAAAATCATCGCGCATCGGATTGCCTTCAGTTGTGAGATATCCGCCCACAATCAATCCATTAGCGCCGCCTTTTAAAGCTTTTTCCTGATAATAGTCGCCTAAATTTTTTTCGCGCCCGCCCGCAAGCTTGATATTGGCGCGCGGATGAATAAAACGATAAACCGCGATGGTTTTCACCATTTCAATCGGATCCGGCGTTTCTTGCTTTTCAAGCGGTGTGCCGGGAATCGGGTTCAAAACATTCATCGGCAAGCAATGCGGCGCATAAGGCTTCAATTCGAACGCAAGCTTAATGCGGTCAGCGCGGGTTTCCCCCATGCCGAGAATGCCCCCTGAGCAAAGCTCCATGCCGCCTTCGACCAACATTTTGAGTGTTTCAATGCGGGTGTCATAGCTATGCGTTGAAACAATGTTGGGATAAAACTCACGCGATGTTTGCAAATTGTTGTTAAACCGGCGCAGGCCGACTTCTTTTAATTTTTGCACGCGCGCAGGCGTTAAAAATCCAAGCGAGCCATCGAGACTCATTTTGGTTTTTTCTTTTAGCAGGCGGTAAATATCAAGCACCTTGTTGAATTCGGGCTCGGTCAAAGCGCCGCCGCTGGTGACCACACAAAAGTTTTTGGCGCCTTTTTTCTCGAATTCAAGCGCAGCCTCCAAAACTTCCTGAGGCTCCATCAAAGCATAAGTATCAACGCGAGTGTTAAATTGAACCGATTGCGAACAAAACCCGCAGTCTTCGCCGCAAAGATTGCTTTTCGCGTTAATGAGCGAACAAAGCCCCGGCTCGTCGGTGTTGAAATGAAAGGTCATTTCGCGCGCGGCATCAAGAAGGGCGTCAAAGTCTTCTTCGTTTTCAACATTGATGAGCTGCATCGCCTCATCAAATGAAACTTCCCCGCCGCCCAACACTCTATTTTTTAATTCTGTAATAAACTCTTTCATTAGCCACCAGCAATAGCAGGCACGATTGAGACGTCATCGCCAGCTTTCAATGCAGAATTTTCCTGCTGAAGAAAACGAATATCTTCTTCGTTCACATAAACATTCACAAACCGACGAATTTTTCCGCTCTCGTCGCAAAGCCGCTGTTTCATGCCCGGATATTGCTTTTCAAGCGAATCCATCAAACCAGAAATCGAAGTTGCTTCAATCTGAACTTCGGCCTGCCCCTCAGTTAACTTTTGAAGCGGTGTTGGAATTCTTACTTTAACGCTCATACTATCTCCTGGTTCTGTTCTATTGCTTTAATCGCTTATCGTGCCGCGCAAGGCTTGGCTTGCGTTGCTTTTTCGAATGAATCCATTGTCGGCTCAATCGGAATTACATCGCTGACAACATCCTGAATCGCATCTTGCGTTTTCATGCCATTGCCGGTGATTGCAATCACCACTTCATCATCGGGTCCAATCGCACCGGATTCGATTAATTTTTTTGTCGATGCTACCGTCACGCCGCCCGCGGTTTCAGTAAAAATACCTTCCGTGCGCGCCAGCATCAAAATGCCTTCCTGAATCTCAGCGTCTGTTACCGCCGCGGCACTGCCGCCTGATTTTTTCACAATGTCTTTGGCATAGTAGCCGTCAGCCGGATTGCCGATTGCCAGCGACTTCGCAATGGTCTTCGGTTTTACGGGCTTGATGAAATCAACGTTATTTAAAATCGCGTTCGAAATCGGTGAGCATCCAAGCGCCTGCGCACAATGCATTTTGGTTTTTACGGGGCCGCTTAAAAGCTCAAGCTGTTCAAATTCTTTCAGTGCTTTCCAAATTTTGGTGAGCAAAGATCCGCTAGCCGCGGGCGCGACTATATGCTGCGGCGCGCGCCAACCTAATTGCTCGGCAATTTCAAAACCAAAGGTCTTGGATCCTTCAGAATAATACGGCCGCAAATTCACATTCACGAAACCCCAATTATATTTTGACGCGATTTCGCCGCAAAGACGGTTCACATCATCGTAGTTCCCGTTCACTGTAACCACATGGGGGTTGTAAACGAGCGAGGCCATGATTTTTGCTTTTTCCAAGTCATGCGGAATAAAAATGTACCGCTCAAAGCCGGCGTTCGCGCCATGCGCAGAAACCGAATTCGCAAGATTGCCGGTCGATGCGCAAGCTACGGTTTTAAAGCCCAGCTCTTTCGCTTTCGAAAGCGCTACCGCAACCACACGGTCTTTGAAAGAAAAAGTCGGGTGGCAAACGGAATCGTCTTTCACATAAACGGTACGCACGCCGAGCTCGCGGGCAAGATTGTTTGCCTTCACAAGCGGAGTAAATCCGGTATAAAAACCAACCGTCGGCTCGCCGTCAATCGGCAAAAGCTCGCGATAGCGCCAAATGCTTTTCGGGCCTTTTTCAATTTTTTCACGAGTCAAAACTTTTTTGACGCCGTCATAATCATAAAAAGCTTCAAGCGGGCTGAAGTCATATTCGCAGACATACAGCGCCTTCTTCGGATATTCGCGTCCCGTTTCTTTACTCTTTAAACCTAATACAAAACTCATTTTATTTTTTCTCCAAACCTTCTAATTTTCACGCTTTGCGCGTCCGATGATTTTTTGTGCGGCGCTTGCACCGTGAAAATCATCGGACAAAACAACTCAGATATCGCCGCCCGAATCTTTCGGCTGTTCAACTTCTTCTTCTTTGCCGGTTTTCACTTCTTTAAAAGTGTGAATGCCGCATTCTTTTTTTGCTTTACCCGCCCATCGACCCGATCTTTCGTCATCGCCGTCTTGAATCGGGCGTGTGCACGGCCAGCAGCCGATGCTCATATACCCTTTTTCATAAAGCGGATGCAGCGGTATTTTGTGCTCTTTTAAATACCACCACGAATCGCGCGAAGTCATATTCGCCAGCGGGCTTATTTTATAAACTCCGCCTTCATACTCTTCCACAATCCGAATCGATTTGCGATGATCGGTTTGGTGCCGCCGAATGCCGCTCATCCAGGCTCCGTAGCCTTTAAGCGCTCCATCCAAGGGCTCCACTTTATTAATCTGGCAACACAAATCAGGGTTGGCCTCGTAAGGCTTACCCTGATAATCCGCGATCAGCTTTTCCCGTTTTGCGGAATCGGCTTTCAAATCAACAATCCGCTTTAAGCCCAATAACTCCGTCAGCTGTTTTTTGTATTCCAACGTTTCAGGAAAATGAAAACCCGTTTCCAAAAACAAAACCGGCGTATTCGGCTCCGCCTTCGCAATCAAATCCAAAAGCACACCGCTTTCGGGTCCAAATGACGACGTCGCCGCAATTTTGGGCGCAAATGCTTCCGTTGCCCACCGCACAATTTCAAGCGGAGTGGCTTTTTCAAAGTCATTATTCAACTTTTCTAAATCAAGTCGCATTGTTGCTGCTTTCGCGCGCGTTAACGCGCTCGCATATACCCGAGCTCCGTGAGTCGGGACAAAATTTTTGCGACTGAAGCTTCCGCTGTTTCCGATGCCGTTTGCACCGCGATTTCGGGATTCAAAGGCTCCTCATAAGCGTCATCGACGCCCGTAAAGCCCTGAATTTCTCCCGCGCGCGCTTTGCCGTAAAGGCCTTTCACATCGCGCTGCTCGCAAACCGCCACCGGCGTCTGTACAAAAACTTCCACAAAATTTCCGATTTGTCGGCGGCACCAATCGCGCGCTTCACGATAGGGCGAAACCGCCGCAACAATCACAATTACGCCATGTTTAGTTAAAAGATGGCTTACAAATCCGATTCTTTTGACATTAAGATCGCGGTCTTCGCGCGAAAAACTTAATCCTTTGCTGAGATGGGTGCGCACCACATCCCCATCCAAAACTTCCACGGGCAAACCCTGCGCTTTAAGTTCGCGCGCTAAGCCATTCGCCAAAGTCGATTTTCCCGAGCTTGGGAGGCCGGTAAGCCAAATTGTAACGCCTTGTTGCCCTGCCATGCATTCCTTCAAGCCGGTTTCGGCTATCTTGGAAGAGCCGGCCTATTTTTTACTTTCTTGGGTAAAATGAGCTAAAACTATACAACTAATTCAGGGGGGGGTCAAGCTGAGGGACCGAGGGCAATTGGGGCTCAAATCGACGGCAAATCACCAGTGAAATTTCGAATAAAACCCATAGCGGCACTGCTAAAAGCAGCTGCGAAAAGGGGTCGGGCGAAGGGGTCACAATCGCGGCAACCACGAGAATCGCCACAATAACCACCTTGCGGGCGTCCGCCAAAACCCGAGTCGTGACCACGCCTAGCTTGACCAGGCCAATCATCACCAACGGAAAATCAAATAAAGCCCCGCAAGCCAAAATCATCCCCAAAAAGAATGAAACATACGGCCCAACCATCAGCATGGGCTGGAGACTGTCCGAACTAAAAGCGAGTAAAAAGCGCAAACCGGCCGGAATCACTAAATAATAAGCAAAAGCACAGCCGGACAAAAAAAGCACGAGCGAGCCGAGAATCAGCGGAATGAGGCTCTTTTTTTCCTTTTCATACAAACCCGGAGCGACAAAAAGCCAAAGCTGGGCGGTCCAAACCGGCAAAGATAAAAAAACACCGCCAGCCAAAGCCGCTTTCATATGCACCATAAACGCTTCGTAAGGCGTTTGAAAGTAAAGACTGGCATGGGGATTGTCGCGTAAAGGAAGTGTCAAAAAATCTAAAATCGCGCGCGAAAAGAAAAAACAAATCAGTGTCGCCGCCCCCAAAGAAATAAGGCAAAGAATTAACCGGCGGCGGAATTCTTCGAGGTGATTCAAAAGTTCGAAATTCATAAGTGATTAATTCCAATTTTTTCAAAATGGATTGGATGCAAGGCGCGCTTGAGTGAGCGCGGAGGCGTATGGCTGTAATACGCCGCACAAGCGAACGAAAGCGCAACGACGCAGCCGGCCATTTTCAGAAAATTGGTTAGGCCTGAGCGAAAACTTCTCGGGCAACAATGCCCACAACACCCAATGCCACCGCATTTTCGCCGAAAGCGGAAGGAATAATTTTAACTTGCTCCGAAGCTTCTTCAACGCACCAATCTTTAATGGCGAGCTTCACGGCATCAAGCAGGGTTGATCCGCAATCTTCAATGCCTCCGCCAATGACAACCACTTCGGGATTAAGCAAGTTCACCAAAAACGCGATCTTCTTTCCCAATTCTTCGCCGGCACGCTGAACAACGGCTGTAGCAACAGGATCTCTTTCTTTGATACCGTGCACAATGTTTTTAAATCCAAGCTTGGACAAATCGCCTTTCACAAAATCTTTGAGACAGGATTTTTCGCCGGCATTGATCAATTCAATCGCGTGGCGGACCATGCCGAGATCCATTTCCCATCGCCCCAGCTGAGTTTTAATTTCAAAAGCTTGCTCTTTGGATTGTTTCGGGCTGGTAATACCAAGCTCACCCGCCGCGCCCGCCGCGCCGCGGTAAATTTCTTCATTGATCAAAATTCCGCAGCCAACGCCCGAAAACATATAAAGCATGTGCCGAACATCGCGGTCGAGGCCAAGCCATTTTTCACCAAGCACAGCGGCATTCGCGTCATTTTCAACAAACGCCGGAATTCCCAGGCGGGTTTCAAACGTATCTTTAATCGAAGAACAAACGTTTATATCCTTATCGCCCAAGCTTTGCGGCCAGCGAATGGTGCGGCCGCGCTCATCAATAATGCCCGGCACGCCGACGCCGACGCCGACGATTTTGTCTTTTTCAACGTCCGCTTGATCAATAATTTCTTTGGCCAAATCAACCATTTGATTAATCACAGCTTCCGAGTTTTCGGGAAGTCGCTCACGTTTAATTTCTTTGATTACGTTAATTTCAAGGTCAACGAGTACGGCAACCATTGACAACATATTCAAGCCGACCCCGACAATGTAGCCCGCCTTGGGGTTCAGTTCGACTAAAACAGGCTTGCGGCCGCCGGTGGATTCATCGAGCTCGCCTTCAATCACCAAATTCTTCTTGATGTAATGATTGATGTAATTGGAAACGGTAACAATATTAAGTTCGGTAATTTTAGAAATGTCAGTGCGGGAGATGGGTCCGTTTTTACGGATAGTTTCGAGAATAGCGAGATTTTTGCGCTCTTTGTCCGTTAAAATTCGGTCGCGCAAAAGCATCTGTTTTATGAGCATGTCCCTGTCTCCTTAAATCGTATCAACCGCGGCAAATACACGGGCTTGCCGTGGCGGGTATTGTACTGCTAAAAAAACTTTTGTAAAAGCCCTGTTATTCTTCAAAAAAGCGCTCTTTTTTCCAAAGCTCGAATGCCTTTTTTCCGATTTCGTCCTGATGAAAAAGCTTTGCGAGAACATCGCCTTCAAGATAATTAGCCAGCCCTAAAAAGGACATCCCTTGGTCTAAAGCCAGATATTGGGTGTTCACTTTATTGGTTTTGACTTGAATCGAGTCATAAAAACCATACTCCCCATACATCTTAAACGTCAGCATTTTTCGAATATTCGCCGCGGCATCTTGCGGCGCAGCGTTCAAAGCTAAAAAGCTGACATGCGGGGTCACCACCGCCTGATCGGGATAACCCTTTACGCCAACGGCTTTTAATCCATATTCACCGTACTTCCAGGTCCGTCCATTTGTTGTCGCGGCCGGGGAAAGCCCCCAGATCGGATACTTCTGTTTATTGAGCGCGTAATCTTTATGAGCTTGAACCGCGCGATAATTATTCGCCCCAAAAGAATCCGGCGCATTGCCTTTCTCATTCAAAACCAAAGTCGGCATCAAAAATTCAAATAAAGAGCCGCCCCAGCTGGGCACAATTTTCATGCTTTCATACTGGTAATAACCCTGAAAATAATAAACCTGCCCATTATCAATTTGCTTACCCTTCGGCTTTTGACTTTGCCAGCCCCATGAATCCGGCGGAGTGCGGTAAAGCGACCACCAATGGTCTTCGCTTAAATCGCCTTTACCGATTCCCAGCAGGCTGGTCGCGCGCGCTTCACTCACCAGCATGCCATAATGCGTTTGAATTAAATCATTTCTTTCCGAATCGAATCCGAGTGAAAGCTGATTGTTTTCATAGTCCAAAAATTCGCTGAAATCCATGCGATTTAAAATTTTAGTGGCTTCCCGGTAAAGCTCTTTGTCAAACGCCTGCCTCGCCACAACAAGCGCAATTCCTAACCAGCCATTATCGACGCTGGAAATAAACCCGCGCGTTACAGAGAGTTTGGTGGTTTCATAAAAATTGTAATAAAGGTTTTTCCAGCGCCGAAGATTTTCAATCACTTTTAGTTTTTCTGAAACGCGGTGGACAGCTTCTTGCCGAGAGATCAGCCGCATTCGCTCCGCCGCAACAATGCCCATTAAATCCATGGCGATATTGGTCGGCGAGGTGTAATTGCTCGCAAGCGGCGCGTCACCCAAACGAATGTGGTCGACTATCATGCCGTTTTGTTTATTTTGGGCGGCTTCAAAATATTTCCAAGTATCTTTGGCAATTTCACGCATCAGCGTTCTGTCGTCTTTGATCTTGAGCAGCTGATTCCGCCGAACTTCATTAAAAATCGTTTTGGGAAATCCTTTGAGATTGTCTAAGTTGCTTTCAAAAAAAACGTCATTCGGTCCATAAAAAGCAATTTCATCAAATTGCATTTTGCCGCGCGCCGGTTGAGCCCCTGAAACAAGCACAAAGGAAATCGAATTGAGCTGATCCCAGTCAAGATCACGGAAGCTTTCCTGCTTTAAGGTAATTTCATTCCAGGCTTTGTCGCCGGCACAAGAAGCGGTAATGTCAACCACCGCGCGCTTAGCCCGCCAATCCTCCAGAACAACGCGCAAAGACCCGGCGAAAGGCTGTTTTTTTTCGGGATCGAATTTACAGGAAAAAACAAGCAAATCAGCCTGGCTTGCATCCAGCTTTTGCAGCGAGCTGGTAAATGCCATTTCGCGGCTTTTAGGTAAATCAAATGCAAGCTGTAACGAGGACCCAAACTTAGGGTTGCGGGCATCTTCTTTTGCGCGTCCGACTTTCACTATTTTTGCCGTGGCATTGCGCAAATGCCAAATACCGCCGCGTTTATTCTTCCACTCCGCCTGATTAAAGTCTTCGATCAAAATAAATTGTGGCGATGCAGCCAGCGATTTATGCGGGGGAACCAAGCGGTAAGCGGAATTGGCCTGCGGGCGGCTGGACACAACCGGCATTTCAGATCGCGCGGATGCGGTGGGCGCTTGTTTTTTAGGTGGGGACGTCGTTTTTTGAATTTTGCTTTCCGTCGCGAAAGCGGAAAGTGCCCCCGCGAGCAAAAGCACAAAGAAAAAAGACCCTGTTTTTTTTCTTTGGTTCAACCAAAGATGGAAAACAGGGTCCTTCATAACTTGAGCGCTTAGTCGTGTTTGCCGGTTGCGCTTTCAGCGCAGAGGCAAAACATGTCAGCCGAGCGTCACTTCAACCGTATGGGTTTTGCCATCACGGAAATCAGGAACCACATTTCCGCTGATACGCTTACCGTCCACGATCAATTCTTTCACGCCGTTATTCTTTTTATTCGGATTCTTGACTTCGATTTTGTAAGTCGTGTCGCGGAAAAAGCGCTGTGCTTTAAAGCCTTTCCATGCCGCAGGAATTTGCGGATCAATGATTAGCCCTTTGCGCGAAGCGCGAATACCGCAAATCCAGTTATACGCGACTTTCTGCATCCAAGAACCGGAACCGGAATACCATGTCCAGCCGCCGCGGCCGAAATTCGGAGAATCCGGACCATCCACGTTTCCGGGAGTGACATACGGTTCGCCGTCATAATGATCAGCATTTTTTTCAGCGCGGTAAACCGGGCACATATTACGGTAAGCCTTGTAAGCCATTTCCGCATCACCCATCATCGCCGCCGCCTGAACGCCCCAGCATGCCGCATGCGTATAAACGCCGCCGTTTTCACGAACTGACGGTGCATATCGGGAAAGATAGCCGATGGTTTCATCCAGTTTGTCATAGCCCGGAGTAAAAAGCAGCGGACCATATTCACGGTAAAGATACTTGTACGCGGAGTTCATTGCGGTACGCGCGCGTTCCGGCGTAGCGGTATCACAAATCACAGCCCAAGTTTGCGCGTTCAAGAAAATCTTTCCGCGGGATTCTGTTTTGCTTCCGAGCGGAATGCCGTTATCGCGGGTCGCGCGGATATACCATTCGCCGTCCCAGCCCACTTCGTTGATCGCAACTTTCAGCTTCTTAGCGCGATCCAAATAATTGGCAGCGCGATTTTTTTCGCCCTTCTTTTCACAGTAAGGCGCAAACCGATTCAGCAGGCCATAAAAGAAATGTGCGAGCCAGAAGGATTCGCCCTTCCACTTCACGCCAACATGGCTCATACCATCGTTCCAATCGCCCTCACCCATCAAAGGAATGCCGCGAGGTGACCAGCGTGAAAGCACTTTTTCATAAGAGCGCACGATATGATCGTAAATCGTACCTTCTTGTTTCGGTTCGCCGGGTTTCGTCACATATGGCGCCACTTCATCAAGAATAGATTCGTCACCTGTTTCTTCAATGTAGTTGAATGTGATCAACGCAAGCCACAACAAATCGTCCACCATGTCGGTATGCGCCGCGATTCCGGCACCGGGATGCCACCAATGATAAACAGTTCCGTCCGGAAACATCTGTTCGGCATGCACTAAAATTTGTTTGCGTGTTAATTCAGGTGCGGACTCAAGCAAGCAGTTCGAATCCTGCAGCTGATCGCGAAAACCGATGCCGCCCGAGCACTGAAAATAAGCTGTCTTCGCCCACATGCGCGCGCAAAGAGCCTGATAACGATACCAGCGGTTCGTTACAAAATTCATGGCCTCATCCGGCGTTTCAATCCATGACTTGCTGACTAAGTTTTCCCAAAAGCCTGTCACTTTTTCAAGCTCGGCTTTGACCGTTGCAACTGAGCGATATTTTTCAACAATCGCTTTCGCTTTGCTTTTATCTTCGATGCGCGCCAAAACAAAAACCAATGTTTTAGATTGGCCGGGATTCAGCGCCACATTGGTTTGCAATGAAGCAATCGGCTCACCCCATTTTTCAAGATCGCGTACGTTTTTTACTTTGCCCGCAACAACGGATTTCGGCGCGGCATAAGTTCCGTACATGCCGACGAAAGTTTCTTTATCGCCGTCATACCCTGCTGTTTTCGCGTTAGTCAAAGCAAACACAGCAGTCAAAGGCGAATCAACGCCCTTGTTCACATGCGGCGGAACAAGCGGCGGGCGCTTTAATCCAATGATTGCGCCAAGCTTGCGGTCCACTTGCACTTCAATAAAAGTTTTTTGAAATTCACGGTGAACTTCATTGCCGCTGCCAAGACACCAGTCCAAGAAAGGAAAAACGCTCAGGTTGCGTTTCTTTTTGGTTTCATTGGTCAGCGTTACCTGCCAAATTTCAGCGGAATCTTGGCGCGGAACGAACATCAATTGTTCGGTTTTGATACCTTGATATTTTGTGGTGAACTTGGCGTAGCCCAAACCATAACGCGCTTCGTAGGAATCATATTTAAAATCGGTCGGCTTCCAAGTAGTTGACCAAATTTTTTCGGAGTCGTTGTCGCGCACATACACATACTTGCCGTACGGATCACGAATCAAATCCTGGCTCCAGCTGGTCAAACGCGAGAGCTGAGAATTGCCGTACCATGAAAAACCGCCGCCGGTTTGAGTTACAACAAAACCATAATCTTCGTTCGCGCAAACATTAATCCACGGACGGGGTGTGCGCGGATTGTTGATGACAAATTCGCTTCCGTCTTGCGTGAAATAACCGTATGGGTTTTGAAATTTTTTGATTTCTTTTACCGCTACCGCGCTTTTTGCCGGCTTCTTAACTTTTTTTCTTGGGCTCGCAACCGCTGTGGACATGAGATGCTCCTTTTATATTATTTCAAAGCACTGTTAATTTCTGGCTCAAGCGCAGAGAAAACCTCTTTGGCTGTTTTCTTTCCGCTGAAAATCAAATCAAGTTGTGGGCTAAGCATTTTCTCTTCGATTTCGCGCCAACGCTCATGAAACGGGCTGAAGACAGAATAATTGACCGCCTCATTCAGCATTTTTTTATTAGCCGGTCTTGACTTCGTATCTGCCGCCCAAAACTCACCTTCCGCAACGCCCTTACGTGAAGGCTGCGCCAAGCCGCCTTGCGCGAACTTTTCCTGTCCCTTAACGCCGGTCAAAGCTTTCAAAACTTCCCATGCCGCCGCTTTATTTTTTGACGACTTCAACATGGCATACCCGGAGCCGCCTGTGCCGAAAGCGCGCTTGCCCTCTTTGGATTTCGGAAACATGACAACATCCCAATCAAAATCATAATTACGCAAGCCGGGGGTTTCCCAAATACCGGAGCCAAACATCGCGAGCTGCCCCTTAGCAAAAAGACGGTCAATGCCCATGCCTAAGTTCGTCAGCGCAACAGGTGTCGGCATGACACCATATACATTGATCAAATTAGCATAAAACTGCATCCCCTCAATCGACTCAGGCTGCGCAAGTGCCGTGCGCGTCGGATTATTAATGTCATCGACAAGCGCTCCGCCAAATCCGTAAACAAAATTTTTCCAAGCCCAAGTATAAAAACCGTATTGCGTTACGCGGCCTTCCGCATCTTTTTTGGTCAACTCGCGGCTGATGCGTAACATGTCGTCAAAAGTCCAGTCGTCTGTTGGATAAGGAATTTTGGCGTCATCAAAAAGTTTTTTGTTATAAAAAACGCAGGCAAAAGGTGCGATGTCGCGCGGAATCGCTAAAAGCTGTTCGTTGCGCGTAAAGCGCGAAACGATGCCGTCAAAAAATTCTTCTTTGGAAAACCCGCTCGGGTCATTTTCAAAATAAGGATTTAAATTTTCTAAAACGCCCTTTGAAGCAAAGGTAACAAAGTAATCGACTTCCGTTGTAATAATGTCGGGAGCCGCGCCGCCGGCGATGCGGGTTAAAATTTTACTGTCATATCCGCTGTAAGGAGTATGTTCAAAAATGACTTTAATTTGCGGATGTTCGGCTTGCCAATCTGAGATCGAATTCGTAATGATGGCAATTTCTTCGGGGCTTCCCCAAAACGCAACTTTCACTTCCGTAACGCCGGAAGATTTTTCGGAAGAACAAGCAATCAGAGCAAAACAAAGCAGCGCAGAAAAAAGCTTTTTAAATAGTTTCATCAATTAAACTTTACTTGTTTTGGGTTTTGTCCCGGGAAAAAGATCGCGAATTATAGCACGCTGTTTAGACGTGTCAAAAGCCATTTGCTATTCACCACAAACAACGGTTTGTGCTGACATTCGGCGCTAATTTTTCGGAAGCCCGGCTTTTTCCAAAATGCGGTCGAGATCGTCCAAAGAAAAGTATTGGATTTCAAGCCGTCCCTGATTTTTATTTTTTTTCGGATAAATCTTCACCTGGGTTCCAAACCAGCGCGTCAACTGCCCTTCTAAGTCCACAATTTCCGGCGTCAAGTTTCGCGCAGTCTTGGCTCCGCGCCGATGAGCAACACTACGGCCCACAATCGCTTCCACTTGCCGCACCGAAAGATTTTCTTCGACAATGCGTTTTGCCAAGTGCCTTTGGTGTTCCGGTGTTAACATTCCCAATAGAGCGCGGGCATGTCCCGACGAAAGCTGCCCTGCGGCCAGCATTTCACGCACAGAATCCGGCAAGCGAAGCAAGCGAATCATGTTTGCAACCGTAACGCGATTTTTCCCAACTCGTTTTGCAACCTCATCTTGCGACAATGCCCCCTGCTCCATAATTTTCTGATAGGCTTGTGCTTCTTCGAGCGGATTCAAGTCTTCGCGCTGAATATTTTCGATAAGCCCCCACTCTAAAAAATCATGCGGCGCCAAATCCTTAATAATGGCCGGAATTCTTTCTAGGCCGCATAATGCCGCAGCGCGCAACCGTCTCTCACCGCATATTAAGATGTATCCATCCGCCTTACGCGTCACGATCACAGGCTGAAGCACGCCCTTTTCTTTAATCGAGCTTGCCAGCTCTTGAATGCTTTCCTGTGAAAATGTCTGGCGCGGCTGATCCGGATTCGGAACAACCTTTTTAATCTCAACCAGCTGAAGCCCTTGGGGTAAAGCATTCGCCGGCGCTGCAGCAACGACCTGGCTTGGCTTTTCCGCTTGAGTTATTGGCGTGGCCGGTGTCACCGCGGCCGGCGCGGCGCTTTTAACATAAGTATCTGGTATTAATGCACTTAAACCTTTACCGAGAGCCTTCTTCATCATAACGAAAATCCTCTTTTGGGTTGAAAAATAGCGGTTGAGCCGCCTGCCGTCTCAAAGCGCAAACAAAGCGACACCATCGTTTTTATTCTCCTGCAGGTTGCGCATCGGCAGACACAGCATTTGATTTGCCCGATTGAGCCAAAGACTCAGCAGAAAAGCGGCGCAGAAACTCTTTCGACAAATCAATATAGGCTTTCGATCCGCGATTATGCGGATCATAAAAAACAGCCGGCCTGCCAAAGCTGGGCGCCTCAGACAACTTAACCGCTCGCGGAATAATTGTTTCAAAAACTTTTTCTTTAAAATAGTTTTTTACTTCCTCGATCACCTGCTGAGTTAAGTTGGTGCGAAAATCCGCCATGGTTAAAATAACTCCACCAACCTCAAGCGCGGAATTCAAGTTTTTTTGAACCAGCTGATAGGTATTCAAAAGCTGCCCCAAACCTTCCAAAGCATAATACTCGCACTGCAAAGGTATTACTAGATAATCACTTGCTGTTAATGCATTTATACTTATAAGACCAAGCGATGGCGGGCAATCAATAATAATTAAATCGTAAGCTTCACGAATAGGATCAAGCTTCTTTTTCAAGACAAACTCTCTCTCTTGAAAAGAAACCAACTCGAGATCGGCAGCCGCCAAATCCGTGTTGGATGGCAAAAGAAATAAGTTTGAGGTCTCCGTTTTAACGATAACGCTCTCGGGCGAGACATTATCCACAAGAAGTTGATAAGCTGTGAACTGAAGTCCAGCCTTGTCAATACCAAGTCCGCTGGTAGCATTTCCCTGAGAGTCGAGGTCGACCAAAAGGACACGCTGACCGCTCTGAGCCGCCAAAGCAGAAAGGTTCACCGCCGAAGTCGTTTTTCCAACGCCGCCCTTTTGATTACAAAATGAAAATAATTTTGCAGCCATGAAAACCTCACATAAATAGGTCGAGTAAGAAATGTTTCACGTGAAACAAACACTATCTTATTCATAGTCGAAATAAATGCAATCTTATTGTTTTATCAACAAAACACTACTAACATATTTGTTTATATATAAATACAACTTTTATTTAATTTGAAATAAAAATAAACAAATGCTGATAGTTTAAAAATCACGACAAAAACACTCTGCCTTGCAAGCTTTTTGTTTCACGTGAAACAAAATATAAAAGCTACTTAACAGGCTTGTTCGCGGGAAAGCTTTTGAACGTAGACTGAAACCAGAGAAACATCGCAGTGCGAGATGCCGGGTATGCGCAAGGCTTGACCAATGGAGTCAGGTCTGATTT
The DNA here is from genome assembly GCA_964562525.1 of uncultured bacterium. GTDB lineage: Bacteria > Omnitrophota > Omnitrophia > Omnitrophales > Aquincolibacteriaceae > Multiplicimicrobium. Next base: position 26,291 of record CAZLTL010000002.1, read on the forward strand.
TTTTTAACTTTTCACGGCCTTCTTTGCTTAGCCCAGTCACTGCGGAATAATCTACGGTTTGAGGAATTTTTCGTTTCTCTTGTTGCTTAAATTTTTCAACTTCTTTTTTTTGGCGCTCAATATAGCCGGCATATTTAATCAGAGTTTCAACAATTTCCGTTTCTTCCTCATTTGTTGAGAATGAGTGTAAGTTGTTTTCTTTAAAATAGTTACATTTTATTTCTGGGCGTCTCAAAATCTGTAGAAGCGTGTCTGGCCCGTGTCGTTTCGAGTTTAATTCTTTGATCTCGTTTTGAATTCGTGCCATTTTTTGTTCATGCTGAGCAAAGTCTTCATTGCTCACCAAACCAAAATCGTAGCCGTATTTTGTCAGCCGCTCGTCCGCGTTATCTTGCCGCAAAACCAAACGGTGCTCCGCTCGGGAAGTAAACATGCGGTAAGGCTCATTGGTGCCGCGCGTCACTAAGTCGTCGATCAAAACACCGATATAAGCTTCGGATCGGTCTAAAACAAAAGGTTCGCGCCCTTTAAGCTTGGAAATAACGTTGAGTCCCGCCATCAGTCCTTGAGCTGCCGCTTCTTCATAGCCGGAGGTACAGTTTATTTGTCCGGCAAGAAAAAGGTTTTTTATTTTTTTGGTTTCGAGCGAATGCCAAAGTTGTGTCGGCGGCGCGGCATCATATTCAATTGCGTAACCATAACGCACAATTTTCGCATTCTCTAATCCGCGAATGGAATGCACCATCTGCTCCTGAACATCTTTGGGTAGGGAAGTTGAAAGCCCGTTCACATAAACCTCATCCGTATCCAGACCTTCGGGCTCTAAATAAATTTGATGCGAAATCTTGTCGGCAAACCGCACTACTTTGTCTTCGATCGACGGACAATATCGCGGGCCTGTCCCAACAATGCGTCCGGCATAAAGCGGTGAGCGGTTTAAGTTTTCCCGAATCAAAGCGTGGGTTACCGCGCTGGTATGAGTGAGATAACAAGAAATTTGTTTTTGCGGAATACACTTTGTGCGAAAAGAAAAAGGGCGGGGGGGCTCGTCGCCTTTTTGTTCTTCGGTCACGCTCCAATCAATGCTTTGATTCAAAAGCCGCGGAGGCGTTCCGGTTTTGAAGCGCACAAGCTCGATTCCGTTTTTGCGCAAAGAATCAGACAGCCCTACTGCGGGCGGCTCATCTCGCCGACCGCCTTCATAATGCGTTTCTCCGATATGAATCAGGCCTTGTAAAAAAGTTCCTGTGGTAAGAATAACCGTGCGGCTCAAAATGGTTTCACCATCGCCGGTTTGAATACCGTAACACTCGCTGTTACGCACCAACAAATTAACGCCCATGCCCTTTTTTAAATCTAAGTTCGGCGTGGTTTTTAAAACACGCTGCATATATTCGGAATAAAGTTTTTTGTCCGCCTGCGCGCGCGGGGCCCATACAGCAGGGCCTTTGGATCGATTCAACATACGGAATTGAATTCCTGTGGCATCAGTAGCAAGCCCCATCTCGCCGCCCAGCGCATCGATTTCGCGCACCATATGTCCCTTGGCAAGGCCGCCGATCGCGGGGTTGCAGGACATGCGCCCGATGGAATCAATATCCATGGTAAGAACACAAACGGGAAAGCCGGCGCGGGCAATAGAGAGGGAGGCTTCGATTCCGGCGTGGCCCGCACCTACGACTATTGCTGCATATTCTTTTGTGGGGTTCATTTTTAATTAACTGATAAATCAGAGTTCAAAGATCAGAACCATAACTAAAAAATCAAAGCATCCCTAAAAGCTAGCTGGTTTGAAAGGTTGCTTTGCTCTCTGGTCTTTGAGTTTTGCGTTAATCCCTGTCGTCGGGATGAAGCTCAGTTTGAATGCGGTTAATAAAAACCTGTTGAAGCATCGAAAAAAGATTCTGAAAAATCCAGTACAGCACCAACCCGGAAGGGAAGGACCAGCAAATAAATCCAAAGAAAAACGGCATGATATTCATGATCATCTGCTGTTCCGGCATGCTCATGGTTTGAGGCATCATTTTCTGATAGCCAATTTGGGAGATAACCATCAAAAAAGGAAGAATATTGAGCCACTCTCCCAGAAAAGGAATTTTAAACGGCAATTGCATAAATTGATCCGGCGCCGAAAGATCTTGAATCCAAAAAATAAAGGGCGCGCCATGCAGCTCAATCGCTTCAGGAAGCAAACGGAACATGCCGATTAAAATCGGAAGCTGAATCAGCATCGGCAAACAGCCCGAGATGGGGTTCACTTTGTTGCGCTTGTAAAGCTCCATGATTTCTTTTTGCGCCCGCTGCGGATCGTTTTTATATTTTTCCTGAATCGCTTTTTGGCGCGGCGACAACAGCTGCATTTTTTTCATGGACTTTGAGCTGATCAAAGTCAGCGGGGCAAAAACCAGCTTGATCAGAAAAGTTAAAAACAAAATGTCCCATCCGAAATTATGCGTGAACTGATGCAAAAATTTCAAAATCAAAAGCAGCCAAACCTTGGGCGCTCCAAAAAATCCGCGGGAAAGCACGGTTTGAAAGCCATCTTCAAATTTTTTCAGCGTTTCATAGCGCTGCGGACCGGAATAAATTTTAAATTCGACGGCTCCTTTGGCGCCGCCCGCAACAATCAAGGGCTCGAGATGGTTCGCCATCATAATTTTTCCGTCTCTTGCTTCCGCGCGCGCGGAAATAATTTTACGGTCGGGCCGAACGATTAAGGCGAAATAGCTTTTAACCAGTGCGGTCCATGCGGAAGGCTCAGAAACCCAGAATCCTTTTTTTTCGATTTTTCCGACGTTGGCGGTTTTTAAACCGTTCGAAAAAGCCATGGCATCATAATATTCGCCTGGTTTCGGCTGGCCGTTAAAATGGTGGTAGTCCGCGCCATAAACAAACTCGAGAGGGTACGTCTTTTCGCGGTCGGTCAAATTTTCAATCTCCGTAATCAGCTGAAGCCCGGGATTATCGGATGATAAACGAAAAGTTTTTGTGATGCGAAATGCGCCGGCTTCTTCATAAACATAGCTGGCTTCGCTTTCTGTTTTCGACGCAAGTTTAAAAACGGAATGGGTAAGGTGCTCCGCTTGCCCGCGAATCGCGACTGAAAAAATTCCGGGAAGCTCAACATCACCTTGAAAAAAGGCGGTTTGCGTCAAGTGTTCGCGCTTGGCCTCACCCTTAAAATCAAGCTGGGTTAGAGTCGCGCCGCGGTTTGAAAACTCCGCGGCAATCGTGTTGCTTTCCAGTTTAAAAAGCTCGGCGGGCTGATTGGAACGAACCTCGGCTTCCTTGGCGGAAAAATCACTGCTCTCCGAAGACGCCGCCGCGGGCGCTTTGTTTTCAGCTGAAACCGCGCTTTCTACTTGCTCGACCGGCTTTTCTAGTGGGGCTTGCTGCGGTGGTTTAACCAAAACAAAGTAAACAAATAAGACAAGCGCGGAAAGCGCGATTGCAAAAAAATAATTTTTTTCGAAAGGCTGGTTTTGGTTCACTTTATTTCCCGATAGTTACAAATCAAATCTAATAAATCTTGTTCCAGTTCCTGATAAGAAATTTTTTTATCGACGTGCCGCGCAACAATAACGCATGCGGTTTGCCCGGGAATTTCCATTTGTTTTTTTCTGAAAGCTTCCCTGATCTGCCGCCGCATTCGGTTTCTTGCAACTGCTCGCTTGGATTTTTTGCGACTAATTACCACCGCAAGAAAGGGACCGCTCCCCGCTAAGGGAGGCGTCACTTTTTGGGATGAAAGAAGGCGGGCCAAAAGATGTTTTCCGCGCAACAAAACCCCATGCTCTAAAACAGATCGGATTTGTTCGTCTTTACGCAGCCTTAAATCTGGCCGTGGCCGATCCTTTGCGTCATGGATCAAGCGGTTGTTAAACGTTTGCGACCTTTTTTCCGGCGGCGCGCAAGCGTCTGGCGTCCTTTTTGCGTACTTTTTTTCTTAAGAAAACCATGTTTTCTTTTTCTGCGCCGTTTTTTCGGCTGATATGTGCGTTTCACCCCGAGATCCTCCTAGATATAAAATCAAAAACGAACCCGTCAGGTCAACAAGGTGATTTCTGTGGGTTCGCGCCGCGGATTATAACAAAACAAGCCTGAATATCCAGCCTTTTTGTTTTAGCACTGATTAAAAGCGCTCTTGGAAATAATTTTTTTGGACACTCTGGCTGTTTTTTGGGTACAATGCGCACCTGTTTTTATTCATTATTCCCTGTTGATAAGTTGTTAACATTCTGTTTTTTCTATGCTTGCGCTTATCCACAGGTTATTAAAAAGCTGTTCATAACATACATGTCATCGCCGCACACGGAATCGCCCGCTTTGGTTTGGGACAAGGTTTGCGCTTGTCTGAAACGCGAATTAAGCGAGAGATCCTTTCAAACCTGGTTCGGGCCTATAGCTATCAGCTCGATGTCCGACACCTCCGTTGCCCTGGGCGTGCCGGATAGCTATTACGGAAAATGGCTTTATGAGCATTATCAAAACCTGGTCGAAAGCGCCTTTCAAGAGGTTTTAGGTAAAAAAATAGCTGTTTCCTATCTTGTTGTAGATAAAGAGGTTATAGCAGAAAAAGCCCCTTCACAGATACAGAGCCTGCCGATTGCTTCACGCGCCGACGGAATGAACGCGAATTACACCTTTGAATCTTTTGTTATTGGTCCGGGAAACCGCTTTGCTCATGCTGCTGCAACCGCTGTAAGCGAAGCCCCTGCAAAGAGTTATAACCCTTTATTTGTTTATGGAAGGGCCGGCTTAGGAAAAACCCATCTCCTGCAAGCAATCGCAAATGAAGTTAAAAAGAAGAACCCGCGCTTTAACGTTCTTTATATATCAAGTGAAAAATTTGTAAATCAACTTATAACATCCATTCAAACAAAGAAAACAGCGGAATTTCGCGCTCGCTATCGAAGCTGCGATTTAATTTTAATTGATGACATTCATTTTATTGCGGACAAAGAAGCCACCCAGGAAGAGTTCTTCCATACCTTCAATACGCTCTACGATGCGCATAAACAGATCGTTGTTTCAAGTGATCGCCCACCCAAAGAAATTCCGGGTTTGGAGGAGCGGTTGGTCAGCCGTTTTGCGTGGGGCCTCGTAACTGATATTCAGCCGCCTGATTTTGAAACGCGCGTCGCGATTCTCAAAAAGAAAATCGAAAAAGAAACCGTGGCTGTTCCTGATGACGTGGCTTACTTTATCGCGTCAAAAATTAAGTCCAATATCCGCGAGCTGGAAGGCGCTTTAATCCGTGTTGTTGCTTATTGCACGCTGACGGGAGCGGTTTTAGATGTTAAACTTGCGGAATCCATTTTGAAAGACTCGTTCCAAGAAGAGTCGCAAAAATTTTCTATCGAAGAAGTTCAAAAAGTGGTGGCTGAGTTTTTTCACATTAACGTTGCGGATTTACGCTCAAAAACTCGCACTCGCTCGGTTGTTAAGCCGCGGCAGTACGCGATGTTTTTAATCCGGGAGATGACAAAATACTCTCTCCCTGAAATCGGAGATTTTTTTGGGGGGCGCGATCACACCACGGTGATGCACGCTTGTAAAACCGTAACAAATGAGCGGTTAAAAGATCCGGAAATTGCTAAAATGCTGGAATCACTTAAAAACATGTTGAAGAAAAATTGAGTTATGAACAGTTTTTGTTTTATGAAACCTATTCATTTTAATCAAGTTAACAGGTTTTTCCACATTTCCACAAGTCCTATTACAACGACTACTTTTTTATATAAATTAATATAGGAGCAGATAGTAAATGGATATTCGCATCGATAAAAATGATTTGTTATCTAAGATTTCTTTAGGTGTCAATATTAGTTCTTCAAAAGCAACCACTTTGCCGATTTTAAGTAATCTTTTATTGGAAACTAAAAAAAACAAACTTCAAATTGTCGCGACCGACATGGAAGTTGGGGTTTTAACGTCGTGCGGCGCTGAAATAAAAGAAGAAGGCAGTGTGACGGCTCCGGCAAGAAAGTTTTATGACATCATTAAAGAGCTTCCTGACGGAGAAATGGAAATACAGGTTTCTAAAAACCACACCGTTCAAATTAAATCGGGAAAATCCGTTTTTAAAGTGATGGGGATGGATAAAGAAGATTATCCACAGCTTCCGGAGCCTTCTCTTGAAAACGCGATTGAAATTGAGCAAAGCCTTTTAAAAGAAGCGCTGCAATTAACTTCGTTCGCGGTTTCACGTGATGAGACACGTTATGTTTTAAACGGAATTTTAGTTTCGTTTAAAGGAGATATTTTCCGATGTGTTGCAACAGACGGCAGAAGACTCGCATATTATGAAAAAAAGATTTCTTCTAAAATAAAAAAAGATGTCGAGATTATTATTCCAAGTAAAGCGGTTCATGAGCTTTCCAAACTTTTAAACTGGGATGGAACGGTTCAAATCTCAGTATTTCAAAACAAAGTTGTTTTTTGCGTTGCGAATACTTTTTTAAGCGCGACGCTGATTGAAGGAAAATTTCCTAACTATGAGCAGGTTATTCCAAAAGGAAAAGGAACGACGGCGGAGATTAATCGCAATGAATTATTGCAATGCTTGCGCCGCGCCGCGTTGCTAACTTCCGCGGAAGCGCCCGCGGTAAAAGTTGATTTTTTAAAAGGGCGCGTCATGATTACCGCGAGAACCCCTAATCTTGGCGAAGCTAAAGAAGAAGCGGTAAGCCGCCACGAAGGTAAAGAAATGACAATCGGCTTTAACCCTGATTATTTAATGGATGTTTTAAAAAATCTTGAAACCGACAATATTGTTTTTTCATTAAGTGATTCGGATAAACCGGGCGTGGTGGAAGGTAAAGAAGGTTATCTTTACGTGATTATGCCGATGCAAATCCATTAATAAATTTGCTCTGAGGCGAAGGCTTAACCGCGAGACCAAATAAAAGGCATCTTGAGATGGAAGAGATGAAGGGGTTGGTTGGAAGGGTTTTAGCGGGGATGGTCGATCCGGGCTCACCGCAGAACAAGCTATCGCAAGAATGGGAAAAAGTCGCGGGCAAGAACATTGCCGCGATTTCGAGACCGTTTGTTTCGAAGAAAAAAATACTTTATGTCGAGGTTTCGGATGGGGGATACGCGTTTGAGATTCGCCAAAAATATCAAGCCTCGCTTTTAAAAAGAGCGCAGGCTTTGCTTGGTGAAGAAAATGTTTTAGATATACGGATTATCGTGAAGCCCTGAGATGGTTTTTTGCGCTAAAAACGCAAACGCGCAAGCGGCAGATAAAAATTTTAGAGATGTAAGTTTTTAATAATAACGACGAGGTAAAAACGAATGGCTAAAAAAGAAGCGGGAACGGCAACTTACGATTCATCCAACATTCAGGTTTTGGAAGGTGTCGCGGCGGTTCGCAAAAGACCGGCGATGTATATCGGTGATACGACTGCGCGAGGATTGCACCATATCGTTTATGAGGTCGTGGATAATTCCGTGGACGAAGCTTTGGCCGGTTATGCCACCAAGGTGGATGTGATTATTCAAAACGACGGAAGCGTCAGCGTTGGCGATGATGGCCGCGGTATTCCGGTTGACATGCACAAGACGCAGAAAAAATCAGCGCTTGAAGTTGTTATGACAACCTTGCACGCAGGCGGAAAATTTGACTCGAATACTTACAAAGTTTCGGGCGGATTGCACGGCGTGGGTGTTTCTTGTACCAACGCCCTTTCTGAATGGCTTGAGGTTGAGGTTCATCGTGACGGACACGCGTATTTCCAAAAATATAAACAAGGTAAGCCTGTTACTCCGGTAGAAAAAAAAGGAAAGTCGTCCAAGCGCGGAACAACCGTCACCTTTTATCCGGACAAAGAAATTTTCAGCACCCTCGAATTCAGTTTTGATGTTTTAGCCAAGCGTTTGCGCGAACTCGCTTTCTTAAACAAGGGTATTAAAATTACTTTGCGCGATGAGCGTGTTGAAAAAGGAACGCGCGAAGAAATTTTTTCCTATAAAGGCGGAATTGCTGAGTTTATTAAATATATCAACCGCAATAAGGCAGCGATCCATCCGAAGATTTTTTATGTTGAGCGTGAAAAAGACGGCATCGGCGTGGAGATCGCGCTTCAATACAACGATAGTTACAGCGAAGAAGTGATGGCGTTTGCGAATAACATCAACACTCATGAAGGCGGGACGCATCTTTCCGGTTTCCGCACAGCGTTAACGCGCGCGACGAATCAATACGCAAAAAATAAAAACCTACTTAAGGGTCTTGAAGGCGGACTTACCGGCCAAGATTTAACCGAAGGTTTGGCGGCAATTGTCAGCGTCAAAATTCCTCAGCCGCAGTTTGAAGGGCAAACCAAAACGAAGCTCGGCAACAGCGAAGCGGAAGGCATTGTTTATTCCGTTACTTACGACGCGCTCAATGCTTTTTACGATGAGAACCCAAGTTCCGCAAATAAGATCGTCGACAAAGCCGTGCTCGCGTTGCAGGCACGTGAAGCGGCGCGTAAAGCACGCGAGTTAACCCGCCGCAAAGGCGCGCTCGAGTCCGCGTCTTTACCCGGAAAACTCGCTGATTGTTCCGACCGTGATCCCGCGAATTGCGAAGTTTATCTGGTCGAAGGTGATTCGGCCGGCGGCTCCGCTAAGCAAGGACGCGACCGACGCTTTCAAGCGATTTTGCCTTTGCGTGGAAAAATTATTAACGTGGAAAAAGCGCGCATCGACAAAGTTTTATCCAACGAAGAAATTCGAACCATCATCACCGCGGTGGGAACCGGCATTGAAGCCGATTTTAATTTGGAAAAACTGCGTTATCACAAAATCATTTTAATGTGCGATGCCGACGTGGACGGGAGCCACATTCGTACGCTTTTGCTCACTTTCTTTTACCGCCAGATGAAACCGCTGCTTGAAGCGGGGCATATGTATATCGCGCAGCCCCCGCTTTATAAAGTGAAGCGCAACAAGCGCGAAGAGTATGTTCAATCCGAAAGCAAAATGAATGAAATCTTGCTTGATCTTGGCAGCGACGGAATTTCAATCATGTCGGGGAAGAAGAAAACCTCGGACAAAGAAGTGAAAGAGCTGGCGCAAACGCTCCAAACTTTGGCGGATATCGAGCGCGCACTTTTTGAAAAAGGTGTTTTGCTAACCGAGTATCTCGAACAGCGCGGCAAGAAAAGCGGTTTTCCGCTGCACTTAGTCGATGTTTTGGAAGACGGGAGCCGGCACTATTTTGCGGACGAAGACGAGGTTGAAAAGTTCGTCAAAAAATTCGAGAAAAAAGAAAAGGCCGAAGCTTTGCCCGAAGGCGAAGAAGCGCCGAAAGAAGTTGAGCCGTATGAGGTGGTTCATATTCTTGAAGGCAAAGAATTAGAAAAAATCGAAAAGAAACTTCAAAAGAACGGTTTCGAAATCGAAAGTTTTTTTGAAAACGAAGACAAAACGTATGAGCTTGATTGCGGCGGAAAAAATGTTTTCATGCTGCATTCGCTGCGCGAAGCGCTTGAAAAAATTAAACTGAACGGCAAAGAGGGCATGACGATCCAACGCTATAAAGGTTTGGGAGAAATGAATCCGGACCAGCTTTGGGAAACGACCATGGATCCCGCCAAGCGCACGCTTGTTCAGGTTAAGCTCGATGACGCGATGGCCGCCGATGAAATGTTTACGGTTTTGATGGGCGATCAAGTGGAGCCGCGCCGTAAATTTATCGAAAAGAACGCGCGCATGGTAAGGAACTTAGATATTTAAGGCTCTGAGCGCGCAGCGCTCAACCGCCGACGAGCAACATTATTTTTAAAGAATAAAGCAGAGGGTACAAAGAATGGCTGACGAAAAGAATCTTTACGCGATGAATGAAAAAATCATTCCGATTGCAATTGAAGATGAAATGAAAAAATCGTACATCGATTATTCGATGTCGGTTATCGTGGGCCGCGCTTTGCCCGACGTGCGTGACGGCCTCAAGCCCGTGCATCGCCGCATTTTGTTCGCGATGAATGAGCTTGGTTTCGCGCACAATAAACCTTATAAAAAATCCGCGCGTATTGTGGGTGAAGTGCTCGGTAAATTCCATCCGCACGGTGATATCGCCGTGTATGACACGCTGGTGCGCATGGTTCAGGATTTTTCTCTGCGCTATCCGCTGATTGACGGTCAGGGTAACTTTGGGTCGATTGACGGCGACCGCGCCGCGGCGATGCGTTACACCGAGGCTCGCCTTGCTCAGGTTTCCAACGAACTTTTAGAAGACATCGACAAGAACACCGTTGATTTCGTTCCGAACTTTGACGAATCGTTGAAAGAGCCGACAGTCCTTCCTTCCCGCATGCCGAATTTGCTTGTGAATGGCTCGGCCGGTATCGCGGTGGGTATGGCGACCAACATTCCGCCGCACAACTTAACCGAAGTGGTGAATGGGATTTTGGCGACGATCGAAAATCCGGATATCACGATCAAAGATTTGATGAAGCACATCAAGGGGCCCGACTTTCCGACTGCGGGAACCATCATGGGACGCGACGGAATCCGTTCGGCTTATGAAACCGGCCGCGGCAAGGTTTTGATTCGCGCGAAAGCCGCGATTGAGTCCGGACCGAAAAAAGAAGCGATCGTGATCACCGAAATTCCTTATCAGGTTAATAAAACCAATTTGATCGAATCGATCGTGGGTTTGGTTGAATCCAAAAAAGTGGAAGGTATTTCTGATATCCGCGATGAATCCGATCGCGACGGTATGCGTGTTGTAATCGAGCTGAAGCGCGACGCCAATGCTCAAGTCATCTTGAACCAGCTTTATAAGCACACGCAAATGCAGCAAACGTTCGGCATTATTATGTTGTCGCTTGTGAAGGGCCAGCCGCGCGTTCTCAATCTGAAACAGATGATCGAGTATTTCATCGAATTCCGCGTGGAAGTCATCACGAAGCGCACGAAGTTTGATCTCGATAAAGCTGAAAAACGCGCGCACATTCTCGAAGGCTTGAAAATCGCGGTCGATAACATCGACAAGATTATCAAAATCATCCGCGGCGCGAAGAATCCGGAAGACGCGAAGAATGAATTGATCAAACAATTCAAGCTTTCGGTGCTTCAGGCGCAGGCTATTTTGGAATTGCAGCTTCAAAGATTAACCCAGCTTGAAAGACATAAGATCGACGAAGAATACGCCGAGCTTTTAAAGAAGATCAGCGAGCTAAAGTCGATTTTGAAAAGCCGCCAAAAAATCCTTCATATCATTGGTGAAGAATCCAAAGAGCTGATCAAGAAAACCGGTGATGAGCGTCGCACGCAAATCGTCGCGGCAGAAAAAGAAATCGACATTGAAGATTTGATTGTCGAAGAAGATGTGGTCATTACACTGTCGCACGCCGGCTATATTAAGCGCATTCCCGTTTCCGCCTATCGCAAGCAAAACCGCGGCGGCTCGGGCGTGAACGCGGCCGGCATGAAAGATGACGATGATTTCATCGAGCATCTTTTCTTGTGCTCGACGCATGAAACTATTTTGTTTTTCACGAATACGGGACGTGTTTATTGGCGCAAAGCTTATGACATTCCGCAGGCTTCGCGTATCGCAAAGGGTAAATCTATCGCGAATGTGCTCGCGCTGAATCCGACCGAGAAGATTCAGAGTTTCCTCAAGGTGAAAGAGTTTGATGATAAACGCTTCGTTGTCATGATCACGAAAAACGGAATTATCAAAAAGACGCGCCTTGTGCATTATTCGCGTCCGCGCGCGGGTGGCGTCCAGGCCATCACGTTGCGTGACAAAGATGAGCTCGTTTCGTGCATGATCACCACCGGCGAAGACACGATTTTTATCGCGTCCCGCGAAGGCATGGCGATTCAGTTCAGTGAAAAAGACGCACGTGAGATGGGGCGCACGGCTTCGGGCGTAATGGGGATGCGTCTCGATAAAAAAGATTACGTGATCGCGGCGGAGCTAACGCAGCCGGATTCAACGGCATTGACCGTAACAGAATCGGGCTACGGCAAGAAAACATATTACAAAGAATATCGTCTTCAGTCGCGCGGCGGCAAAGGCGTGATTAACGCGAACGTTACCGATAAAAACGGTAAGGTTGTCAACGTGATCACCGTAACCGAAGATGATGAAATTATCGTTATGACCGATAAGGGCATGGTGGTGCGCAGCGCCGTGAACCAGATTCGTACGACAAGCCGCAACACGCAAGGCGTGCGCATTATCCGTTTAAAAGACGGGCATAAAGTTGTTTCCGCCGCACGTGTCGTTGCCGGTGAAGATGACGGCGAGGCTGAGCTGGATCTGAAGGAATCAAAGTAAATGTTAGAAGCGAATACAATTTTTTGCTTTGCGCCAGAGGCGCAACGGCGAAATGCAGCTAACTTTTAAATCAGGTAAAGACCATGTTAGACCTAAAAAAATTACGCGAAACACCGGATGTTTTTAAAGCGGGCGTTGCCGCGCTGAAATATTTTGGCTCTGCGGCTTCGCCGCAACCGTGGAGCACATATGCTTGATTTGAAAAAACTCCGAGAAGCCCCTGATATCTACAAGGCAGGCGTTGCTTCCAAGTCTCCCAAAGCAGCGGAGATGATCGATCAGATTCTTGAGCTGGATAAGGATCGCCGCAAATGGGTGGCCGAAGTCGAGGCTTTAAAAGCCGAGCGCAACAAAGCCAATGATCAAATTGCAGCGGCTAAGCGCTCTGGACAGCCGGCGGACGCCATTCTCACCGCCATGAAAGAGTCATCCCAGAAAATCAAAGAATTTGATCAAAAGGTGGGTGAAGTTGACTCAAAAATAGCCTCTATTCTGTCCAATATCCCAAATATACCTCATAAAGATGTTCCGGTTGCTCCAGGTGCAACTGGCAATAAAGTGGTTAAAACTTGGGGTGAACCCAAAAAACTCGCTTTCGAAGGTAAAGATCATCTCGATTTAGGCAATGCGCTTGGCTGGATTTCGATGGAGACTGGCGCCAAAATTACTGGTGCGGGTTTTCCGGTTTACTTTGGTGAGGGCGCGCGTCTTCAGCGCGCTTTGATTAACTTAATGCTGGATATGCATACCCAAAAGCACGGCTATAAAGAAGCCTGGTCTCCCGCGATTGTAAACCGCGCCTCCATGATCGGCACGGGGCAAGTTCCGAAAATGGAAGATGATATGTATTCACTGTATGAGCCCGAATCTGAAAAAAAGCACGGCGACTTTTTTCTGATTCCAACGGCTGAAGTTCCGATTACTAATTTTTTTCGCGATGACACGCTTAGTGAAGAGCAGCTTCCAATTTTGATGACGGGCTATACGCCGTGTTTTCGCCGTGAAGCCGGAACTTACGGCAAAGACACTCGCGGACTTTCACGCGTCCATCAATTTGACAAAGTGGAGCTTGTAAAAATTGCTCATCCGGATCATTCTGACCAGGAGCTTGAGACATTACTTGCGAATGCTGAAGCGGTTTTGCAGGCACTGGAATTGCCTTATCGTGTTTTGCTTTTAGGAAGCGGAGACATGAGTTTTTCAGCCGCCAAATGTTATGACCTTGAAGTTTGGGCGCCGGTGAGCCAGAAATGGTTTGAGGTTTCAAGCTGCAGCACATTTGGCGATTTTCAGGCGCGCCGAGCGAATATCCGTTTTCGCCGCAAAGAAAACAATAAGATTGATTTTTGCCATACGCTGAATGGTTCCGGGTTAGCATTGCCGCGCATTGTCTTGGCACTGCTTGAAAACTTTCAGGACGAAAAAGGAAAAATTCATTTTCCCCAAGCTCTGCGTAAGTACTTATCTTAAGACTTGCCACGGCAAAAACATTTTTATAAGCTAGCGCTTTGTTTTTCGCGGAGGGGTCGCATAGCCCGGCTTAGTGCGGCGGTTTGCTAAACCGCTGTGGCTCGCAAGAGCTACCGGGGGTTCAAATCCCCCCCCCTCCGTATTCCATTCCGCTTAATCAAAAAGCCACGAACTTAAAAATTCAGACAGTCCTCGGCCGAAGGCCTGCGGAACTCATTTTTAAATTCATGTCATTTTGATAGCGCTCCATTCTTGGCCTCTCCCCCCAAGGAAATTTTCTAATAAGCATGGGAAAGTGTTTTCAGCTATAATTCTCGCTCGTCGCGGAGAGGTGGCAGAGCGGTTGAATGCGGCAGTCTTGAAAACTGTTAGGGTCGCAAGGCCCTCGGGGGTTCGAATCCCTCCCTCTCCGCCAGTTTCATTTTCTGAAAACGCATGTCTGCTGCGTTGCGATTTTCGCTTCCTTGTGCGGCGTAGGTTTCACTACGCCTCCGCGGGCGCTCAATCGCGCCTTGCATTCAACCTGTTTTGAGAAAATGATGCGAATAGAAAGTTTGGACGCGAGTGGCGGACCTGAAGTGCGGCCGAGCGGCCAGCGAGAGACCGAAACAAGCGCCGGTAATCCCTTAATTTTGTTCTGTGCTTAAAGCGTATACAACCCAAGATTACTTATGACCGACAAGCCCGAAGAAAAAATCGAAAATGGCATTCAGCCTTTGGATGCTTTGCTAATAGCGCTTAATATCAAAAACAGCGACCTTGTCGGACAATCATCCGAGCAGCTTTCGCATAAAGTTGTTGCTAAGGCGCGCAAAGGACGCAGGCTCACCATTAATGCGAAACATAAAATTTTGAACGCGCTCAACGCTTTTCAAAAAGAGAAAACTTATAAGCTGCCCGATCTTTTCAACTATTGAGGGATATGTGAAAAAGCTTTTGTGTGTTTGCGCTCTATTCCTGATACCGGCTTCTGCCCATGCGCTTGATTTTTCAGCTCTGCTTAAGAAAACCGTTTCAGCGCAACCGACAGCGGGGGATTCCAAAATCGCGAGCGGTCTGAAGGAAGCCTTGCGCGTGGGCGCCGAAAAAGCGGTGGCGTTGACCGGAAAACAAGACGGCTACTTTAAAAATGAAGCGATCAAGATTCTGCTTCCCGAAAAACTGCGCGCGATGGAAGGCGCTTTAAGAAAAGTGGGATTAGGCGGACAAATCGATCAGCTTGTTTTAAGCATGAACCGCGCTGCGGAAGCTGCCGCGCCTCAGGCAAAAAGCATTTTCATCAAAGCCATTTCTGAAATGTCGTTTGAAGACGCGCAGAAAATTTATAAAGGCGGCGACACAGCCGCGACACAGTATTTTCAAACAAAGACCACAGCAGAATTAACGCGGCTTTTTAAACCAGCCGTCACAAAAAGCATGGCGGACTATAACGTTTCCAAAATGTATCAAGGCGTCGCGGGTAAATATAACGCGCTTCCCGCCGCAAAACTTTTTCCCGCGCCCGAAGCCGAAGACTATGTCGTGAGACAGTCTTTAAACGGTTTATTTAAAGTCTTGGGCGATCAAGAAAAAGCAATTCGCCGGGATCCTGCCGCGCGCGTTACCCAGCTTCTCAAAGATGTTTTTTCTCAGCGGTAATCCGGAAAAATGAAGGGCAGCTTTTTTAAGTTCGCCGTTTCAGAAAAAGCGCTTTTATTTGTCTGCGGAATAATTTCCGCGGTTCTTTTCTTTGGAATTTCGCTCAAAATATTTTGGGATATTGATACCGCTTGGGACTCCTGGTATTACCACTTTCCTTTTGCCGCGCGCCTTTGGGGCATTGTGCCGGCCGAGCAGTATCAATGGGAGCCTTTTCTCGGGGAAGTTTATCGTGGGTTTCCTTTGTTGGGAGAATGGGCGCAAGGCTTTTTCTGGAAAATGACCGGGCAAATTCATCTTGCGGTTTTGCCAAGCTTGCTGAGCCTTCTCATTTTAATTTTATCGTTAAATAAGTTGCTTCAGGTTCCGCGCGCCATTTTGGCTGCTTCTTTTTTGTCGATACCGCTCATTCAGGCGCATGTGATTACCGCGTATGTGGATTTACCGGCGAATATTTTTGCGGCGATCGGCATGGTTTGTGTTTTTTTAGATTGGATAGAGCCGCAAAAGAACAGGCAGCGCTATTATTTTGCCTTGGCCTCTTTTGCTTTGGCGGCAAACATGAAGTATCAGGTTTTGCCTGTTATCACAGCGGCGTGGCTGCTTCTTTTGTTGCGGCGGTTTTTTCTATCTGCGGAGCAAAGCGAGAAAACCCGGGTTGTCTTCGAAGCGATTCTTTCCGCGGGGATTATTTTTTTTGTTCCAATTAAAAATTACTTTTTATTCGGCCATCCTTTTTATCCTGTCAATTTGCAGGCGCTTGCTCCACCAACGGGAACATTTTGGGATCTTGATCCTGCATTACCTTTGTGGAAACGCGCTCTCAATGGCGCCGGAATTTGGTTTTTATCCGTTACAGATGCCACGCGCTATCCCTATGAAAGATTTATTACGCACGGGTATGATGTTCCTTGGGAAGTCGCCATGGGGTCTTTGTTTCCGCTTGCGCACCGTATGGGTGGATATGGCGGGCCGTATGTTGTTTTTCTTGTTTTAAACCTGGTGCTTGTTGGACAGTCTTCCGACAGAAAAAAATTCCGCGCTGTTTTTTATTCTTTTCTTGTTTTAACCTTGATCACAGCGGTTGCTCCCGTATCCTTCGAGTTGCGGTATTACTTTTACTGGATTTTGTTGCTGATCGCTGCCAATCTTTATTTGCTTTATCGCGGCGTTCCGGAGACACATCCTTTTTCAAGCGGTCTGAAAAAGTTATTTTTTTTGGCAACGATTTTGATGCTTCTGTTCGTTTTAGCCATGTCGCGCGGCATGCATGTTCAGCCGCTTGGCATTTCAACACAAAAGGCATTGCAGTATTTTCGCCTGAACAAGGCGTGGCTGGATGATATGGAAAGCAAAGGCGGGGGTTGTGTTTTGCAGCGTGAGCCTGCCAATTTTATGTATGCGCATTATTTTCATCCTCAGCGCAAACCCTATGTCGTTATTTCAGCCACAAAACCGGATGAGTGCGCTATTCGGTCAGGCGGGATTTAAAGGGCAAAAAGCCCTTTTGTCGCTTCTCGCAGAAGAATCTCATTTGCTTTACAAATGGCGCGCTTTTACCTATACTTTCGGCTCCTCACGCACCCGTCCTTCGGCTTACGCTCAGGACCAGGGCAGTAGTAATAGATTTTATCGTGCGCCCGTAGCTCAATTGGATAGAGCATCTGACTACGGATCAGAAGGTTTATGGTTCAACTCCATACGGGCGCATTTTACTCCGCTTAGTCAAAAACACCCCTTACAAAAATTCAAACAGCCGAAACTGCGTTCGGAACTCATTTTTGAAAAGGGCTTTTTTAACAACGCTCCGCCGGAAGCTTCGCTCTGCGCCTTTGGCGCATCGCATGTCGGAATTTTGCTAGCCGCAAAATATCATTTTTGTACAATTTCGCCCCTCCCCGCGCCGCGCAATCTTTTTTGCCCTGAGAGGAGCTCAGCCAAAAACGCATATTTCCCTTTTTATATTCTCTCGGACGAATATAATTCTCTCGTGGCACCTTATCACTTAAATTATTTTTGCTTCACTTTGTCGGGCAACGCGCCAGGCGCTTTGTTTTTATGACGGAATCAAAAAAACGTTCCGAGCCGCCGCTTCCCTCAATACCTCAAACCAGCTTTCAAGGCCTCAAAGAAGATATGCGCCGCCTGCTTTTTCAGCAGCAGGAGGAGGCAGAGGCTGAAAAAAGAAAAAGCGCGGAATTGCTGGAAATATCGAAAAACCTTCAAGGGCTTCTAACGGAAGCCGCCTCTGCCCTGGAAGACGAAAAGGCCCGGTTGGCAGAGCTTCAGAAACAGCATCTTTTAACCGAGCAAAGCCTCAAAGAATTGCGCGAAGCTCATACTCGCCAAACGCAAGACGCAGCCGAAAGAATAGCCACCCTTCAGAGCAAGCTCGAAATCCTCGAAGCTTTTAAAGCAAAAAATGAAAAAGAAATAACCGAAAAAACAGAAGCCCTTTCTGCGCTTGAAAAAATCAAGAATGAGCGCGAAGCCGCTATTGAAGCGCAGGCGGCCGAGATAAACCGGCTTCAGAGTGATGTAAAAGGGCGCGATGAAAAAATAGAAGAGAATCAAGCGAAGGCACAAGCGCAGCAAAAAGAAATGGAAGAGGTTTTGGCGCGCGAGAAAGCCAGGCTTTTGGATCTTGAAAAAGAATATGCGGCAATACTGATTCAATTGGAAGAATCAAAAGAGACGCGCAGTCGCGAAATTCAAGCCGCGGAAGCAAGAATTATCGGTTATGAAAAAGCTCAGGCTCAGCTTGAAGGCGAAAATGCCAAGTTGAGAAAAGAAACAGAAAAGCAATATCAGGATCTTTATGAAAAGACGGAGAGCGTCAAGGGTCTGGAAAAAACTATTCAGGAACTTGAGGTGTCGCGTGATGCGCAAGCCGCTGAAATAGGACGGCTTGAAAAACAAAAAATAGCCGATGAAGAGGCTCTTTTAGCAAAAAGCCAGTCCATTGCCCGCCTTGATGAGGTCGTTGCCCGTGCGGAAAATCAAATTAAAGAATTAGAGAGCGCAAAAGGAAAGCAAGCGCAAGAGCTGCAAGAGAGCCGATCTGAAACTGAGAAATTGTGCGCATTAAAGGAAGAGCGCGAACAAGAGCTTGAGTTTAAAAGAGTCGAATTAGCCGATTTAGAGAAGCTGCACCAGGAGCGCGAAGCGACGCTTGAAGTTAAAAATCGCGAGCTTGATAACCTCAGCCAAAGCCTAAAAGAAAAAAATGAAGAGCTTGAGATTTTACGAAAACAAACCGAAGCGAAACAGGCCGAGCTGCAAGATGAGCTGAACCGTGGACGGAAGAAGCTCGAGGAAGTCAGCCAAGAGCATGCGGCAGCGGTATTAAGTCTGGAAGAATTGCGTGAAAAAACCGCCCGCGAAATAAAAGCCGCCGATGCCCAGCGGGAAAGCTATGAAAAGACACAAGCCCAGCTTGAAGAAGACAATGCCAGACTCAAGCATGAAACTGAAAAACAATTTCAGGAAATTTACGATCAGAACGCGAAAGCCGCCCGCCTTGAATCAGAATTGTTCAAGCTTCGGAATGACTGCGAATCTCAAATCAGCCAAATTCAAAAACTGGAATCAGAAAAAACAGAAACCGAAACTTCTTTAAAGCAAAAGCAAGAAGCTTTTTTGGCGCTTCAAAAAGACCAGGAGCAAGCGGAACAGAAAATTCAAGAGCTTGAATTGGGCATAGCGCAGCAAAACGAAACATTGTCGAAGCGCGCTTCAGAAATTGAGAAGCTGGAGAGTGTTCGCAAGAAGCAGGATGTAGATCTTGAGCTGAAGAGCCTTGAGATTGAAGAGCTTGAGAAGGCTCGAATTGAGCGTGACGCAGTCATTGCCGCCAAGAGTGAAGAGCTTCAAGGTTTAACACAGAAGCTGAACGACCTGAATCAAGAGTTAGAAAGAACCCGGACAGAAGCTCAAGTTAAACGCGAAGATTTAGAGGAAGCGCTTGAGCGTGAAAAAACCAAGCTTGAAAACCTCGAAAAAGAATACGCCTCAACATCGATTAACCTGGAAGAGTTAAAAGAAACCCGCGCCAGAGAAATTCAGGCTACCGAAGCGAAGATCGCGGGCTATGAAAAGGTGCAGGCGCAGCTTGAGGACGAGAATGCGAAGCTCAAGAATGAAACCGAGAAGCAGTTCCAAGAGATTTACGACTTAAGCGAGAAGAGCACCGCACAAAGTAAAGAGATTGAGCACCTTGAGGCAATCCGGGCAGAGAAAGAAGCAGCGTTGGTTCGTGGTAAAGAAGCTTTTGAAACTCTGCAGAACCAATTTGATCAAACACGAAACAACTTAGAAGCCTCCCTCGAAAGCGAAAAGAGCAAGCTCAAAGCGCTGGAAGAGAATCATGCGGAGCTCGAGCTGCAGCATGAAGAGTTAAATGAAAAAAGCCGCAACCAAATCAGCGGCTTAGAAGCGAAATTAAATCAGTTACAGAGCAAGCATGAGAGCTTGGGTGAAGAGCACACCGAATTAAAAGCCCGAACAGAAAAAGAGATCGAGTCTTTAGAGACACAGCTGACTGGTTTAAGGAATGAAAAAGATGAGCTTGAGTTTAAGCATGAAGAGCTAAAAGAGGCGCATGCCAAAGCCGTATCGACAGCCGAGACGAAGATCGCGGAATATGAAGTCCTCAAGGCAAGCCTTGAGGCCGAACTCAAAGAAGAAAGAGCTAAGCTTGAAGCATTGAACCTCGAGCACGCGAATACGGTTGTGAGTCTGGAAGAATTGCGAGAGCAAAGCGCAAGAGAAGCGAAGGCGGCCGAAGCTAAGATCACAGGGTATGAGAAGGTGCAGGCGCAGCTTGAGGACGAGAATGCGAAGCTCAAGAATGAAACCGAGAAGCAGTTCCAAGAGATTTATGATTTAAGTGAGAAGAGCGCACAGCAGACAAAAGACATAGAGCGACTTGAAGCCATACGCGCAGAGAAAGAAGCGGAGTTGGTTCGCGGGAAAGAAGCCTTTGATGATTTGCAGAGCGAATACAAACAAGCTCGCGCTAATTTAGAAGCCGCTGTTGAAAGCGAAAAGAGCAAGCTCAAGGCGTTGGAAGATAACCATGTCGAGCTTGAACTGAAGCATGAAGAGCTGACTGAGAAGACATCTCGTGAAATATCGGGACTT
Organism: uncultured bacterium; assembly: GCA_964562525.1. Lineage (GTDB taxonomy): Bacteria > Omnitrophota > Omnitrophia > Omnitrophales > Aquincolibacteriaceae > Multiplicimicrobium. The sequence continues at coordinate 46,824 of CAZLTL010000002.1, forward strand.
GAGGATGCGTTAAGTCAGTTACGCGCAGAGCATGGCAATCTCGGGGAAGAGCACACCGAATTAAAAGCCCGAACGGAAAAAGAGATCGAGTCTTTAGAGACACAGCTCAGTGGTTTAAGGAACGAAAAGGATGAGCTTGAGTTTAAGCATGAAGAGTTGAAAGAGACACATTCAAAAGCAGTTGTTGCGGCAGAGAGCAAGATTTCGGAATATGAATCCCTCAAAGCAAGGCTTGAAGCAGAGCTACAAGAAGAGCGGGGTAAGCTCGAGGCACTTAATCTCGAGCATGCGAATACGGTAGTAAGTCTTGAGGAGCTACGAGAGCAAAGCGCAAGAGAAGCGAAGGCATCAGAAGCGAAGATCACAGGATATGAGAAGGTGCAAGCGCAGCTTGAGGACGAGAACGCCAAGCTCAAGAATGAAACCGAGAAGCAGTTCCAAGAGATTTATGATTTAAGCGAGAAGGCGACGCAACAGAATCAAGCGATAGAAAAGCTCGAAGCTGAGCGGGCTGCAAAAGCACAAGAGATTGCTCGGCTGGAAGAAGAAAAAGAAGAGCGCATTGTTTTAATTCAGGCGAAGACAGCGGAAATTGACCGATTAGCCAGCGAATTTAAAGCACAAAGTCTTGAGTTTGAAAAGCACCAAAATGAGGCGCGGATTAAGCAACAAAAGTTAGAAGGCGCGCTCGAAAGCGAAAAGACCAAGCTTAAGGAATTGGAAGAGAAGCATGCTGAGCTTGAGCTAAAACATGAAGAGTTAAATGAAAAAACCTGCGCTCAAATTACCGGATTAGAAAAAGAATTAGAACGGCTGCGCGCAGATTATGCAAAGCTCGGGAACGAGAAAACGGAATTAAAAGCCCGAGCGGAAAAAGAGATCGAGTCTTTAGAGACACAGCTGACTGGTTTAAGGAATGAAAAGGATGAGCTTGAATTTAAGCATGAAGAGCTGAAAGAGGCGCATAGCAAGGCGGTTTCTGCGGCAGAGACAAAGATTGCACAGTATGAAACGCTGAAAGCGAATCTGGAACAAGCCCTCAAAGATGAGCAATTGCAGACAGCACAACTTAAAGAGAGCTGCACAAATCTTGATCGTGAGCTGACGTTGAAAGTCCTTGCGCTGGAGCAGCTACAGATAGAAAGCCAAAACCAAGCTCAGCAAATGACTGTTCTCAATTCAAACCTTGAGAATTTAACCGCGGCCCGTGAAGCCTTGATCGCAGAGCTTGAAGCGCAAAAAAATATTTCCGGCGACCTTCAAGTGCGCGCAAAAAAAAGCCAAGAAGAGTTTGCACGCGAACGAAATGAAACCGCTCAGGAAAAAAAGAGGCTTGAAGCGGCTTTGGCCGAAGAGCATGTCAAGCTTGAGCACGAGAAAAAAGAATTTTTAAACGCACAAAAAATCTGGGCTGATTTTAAAGCACAGACAGTAAAAAAAGCCGAAGAGACCCAAAAGCAAATTGAGGGGTTAGCTCATCAAAAGCAATCTCTCGAGACCCATTTGGCCAGCCTTAAGCTTGAGCACGACAAGCAAAGCCAAATTTTTGCAAAGGAAAAAGAAGCCCATTTCGCCCTTAAGGCCGAGCTTGAAGCGAAGGCCAAAGAAATAAACGGACTCGAACGACTTATTTCCGAAAGCGCGGAGCAAATCCAACTAAAAAATGCGGAGAATCAGGCTCTTTCGTTGAAGCTGATTCAGCTGAACGACGAAAAAGAACTGTTGGTGGAACGCGCCGAAGAAGATCAGAAAAAAATTCAGGAAATCATTAAAAATCTGGAATCAGGACGCGGCGAAAATCTCAGAAAAATTCAGGAGCAGGATGAGGCTATAAAAAATCTTATGGCGAGTCAGGCTAAGCTCCAGGAACAAACCGCTGAAAAAGAAAAAACAATAAAAGCTTTATTAACCGCGAAAAATGAATCCGAAGAGCAGATTCAAACCCTGTCTCAGCAGCTCCACGCCGCGGAAGCAAGCCGGCGAACTCAAGAAAATGATTTGCGGGTGCGCAATGAGAAGCTGAGTCAGATGGAAGTGAGCGCGCAAGATTTTCAGAAGCAAATTGCAAAGCAATCAGAAAGTTTAGCCGCTCTTGAAAAAACAAGGCTATCACTTGAGTCTCAAATCCGCGAATTGGAATCGGTTAAAGCGCAGCAAGCGAAAGAGCTCAGCATAAGAAAAGCAGAAGCGGCTCAGACTCAGGCTGCGCATGAAGAAGCTTTTCGTCTTAAAAGGGAAGAGCTAGCTCAATTGATTAAAGATCGCGACGCAGCGAAAGCCGTGATGACGGCAAAACAAGCCGAGATGGAAGCTTTGATCATAAATCAAAAAGAAAGCTTGGCCGCCCAACAGAAAGAAATTCAAGCGACGCAGGCCGCCATGAGCATGCTCAAATCGCAAATTACGGACTTAAACCAAAGCGTTGAAAGCAAGAATCAAAAAATTATCAGCCTGGAAAAAGAGTACACCGAGCAAAGAGATGCTCTGCATACTCAGACCGCTCAAAACGAGAAGCTTTCCCGAGAACTTCAACAACTCAGGGTTGAAAAAGAAAAAATAAGCGCAGCGGCGAGAGACAAACAATCCGAAGCAGAGCAAAGAATTAAAGATATTCAAAATTTTCTGTATGGACAGCTTGATGAAAAGAAAAATGAAATCAAAGCTTTGGCAACCGAGCGCAAAGAAATTCAATCTCAAAATAGTCAGCTGCAAGAGCGCGTTGCTAAGCTGAGCACGGCGCTGGAAAGCGCGGAAACGCAGGCGAAGCAAACGGAAGAGGCACTACGAAAGCAAATTGATGAAATCAACGGCCTGCTGAATCGTCAAAAAGAAGAGCTCGAGGTTAAGTCTGAAGAGCTTCGCATTAGCGATGAGGCCGCTAAAGAAGAGAGACACAAGCAAACGGACTTAATCGAAGAACACAAAAAACTGGAACAGATTTTAAGAGATAAATATGCCGCGCTTGAAGCCGTAAAAAACACGATGTTTGTAGGCTTAAAAGAAGAACGTGAAAAGCTCGACGAGGCCAAAGCGGCTGTCGCCAATTTAGAAAATAAGCTGCATGAAGCGCATGATGAGGCGCAGCGCTGGAAAAGAGAAGCGGCGGATTTAAAAAAACAAACTCAAGAGCTTGAATCGTTGCGCGAGAAAAATGTTCGGGCTTTGAATGCGGACGGAGAAGATTGGAAGCGCAAAGTTCAGGATTTTATGCGAGAAAGAAAAGAGCTGACGCAAGCCCTGGACACCGAACGTGCGCGGGTAAAAAAACTCGAAGAAGAAATGCTCAAGCTTCAGCGCTCAGGGACAGAAAGCCGTCCCAAAGCGGTTTTCCAAGATACGAAACCCGTGCAAAATGATTCCGCGAAGAGGCCGTTAAATGCGGATAAGGTTAGCGGTCTTGAGCTGATCCTTGCCTTGGAAGATCAAAAGAACCTGCCCAAAAAGCCCGAGCAGGGCAAATAAGGAAAGACACGTCTTGGAAAATATTCACGAACACTTCATGAAGGAAGCCATTAAGCAGGCCGTGATTGCTTTTGAGCGCGGGGAAGTTCCTGTTGGCGCGGTTGTGGTTTATAAAAATAAAATTATTGCGCGCGGGCACAATCAAATGGAAACCTTGCATGACCCGACGGCACATGCGGAAATGATCGCGATGACCGCAGCTTCTGAAAAATTATCCGAAGGCAATGATAAGCATCGCGGCTCGCTCGAGGGTTGTACGCTTTATGTTACGATGGAACCTTGCCCGATGTGTTCGGGAGCACTGGTCATCACGAAATGCTCGAGCGTTATTTATGGCGCGCGTGATGTCAAAGCTGGGGCCTGCGAGAGTCTTTATCGCATTCCGCAAGATGACCGCCTTAACCATCGCCTTGACGTTTTGGGCGGTGTAATGGAAGAAGATGCCAAGACCCTTTTACGCGAATTTTTTAAAACTCTAAGGAAAGAGAAGCGCTAAGGTAAAGAGGTAGTGTTTTTCAGAAAATGGCGGAGAGGGTGGGATTAACGCCGCCCTACATTCATGTGCCGCTAGTCGCAGCCATTCATTTCGGGTCGGGCACTCGCTCCTCATAAAGACTTCCTTAGATCAAAATCTGACAGGAGTCAGTTTTCGATTTTCGTCAGCTAAATGATTTCGTCGGCGCTCACTTCGAATCCCCCCACGATATTCACGCCATTTCTCAAAAGGGGCTGAATACCAGGAAAAATTGAACGACCGCGGAGGTGTAGTGAAACCTACTTCGCACAAGGGAGTGAAATTTTGACGCCGTAGACGCCCCTTTTCAGAAAATGGCGGAGAGGGTGGGATTCGAACCCACGGAACCCTTTCAGGTTCACACACTTTCCAGGCGTGCGCACTAGACCAGGCTATGCGACCTCTCCCCGAAGTGGCGCACATTATAGCGAATCCGTTTTGACAAAGCACTAGCCTCTTTCATGTTTTTTATCCTTCTCTTCGTCCCGCCGAGAAGATCGCATATACTATGCCTTCTATGAAAAAGACTTATTTTTCGAATCAAGACAAAACTTTTTTAAAAAAGCACGGAATTTTGCCTTCAGAAGCGGAAGAGCAATTACGGCGATTTAAGCGCGGTTTTCCTTTTGTTGATTTAGCCAAGCCTTGTACCGTTAAAGATGGCATTTTAAAACTAAGCGCAAAGGAAGAAAGGCGCGCCGAAGCCATTTTTAAGCGGAGCATGATTGATAGAAAAGCGGTTAAATTTGTGCCGGCATCAGGCGCAGCCAGCCGCATGTTTCATTTTTTGCAGGAAACAAAACCTGAATTTGAAGACTTAAAAAAGGCATTTCTTAAAAACTTACCCCGCTTTGCTTTTTATGAAGATTTAACGGCTGTTTTGCGCAAGCAAGGGCATGATATTCAAGCTCTTCGCCGGGCTCGAAAGTTAGAACCCATTCTTAAGGCGTTACTTGATCCCTCGGGACTCGGCTATCGACAAGCGCCCAAAGGGTTGATTTTCTTTCACGGAAAAGGAAAAAATAAAAGGACTGCTTTTCAAGAGCAGCTTTCCGAAGCCGTTCTTTTTTCTTCCCGCGGAAAAACACGCGTTCATTTTACTTTGCCCGCGGAAATGCGTACCAAAGCGAAAAAGCACCTAAGTCAGTCCGCGCGTTTTTTTAAAGAAACCCGATTTATTTTAACGGACTCCATTCAAAGTCCTGCCACGGATTGTCTCGCGGCAGATAAATCGGGCAAACCGGTGCGCAATGAGCGCGGAGAGGTTTTGTTGCGTCCTGCGGGTCATGGAGCGCTATTGACGAATCTCAACCGGATTGACGCTGACTTTATCTATATCAAAAATATCGATAATATTTTGCCGCAAGCAAAGCGTCGCGAAGCGGATCGTTGGAAACGAATTTTGAGCGGGTTTTTTTTGGAGACCCAGGAACAACTTTGTCAGGCTCAAAAAGCGTTGAGTCAAAAAAAGCTTTCTCCCACGCAGGCTTTGCAGGTTTTGCGTTTTGCCGAAAAGCTGGGCTGGCGCGGACATGGGCGCAAAGAATTGACGGCCTTTTTAAACCGGCCTTTGCGTGTTGGCGGAGTCGTTGCTAATACCGGTGAGCCAGGCGGCGGACCTTTTTGGATACGAAACGAGCAGGGCCTTTCGCCTCAAATTGTTGAAAGCGCGGAAGTGAACTTCAAATCAAAGGGACAAGAGCTGATTTGGCGAGCCTCAACCCATTTTAATCCGGTAGAGTTTGTTTGCGGTGTTTGTGATTATCGCGGAAAAAAATATAATCTTATGGATTTCGCGGATGCGGAACGCGGATTGATAACCAGGAAGAACTATAATGGCCGCGAAATTCATGTGATGGAATTACCCGGTCTCTGGAATGGCGGCATGGGAAACTGGCTCACTCTTTTTGTTGAAATTCCGGGAATTGTTTTTGCTCCGGTTAAAACCGTTTTAGACTTACTTAGAAAAGAACATCAGGTTAAAAGGTAAAATGGACAAACAGACCCAAATTCAAAAAATAAAAACCCAGCCTTTCTCCGACCAAAAGCCCGGAACTTCGGGGCTGCGAAAAAAGGTTTCTGTATTCCGGCAGCCGCGGTATGTGGAAAATTTCGCTCAATCGATTTTTAACGCGCTGCGTGCCGAGGGAGAAAAGATAGAAGGGAAAACTTTGATTGTCGGCGGCGATGGCCGCTATTACAACAGTGAAGCCATTCAAAAGATTATTCGTGTCGCGGCCGGGAATGGTTTCGGGACAATTCTCGTTGCTCAAAAAGGGATTCTTTCCACGCCCGCCGCGTCGTGCGTCATCCGCCGACAACAGGCCTTGGGCGGAATTATTTTGTCCGCAAGTCATAATCCCGGCGGGCCCGAAGGCGACTTCGGCATGAAATACAATATTGCCACCGGTAGCTCCGCCCCGGAAAAATTAACCGAAAAAATTTATGCCGAGTCTTTGAAATTAACAGAATATTTTGAAGCGCCGGTGCCCTCGGTGGATTTAACCAAGCCGGGTATGACGCGCTGGGGTAAAACCACAGTCGCTGTCTTTGACGGACTGAACGATTACATCGAGCTTATGCAGAGCTTATTTGATTTTGAAAGTATTCGCGCGCTTTTAAAAAGCGGATTTAAAATCAAGTTTGATGCCATGCATGCTGTTACCGGCCCCTATGCCAAGAAAATATTTGTCGAGCTTTTGGGCGCGGCGCCCGCGGACATTCTTAATGCGGAACCCAAAGAAGATTTCGGCGGCGGTCATCCCGATCCCAACTTGGTTTACGCGGAAGAGCTGGTTAAAATTCAATTTGGCAAAGCTGCAGCCGATTTCGGCGCAGCATCCGACGGCGACGGTGACAGGAACATGATTTTAGGAAAAAACTTTTTTGTTTCGCCCGGCGATTCGCTGGCGATGATCGCGGAGCATTTATCGACTTGCGCGCCGGGGTATGTGAAGGGCCTCAAAGGTGTTGCGCGGTCGATGCCGACCAGCGCGGCGGTGGATCGCGTCGCGAAAGCTCTGAATATTCCATGTCATGAAACGCCCACAGGATGGAAGTTTTTCGGCAATTTGATGGACGCAGGTTTGTGCACGATTTGCGGCGAAGAAAGCTTTGGGACAGGCTCAGATCATGTCCGTGAAAAAGACGGTCTTTGGGCGGTTTTAGCGTGGCTTTCCATATTGGCTAAAACACGCAAGCCGGTTGAACAAATCGCAAAGGAGCATTGGAAAAAATTCGGACGGTCTTATTTTGCCCGGCATGATTATGAAGCGCTTGAAGCGGGTCCTGCCGCTGAAATGATGCGTGAAGCCGTGTTTATTTTTCCGCGACTGGTGGAACAGCAAATCGGCGAAGGCAATGTCGTTTCTACCGATGATTTTTGTTATGAAGACCCGACGGATAAAAGCTATTCGAAAAACCAAGGGCTTCGGATATTTTTGGATAACGGAGCGCGGATCGTGATGCGTCTTTCCGGAACCGGAACACAAGGTGCGACACTGAGACTTTATTTTGAGAGATACTCTTCAAATGAACTTAGCCACGATCCAAGTCAGTATTTAAAACCACTATATACGTGGACGCGAAAATTTTTAAAACTCAATGAACGCTTTGGCCGTGAAGAGCCGGACGTTGTTACTTAACTTATAACGCAAAGATCAGAAGTCAAAACCATAACTTAAAGCCCAAAAACGTTCGGACAGTTGAGTGTTTTTGATCTATGGTTCTGAGCTCTGATCTTTAAATTCTGATCTTTATTATGCTGGCTGTTGAAATAAAAAATTTATCAAAATATTACGGGAAATTCCAAGCGCTAGACCATCTTTCATTTGAAGTGAAGGAAGGCGACTTCTTTGGATTTCTTGGGCCTAACGGCGCGGGCAAAACCACAGCCATTCGTGTTTTAACGGGTTTAGCGAAGTACAGCGAGGGGGACGTTCGGGTTTTTGGCTATGATGTGGTGCGCGATTATCGCAAGACGCGCAGCTTAATCGGGCTGGTTCCTCAAGAGTTTAATTTTGACCCCTTTTTTTCGGCGGAGTGGATTTTACGTTTGGAAGGCGGTTATTTTGGGATGGGATCCAAAGAGGCGAAACAGCGGTCGGAAGAATTGCTCAAAATGCTGAATCTTTGGGAAAAGCGGAATCAAGATTATAAAAAGCTTTCCGGCGGCATGAAGCGGCGGTTGCTGATTGCGCGCGCGCTGATGCATCGTCCCAAACTGCTCATCTTGGACGAGCCAACAGCCGGAGTGGATGTGGAGCTGCGCTATGAACTTTGGGAATTTTTGCAGAAGCTGAATCGCGAAGGCACAACGATTATTTTAACCACGCATTATATCGAAGAGGCGGAACGGCTTTGCGAAACCATAGGCGTGATTCACCAAGGAAAAATGCTTACGGTGGAAAAGAAAGAAGAGCTGATTCGCTCAGGGAAGCTAGAAACGGTTTTTCTCCAGCTGATCCGATCTGAAAACGAGACAAAAGCATGAAGCGTTGGAATGGTTTCAAAACTTTGGTGTGGCGTGAAGTTGTGCGGTTTTTTACCGTGGCAATTCAAACGCTTTTACCGCCTCTGGTTTCAAGTTTTCTTTATGTTTTTATTTTTGGACTTTCGCTCGGGAAGCGCTTGGGTGATTTGCATGGTGTGTCGTATCTCCAGTTTATGCTTCCGGGCATGATCATGATGTATGTCATTGAAAGCGCATATCAAAACACTTCAAGCTCGCTTTTTATTTCCCGCTGGGCGAATTACATCGAAGAGCTTTTGGTGACTCCGCTTTCCTACACCGAAATGGTTTTTGCCATCATTTTCGGCGGACTTGTGCGTAGCATGCTAATCGCAGCGGGAGTGTTTGGCGTGGCCTCACTTTTCGTGACTCTGCCGTGGACGCACCCTTTGCTTGTATTTTATTTTTTAGTTTTGGTTTCATTGACCTTTTCTTGCCTGGGAATGATCGTGGCGCTCGTTGCGGAAGAGTTTGAACATTTAAGCATCGCGACTACGTTTTTGATCACACCGCTTGTCTTTTTTGGGGGCGTATTTCATTCAACGGAGATGCTGCCCGAAAAGCTTCAAGGCATTTCCCAATTTAATCCTATGTTCTATATGATTAACGGATTACGCTATAGTTTTCTCGGCAGCTCCGATGCGCCGATTGCGCTTTGTTTGATAGTCGTCGCGGGGCTTTTTATTGCATTATTTTCAGGAACCGTTTTGCTTTTTCGTTCAGGATACAAACTTAGGAAATAATTCACATGATAAATTCTTATTTCTTTTGTGCGGAAACGGGTCTCAAGCGGAATGTCTCACGTGCGGAGATGCACGCTATTCTTAAGAAAAAAGAAGGCGTGCTGTGGGTGGACATGGATGAAGCCACCGACATTGAAGATGAGCTGCTGGTGGAAATTTTTAATTTCCATGAACTTGCGATCGAAGACGCGCTCAATGATCATTGCGGCTCGAAGCTGGATGATTACGGCGATTATTTATTCATGAACATGGACGCGATCGCGCTCAAATTAAATGAAGAGCATCAGCGTGTGCTTGTTTCCTCTGAACTTTCCATGTTTTTAGGCCCGAATTATGTCGTGACTTATCACAAAAACACGATCCCTTCCATTTTAGCGGACCGGCTGGCTGTTGAAAAAAAGCCTCATGCTCAGCTGGGTGAAGGCGCGGGGGCGTTGCTGCATACGATTATTGACCATTTGGTTGATAGCTATATTTCCGTAATTCATCAGTATGAAGAAAAAGCGGAAGAAATCGAAACAGAAATTTTTTCGGATGGAGCGGATTATTTAAAAAAATTGATGAGCGTAAAACAGGACATATTTAAACTGCGGCGTGTTTTTGGACCCCAAAAAGATATGCTTTACGCGCTTGCTCGTTACCGGAAATTGGTTGGAACGGAAAACGAATTTTATTTTCGCGATGTGTATGACCATCTGGTGAATATCACCTTGATGGCTGATGGAATTTATGAAAATTTAACCGGAATTTTGCAGGTTTATTTTTCTTATTCTTCAACCAAACTCAATGAAGTGATGAAGCGCCTGACGATTTTAGCGACGCTTTCCATGCCCGCACTTTTAATTTTTAGCCTTTATGGAATGAATTTTGAGTGGATGCCTTTTCTGAAAAACCCGCTTGGATTTTGGGTTTCTCAAGGCGTAACCTTTTTGATGGCGGTGGGGATGCTCATTTGGATGAAATGGAAAAAATGGATCTAAATAAATCAAAATTTAAAACTCAAGGATCAGAACCACAGTTTAGAACTCAAAGATGCTCAAACATCTTTCAGCTTTTATCTATGGTTTTGATTTCTGATTTATGAACTCTAAGTTAACCTTGTATGGGATGAGCGTAAAAGATCTGCAAGAAGCGGTGAAGGCCGTAGGTTTGCCGGCTTTTCGCGGTGTTCAGTTGGGCGACTGGATTTATAAGAAGAATGTTTTGGAGTGGAGTGAGATTAAAAACTTCTCCAAGGCAGATCTCGAAAAGCTCGCCGAACATTATGATTTACGTTCTCTCGATGGCTCAGAGGCTTCTTTTTCAAAAGGCTTAGAGTCGACTAAAGGTTTGTTCAAAGCACGCGATGGGCATTTTCTCGAAAGCGTTTTAATTTCGCAAAGAGACCGTCAGACGGTTTGTCTTTCCACCCAAATGGGCTGCAAAATGGCATGCTCGTTTTGCGCGAGCGGCAAGGCGAAGTTTTTACGCAACCTCACGGCCGGTGAAATTGTGGAGCAAGTCGCATGGGTTCAGCGGAAAACCGGAAAAAAAGTGACGAATATTGTTTTCATGGGAATGGGGGAACCACTGGATAATTTTGACGCAACCATGAAGGCGATTGAAATCCTTATCGCGGATTGGGGCTTTCAGCTGGGCGGAAGGCGCGTCACGGTTTCCACTTCAGGCATTACTCCTAAAATTATTGAATTTGTCGAGCGCGTGGATGGGCGCGTGCGGCTTTCGGTTTCATTGCACTCTTCCAAGCCCGAAGTGCGCGATGAGCTGATGCCGATTAACCGAAGATACAACATTGATAATCTCATGCAAACGCTGACCGAAGTTCACAGCAAGTTGAAACGTGAAATTACTTTCGAATATACATTGATTGAAAACATCAATGACACCGAAGAAGAAGCGCGCGGTGTGGTTAAAATTTGTCTTCCTTTAAACGCGAAAGTGAATCTCATTCCTTACAACCCCATTCGTGAAATGGCCGCGGTTTACAAAACGCCTTCCAAAGAACGAATTGAAAGATTTACCAAAATCTTAATGGATTCGGGAATTCACGTGACGCTTCGCAAAACCGCCGGCAGAGAGATTGACGCTGCGTGCGGCCAGCTCAGGCTCGACCGTGAGCAGGTTAAAGGTTAAATCTAAAAGGTTTAAACCATAGGCTTAAGGTTGCCAGGTTCTTTCTTACCACGCAAGGTGAGCATGCTAGCCCCCAACATTTTGCAAAGGCTATTGTTTTCTGAAATGAGATTTTCTATAGATTCAGGAGTTATTTTTTTTGAATCTCGCAGTAAACAAAGCCAGTATTCACTTTCATTAGCGGATTTCAAAGCGTATGAAAAAAAGTTAGCAAAATCTTTTCGAGAGCTACTGCCCTTTGCTTCAATGATATTAGCGCCAATCGAAGTTGCGGCACGCAATAATTGCTTTGCGATAATTTGGGAAGCGAAATCATTTTTGAGCGCTTCCATAAGACGGATAACTCTAATTGAGAACGCATAGCTCTTTTCTTGTAATAAGGTTTTAGCTTTTGGGTTATGGTTTTGCCCCTTAACCTTTAAGCTTTGACTTGATTGTATTGCCATATTTCCTCCAACTCAGGGTTTGCGCTATAAATTCTTTCCAGCTGCTTCGACAAATATCCATCCGTTAGCGCATCGATCAAAGAGGTCAGTTCGTCGAGGCGCAAAAGGCGCTCAAGGTGCGCGGCTTCGTCGGGCGAAGGCGAGTGGATGATTTCTGCCTGTAAGCGGCGGCGCTCATAAAAAAGCCGCGTGGCTTCGGATAATAAGTCGTTGCGCTGATCAACCATGAGCTTGGAGCGTGAATCAATCGAGGTTTGAGACGAACTAAAAATAAAATCTCCCAGATCCCAAGAAGCGCTGATGTCAGCGCCGCGGTCTTTGTCCCATGGCCCTTCGATAAAACGGTCGGGATCATTTGTTCCGGCACGATCAAGATCGATGTTGTTCGATGTTCCCCAATCTTTTCCCGCGGAAAGGCTTGGAAGTAAAGCCGCCACGCGAGATTGCGCATGCCAGCGTTTAATTTTGCCATTACCTGTGTCAGAGTAACGAATGACTCTTTTATGAATGTCTCTCGCAGAGGGCTCGAGCCGCAGCAGCTTATTAAAAGTACGCGCGTTCTCCGCGCTGATGGGCAGGGAAGGAGCTTTCTCAGCCCACTCCCAAAGTCCTTCCGCATTGACCGCGAGCAAGAGATTTAAAGCGTCCAGATGTAGCGCTGAAAAAATATTTGCTTTTGCGAAACCGTCATTTTGACTTTGCCACTTGCCGTCCGAGCTATTAAAAACAAACAAACCTTGTTCGCAAATGCCGATCAATTGTTTCTTTTTAGAGTTCCAGACCAAGCGTTTTGGAAGAGCGTTGCGCAATCCCGATCCGGAAAGCTGCTGCCAATCAAGCCCGTTACGGCTTTGAAAAACCCCTTTGGATGTTGCGAGGTAGAAGCTTTCTTCTGTTTCAACAAAGTCAAAAAAGGTTTGTTGCAGGGCCTGCGACTGCTCATCTTCAAATTCTTTAGGGAGCGTATCCGCATCATCGTTGGTTTTGTCGAAATCAAAAAGTTTTAAGGCGGTTTGTACCGAATCATCCTCAGCAAGGCGCCAGTCGCCATTTGCCGAAAAGAAAAGTCCGATGGAGCTTTCGGCGATTAAAAAAACAGGTAAAGAATCCGCAAGATCAGAGCGCTTATGCCAGGAGGAAGTATTTTTTTGTGCCGACCATAGACCGCGCGGGGTCCCAACCCACCATGTGTCTTTCCCCGCGAAAAAAGCAAGCGGAGCTTTTTCTTTGTCGCGGCTTTCATAAATACGATTCATCTCCCGCGTCACCGCATTTCCTTCAAAGACGGATTGTCTGGTTTGAATCCAAAGACTTTGATTCAGCCCGGAAGCGGAGATTCGCGTAATTTCATCTTGCGGATGAGAAACAGCAAAGAGGGATTGCCAAGCGCCGTTTTCATTTTTAAAAACGGCATGCGGTGTCGCGGCGTAATAACTGTTGTCTGATTTGGGATCGGAAGCAAGTGCCACAGGCGTTTCTGTGGAGGGAAAGCCATGAACTCTTTCCCATGCGGCTAATCCTGATTTTGGCAAGATGAGCAAGACAGCTAATACAAACCATCCCCACTTCCGGGAAGCGGGGATGGTCCCAGCTCGAGTATTTGATTTTGTGCAGCAAAAGTGATTCATAAGCAAGAAATGTATGATAAATATAAATGTAAGTCAATTGAAAAATGATTATTTATTATATTTAAGGATTTTCATCTTGGCTGGGTTGAAATGGCAGGGTTTAGCAGGCACATTTCTAAGAACATTTACTAAGTTCAACTTCGGGCGTAAAGCAGTCTTCAAAGCAAGGATAGTTGATGGGACGGCATCAGCAGTTCTTAAAATTCGTGGCCATTTTTGTCATCATGTGCCTTTTGGCGCAAGATGTGGCGATGGCGTTGCCATCAACGCAGCCCGAAGGCCGGAGGCCGGAGGCTAAAGGGGGGTCTTTCTCAGAGCTCCGGGTTCCGGGCTCCGGACTAAAAATTCATTCCAACTTAGGCAATGTCGACGAGTCTTTCGAAGGCACGAACGGTAAGCACATTACTTTCATTCTTGATGCACACGACTCCCTTGATGCGCAAAAGAATATCGTCCGAATCATTCAGCAGGCGACAAACTCCGGTATCAAAACCGTTTTTGAAGAAGGTTATGAAGGCGAGCTCAATACGGACGATTGGTTTGGAGCTATTGAAGATGACCAGATCCTCCGCAAAGTTTCCTACTATTATTTAGATCAGCTGAAAATCGGCGCCGCGGAGTTTGCGCATATTAACCGCCATAGGCGGTTAGGACGGAGGCCGGAGGCCACAGACCAGAGTTCGAATGCTTCTCAATCCTCCAGGCTTCGGGCTCCGGGCCCGCGAGTCGATTGGAAGCTGATCGGCGCGGATGATAAAGAAGCGTATCTCGAAAACGTGCGGGCTTTCGGTGATTCTGAAAAAGTTCGCGAGCAAATCTTACGCGACACACAAGCCATTCAGCGCGAACTGAAAGTCTTGGGCGATAAACAACTTTCACCTGAAGCTAAGAAATGGATTCTCGATTACGAACGCTTTCATGATAACAGCCTTCCTTTGCTTGATTATTTAGGACGCTGGATCAAGCTTGCGCCTGAAAATGCTTGTCCGCTTTTGCGGCGCATTGTGGCGGCCGCGCAAGACCCTGAGATTGCACGTTCAATTCAAAAAACACGAGCCTCCGAAGTCTTAAGTGAAATTAAAACTTTCGAGGCAGCTGTTGAAAAACATTTTTTTCCAAATAATCAAACGGCTGAAATTTGGCAGGCATGGAAAACCATGGCCGCAGTTGAAAAGCTTGCTGAGCTTAAAATCTCAAATCAAGATTTAAGTCACCTTAAAAACAATCTTAAAGCTCTCAAAACAGAAAATTTAGCGCGACAATTTGCCCGCGCGAAAAAGAATCCTGTTGTGATTTCAAAGCGCTGGGAAATGCTCATTCAAAACGCTTTGAGATTTTACGAGCTTGCACATAAGCGTGATGAAGCGGTGGAGCGAACTCTCAAAGAATGGGTCCGGAGGCCGGAGACCGGAGACCCGATAAAAAAAACCAATCTCGCACCTCAAGCCTCCGGTCTCGGGCCTAGCAAGAACAGCTCAGCTGTTCTTGTTTTCGGTGGCTTTCATCGCGAAGGCATTACCGAAATTTTGCGGCGCAATGGATTTTCTTACACAGTTGTGATTCCAAAAATTATCGATTTTTCTAAGCGCCATCAAGCTCTTTACCGCGAAGCTATGAGTGTTGGGCCTAGGGGTTCAGGTTTCCGTCCCCAGGCGTCTGTTCAGGCGGCGCGGCCGCTTTCGAATTTTTATGACCCTGCATTTGGTTCGGAAATTAGAGCTGCTGAGGAAACAATCAAAGAAAACCCCGGGCGTGACTTGTCAGCCTCAGCCCTTTTGCTGCATGAAAAACTTTCAACAACCGCGGCGCATGGAATTGCTGGCGGGAATCTGAGCCGTCCCTCAGGTTCTCCCAACACGCGCCGCCTTTTAAATTCTGAAAAACTCCCAGGGTTGCGGGCCGCATCTCCGGGAGTTGGAACGGTTATGCCCCACGCCCGCTCCGAAAGCCGCGCTAAAAAAACAGTTGAGCAATTAGTTGATGAGGCAGAAAAGTTAATTCGAGACGAAACATCTATAAGAGGATGGTGGAAAGAAAACATTCAAAATGCGAATCAGAATCAAGCGGGCAAGGGGAGCCGCTCCACCAACTTCTCAATTGCATTTGGAGAAATCATTCCGAGGCCTTTACGTGAAGCGAAACAGTTGCTCGAGCGATTAAATGAAAGATTCTTAGCTGAACAAACGGAGGCTTACCCTACAAACGCCATGAATAAACTCTTTTTTATTTTTTGCGGCACCTATGTAAGTCAGAAAAAAAATCTTTGGAATAAAGCTTTTAAACAGTTGCCCGAAGATAGCCAAAAGATTTTTAATTCAGCTGCAAAGCAGCATGATGGTCTAAAAACGCTAAGCAATCTAAGCATGTATCGGGACTCTGTTTTCAAGGCAATGGCAGAAGAGAGAGATTTTAAGCGAGCAGATGTGCTTGAGGCTATTAAGGCGAGACAAAAATTTGAACATGAAATAGATGCCCTGATTTGGTTTTCCCGCGTCATGAAGACGCCCGAAGCAGGCAAGGCTGATCCGCTAGATACTTTTTATCGAAATTATTCCAAACCGCTTGCGCGCGATGCAACCGCCACCGTTTATCATGAACTTGTCCGCCAAGTTCCGCGCGAGCAAATTACGCCCGAGTTTCGCAATGCCATGACCGCCTACCATGATCATCTGGTTGAATATCGTGACGCATTTATTTTTATTCTCTCCGAGATTGATAAACATATGCCTTTTCGCTCAGAATCGCGGCAAAACAAAAAAGCAAATAATGCTATTCCCAAAGAAGAAGAACAGAAGGCGCGACAATTGCAGAGCCGGCTGGAAGCGTATTTACCCCAATTAGAAAAGTGGAGCGGAGAGAAAAAATTATCTGTCCGGTCAGCTCAAGCGCAAAATAAAGCGGCGGTTGAAATGGCCGCGCTTTTGAATACTTACGTTGCTGACTATGTGAGCAAAAACAAACCCAATGAAAGCGTGAATGTTTTCCGCGACAGTCTCGGGAAATCTTTGCAGATTTGGGACATAGAGACGCATGTCTTTGTCGGCGGAGATAAAGACAAAAACTTGCCCGGTGACATTCGCGGCGATTTGGTGCGGGTGAGAGATTTTATAAAAACCATGCGAGTGCATTTAGACGCAGACCGCTGGCAGACATTATCCGATTATTATGACGGAAATCGTCTTCATCTTGAAAAAATAGCTGGTCGATCGGAAGCGCGCGAGCCGGAAAAATTATCGATTCGTTCGATTTTTCATCCCAAGCATTTTTGGTACAGCACTGGACTTTTTGCTTTTTTTAAAATAGCGGACTCTCTTTTTTTGAAGTGGCGGACGTTGACAATAGGCGAGCCCGATTATTGGAAGCCTCTCGATTGGATAACCAGCGTGACCTATCCGCTATCAATAGCAAATATTGGTTTTTATTTTCTTTTTCTGTGGAGGTCTTCTTCTTGGAATGAAGCCGTCACGCAGAAAGTTGCGCACATTATTTTGACCGGAGTCCCGACGCTGTTTTTTGTCTTGGAATTCGTAGGCCCGTATATTTTTCCTTCGGGAATGACGGGGCATATTTTCGACCCCGACGATGCCGCCGCTGTTTTATTATCCGGGGTTATTCTGCGGCTACTGCATTCCACCAAGCTTCCTCCAGCAAAACGCTCAGAAGCGCGGGATTTAGCTGCGCCGGACAAGGAAGCGGTTCAACGTGTCTTTGATAAAGTCACGGAAGGCAACCCGCTTTCGGCGGAAGATTTAGAGATTGCTGTGCGGCAAGCGGTTGCTGAAAGCCGTGCGTGGTTAATTGGGCGGGTTAAAAATGCTATGAGCGCGGACGAGCTGAAAAAAATTCAGGAAGAGGCTGCCGCAAAAAAAACCGATGAAAACGAGATCATTCTTTCTGGAAAAAACTGCGCGGGGCAATGCGGGTATTCATCGGCGGATGTGATGAACCGGCTTTACTCGATTTTGGGCGATAAGGCGCTGATTCGCCGCATTCAAGCGCATGACGAGTTTGGTGTGAAGCAAAGGCAAAAGCATCTTTTTGTTTTAGCGGCATTGCCTGATCAGTCTAAAAGTTTTCTGATCGACCTAACTTTTACTCAATTTTTGAATTCAGGCTGGCTGCCGCTTGATTTAATTGGCCGTGAATTAAAAAACCGTGATGGCAAGCGCGAAGCGCAGGGCCTCAGTTCGCTTTTGCTTCACGGGTATGTTGATCTCAACCGTAACAAAGATTTTTTGACCGATTATGCCTACAGTTTTATTTCAGGTTCGGAAGATGATGACGCGCATTATCCCGCCCAATTCTTACCCGCGGACTTGATAACTCTTGCGCCTAACGCTATTTCACGGCCCTTGTCTGATTTTTTAACGTTGGATGTGAACTCTGAAGCCGCTTTCGAAACCGCGCTTCAAGAGAGAGAGCTTAATTTTGATTTGCTGGCCCAAGAGCGCCGTGAGCGTTTGAAGGAAATGTTTTTAAAATATGCTGCGCGCTCTGAAGTGCGCGGGCTTTCTCAGGCTGAAGCAGAAAAAATTTCAAAGCTCCATGCAATTTATATGGATGTCATGCGGAATAAATCAGGCGCGTGGAAAGACGGGGCTGAAAAAGTAGAGTCTGCCGGATTTTTAGTCACAGGGGTTGGTTATTATCCGATTGATACGGACAATGAACTCGAACATTTGCTGGCAATTTTTCCAAAAATTCGCGATAAGACAAATTCAAGTCAACCTCTTCGCTTTCTTGATTTAGGATCAGGCGCCGGCAAGCTTTTGGTACAAGCGTTGATGCTCGATAGCAATCTTAATGGCGTTGGCATTGAATATGATCAAGTGCTGCATGAAGCTTCTTTGGATCTCGCTGAGGAAGCCGCCAAGCAAAAACTCATTTCTCGTGAGAGGGCGCGTTTTTTGAAAGGGGATTTTTCTGCCCCTGAGTTTGAAAAAGAGATTTCTTCCGCGGATGTTCTTTTCCACTATCAGGCAAGCTCCTTTGATCCCGCGCCCCTTGAGCAAGCACTGATTCGTTCGATGCGGCCTGGCACCAAGCTTTTAGTGTATGGTTCATCCCGTGATTATTTTCGAAGGTTATCGGCAGACCTTGGCTTTGAACGAGTGTTTGATGAGGCCGCGCGAGTGATAACTTACAAAAGAAACTTTATGCCGCGCGAGCCCATCTCTTATCAAGATACCGCCGTTGTTTTTGTGCACACCGCGGGCATGGGCGATCATTCGCTGCCGTTGGCATTGGATAACCGCCGCGTGATTAAAGACGCAGTAAAAGCGATGCAGAATTTAGGCGGCAAGGAACTCGAATTTCATATTGATGGGCATCCGAGCTATTTACCGCCGCGACCCGACCGCATCCGTTCCAGACAAAAAAATACAGCCGCGCTGACTTCGCCCTTTAGTTACGATTTTGATCCTGTCCGCAAGGCGCAAAGGTTTGTTATGGCCGGCGGTGAGTGCGAGGCTTGCTTTCAAGCCGCGCTCACTTCACTGCTGGAAGAAGGCAATGAGGAAGCAACGCCGAAAGAAATTCACTTAGCCGCGGACGCTGTTTACCAAGTTGTTCCGGTCCTGAATGAAGATGACCCCCGCGGAGTGCATAATGAATCTGCTCCGGTATCCGCGGAGCATCTTTTGAAAATGGTTGAGCAAACGGCAGCGCTAAAACAGCTGAGAAATTCCAGCGAAGTTACCCGTCCGCAATATTTTTTAAACGGAAGCCCGGCGTCTTCAAAAACAAAAATTATTATTTGGAGCAATCATCGCGAAATGATTGATTGGATTCGCACGGATCAAAAAAGATCTGAAGCGCGTGAAGCCGCAGCTATTCCCGTTAGGCCGGCGAATTTAACGGTTAAAAAATTTGACCGCGCACCGGCTGCGTTAAAGCACTGGGTTACCAAGGCGGAAGAAGAGCCTTGGGGTGTTTTGGAAGAAAACAGTCCGCCGTTTGTGTTGCAAGACGGTGTTTTGACATTGGCGCTTGGCGAGGATAACGCGAAATATTTTTTCCGGCCTTTCCCAGAACGAACATTGGGCCTTGAAACGGTTCAAATCAATGAATCTTGGACGGAAGAGGGACAAATAAGATTTACAGTTGTCAAAAAACTTCCGGGCAATCGGCTGATTGTGAAAGGGTTTGTTGTCTCGAATGAATCAGAAGAAGTTTCCATCAGCGCTAAAACAAAAATCCGCGTCCGCAAAATTTTAGAGTTAAAAGAAAATATTGCCGGGCGCGTTGCCGGAGGAACGGTTTATCCGCAAAGCGTGATTGCTGCCGAGACGCCTAAAAGAAAAATACTCCCAACCTTTTTGCCCGTTGAAAAGGTTGTCGTTCCGACTGTCGAAATTGCCCAGGTGGCAAACATCCCTGAAAATAGCCCAGTGAAAATGGTAGCGAGGAAAAAATTAGCCGTCATTGCCGCGCTTCCGGCTGATTTTGATTGGGAAAAGCTCTCCGCACAGTTGCCCGCGTTTGAAAAGAATGAACTTCTCGGAGAAACTACCGAGCGTGGGTATTTCAACTTACGCGTTGGCGAGAAAATGGTTTATGTCATGACGAATTTGGGGGTCAAAGACAAGCGCGAAGTTTTTGTTCGATCTGCCGAGGTTATCGGCAAGGGATATCGGTTAGTTTTAGGTTTTTCAGGCACGGATCAAACCACCACGCTGTGGATGGGCCATTTTCGCACGCGAGCTTTTGATCAAGCCGCGAATTCAAAAACAGGCACCGAGATTTTTGAAATTTTAGATGAAGAGACTTGGACAGAAAAGTTTTTTGCGGAGCTTTTGCTTAAGCCGGATGAGAAAAGCTGGGAAGAAATTCTAAAGCCTTTTGGAAATGAGATTGCGATGAATTTAGGCAAGGTTTATCAGAATGGTTTTCGCAAGGTTAAATTGGGAGATGATTTGTGGGCCGAAATCAGTGTTGCACCGCACAAATACGCAGGCTATTCGATACAAGTCGTGTCCGTTCGGCCGGAAGATGACTTGCTTCGGGTCGAGCTTTTTCTGACCAGCCCCGACGGTTTAACTAATGTGACATTGATTCGGTATGTATCCAGCGAAAAGGAGAAAGCTCAAAGCAAAGGCGCTGCTTTGGGAAAAGAAGTTTTTTACCGCCGGCTCTTGACCGAAGCCGATAGCATAGATTTAAGAGCCGGAAAAGAAATTGCCAGAAAAACAAAGCGCGAAGAGAATGCCGCCATTTTTCAAGCCCTCCCCGCTGATTTCATCGCGACCTTATCTCCGTTAGAGCAAAAAGTTGTCGCGCAGCTTGCTCAAAATCCGGAAATTTCAAATCAAGAAATTGCGAAGGCTTTGAATTCTTCTAAGCCGTCGGTGAGCAATGCGATTCAGAGGATTCGATTCAAAGCGAAAGTCAGAAATTTGATTCCGAAACTCGAAGAAAAAATCGGGCGTTCCGAAGCGCGGATTTTAGATTACGAAAAAGTCAGCGATATGGAGTTAACGGATTCAGTTCGGCAGGCTTGGTTCGCGAAGTACAAGCTAGGCATGGTTGAGCACGCGCTTGAAATTATTGATTTTTCAGGTAACACGCGTGACGCGCGCAAAGATGTCGGCACTCAAGCGTATGGCTTTTCATTGCCTGGCGATTCCAAGGGTGTTTTTGTCGCGTTTCCATTCGCGCAAATGGAAGGGGAGCGCGACAACGGTTATTTCGCTCTCTTTGATCAACAGGGCGAAATGGTGGGCGAAGGGCTTTATTCCGCGGCGGTTATTTCCGACAGTAAGCGGAAAATTCTAACTTTAAGGTTTCAGGTTTTACCCGAATATCGCAGTCAAGGTTATGGCCGAGTCATGACTGAAGCGATTCGTTATTTTGCGGATCAGCTTGATTCCGAAATGCAGCTTTTCTTTCATTTTAATTCGGACGAAGTCAATAATCTTGCTTTGCGAAAATCGTTAACTGGGCTTGGGTTTCAGGAAATACCCCAAGTGTCGCATATGATGCAGCTTCCACGCTTGGCTTCTTCCCGTTCCGAAGCGCGCGGCACAGATAGCCAAGATCTCGATCGATTAGCGTATCTTTGGGGGCAGTATACGGAGGCGCTCAAAGAGAATCCCGTTCAGCGGTCTCATGCGGGGACTGCTTTTTCAAGATGGCTTATGACGCAATCCGCGCTTGATTTGGGTGCCGGAGCGTATAGCTTTGTGGATACGTTGAAAAACTTAGGCAATCCTAATACCTACCGCATGGACACGAAACCTGTTCGGCACTCCGACTGGGGGACTTACGCAACACACTTGCAGCAGTCTTTTTACAATCCTTGGCCGCTTGGAGATGAGTCACTCAAAATTATTTATAGCCATTGGGCTTTAGGCGGAGAAGTTCCCGGGCTTTACCCAAGCGCTTGGGATATGCCGCTTGAAAAGAATCCGGATGCTACGTTTGCAAATGAACTGAAGCGCACGCTTCATCCCGATGGATTTGCTTATTTTGAATTAGGTTTTGAGCCCAACCCCGATCTGGTTCGCGCGTTGCGCCGTGCTGGCTTGCACGTTCAGTCGCCACCGGAGCACGCAGAAGATTTTGGAGAGCAATCTTTAGCGGTGATTGTGACGAAAAAACCATTTGCCGATGTGATCAATCAAATTCAGGCTGAATTGGAAGCGAATAATCCGCGGCTTGCCGAAAATGTAAATCAAGAAGTCAGAGGAATGCGCTCCGAGGCGAGGCCAACAGAAAATTTCAAACCGCAAGTGATTCAGCATCGTGCTAACACTCGGGATTTTATTGAGGCCGCTTATGAGGCCGGCGCGGATGGGTTTGAAATGGATATTCAAATGACAAAAGACGGGGTCATGATTTTAAATCACGATCCATTTCAAATTGGCAATGCAGCCCACTTCTCCGTAGAGCTGAATTATTCAGAGCTTAAAGCAGCTAATCCCGAACTTTTGACTTTGAAGGATGCGTTAAATTTGCCGGTGTTGCGTCAAAAGACGGCTTATTTGCATGTTAATAATTTGGCGACCATGCCTTCTGTGCGCGAGAAACTGAAGCAAAAAGGCAAAGAGGCTCTTTTGGATAACTATGATGTTAGGGCCGTTTCTGCGATTCAAAAAGAAATTCAAAATTCAGCAGGACTATCGCGCCTTGTTTTTTCATCCTTTGATGTTAAGCAACTGTTGCTTCTAAGAAAAGAAGCCGTCTCAGCAAGGTTCATTTTGGATACGGATTACGGTGCCAACGATCCTGAAATAAACCAGGTTTTGGATTTGGCAGCAGAATACAAGCTGACAGGTGTGGGGCTTCCTGGTGAAAGGATAACTGTCGACTTGCTTCAAGATGTTAATGCTCGCGGCCTTCAGGCTGATTACGGCGCCTCTCCGGAGATTTTGCGGGCTTTGATGCCGCTTAAAACCGGAAACCTTGTTGTTGTTGATGATGTTGCCGCAACGAGAAAAATTTTGACGAGTGAAGAGGAAGAAAAAGCACACTCAAAAATGCGTGCGGTACGATTGAATGGTGAATTGAGGCCGACTCAAAGCTCATTCCTAGAACGGCATGATCCGCAGTGGAAAATTTTGCGCGAACAATATCTCGATGGAATATTGCAACGCGCAAAGCAAGATGCCGGTGACTCAAAAAATCCCGTCATAAAAGTGCTGGTTTTAGGCTCAAGCTCAGGCGAAGAACTTGTCCGAGCTTATTATGAAATCGTGACTTATTTGGAAAGCCGCGGCGAGAAACTTGCACGGACGGCTGCAGATGAAGGTTGGAAACTGCAAATTACCGGAATTGAGAAAGACGATGTTGTTGCCGAACGTGCACGCAAAAATTTGCAGGGCGAAACACCTTTCTTCGCTTATGACCTTGATGTTGAACCGAACCGAACTTATATCGAAGCTTTGCTTCAACGCGTCAGCCGCGATTCAGATTTGGTTGCGGAAGCGATTGAAGTGCGAACTCAAAACGCGGTGGAAGCTCTTAAAGAAACAGATTCCGCGCATTTGATTTTAGCCAACAATGTTTTTTATTTACTCGGCAGCGTCTATCCACGCGAAGACCGCGCAGCGATTGAGCTGTTGTCGCGGCGATTCCGCAATTCTGTGATTGCGACAACCTACGATTGGAATACCCAAATATACGCTTTAGGCGGCAAACCTGGCGAAAAAGAGTTGCCTTTTGTGCGTGCTGAAAGCAAAACTCTTGCAAAATACATTCCGGACGAGACGGCTTATTTGTTTTTTTCGCCCAATCCCGATTTTAATTTAGTGGCTTCTTTGCGCTCCGAAGCGCGCGGTTTTTTTACGAAAGCGTGGAATTTAGCTAGCAGCCGGGATGCGCGTTTGAAGGTTGCGCAGAACTGGCTTGAAAAAGGCCTTGTTGATCTCGAAGAGCGAAAGGAAATTACAAAAGACGAAGCGCAAAAACTTTTGTCCGCTGCCCGCGAGAATCGCGACGTGGGCGTATTGCTTGAAATTCTTGGCATTCACTTAATTTTGAAAGTGACGCCGCATCCCGGAGCTTTTGGTACCACGGCCGCCATGACCGGGCTCGCGACGGGACAATGGTGGCTTGTCCCGCTTTACTTTTTAACGGGAATTTTCCGCGGCATAGCGACATTTGCTTTAATTCGTAAAACAAAGCTCCCGCATAAATGGTTTTTAATTTTAGGCTCGGTCATTCCTGTCGCAGGAAATTTCTCAGTTCCGGCTTATATGCTTCGGCAGCCCGAATTACGGCAAACAGGGAAGGCAATGATGGCAGTGGCAAAACTGAGACTCAAACAAAAAGCGCGAATCATCCCGTCTCACGATAAACGGTCGGAAATGCGTGAATTCAAAGCGGAGTGGAATGAAGAGGCCCTGACTCAAATTGAAAAGGCAAACCCGGGGACGAGGGCGAAGATTCTTCAGGTTCTCGAAATACCGCTTAGTCAATTAGTGTTAGATCAGGATTATGATGATCAAGACGGCCGAAGCGTTTTAATTTATTTGGATGAGCCGGTTGATTTTGTTGATAAGCAAACCGGCTTGCGGGAAACAATACGCACGATCAAAGTCAAAGGCGCTGCTTTTGAAAACGAAGCCGTTTTACCGGATTTCAATCTTTTACGTTTAGATCCCGGTGTTGCGCCTGACCAGGCCGAAAATATTGGCAGGAAGCTCATGGAGCCCTCTTTTACAAAGGAAGGGCGCTTTTTGCTGACACCCAAACGACCGACGGCGGAAGGCGCGATGCGGCTTGATATGGCGCGGCAAGAGTACCAAATTTCACAGAAATCTTTTTATGCGGGTTTGCCCGTTCCTATCGCGCTGGGAATGGCTGAATTTCAAAATAAAAATTCGGACGGCACATCCGCGGCTGCGGTTATTTTGGGCGTGGCTTCAGCGCGTGATTTGCGCGTCACTAATTTAATCGGGTTTAAAACGCAGGCGTACTTACAATCTATTGCTCAGCCGATGGATTCCGCTGAGCGAGCCGCGCTTAAAGCTTTTTTTGAAGAAGATGTTGTGCGGCTTGCCGGAGCTCAGGGGCAGGCTCTGCGGGCTTTTAACGACCGCGGATTTATTCACCCGCAATTTCACTTGGGGAATGGCGGGGCTAACATTGATCTCGACGAAGGTCTCGCATCGATTTATTTAATGGACCACGAAGGTTCGCTTGAAAGAAACAAGCTGACCGAGGCGCAGTTTTTAGGCTGGCTTGTTTTAGGTCTCAAACAAGCCGCAAAGCGCATACACGATTTAACCGATAAGCGTTATTACTCCGGCCCCAAGCTGAATTGGACATCCGCCTTTATTCGGGGATATTTTGGCCGCTATGCTGACAGACCTGAAATAAAAAAATATCTTTCACCGAAAAATTCCGCACTTTTTATCGAAGACTTACACGCTATTTTGTTTGACGCTGAAAAGCAGCCTGTTTTTGAAATCAATTCACCGCTTACGAGGCTTTTGGCTCAAATGTATGGGCTTAAAGAACTGCGGCGCTCTGAGGCGCGAAACGCATTAGAGATTTTTGATGAAGCGGCGGACAATTTACTGGCTTATCCCAAAGCGCTTCTTCATTCGCGCGGCTTAGAACCCTATTTGGACGCGTTCGACCGCGAGCATTATGTCTGGGATGAAGCCCAGCAGCATTGGGCGTCGAAAGATTTTCATCCCACAATCACGGGTGCGAAGCGGCTTACTTTGGGGTCTTGGGAAGATATTCAGCGTGCTTCACCCGATGAACACGCGCGCATGAAGAATTTTGTAGCCATTCGTTTAAACACAACAGAAGGAGTGCGCAGCTTTTATGCTTTTGATGACCACGGCTGGTCGCTTCAGGCTTATGCCGAGGCGCATTGGCGCCGAGAAGTTCCGGCATTCGGCAACACGCAAATATTTATAGACAAGCACGGGGATGATCGAAAAGTGCATGGCGGACAACACTACAAAGAAATGTTTCAAGCGATGCTTCGTCAGAGTCCGAGTGCGAACAATGACATTGATTTTGATATGGGCGGGTTTAATAACACGCTTTGGTTTTCGGGATTTATTCCGAAAGAAAATCATCATCGGTATCATGCGAACATGGGTTGGTTTCGAGAGATGTTGGCCGGCTTTCCAAGCAACCAAGCTGTTCTGCTTAATGTCGATACCGACGCGACGGAGTTTATTGTAGGCGAATGGAAGAACGAAACGCCGCTTGGCTTAGGCGAAGACGATTTTGAATCGCTTGCCATTGATTTAACCAATTTGCGCGACAAATACAGCCTAACTCCGCTTACGGCGCATTTCACCACAACCCATTTTGAAAATGAAAATTTGGCGGATTTTTCTTTGCATTCAAACCGCATTCAATATGGCGATACCGAACTTGCGCGTTTTCTTCCCCGTGTCGCGCCTTTTATTTATTTTGTAAAAGATCAGCCTGTTGAATTACGCGATCAGGCGATTGAGCAAGCGGCGCAAGAGCATGCCGCGCAATGGGAGCGGGATTTTGGCGCGAAATTTAACCGCTCCGAAATGCGCAAGCATGAAATTTCGGCGGAGCTCTTTTTTGTTCGCAGTTTTCAGGAAAAATGGGCGCGGCGGACTTTCATTGAACAGCATTGGCTTTTGCGCGCTATTGCGCGCGGACTTGAGCTTTCTTCTCAAGATGCTGCGTTTTGGGTTTTGGAATGGGATTTTGCCAAGTTCGCTGTTTTGAATCGGCTTGCGCAAAATTTAAAAAGGTTTAAAGGTTTAAAACAAGAAGATCTGGCGCGGGGGATGAGCTTTGAAACGCTTATCTTCGATGTGATGGAAGATATCCGTGATCCGGAGTATCGATTTGTTCGGAAGTTTTTAGGATGGGAAGAGCCCCCTGCTGATTTTTTTAGAATGGCGGATGAGGCTGTCAGCCGTGTTTCAGATTATGTTAAGTTGCTCGAGCCGGATCAAGCTCGCTATGGAGCTTGGGTAATTCGAAATGCCGCGCTTGATTATCAGTCTTACTTTGATTATTTGGTAAATGTCATCGGCCGCGATGATTTTTTTGAATTTGATAGTGAAGTTGAAAAAATAGAGCAAAAATTTATTTTGTCGCGCCGCTCCGAAATGCGGGCAGATTGGAATGATGAGATCGGACTTTGGAGTTCGCCGCAGGTAATTGAACGATTGAGTCAGTTTGTTCTTGATCCGCTCAGCGTTAGTTTATGGCGGCTTAAAGCAAGCGCTTGGCGCATTCCCGAAAGCGATGTCAATTCGGTGCGGGATGAAGTTTTACGGCGATCGAAAGAATGGCCGCGGGCGGCGATATTTCAACGGGAAGATTTTTCGGCGCTTTCCTTTCTTCATCTTCCATGGTCGTATCTCAAAGCCCGTTCTGCATTGATGGATGATCCGGATCGATTTGCTGTTTATTCGCTTTGGGAAGAATTAGAGAGCCTTTCGAAAAAAATTCGTGAATCCCGTATTTATACCTATGAAACCATTCGCACTGCCGCAAGATATTCGGGCATTTGGGGGCATGGAACAGCAAGCTCAGTTCTCCGCGAAGCTAGAAGTGATTATGAGCGCTGGCGGTTCAGAGCGGTTCACGACCATGATTTAGAAGATGAGTGGGCAATGCTCAATATCATGATTGAAGGTGAAATTAGCGCTGGAGAAGGAGCGCCTTTTGCCGGTATGGAATTGAGTGGAAATACGCCTGATTCATGGGGGCCGTTTTGGATTTTAACCCGCGGTTTTGAAAGTTTTTATCAATTTCATCCTTCAGGACGCGAAGATCATTGGGCTTATTTGGTTCCCAACCAAGCGGCGATCGACTTTTTTGAAAGAGGCCTTGAGCTTGCGGTAAGCAAAAAATTGATGACCGAAGAAGATCGACAGGATGTTTGCTCCAAGCTGGTGACTTACGATGAGTTTAACGCTTTAGAGGAACTGCTTTGGAATATTCGTGATCAAAAAATAAGTATTAGCGAAGCGGTCGCGCAAGCCGGCGTTACGCGCTCTGTTCGCTCCGAAAGTCGTGCTAGCTCAAATGACACTGTCGATGAGGTTCAGCTTGCGAAAAATGAGGAGAGATATGCACAAATTATGAAGACCGCATTGAAGCGCGTGAAGCCCGGGCAAACGGGCGAGTTGGTTGAAATTGACAGCGGGCTTTCTGCAGAAGAAGATGCGCAGTTTGATCAAGAGCTGAAGCAACTTTCGGTTTATTTTGCTGAGGCGGGAGATTCAGCAAAAGCCGCCGTGATGTTTTGGTTGATTAAGAGCGACGAAATGGCTGCTGATCTTGCAAAGGATGTGATCTCTCTCAAAGGTTTGGGAGAAGATCGGCAGGTTATGATTCGTACCACGAGCCCCCCTTCGGCATTGCTCAGGGCAGGCGAGCTGCGGACCACGAATAGTCATAGTCAAGCGGTCAGCGGAACGAAGTCACGGATTTTAATCAGCCGCACCGAGCTTGGCTCGATGAGCGAAGAAAATTTCAAAGCCTTCTATAAGTTTTTCTATCAAAACCAAGAGCTGGAGCTGTCCGTCTACGGTTCCGGCTCAAAAAATCCAGAAGAGGAAACGCGTGTCGGCTTGCTTGAGGCCGTCCCCTCGGCAAAAACCGGCCGCGTTTCTTTCTTCTTGGACCCCTCTTCTGCAGCGCAAGGAGGGGAAGCGATTGAGTTTTCTTCTGTTCCGGGCACAAAAACATTACGCGGCAAAAAGATTGCCGCAGCGGATATTCGTACAGTCGAAGGCATGGCATCCGGATTTTTAGCCGCCATGGGTATGGAATATACCGAAGACAAAGGCTTTGTCCGCGTGACGAGCGGGATCGAAATCAGCCGCTTCTTCGAGTTTCTCTCTTGGCAAGTATTCGCTGCTTCAGCGTAAAGGCTGACTGTGGGCGGTTTTCCGAGTCTCAATGCTTTGCTCCTTGTCCTTTGTCCTTTATTCCCTTTATAATGCGCGCTCTTCCAGCCAATTTTTTTTAGGAGTTTTATGGGTTTTAAGTGCGGTATCGTCGGGTTGCCCAATGTCGGCAAATCCACAATTTTTAATGCGATCAATAAAGAGTCGCGCGCGCAGGCGGCGAATTATCCGTTTTGCACGATTGAGCCCAACAAGGGAATTGTTCCCGTTCCCGATAACCGCCTTGAAGTTCTGACTAAGCTGATTAAACCGCAAACCAAAGTTCCGACCACGGTTGAGTTTTATGATATCGCCGGATTGGT
The DNA here is from genome assembly GCA_964562525.1 of uncultured bacterium. Taxonomy (GTDB): domain Bacteria; phylum Omnitrophota; class Omnitrophia; order Omnitrophales; family Aquincolibacteriaceae; genus Multiplicimicrobium. The sequence goes on from CAZLTL010000002.1 coordinate 75,936, forward strand.
TAAAGGGGCGGCGGAAGGCGAAGGTCTCGGCAATAAATTCTTAACCCATATTCGCGAAGTCGAAGCGATCATGCATGTGGTGCGCTGTTTTGAAGACGCGAATATTTTGCATGTTTCCGGCAGCGTGAACCCCGCGCGCGACATTGAAGTGATTGATACCGAGCTTTGCCTGAAAGATCTTGAAACCATCGGCACGCGTTTTACCAAGAATGAAAAGCTCGCGCGCAGCGGCGATAAAGAAGCTTTGGCGATTCAGCCCACTTTAGACAAAATTAAAAAAGCACTCGAGGCAGGCACGCCTTTGCGCAAAATCGGTCTCACCGAAGATGAAAAGTTTACGGTGAAAGAATGCAGCTTTCTGACTTTGAAGCCTGTGTTTTATTGCGCAAACGTGGCTGAGGGCGATTTGCCCAATGGCGGCCCGCTTGTCAATGAAGTGCGCAAAATCGCAGATGCCGAAGGCGCGAAAGTGGTTGTGATCTCCGGTAAAGTGGAATCTGAAATCATTGAGCTTTCTGAAGAAGAACAAAAAAGTTTTCTCGAAGCCTTAGGCCTTGAAGAGCCCGGCATGCATAAGCTGATTCGCTGCGGATATGAAACTTTGAATTTGATTACTTATCTTACCGCTGGTGAAAAAGAAGTTCGCGCCTGGACGATTATGCGCGGTATGACCGCGCCGCAAGCTGCTGGCGTGATTCATAGCGATTTTGAGCGCGGTTTTATTCGCGCAGAAGTCATGAGTTATGAAGACTTGGTTGCCTGCGGTTCTGAAAAAGCCGTTAAGGAAAAAGGCCTCCTTCGCGTCGAAGGCAAAGAATACGTCGTCAAAGACGGCGATGTTATGTTGTTTCGCTTCTCAGTCTAGCTCGCCACATTCAAAAACGATCAACTTATAGCGTTGCGATCTTTTTACATTCTACAACCTTTGCAAAGTTGTTTTTTATGTGCCAATCAGGTACTTTTTACCAATACACTTCCGTATTAAAAAAATTAAAAGAAATATGTATCAAATCCTAAGTAACAATTTGGGCAAGCACTTAAGGCTGGTTTTTGCGGTCTTTTTCTTTTGTGCCCAGGTCTTTCCGGAAGTCTTACCCGCGTTTGCGCAATCATCCGCTTTACCGGTTGCGCAATTTCATTTGCCCGAGGAAGAGGGTCATGTTGAAACTGTGTTTGAGGGCCGGAATTCCGGCTGGGTTGCGATTATCAAAGATGCGCACGCGATTCCTCAAACCCAAAATTCAATTGCCCAAATTCTGGAACGCCTGGAGCAATCTTACGGGGTGGATTGGGTCGGCGCCGAAGGTGCGGCAGGAATTTTTCAAACACAGCTTTTTCGATCTTTTCCCGACCCCCGTGTTTTAAAAGAAAAGCTGAGCGATTTTATCAATCGCGGCGAGCTGGGAGGTGCCGCGATTGCGGCATTAAATTCAAAAGGAGCCGCTGTTTTTGAAGGGATAGAAAATCCGCAAACCTATGAAGCCGGATTGCGCGATTATCAGCGCTCGCGCAAAGATTTGGAAGCTTGGCAAAGTTCTCTCAGCCAGCTCGAGCGCGAAGTTGTTTTGCTTAAGAAGAAACACTATTCGCTGCGCGCCCAAAGCTGGGACTTTAAGTTTGCGCGCCTGGACGCGCCCGACCCTGAAGCGCGGGCATGGGCGGGCGCTTTGCTTGAAATGCGCCGCCGCATTCCTTACTTTTCAAAAAAATATCCAAATTTAAACGCAGTTTGGACTGAAATGCGAATTTCGCGCGCAGGAGCGGATTCTATGCGGCCGCGGATCCAAAATTGGAAAGAGGCGATGGAGCAAATAGACCCGGCTCTGAGACAGCTTGCGGCATGGCAAGCTGATTTTCAGACCTGGAGAACGGGCAGTATAAGTGATGCGGAATATGCCGTCCGCTTGCAGGCTTTCTGCGACGCGCGCGAGCTAAAAATGAATTTACCGGAAAGTTTATCCGCACTTGTGAGTTTAGGCGGTCGTCTTAAAGCTTTGCGCGGCGGAGCTTGGGTTCAAGAGTGGCGCCTGGCTCGAGCGGAAGCTGAGAAGCTTGTTTTTGCGGGCCAAGCTGAAAAGCAGGTTTTTGAATTGGATCAAACCTTAACAAAATTAAAAAAAGCAGTCGATCTCAAAATCAGCCGAGACGAATGGATTCGCCTTTCGCAAAATGAAAACAGAAACGGCAACGCAAGCGGCGTTCATGATGCAGAAATTGAGGCGGCTAAGACGGAGCTTCAAAATTTAAATCAGCGGTTTTTGGAATCCGCAGCGGCTGATTTTTATAAAGGTGCGGTGAAGCGTGAAGATTATTTTGAAAATAAACTGGCGCAAAGCTTAAAAGCTAAAAAGGGTCGGCGAGCCGCGGTTGTTTTGGGCGGATTTCACGCCGAGGCACTTGCCGACAGCTTGCGTAAAAAAGGAATTTCATTTGTTGTCTTGATGCCGGCGACCGGCGCTATTCCGGAAACAACGCTTTATGAAAATTTGATGCGCGGAGAGGTTTCCTGGAGTCCTTACTTCAAAATTGTGAATGGCCGCATCCGAATTTACGAATCCTTTGCCGCCGCAATGATTCACCGATTATTGAACTTAAATCAGCAAAAACAAAAACCCGAACAAGTTTTAGCTCACTTCAAAAGTTGGCGCGAAAATTTGATACGCGGCATTCTGAATTCGCGGCAAAGCCAAGAGGCTTTAAGTGCGCTAACTTTGCTTGACCGGGAAATCTTGTCATCGCTTTACGGTGAAGCATTTGAAACGGCTCAGGCGAAAGCTTTGAATCAGCTCGCGCCATCTTCCTTTAAAGATGCTCAGGGTCTTTTTCGTGCTGCTTCCGGCATGACGCTTCAACCCTGGGCCGCGGCACCGCTTGGAGATTTGGATGCGGCGACTATGGAAGCGCGGGTGATTGCTCCTGAACTCGATGTGACGGCCCGGTCGGAGTTTCGCGAAGACGATGAATCGGAAGAAGGCGAGACGGGATGGATTCATTTGTCTGCCTGGACTCTGGCCGTTATCAGCGCGGTTGTTATCGGTTGGCAAGTTTGGAAAATGTACGAAAACGCGGATCGGTTTTATACGCGCCAAGCAGAACTTAAAGCCGCTGAAGTTCAGAAACAGCGGCTGGAAATCGAATCCAAGAAAAAAATGGAAGAGCGCCGCCGCGAACTTCAATTACGTAAAACAAAAGCAAAGAACGCACCTTTTGAAAGCAAACCCAAAGAACAAGCTTCGGCACGCTCCGAGATGCGCGTTATGCCGCGCGAGCGCAAGGTGTCGGATCAAGAACTGTCTCAACTTTGGAAAGCCAAGCTTGAGAGTGACGGATCTTTTTCAAAAAAAGTTTCCAATCTTGAAGATCTTAAAATAATCAGTGATTCCGCGCAGGAAAAAGGCTATGTGATTGTCCTGCCTTCGGTTGCTTCGGTAGAGCAAATGCTGCAGCTTAAATTTCCGGCAAAGATTCGTATTTACCCGCGGCAAGTTGAAGCGGAGAATTTTGAAAAGGCGATGGAAGTCATGCTCGAGCGTCAAATTCGTGCGGGGCGCGTGGTGGAAAAGGAGGGTGTTTTAAAGTGGCAGCCGTTCATGCAGATTTTTGAGGACGGAAAAACGGTGATTTATGTTGTGTATCAAAAGGGAAAGCTGGTGCCTGAGCTGTTTGAAGGAGGCGTGCCCGCGGAAATTCAAAAAAATGCGGACCATGTTTTTGTGTTTAATCCCGGCCGCGCTAAGCGTCCGGGAGCCGCCGCACCGGCCGCGCAAAAACTCCCTGACGATCACCCTGATTTAAATCCTCCCGCGAAAACAATCGAAGTGGCGCCGCCCTTTATTGAAAGCCAAATTCCCGAGCAAATGTTTTTTTGGTCTGCCGCGGAAGGCGCGCAAGATCTGAGTCAGCGATGGATGGTGGTCGTGAACCGCTATCCGGTTTTACCGCCGTCGCTGGATGGTAAAACCACGGATCAGCCGCAAGCGATTGTTCTTTCGCGTGATGTTGAAAGAACTTTGGGGCGGAGCTCATACGCCCAAAGCTGGATGCATCGCCCTGAAAACTTAAGCGATATTCTTCAAACTCACGCAGAGCTGGAAGGCGTACCGCAAGAAAAACGTGCCGCGCTTTCGGATTTAGCCGAATACCTTTCTTTTGCGGTGGGATCAATTTTCAACAGCGAAAAACCGGATAGCCACAATGTTTTGATCGTCGGTAAAAATACAAATCATGTTTTGGCGGTAAACGGATACCGGCATCCGGACGCGCCGCTTGCCGCGCATGGCGGAGCGAGCCAACTGCATGGGCACGCGCAGCATGTGAACGCTTATCTTCCGATAAAAAACGCGCCGCCCGAGGCATTTACAAAAATCGCAACGCTTCCGCTGGGCGAAAATTCTGCCGACGTTTTAGTGATGAATTGGGAAGGCAAAACAGCGCTTGTGGTGGATTATGGTTCCCAACGCATTTTTATTTTCAGCCGACCGAATGGGAAGCCCGCCAAATTTGACGGCAATTTTTCATTTCTTGAATTGGGCGGGATGATCGTTGTCGCCTCTATTGCACGACTTTTTCAGTTGAATCAAGCCGAAACAGAGTCTTTGGCGCAAGCTCAGGATCCTTCGACCTGGCTTTTTGATCATCGCAAGACCCTGGTGGAGCGCGGCGTTGATCCCCGTCTTTTAGATGATGCGCGCGAAGCGTTTTCCAGTCAGTCTGAGCCGATGACAGCGGATGCTGAAACAATGACGCGGCTTGCGTATGATTTGAAAGACTTGCATTATTTGCGCGGTTTTCAGGCAGCCGAAGAGTTCTCGCAAATTATCCGCGACCCGCTTTTTAGTGAGATGTCCTATTCGCCTACCGAGGTGGCAAAATTACTTTCGCAAGACATGCCCCGCTTTGAATGGGTGCGCAGCTTGGGCGGAAAACCCCTTTTGATCAGCACAAAGTTCCCGCAGGGAATTTTGGCGTTAATGATGCAGTTTCGTGAACTTGCGGTTTGGGGCCGCGAAGCAGAGCGCGGGCAAGTGGCGCTGCGCAGTATGCGTTTTCACGCGAAACGAGGGGATCTTTTCCGTTATTTGAAAGACTGGGCGCAAACAGGCGGAAAAAAACTTCAGCCGTTTACGCGTAAAATCGAAAGCTTGGCGGAGCAATCCGAAAAATATTTACGCGAGGCGGAATCATTTTCCAATGCGGCACAGCAAGAGGCTTCTTTTGAGAAAGCCCTCGCGGCGAACTATGAGGCGCTGCAATTAATCGATCAGCTGGGTGAGTGGATGGCGGAAGAAGCATTGAAATTTTATCTGAGCGAAAGCAAGTTTTCTGAGCGGGAGTGGTTTTATCGAAACGTTGTTTCCAATCGCAATCTACGCAAATACATCAGCCGAATTTTGGCTAAAGATCCATCGGCTGTTAGTTTAAAAACGGATATCGCAGATGGTGTCCAAGCTTATCGCATCTCTTATCAAGGAAAGAATTTTATTCTTGGAATTAATACCGGCGCGATTTCTATCCCACAGGAAAAAGACGGTTTGCCCGACCGCGCTTTGGCGCATGTGTCCGTCAATGAAGAATGGAAATCTTTTTTGACGGAAGCAGGTGTGACAGGGCAGATGCGCTATCAAATTACAGATGCTAAAACAGGAAAAACAGACCGGAGGTTTTTAAGTGCGGCGGAAGAGCTTCCGCTGGAAATTCCTAAGCCGGAGGGCTTGAGATTGCTTCAAATTGAACCTCAAAGCAAAGCCGCGTTTGGGGTGAAGTCTCCGCAGCCTTCCGGTCTGAACGCGCGCGAAATACAAGCCTCCATTGAGCGCGCTTTGAATGATCCGGAGAGTCTCAAATTTACTCTCCAAGATTTGATCGATGAGGTTGAGGAAACGGCTGTCGATGAAGCCGGAAGAAAGAGGCTGACGGCGTTTATGTTTTTGATCGCGGTTATTGAACCCGCCCTGATTGAAAAAGTTAAAAATTGGAATATTTTCGCTTACGCGCTATTGAAGCGGCTGATGGCTCAAAACCCCGAACTTTTTTCCAAACAAGCTGCTGTTGTTTTCCATAAGCCGGACCGTAATACTACGATTGTGCTTTCGCGGTCGCTGAATGGAGGCGGCAACGGCCAAAATATTGTTTTTGCTTTGCAATTCCATGATGCTCCCGTCAACCCCAATGACGGCAAAGTTTGGTCGGTTATCCGCGACTTAGGCTCTGATGACAAGCCGATTTCTTTAGACCGCGACTCCATGTATCAGGTTCAAAATCTTTTGGAGCCAAACCAAACCATTTATGAAAGACCCGCTTCGGGCGCTGAGTTTATGCGGCATTGGGACATTGGTATTCCCGTAAGAGACGCGGGATCGGGACATTTGAAAAGACAGCATGGATGGGGTGTGGATGCTTACCGATTCTATCCTGTTTATCCTGAGACTCCGAAAGTGCGCCTTAAAACCTCTTTTGCTTTGCCGGTCATTCCCGAATTGATGGGTGCTTTTAATTTGATGGATGTAGGCGCAGAAAAAAGAACCGATGGAACCGTTACTTATTCGGATAGCTTTCAAAAACTAAAGCGGCTTCTGCCTTTCTTCCGCGCCTTAGGTTATGGGAAAATTTATTTGTACGGTGGGCTTTATGAAATGGGCGAAATTTCAAAGCGGCTTCACGGTGTCGCGGCTGATCCATCACGGTATGTGGTGGATGATGACGCATTTCCTCGTACGATGATTCGCGGCGGATATGGCGTGAAAGCGGATGGTGTTTTAGCTGACAATAAAGGGAATAGCTTTTCACCTATCAGTATGCGTGATCTCAATCCCCGGCTTTCAGACGCTTATACGGAAGATAATTTTTCAAAAGGATCGCATGAAAAATCACGCGCGCAGCTAACGGAAGTAGCGGAGGCGGCGAAAGCGCAAGGAATGAAAGTGGTTGCGGATTTTATCCCGTGGCTCGCGCCGGAAGGTGTTACGGAAGACAATTATAAAATGTTTTTTTACAAAGAGCTTCCGGATGATTTTACGCAAGCGCGATTTAAAAAATCGTTCCCCGATCTTTCTGAAGAACAAAAACAGGAAGCGATGCGCGAGCTGATCGCGAAGGGCGGGTTTTTTGTGAAGCGCTTCGGTGAACCCGGTTCGGACCGGCTGGTTTTAATCCGTCATATGTATAACGAGCCCGGCGTGGATCAAGCCATGCCGAATCCTTTTCATCCGCTGACGCAGGAATATTATTTGAATACTTTGAAGGACCGCTTAGCGGAAGGCGTTGAGGAAGTCCGTGTTGATTTAGCTCACAAGCTTCTGCGTCAAAATTTAAAACCCATTTTTGATGGGTGGCTTGTTGACGGCTGGCAAGTGGGGCCGGGCGGAGAGTACCGTGAAAGTGAAGAGCCTTTTGAAACCGTTATCCGCCAAGCGAAAGCTTATGCGGCCGAAAAAGGGCAAGTGATGGAGTTTGATATGGAGGCTTACGATGTGATTGGGCCGGAGCATGTTGCCGTCCACCGCCACTTGCAGTCGATCGGCGCGGACCGGGCGTATTTTGTACCCGTTCATCATGATTACCGCCGGCTTGCTAAGGGAGAAATCGACACCAATCATTTTCAGGGGCTTTTTGAACTTGTGCATAATCTTAAAAATGGCAAGCTGTCCGGAAGAGATGTGACGCCTTTGCTGGAAATGATTTTTGCTTCAAATTATGACGAGCCCTCATTGAATCAAATGGGCGGACCTAAGCGTGCGATGTGGCTTTTACTTTTGTTAATGGCGAAATCCGGCGTTCCCGTGCTCATGGATTTTCGTGACATGCTCGATCATTTCGGTCAATTTATTCCTATTCCCGGATCAAGCCATCCGTTTCCGACTTTGAGTGAACGCGAAAGACGGCGTGATTTTAATGGGCTTATTTCTGAGCTTGAGCGCGCGCCCTCGATCCAAGAGGCTCGAGCGTTAAATGAGCTTGAAGCCTCTGAGAAACCGATCAACCTTGTTTTTTTAGATAACGAAAAACGGTATCAATTTATCAGCGCGGCATGGAATAACCCCGGTCTTGAAGCGGGCGCATCTCCTGAGTGGAGGGTGGCGGTGATGAATTTTAAACCGCATGATGATCAAGTTATTTGGGTTGATTCTCCGGTGAAAGAAGGCGCGTGGGAGGCTGTGGATTCAACGACCGGAGAAATATTCCAAATAGAAAAAGGCAGGATTCGAGGCGTTGTCATGCCAAGTACATTGTCTTATCGAACGCTTCGAATTGTTCCGGCCGCGAGGTCAGAAGTGAGAGCGGCTACAGCAGAAGATGGTTTTGTCGCGGCAGGTGAAGCGGCGCGAATGCTGTCTGTCAATCATTCCACGCATTTTGTTCCTGCGGCGATTGTGGCGGGGAATCAATCCGCGGCTGTTGGAGTTGATGTTGGCGCGCGTCAAAGAAATATGGAAAGCTTGATGCGTGCTTTAGAACAACGCGCACACGCACATTTTTCAAAATCCAAAAAAGAGCCGCTGCATCTTGGTTTTGCGATCGCGTATGATTCCGAAGCCGAAGCGGAAATGCTTTTATTTGCGGAAAAAATTCAAGAGCTGAAGCTTTTGTACGGTGACCGCGTTCAAAATCATTTCAAAGTGCTTTTGACGCCGGCGCAAGCTGCCGATGAAAGCATTAAAAAATTTACGGCCACTCTCAAGTTGAAGGGTGCGCTGGCTAAAGAAATTTCAACCGCGGTGACGGTTTCGAGCGAGCTCAAAGATCGGCATTTCTTCGCTTATGGTTTGGAAAATTTGGGAATCAGCTCCGAGGAGCTTTTTGCGGAAGTCAGACATTTGGCGGTTGATTCGGATTATTCCATGCAGGATGTTTTTCCCGTCGCTTTGGCGCTTAATTTATATACCGCGTTTGAACCCAGGTTGGACGTGGGGCTGGTTGAAAAAATCCCTCAGCACTTTCAGCATGTGCTTGGTTTGCGCAAGGGTCGGCTTTCTGTTTTGGCCGGATTTTTGGAAGCGCAGCTTTTCGAAGCTCAGGTTCAAAAACTTATCGCTTCCATGGCGTAAAGAGAATTTCCGGGCTTTCCCTCCATACCAAATCGGGGGTGGTCACTCCCAATGTGGCCTGGGTTGGTCTTTAGTCGGTAGTCTTTAGTCGGTAGTCTGTGTTAAAATTCCGCATGTCAAATTTCATCTATAAAGTTAAGGCTGATTTTCACGGCTGCATTGAACGTGACCCCGCGGCGCAAACACCATTCGGCTGGCTCGAGGTTCTTTTACTTTGCCCGGGCTTTCACGCGGTTTTGCTTTACCGTATCGCGCATGTGATTCATTCCTGGGGCGTGCCTGTTTTACCGCGTTTCCTTTCTCAGGTTGGCCGATTCTTAACCGGCGTTGAAATTCATTCCGGCGCAAAAATCGGCGCAGGGCTTTTTATTGACCATGGTATGGGTGTGGTTATCGGTGAGACTTCCGAAATCGGCGAGAATGTGACCTTGTATCAAGGCGTTACGCTCGGAGGCACCGGTAATGAGCGCGGTAAGCGCCATCCGACTTTGGGTGACCATGTGGTGGTGGGTGCGGGCGCTAAGGTTTTAGGCAATATTCGTATCGGAAATTCGGTGAAAATCGGAGCCGGTTCGGTTGTTGTTCATCCCGTGCCGGATAATTGCACCGTGGTGGGCGTTCCGGCGGAGATTGTCCGTAAAGAAGGCAAAAAAGTCGCCTGCATTGATCTGGAGCATGGTGACTTGCCCGATCCTGTGCGCGAACTTAAAAACCGCGTACGTGCCTTGCAAAAAGAAATCGAAACCCTGGAAGCCCATCTTAAAATTCAGTCGGAAAAGTCAGACACTTAGACTTTCTTCACTTTATTATTTAGCTCCTCGAGCCGTAAATAAGGAGGCAGTTTGTTGCCGTGACGCCGATGTGCGCGGTAGTTTTAATTTAGCTCTCATTTTATAAATGGTTTGCGGAGGATTTATGGTAGTTAAGAGATTGGGTCAAAAGGGGTTTACGCTGGTTGAAATTTTAATTGTGATCGCGGTGCTCGGTCTTTTGGTGACGATTGCCTTGCCCGCACTTTTGCGTAACCGGATTATTGCCAATGAAGCCGCCGCAAAATCCAATTTACAAACTTTCGCGGGCGCGATGGAGTCTTACCGTTCCGCTCAAGCGGCCCCTGCTTATCCGACGGATATGGATGATTTAACAAGCGCGATTCCTCCTTATTTGGATACGACTTGGGGCACGGGAACAACCTTGACCAAGAGCGGATATGATTTAACTTATGTGCGCACGGACGGCACGATTTACGCATTGATCGCGGAGCCCGATCAAGTGAATGTGACCGGCAATAATTCTTTTTGCGTGGATGAAACCGGTTTGATTTGGACTTCCGCGACCGCTGCGGGTGCTTTTACTGCTTCGCCTTGTTCCGGCGGGACCGGCGCGGCGACCATCGCTTAATTTTTGCATGAGTTCAAAATACTTTTCCTATTCCGACGGCGGCGCCCGCGGCAACCCAGGCCCTGCCGCGATCGGCGTGCTCATTTGCGATGAAAAAGGCACGACTGTTTTCGAGCAAGGCGAGACCATTGGCGACAACACCAACAATGTCGCGGAATACCAAGCGGTGATTAAAGCGCTGCAAATCATGGAAGGCTTGGGAGCGCATGAAATTGTGCACCACATGGACAGTGAGCTTGTGACTAAACAATTGCGCGGAGAATATCGCTTGAAGGCTGAGCATTTGCGCCCTTTTTTTCTTAAAGTCAAAGAGCTCGAGAAAAAATTCAAAAAAATTACTTATATCCACGTTCCGCGCGAACATCCGCAAATGCGAAGGGCGGATCGCCAAGTGAATCGCGCTCTGGACGAAGCTGGTTTTTAAATGCAAATTTTCTGGATTGCCCTCATCGGAGTTTTTGGCGGAATTATGAGCGGTCTTTTGGGTGTCGGCGGCGGACTTATTTTTGTACCGCTGATGACTTTTTTACTGGGCTTCACCATTCATCAGGCCGTTGGAACTTCGCTTTTGATTATTATTCCGACTTCGATTGTCGGCGTTTGGGTGCACGCATCGCAGGGGCACGTGCAAATCAAGACCGCCCTTCTCATTGCCAGCTTTGCAATTTTAGGCGCCTGGTTGGGCTCACATTTTTCAGGCAAAATTGACCCCATTCTTCTCAAACGTCTTTTCGCGGCCTTTTTAGTTTTGATCGCGCTTAAGCTTGTTTTTGGTAAGTAGCTCAACTTTGATCGCGTCCGATAATCTCTAGTTTTAGTCTTCTCTAAGTCTCTCCCGAAAGAGCTTCCAAGCCGCTGGGGCGGGACTTATAATACCTCCTCTTCCGAGCTTCAGAACAACGGGCTGAGATCATGGCTATTAAATCATCCGAAAAAAAGGTGGGGCAGAGTCTTTTTTTAAACGGCGCTATTCCGCGCGCCGTGTTTCGCTTTTTTGCGTCACTTCAGTTGGCAATCGGCACACTTTCCGCGCTGATGATTATTTTGGCGGTAGGAACGATTATCGAATCTCGCTTTAATGCCGATGCTGCCCGTATTTTGGTTTATGACACACCTTGGCTGACGCTTATTTTAGTTATTCTTGTGCTGAATCTGGCTTGTTCTGCGGCAGATCGTTTGCCCTGGCAAAAAAAGCATATTGGTTTTGTTCTGACGCACTTGGGTATCATTATTATTCTTGCCGGATCGCTTGCGACTCAAAAAGCTGCGGTGGACGGACAAATGTCGATGACCGAAGGCTCTTCGGGTAAATGGGTGACGCTCAGAGAGCCGATGATTTATGTTTACTCGCAAGCTTTCAAAGAAGAACGCATGCTTCCTATGAAGGAGCGCGCCTTACGCTGGAAAGGAAAAGAAAAAATCGCGCATTTTCAGTCGGAAGATAAAAAAGCCGAGATTTTACTGACTCAGTTTTATCCGAACGTAAAATCCGAAGAAGTTTGGGTTCCGGCTGAAAAAGGTCCCGCCGCAATTCGTGTTTCATTGTGGAATAACTTTGTGAATGTTACCAAGTGGCTTGCGGATACTCCGGCGGCGCGCGAACTACCTTTGGGACCGGCAACACTGAAATGGGCGGATTCATTCATTGAGGCCGCCGCTTCTCCGCAAACGGCATCGATTGAAATCAAATCAGAAAACGGAAGCTGGGCCATTCCGCTTCCCGATAAAACCGCGCTTCCTTTTGAGCAAAGCCTCGCGGGCGGTGCTGCGGTTAAAATTTTATCGGTTTATCAATACGCTTATGTTGAAGAGAACACTTTGAAAGAAGGTTTGCCGCCGGCGCATGCCGATAATCCTGCCGCGGTGCTTGAAATTACGAAAGATGGAAAAACCGAAAAGCATACGGTTTTCGCGCAATTTCCTGATTTTCCGACAGTGCATGGTAAGCCCGACAGCGAGTTCGGATTTCAGGCTCGGTACGCAGATCCGCGATTTGTGCCCAGCGCGGAAAGACATGAACTGCGTTTTGTTTCTCAGCCGGACGGCGTTTATTATCAAGTTGCCAATAAGGATCAGCTGACTCAGGGCAAAGTGGTTGTCGGACAGGAAGTTCAAACCGGCTGGATGGATTTAAAATTTAAAATAGAAGAAGTGTTGCCTCAGGCTAAGGCCGATGTGCAAATTACTCCGCTCGATGATGATGACCCGAGTGAAGCGGCCGTTGCGGCAGTGAAGCTGGATATTCACGGTTCGCAAACTCAATCTTTTTGGATGACGGAAGGATTGCAAAAAAGTCTTATGGTGGAGGGCGGTTTGTTTGAAATGGTTTATGGTCGCCGTCAGCTTCCGCTTGGCTTTGAAGTGATGCTGAAAGACTTTCGCATTAAATTTGATCCCGGCACCGAAAGACCCGCGGCTTATGAAAGCGATGTGGTCGTCAAAGACTTTACGCATGGAAAATCATTTGAACAAACTATTTCAATGAATAAGCCTTTGGTTTATCGGGGGTTTCATATTTATCAGGCAGGCTATCAGCAGAATCCTGACGGCACGGAAGCTTCCGTTTTTGCTGTCGCGCGCGACCCCGGCATTCCGATGAAATACGCCGGCGCGGCGATTATGGTTTTTGGAATTTTATTGATGTTTTATACGCGCGCTTACTCATCGCGCAACGAAAAAGGACTCAAATGAAGAACAGAACAAATCGGCTTTCGGCTTTATTGCTTTTGCTTTCTCCGCTGTTTTTTTTCGGATCTTTTTCATCTTCTGCGATTGCCGCGGAGACCGTGTGGACGGAAACTTTGGCAAAAATTCCGGTTCAGCAAGGCGGCAGAGTGAAGCCCTTTGAAACGTTTGCGCGTGAAACCATTCTTTATGTTACGGGCAAAACAGCTTGGGAGAAAAAACCAGCCGTTGAAACGGTTTGGGATTGGATGGCGGCCCCGCAAAAATGGTTCAGTCAGCCTTTGATTTATGTCGGCGCTCCACAGATTCGCGATGAATTCGGCCTCAAGCTGATTCGTAAACGTGTTTCACCCGAAGTGGTATTGGGGGAAAAAAACTTCGCGCAAAAAGTGCAGGATGCCATTCACCGTCGCGAAAAGAAAGAGGCTCTTTCGTTCAATGATAAAAAGCGCATTGAAATTTATGAGCGTGCGGTATTCATGAGTCAGCTGGGTTCAGGCGAATTGCCCGGCTGGATTCCTGAAACCAATAATCCGCATGGCGCGTGGATGCGCTTCAGTGATTTTGTAGCTGAAGAACCGAAAGAGTGGATGAAGGCTTTACCCCGGGAAGCGGTTGATAACTTTAAAAAGTCTGCCGAGCAATTTGCTGCTGCTTTTCATGAAGGCGAAAGCGCTTTAAGCGTTAAAAATAAAGCCGCCGAAGATTTCAAAACGGCTTTGAGTTTAATTTGGAGCGGGGCGGGCTTGGTGATTGACCAAGGGACATTGGATCGGGAAATTTTTTACAACCGTCTGCATGCATTCGGCCGCGGGTCTAAGCTTTATTTGATGGCGGCGCTTTTCTTTTTTGTGGCTTTGGTTTCGAATCGCCGACGCAAACAAGAACGCGATTATCCGCTTTGGGTGGGATTGGGTATTTATGCCGGCGCGATCGCGCTCCATGTTTTGGGTTTCTATTTACGCTGTTCTATTTCGGGACGAGCGCCTGTGACCAACATGTATGAATCGATTGTCTGGGTATCGTTAGCCGCCGCGTTGTTTGCCGTCCCGATCTTTTTTTATTTGAAAAATGTCGCGGTGATGATCATGGCTTCTTGTGTCGCGGCATTAGGATTACTTGTTGCCGAATCTTTTCCTGCGGTGTTGGATCCTGCGCTATCTCCGCTTGTTCCGGTTTTACGCAGCAACTTATGGCTGACCGTGCATGTCTTAACCATCACGATGAGTTATGGTGCTTTCGCGCTGGCTTGGGCTTTGGGACATATTGTTGTTTTTGGTTATGTCTTCCGCAAGCAGACGGAAAGCTTGGCTTCGCTCGCAAACGCGGTTTATCGCGCGATTCAAATCGGCGTGGTGCTTCTCGCGGCGGGAACGGTGCTCGGCGGAGTTTGGGCGAATTATTCCTGGGGCCGTTTTTGGGGCTGGGATCCGAAAGAAACCTGGGCGTTGATTGCCCTGCTTGGATACTTGATTGTTTTGCATGGCCGTTTTATCGGATGGTTTGGATCTTTCGGAATTGCCATGGGTGCGGTGCTCGCGTTTATGGGCGTTGTGATGGCATGGTATGGTGTTAATTTCGTGTTAGCTGCGGGATTGCATAGTTATGGTTTCGGCGGCGGGGGATATTCTTCGGTGTCCACGGTTGTTCTTTTGGATTTGGCTTTGATGGCCGCCGCTGCGTGGTTTTACCGGCAAAAGCAAAGAGGAAGCAAATGAAGAACTTATACCGATTCAGTCTTTTTACCGCTTTTTCAGGCGCGGTTTTGATTGTTGCCGGCGGGCTGGTTAAAAGCCATGAAGCCGGTTTGTCCGTGCCGGATTGGCCGCTTTCTTACGGTGAATGGATGCCGCCGATGGTCGGTAAAATTTTTTGGGAACACGGACATCGCATGATCGCGACCTTTGTCGGATTTTTGACTTTGATCGGAACATTTTGGACGCATTTCACCAAAGGCGCGTCTTCTTCTTTAAAAAGCTTTTCCCGAGTTTTGGTTTGGCTTGTGATTTTGCAGGGGGTTTTTGGCGGAGCGACCGTGCTTTTGAATTTACCCCCGATGGTATCGATTATTCACGGTGTTTTAGGGCAGGTGTTTTTCTCAGCTCTTTGTCTTTTTGCTTACGCGGTGAAGCGCGAAAGCGAGCCGCTTCAGTTGACGCTTTCAGATGAAACAAAAACCCGCCTCGAAAAGGCTTTTCGTTTAGCGCGGGTCACTTTATTTATTTTTCTTTTTCAGCTTTTGCTGGGCGCGGCAACGCGGCATCTTCGGCATTTACACATCGCGTTAACACATACCGTTTTTGCGTTAGTGGTCGTAGCGCATGTTATTTTGGTTTACCTCCGAGTTTCACATTTAGAACTGAAAGACAAAGGCTTGTCACAAACCGCGCACTTCTTACTTGCCGCGGTTATGCTGCAAGTTGTGCTGGGCGCGGGTAGTTTGGGGTTTACCCAGCTGATGGCTCGTTTGCAAGATCCGTCACAGGCGCAAATCGTGTTTACGACGTTCCATCAAAGTTTGGGCGCGGGGCTTTTGGCTGCCATGGCGCTTTTAACCTTGATGCTTTCAAAACGGTTAAACGCAGCTACCCGCTGATTTTTTGTGTTAAAAGTTCTTTCCGAGCTGACAAAAATTCGGCTGGTCTTTTTGACCGTGATGAGTGCGATGGTCGGCTTTTATTTAGCGCCCGAAGCTTTCCGCTGGGGTGATTTTGTTTGGATGACGCTTGGGACCGGTCTTGCCGCCGCCGGCGCGATGGCTTTGAATGAGTGGATGGAGCTGGATGAAGATAGCCGGATGAAGCGCACGCAAAACCGTCCGCTGCCTACCGGAAAAATCAGACCGAATCCGGCGTTTTGGATTGGATTTGGTTTTTGCGCGGCCGGTTTGGCGCTTTTGATTTTAACCGGTTCTGAGCTTTGCGCGTTGGTAACCATCGCGATTGTCGGCTCGTATCTTTTTGCTTATACTCCGGCCAAGAAACGCTCTTCGCTCAATACGATTTTGGGCGCCATACCGGGAGCGTTACCTCCGGTTGCGGGTTGGGCGGCGAGCTCGGGCGCAGTGCCTTTTCAGGCTTGGGTTTTGGCGAGCATTATTTTTTTATGGCAGTTGCCGCACTTTTTGTCTTTGGCGTGGGTGTATCGCGAAGATTATGAAAAGGCCGGCTTTGTGATGCTGACCGTGGAAGAAAAAAATCCCGCGCGCATCCGTGAAAAGCTGATGCTGTATACTTTCGCCTTGGTACCGGTCAGTTTGATTCCGTCTTTGGCGGGCATGACCGGAAAAATTTACTTTTTAGGCGCATTGGTTTTAGGTGTTTTGTTTTGCTGGAAAGCGGTGAAAGATTTACGCGATCTTGATAAGGGCGCGAAACCTTTTTTTCTTTATTCTGTTTTTTATTTGTTTTTGCTTCAGATTTTGATGGTCGCCGACAAAGTTCGGCATTAAGGCTTTATGATTCGTATCCAAAATTTGGAATTCAGTTACGGAAAAAGAAAAGTTTTAAACAATGTTTCCCTCGATATTCCCGAGGGAACGATTTTTGGCATGCTGGGACCCAATGGTTCCGGCAAAACAACTTTGTTCCGAATACTCAGCACCTTGCTTTCACCCGAAAAAGGCAGCGCGACCTGGTTTGGGCACGATTTATTTTGCGAAGCTTCCGCGGTGCGTGAAACTCTGGGGATTGTTTTTCAATACCCCAGTTTGGACGCACAGCTGACCGTTGAAGAAAATTTAAAATGTCAGGGCGCGCTTTATGGCCTGAGCGGCGCTGATTTAAAACAAAGAATTGAAGTGCGCCTAAAGAAGCTTGGTGTGTGGGATCGGCGAGGCGATAAAGTCAAAACTCTGTCTGGCGGACTGAAGCGGCGCGTGGAGCTTGCCAAGGCGCTTTTGCATGATCCGCAAGTTTTGCTTTTGGATGAACCCTCGACCGGTCTTGATCCTCGCGCGCGCGCCGAGTTTTGGGATTTTCTTTTGGAGATGAACCGCGAAAAAAAAATGACGCTTTTGGTGACGACGCACATGATGGAAGAAGCCGAAAAATGTTCACAGCTTGTGATTTTGGACAGGGGCGAGGTGATCGCCCAGGGTTCGCCCGCACATTTAAAAGCGGAGTTATCGGAAGGGTATATTTTAATTGAAACAGCGGCGCAGGATGAGCTTGCCGAAGAAGTGACACGCATATTTCAGGCGCGCGTTGAAAAAACGGCCCGAGGACTTCGGATTGAAAGCGCCGCGCCTCAAAAACTAATGGCGGATTTAGTGGCGAGGTTTTCCGAAAAAGTAAGTTCGGTTGCTTTTCATCGGGCTAGTTTAGAAGATGTTTTCTTGAAAAAAACAGGCCGCTCGTTTGACAGCGAGGAAGAGACTATCCATGCAAAAAAATAAATCTCAGCACGGGGGATGGGGCGCTGTGGGAATGCTTTGGTGGCGCGAAGTGATCCGTTTTTACCGTCAGCCCAGCCGGGTTGCCGCAGCCATTTTGTCGCCCTTTCTTTTTTGGTTTTTGATCGGGTCGGGCGTCGGGCGCTCTTTTTCGGCAAGCGGAGAATCCTATTTGAATTATTTTTTTCCGGGCTCGATTTTACTTGTGATTTTATTTGCCGCTGTTTTCTCGACGATTTCCATCATTGAGGACCGCCGCGAAGGCTTTCTTCAGGCTGTCATGGCATCACCCGTGTCGCGCGCGTCCATTCCGCTCGGGAAAATTTTAGGCAGCGCCACATTAGCTTTTTTACAAAGCGGCTTATTCATTCTTTTAGCATGGGTTGCGGGCATCCGTTATTCTGTTGCGCAGCCTTGGGCGATTGTCGCCGCGGTCGCCCTGGCGTCGCTCTTATTCGCGACACTCGGGTTTTTAATGGCCTGGCAATTCCGTTCAATTCAGGGTTTTCACGCGGTGATGAATATGCTGTTGATGCCCATGTGGTTTTTGTCGGGAGCTCTATTTCCTGCGGAAGGAGCTTCCGGTTGGATTCAGTTTTTGATGGCAATTAACCCGCTTTATTACGGGCATCAATTTTTAAGCGCAGCTTTCGGCAATGCCGCGGCCGATGCTTCGGGCTCGGCTTTGATTATGCTTGCTTCTGTTTTTGCTCTTTGGATTTTGGCGGCTTTTCAAGTTGCCAAGAAAAAAGGAATGGATTCTTAAACCTGCTTGATCAAATCTTTGCCCCGCTCGGACAGTTGCGTCCTTGCGGCGCAAAACTCGCAGGGCTAAAGATTTTGACTCAAACAGGTTTTGTGGGCGAGGTCGGTAAGCAGAGCTTCGCCCGTTATGATTTGTGCTCATAAATTCGTGCTAAGGAAAAGAATAAAATGAAAAAATGGCAGTTAATTTTGGTTGCGGTGATGCTGGTTGCGGCGGCATTTTGGGCTTCGGTAAAAAATGTTAAAACGGAATTGCCCGATTATGGCCCTGTTCCTGCTTTTGAATTTCAGGATCAAAGCAGCCAAACCTTTTCGAGCGCTGCCTTGGAAAATAAAGTTTGGGTAGCCGGATTTATTTTTACGCGCTGCATGGGGCCTTGCCCGATCATTTCGGCTAAAATGGCTGAGCTTAAAAAGCGTTTGAGTTATTCACCGCGCTTTGCGTTGGTTTCGTTTTCTGTCGATCCCGAGCATGACACCCCTGAGAAATTAGCCTCTTATGCTGAGAAGTTTAAACGAGAAGGTAAGCCCCAATGGCATTTCTTGACGGGCGCCAAAGAAAAAATCTATGAGTTGGCGGTACAGACATTTAAGCAAACCGCGTCAGAAGATATTCAGCAGTCCGATGTTCAGCAGAAGTTCATGCATGGAACCCGCTTAGTGCTGATCGATAGCCAAGGGCGCATACGCGGTTTTTATGACAGCCAAGATTCCGCGATGACGAATCATCTCGAGCGGGATATCCGGGCTATTCTTTAATAAAGGTTATCCAATGCAGTTATCTGATTTTCCGGCTTTAAACGCCTGTCTTAATTCCACTAGCGCTGTTTTTTTATTGCTGGGCTTTTACTTTATTAAAAACAAAAAAATCAATGCGCATCGGGCTTGCATGCTCATTGCGGCCGTCGCTTCCACGGTCTTTCTGATTTGTTATTTGTATTATCACTATCATCATGGTTCGACTAAATTTCAGGGGCAGGGATGGATTCGCCCCGTTTATTTCACCATTTTGATTACCCATACCATTTTAGCCATGGTGAATTTGCCCATGATTATCAAAACTTTTTGGTATGCTCTTCGCGGCGATTTTGAAAAGCATAAAAAAATAGCCCGCCTCACATTTCCGGTTTGGCTGTATGTGTCCGTGACAGGCGTTATTATTTATTTAATGCTTTATCGTCTTTGAAAAGGTTCTAAACTAGCAATTGCGCCTTGTTTATGGTCGCAGACCACATCCAAATACTTTTGAGAGAACAGTCAAAAATGGCGGTTTTCTGCCGATAAGAGTTCTTTAAAACGTTATTATTTCGATCAGCGGTTGTGCTTTTACGCACAGAGCTAAACAAAATCGCAAGGAGCTTTATGAATATTCAAATTTCGTCTTTATCCAAACTTTCCGGCAATGCAGATTTATTTTTTATCGGAGCCTTTGAAGGCGAAGACTTCGAAAAGTCAGCGGCGAAGATTGAGCCGGCGTTGGCTTCTGTTTTAGATGACGCAAAAGGGCGTAAACGTTTTATTGGCGCCTTTGATACCTCCGTCGAATTATATGGGCAGTCTTCCAAGGCTGCCGAAGTGATCGTGCTCGGACTAGGACAAAAGAAAAACTACCGTTCTCTCTGCCTTCGAAAAACCATGGCAAAAATCGCGCAGGTTGCCGCGGCGCGCAAAGCCAAAAAAGTACGCGTCGCGCTTGAGAGCTTTTCGGGCGGAAGCGTGAAAGCCGAAGATGTTGCCGCGGCCGCGGCGGGCATGCCGTATTTGGCGCTTTATAAATTCGATGCATATGTTCAGAAAAAGAAAGATGTCAAAGGCTGGCGCGACGGGCTTCCGCAAACCATCGAGCTTGTGGCCGCTTTAAAGCAAAATCCGAAAGCCTTGAATCAAGCCGCGGAGCGCGCTGAAAAAATCACGGAAGCTGTGATTCGCGCGCGCGATATCAATAATCAACCCGCCAATATTATGACTCCGCAAGAGCTTGCCGAAACTGCGGAAAAGCTAGCCAAAGAAAAAAAATTGGGCTGCGAAGTTCTTGGCGTCCCGGAGCTGAAGAAAAATAAGATGGGCGGAATTTTAGCCGTGGGACAGGGCAGTGAAAACGCGCCGCGTTTTGTTGTCTTGGAATACGGAAAAGAATTCAAATCCAAAGGAACAATTTGCTTGGTCGGTAAAGGCGTTACCTTTGATACCGGCGGAATTTCGCTCAAGCCCGGCGCGCGCATGGAAGAAATGAAATATGATAAGTCCGGTGCGGTTGCCGTAATTTCCACGATGGGATTGCTGGCGGACTTGAAACCTTCCGTGCATGTGGTCGGATTAACTCCTCTCGTGGAAAACAATGTTTCCAATAATCCGCAACGCCCCGGCGATATCATTACTTTTATGAATGGCAAAACCGCTGAAATTTTGAATACGGACGCTGAGGGACGGCTTATTTTGGCGGATGCTTTGGTGTATGCCGCGAAGTATGAACCTAGCGCGATTGTGGATATCGCGACTTTAACCGGTGCGGTTGTGGCAACGTTGGGAGATAAAGCTTCCGGTATGTTGGGCAATAATGAAAAGCTAAAAAGCCAAATTCAAAAAGCCGGCGAAGCGGTAGGCGAGCGCGTTTGGGAATTACCGCTTTGGGATGAATATGGTGAAGCCATTAAGGGGCACCACAGCGATCTTTACAATATTGGCGGTCCTTACGGCGGAACCATTACCGCGGCGATGTTTTTAAAGGAATTTGTGCCCGAGAACACACCTTGGGTTCATTTAGATGTAGCCGGAACAGCCTGGGCTACGGCCAATAAGTTTGATTGCCAAAAAGGCGCTACCGGCATGGGCGTGCGCCTTTTCACCGAGTTTGTGGCGAATTGGAAGAAATTGAAATAAAACGCTCTTTTCGGCTAAAATTTCAAGACTGAAGTTCTGAAAATAAAGGCCGATAATTCAGGGTGGATTCAATCATTCTTTCTGAGGAGGCATTATGAAAAAACCGGTTTCATTCTTTATTTTTATTCTCATGGCATTGACTTCAATTTCCTTGCCGGCCCGCGCTGAGGGTATAAAACAGGGCGTTTCGTCCTTTGTTTTGCCGACCACCGGACAATATATGAACGGTGAGTTCAATGATGGTAAAACGAAGCTAATGGCGACGATGGAAGTGGCCGCCATTACGACGACGGTGATTTTAGCGAGCGTGGTCGGTGGGCCGGTGGTTTGGGCCGGCATCGGACCGTTGATCGCGAATCATACCTGGAGCGGTTATGATGCGTACAAAACTGCCAAAGAGAAAAATGATCCCTATACCAACTATAATAATTACGGCGACCAGCAGGTGTATGACGCGCGCCGCGATTTAGATTTAGCCCGTCAGCAGCGCTACGATTATTCCAACAATCAAAATTTGAGTTTAAGAGAGAGAATGCGTCTTGCGGCCGAACAAGCCAGCCGCGGATAAAAGCTAATTATTTAATAAAGCCCCGCGGCTTGATTTTAATCAGCCACGGGGCTTTTTTCTTATGGAAAATCCTTCAAAACCCATAGCCATTCCTGTTTCGCGGATTCTTTCGCAGCTCAAGTTTGCATCTAAAGCTTGGCGTGAATGGAGCCGGGACCGTTCTTTGCCCGCGGACCGTTTACTGGCCAACGTTTTTCTAGAGAATCGCAAAGTGCTGGGTTCCCGCGACCGTAAGTTTATTTCCGGCTGCGTCCATGAAGCTTTGCGCAATTTCACCTATTACGATTATTGGATTCAAAAATTCGCGCAAAGCGATGTGCGTGATCCCGTGAAATACGCGAAGTTTATTTGTTTGATGGGTGCTGCCAGCGACGGCTCGGTGGACGCTCCGCTTTTCACATCGGTTTGGAATGAAATTAAAGATCAGGCTCAGCTCGATAATCCCGCGCAATTATTCGACGTCATCCGCGAGAAAAAAACAATTCAAGCGGAAGCCGATGTTTCGCGCTCCGGATGGCTGGCGCTCAGATATTCATTTCCGGTTTGGCTGGTTGAGCGCTGGATCAAGGCTTGGGGCGATGCGGAATGTGAAGCTTTGCTGAAAGCAACGCATGACCGGCCGCCGCTCGTGATCCGGGTTAATACGCTTAAAATTACCCGTGATGGTTTGATCAAAAGTTTGCCCGCAGAATTTGCCGCCGAAGCCATGCCGAAGACTTCGACCGCGATTTCTTTTCCTCAGCATGTTTCTCTCAAGGGCACCGAGGCTTTTTTGGGCGGCGACTTCGAGGTTCAATCCGAAGCCAGTCAGCGTGTGATTGAAATCGCGAATCCTCAGCCCGGTGAAAAAGTGTGGGACGTTTGCGCGGGTAGCGGCGGAAAAACATTACATCTTGCCGCGATGATGAAAAACCAAGGCGTCATTTACGCGACCGACCTGCGTTCTTTGGCGCTTAAAGAGCTCAAAGTTCGCGCGGACCGCGCGGGCGTTAAGAACATCAAAGTCGCGGATGTGCAGCGCTTTTACAAGCGCGAGACCGACGAAAAATTTGATAAAATCTTCGTGGACGCGCCTTGTTCCGGTACCGGCACGCTGGGCCGCGCGCCTGATCTTAAGTGGCGCCTGAGCGAAGGCAGTTTTAAAGAGCACGCTAAGACTCAGCTTGAAATTCTGGAGATGACATTGCCTTATTTGAAAGAAGGCGGAAAAATATTTTATATGACCTGTTCGATTGATACGGAAGAAAATGAACAAGTCGCCCAAACTTTTTTGACCCGTCATCCCGGGCTTGCGCGTGACGCGGCAACGGGTGAGAATGGTTACCGGGTTTGGCCGCACCGCGAAAATACGGATGGTTTTTTTATGGCAGGGTTTGTTTTGAATAAAAAATAGGGAGGCGTCGTGAAAAATCGAATGAGTTTGTTTTTATTATTGGTTCTTCTTATTCCCGCGGTTTGTTTTGCGTCAGAGACGGGTGAAAAAAAGCGCGGTATTGTTTCCGGAATTTTATTTTTGGAAGGCCGCGGTTTTTCAAATTTTTTACTCTTTCCGGCTGAATGGGGACATTTACCCAAATCGGAAACAAACGGAATCATCGGGTATTTCCCTGTTCTGCTAACGCACACAACTGCCCGCATTTTTTCAGGCGCTGCGGATATTGTTTTTATGCCGCTGATGTATCCCTTCAGCAAGTATGATGATTCGATTCCGAAGAGTATGGGATGGGGCGAATTTCCTTGGCAAAAACCAAGCGAATCCTGAAAAAGGCCCTCGCTTCATTGCGTCCTTCGCTTTCTCCCGCGATGTATTCATCAATACACCTTGGTCGGGTGCTTGGATGCGCCTAGCGTCTAATCCTTTTTGAGCTATTTCATATACAGCTGCCCATGAAGTCTGAGAATATCTACATCATTCTTTCGCACCCCTTCAAGGCGGATAATATCGGGTCCGCCGCAAGGGCGATCAAGAATATGGGGTTTTCAAATTTACGGATCGTGGCGCCGCGCCGCAATTGGCGTAAAAGAGCCGCGGTTCTGGCTTGCAACGCCCAGGATATTTTAAAAAACATGGAAGTTTTTCCGACATTATCCGCGGCCGTACAAGATTTGAATTGGACCGTGGGGACAACTTGCCGGATGGGATCACGGCGCGGAAAATTTATCGGATTCAGCCGTTTTGTTGAAACCGCGAAACAAAAATCTTCAGCTCTTAAAATAGGAATTGTTTTTGGCCGCGAAGATAAGGGGCTTAATAATGAAGAACTGGATTGCTGCGATAAGCTGGTTAGCTTGCCTGCGGATGAGACTTACCCTTCGTTGAATCTCGCCCAGGCAGTGATGGTGACGGTTTTTTCATTGGCGCGTGAAAAGCTTGCGGGCGTTTCAAAGATCGGAGCATTTGAAGAAAAAGCAGATACTTTGCTGGATAAAGCGGGCATTCAAAGCGCTTTGAGTCTTATGGCAGAAGCCTTAGAATGTGTGGGTTTTTATAAAGGCAAAGACGGTAAATTAGACCGGATTATGAAAATGACGGAAGCGCTTTTTAAGCGCGCCGGCATGCATCAGTATGAAGCGCAAATGATCAAAGGCGTTTCAGCAAGGCTGATTCAAAAAGTTTCAGAGAAATAATAAGGAGTATTTATGGATGAAAAAGAATTAAAAGCCGCGTTGCTTAAACTGATTTTAGAAAAAGCACTTCGTCGCGGGGACTTCACGCTTGCCTCCGGAAAAAAGGCCTCATTTTATTTGGACGGAAAACAAATCACGCTGGATCCGCAAGGGTTGTTTTTAACCGGCAAAGTTATTTTAGCCATGCTGCATGGAGTTAAGGTGGACGCGGTTGGCGGACCGACCCTGGGGGCGGACCCGATTGCCGCGGCGGTATCGCTTTTGAGTTCTCAGAGCGGTAAACCATTGCGCGCGTTTATTGTCCGCAAGGAAGCTAAGAAACACGGAACGCAAAAAATGGTGGAAGGTCCCGCGATTCAGCCCGGCGATCATGTGGTCATGTTGGAAGACGTGATTACGACAGGCGGCTCCGTTTTGAAAGCGATTCAGGATGTTGAAGCGCTTGGTGCTAAAGTTGTAAAAACAATTTGCCTGGTTGACCGCAATGAAGGCGCCGCGCAGACGCTTGATAAATACGGTTACTCGCCGATTTTCACTCTCGAAGATCTCGGCGTCTCGTAAGTTTCGTTTCTTTTAAGTAAAAAGGCCGCACTGATATTTTCAGTGCGGCCTTTCTCTTTTTTATGATTTACTGCAAGTGCTCTGGGTTTGCGGTTGCGCCTGTTAAGGCGCAGAGCAAAATATGATGAACAAATCTTATCTATGAAAAGAAAAAGCCCCGTGGAAGATTCCACGGGGCTTTTATTTTCGCTGGCGAAAATTATTTGTTCACGTAGCGTGCGCTGCCTGAACCGTACGGAGAACCGTTTTTATCAACATAACGGTTGTTCTTGTCGACATAAGCGTTGCTGTCCGTTGCCCAAGTTGTTGAACCTGCGGGAGCTGCGGCCCAAGTGCCTGCGGCTGCCGGAGCAACATACTGTGAACCTTCCCAATTTTTTCCGGCATCGGGTGATTCAAGACAGTTAGTGTAGGAACGAGAAACGGGAATACCATTAAACGAAGGAACCCAGAAAGTTGCAACGTCGATGATACCTGAACCCGCGCGTACAACGGTGCAGCCCAAGCCACTTCCGAGACCGGCCAAAGTACCGATAATCGGCGGACCGCTTTTGGTCTTATCAACCGTTTGAACGATAAGATCAACAGGGCTTGTGATTACATTGAGGAGTCCGCGTCCAACCATTCCCAAAGCTTTGCGGCCGTAAGAAGGTGATTCTGCCATGGTCCAAACATCCGCTGCATGCGCGTTCGGTGTCATCATAGCGAG
Organism: uncultured bacterium; assembly: GCA_964562525.1. GTDB lineage: Bacteria > Omnitrophota > Omnitrophia > Omnitrophales > Aquincolibacteriaceae > Multiplicimicrobium. Next base: position 101,570 of record CAZLTL010000002.1, read on the forward strand.
AATTAAGAAAAGGCATCCCAGCCCTTTAAGTGATTTCATGCGTTCCTCCTTAAAAAAGTTCCAATAAAAAAATAGATTTCGTGCGGACAATAGATGCAGATGATACATGGAAGACTAGGTTGAATCAATATTTTTAGTGGTGGTTTTTAGAGTGAGATTTTTCCGAAGTCATTGGCGCATGTGTTTTTGCAAACAGAGGAGTATTTTTTTTAGCGTTGATTTTGGGTGTTCTGTCACGGAAGTTTGTATGAGAAGTGCGCTGGTTGTTTTGAGTCCAAAAGCCTGTTTTTTGTGTTAAAACGCGCTTGGAGACTTTAATCAACAAAAAAGTCGCATTCTTAACCTTATTTATAGTAATAACTTACAATAATTAGCATCTATAGCATTTATAACAAACATTGACAATTTATAGTGCTTCAGATACTTTATGTTGTGAGATCTAGCATAATCGATCATAGAACTAGCAATATGAAACAAGGAAGGTAGTTTATGGACCAGAAACCGGAAGATCAGGGACAATTCCCAAGACGGGAAAGAACTCAGATTATGACGCCCAAAGAAGCGGCGAAATATCTGGGCTTCCATCTTGTGACCATTTATCGTCTGTTGAAGAAGCAGGAAATTCCCGCTACAAAAATCGGCGGACAATGGCGTTTCAAGAAAGACATTTTGGATGAATGGTTGATGAGCCGCATGAAATAAACAAACCGGAGGTGCTTGATGCAGTCCGTTGAGTCTTTATGGTTTGCGGAGAGCAGAAGTTCGCGCCGTTATGTTTGTTTCGGCTTTGATGGAAACTTCTATTGGCATCTCAAAAAATCCGCGTTTTAACCAGCCGAGGCCGACCATTTTTTTAAGAAATGGAGAATAGGTCCGGCTGGTCAAGCGGCCGATTTCAGCGCCGCTCTGAATATCTAAAATCATCGCGCCGTTTTCAGGAGATTTTTCTGCGTCCCACTCCAATCTGACAAAAGAGCGGTTCAGCCTTTTGTAAGTTTCAATTTTCGCGACAACTTCTTGTCCCGGATAGCAGCCCTTAGTTTCGCTGGCCGCGATTTTTTCCAAAAGTGTTTCTGAAAGCATGATGCTTTCGTCAAAATCTTTTCCGTAAGCGAGCATTCCGTTTTCAATCCGCAGCATTTCACGCGCATTCTCCGTTCCCATGCCTGCTCCAGCCGGAATTTTTTCTGATGCGGGCACTAAGACACGGGCGCACTTCAAATGTTTTTGCCGGCCGATTTGAGCCGAGGCGCCGAGCCGATTTAGAAAATCTTCCTTCTTCGGTCCCCAAACTTCCAGCAATTGCCAATCTGCGGAGAGGTCATTTATTTGGACGTCTTCAGTAATAATATATCGGTCCAGTTTTTTAGAAATGATATCGGCTTGCCCCGCGACGCTTAAAAGCAAAATAGAATCCGCATTTTTAATCGCGGTCATATAAGCCGCGATGTGGCTTGTTGCGGTGAGCAGCGCTGCTTCGCGCCATTCGCCCAGGATCATGCTTTCAATATCCTGCGACAAAATACTGTGTAAAAAAGAAACGGCATCCGAGCCCGAGACGCGCAGCAAACAAAAGTCTTTAATGGGAAAAATCAAAACTTCCGGAGGAGTCATTTTGTCATGCGTAGAGTTATGCATTGCAGTTTAAAACCTCATCGATGATTTTTTGATAAACCGCGGGAAAAGCATAATTTTTAATTTCTTTTTTTGTGATCCAGCAGGAGTCGGAGCGCGTTTTGAATGCTTTTGCCGAAACCGGCGCTTTAAATGAATGAAGTGTAATTTGATAACGGGTGAATCCATGCTTGTGGCTGCGGAGTTTTTGAAGCGCCTCCGCTTTGACGTTGAGCTCGGACAAGCCTTTTTTCAGATTTGTGAAGTGCGGTAAAGTCCAAAGGCCTGCCCAGCGGTCGCCGTTCTTTTGTTTTTGAATCAAAATCCGCTCTCGCGCATCAACCGGCGCCAACGCGTAAAAAATCTGTTTGGTTATTTTTGTTGCCGGTGTTTTAACGGGAAAGCATTCCTGCTTATTCCGGCGGCGCGCTTCGCAGGTAAAAGAAACCGGGCATTTTCCGCAATCTGGATTTTTAGGAAAACAAACCGTGGCACCCAATTCCATAAGCGCTTGGTTAAAGTCGCCGATATTTTTTTCAGGGAGCAGGCTTTCAGCTTTTTCCCAAAGATTTTCCACCGTGGTTTTAAGCGCGGTGTTTTCTTGAATCGCGAAAAGACGAGTCAGAATTCGAATGACATTACCATCCAGTACGGGCTTCTTTTTTTCAAATGCAATGCTGGCGACCGCGCCTGCGGTGTAGCGACCGATGCCCGGCAAGTTCAGCAGAGACTGAAAATCGGAAGGTAGCTTTCCGCCTTGTTCGCGGCAAACGGCTTGCGCGTTAAGCCGCAGCATTTTTGCGCGGCGGTAATAACCCAGACCTTGCCATTGTTTTAAAACTTCACCCTCGCTTGCGGAGGCCAGCGTCTCAAAATCAGGGAATTGTCTCAGCCAGCGCTCGTAATAAGGGATGACGGTGTCTACCTGAGTTTGCTGGAGCATGATTTCCGAAACCAAGATGGCGTAAGGATCGCGTGTGCGGCGCCAAGGCAAGTCGCGCTTGGAGCGCTGATACCAGGCTTGAAGTGCGGACCTGAATTTTTTAATTTGAAACGGCATAGATGCTTTATCCTGAGTTGGCTATATAATACGCGTTCATCGGGTCCGCGCAAATCAAACAAAAGAGATTGTTTTGCTGTTTGAATAAGTAAAAAAAGGAATGAGATGAAGGCTTGGATTCAAAGTAAAAATGGGATGATGGCAGCTGCGGTATGCGCGATTGCCTTTCTGCTTTTGATTTCACATTTTTTTGGCGGTTTTTCACCTTCCGCTGTGCGTGTTCTGGATACGCGCATTTCATTTCGATTTACCGCCTACGAAGACAAGGAAGAGCATTTTATTGCTTACTCGCTTGAAAACACCAAGAAAAGAAAAGTCAAAGCCGCGGTCCGGGTTCAATTGGGCGCCAATGGGGTGGCCGGCTTTTTCCAGCCCTTGAAAGATATGCGCGATGCGGCTGTTTTAGAGCCGCTTGAGACAAAAGCGTTTGTGACCAAAATCGAGCTTCCAAAATCAAAAGTTCCCAAGAATAAAGATTTGAGCGCGAAAGTGAAAGTGAAGCGGGTTTCCCGCGCCTAGAATTTGTGAAAAAATCTCTCCTCTTTTGGATTTTGGTTTGTTCTCTGCAGGTGGGCTGCGCCGCGATTTACGGCTGGAATATTCACGCGCCCGGACTTTTATCCGATGAATTTGCGCGCGATATTCCGCAAGTTTCAAAGCGTGTCGCGCTTTATATTCCCGAAGGCCAAAAAGAATTTATCTCCAAAGACAAAGGGACGTTTTGGTCGGATCCGCAAACCTATTACATCGGCGAGGCCTTTGTCCCGATGCTGATCGAGTCTTTTCAAAGCGGCTTCACAGAATTTATTTTAATGGAGGCTTTGCCCAATCCCGACATCATGAATCAGTACGCGATTGATGCCGTGGTGGTTTCCGAAATCAAAGATTTTTCAAACCGTAAAACTTTACCTGCGCAAGGGCTTGATATTTATACGGAAACAACGGTGTTTAACCGTGATTTAAAACTCATTCGCCGCTTTGAAACTCGCGGCACCAGCGAAGCGAAAGGAACATTCGCCAAAAAAGGCGGATTGGAAGTAAATCTCAATGCTGCGATTGAAGGAAACCTGCGTGAAACCGTCTTACAGGTGCAGGAGGCAATTAAATGAAGTACGGAGACCAGCGGCCGGAGGCCAGAGGGTTGTTAGTTTTAAGTTTAATTCTTTGTTTTTCTCTCGGCGCACCGGCCTCCGGCCTCCAGCCCGTGTTTGCCAATGAAGTTTTGAATTCGCAGGAAATAGCCATGCCGTCTTCCGGTGCCGCTGTCATGGTTCGCGAAAACTCCAAAACCGGCACGCCTTATATCGTGATCACGGATCCCAAAGCTCCTCGATCTGATTTGGCCTCGCTTGATTCCAACAAATATCGCCGACCCGATTACCGCATGCTCGAAAAAAACGTGACCGCGAAAGATGTCGGGTATGACGGTCCGTATAGTTCCAAGAAGAAAATATATATTCTCGCCGCAAGTTTGGCGGTTGCCGGAGCTGGAGCGGCGATCGCGGCGCCTGCGATTGCGCCTGCCGCGGCCGCAACCGGAGCTGTGGGAAGTGCCGCAGGTCCTGCCGTTGCAGCTGTTGGCGCAGGATCGGCATTAGCCGTAGCGGCAAAAAAATATCAGGATCATTTCGAAAACCTGCCCGACGATTACAGCCGTGAATCGGAATCAAAAATCATCGAGACGGAAACGGACTTTTATCAAATGTATGTATCAAAGGTCGATAGGCGACCTTTTCAAAATCAGAACTGATAAATCAGAAATCAAAACCATAGCCCAAAGCCTTTTAGATATTTGTAAAATCTTGGAGCCTTTAAGTTATGGTTCTGATCTTTGATTTTTAAACTATGAGTTATCTTTGTGCCTGAACTTCCCGAAGTCGAAACCATCAAAAATGATTTAGTGCGCGCCGGGCTTTGCGCGCGGACGGTCGCCACAGCGGATATTTTTTGGCACCGTACATTGGCGCGTCCTTCCGCTGTTGAATTTCAAAAGCAAATCAAAAGCATGAGAATTGAAAAGCTTTCCCGCCGCGGCAAGTATTTGATATTGGAGTTGATGTCTCGCGGGCCTCAGGGCTCCGGCCGCCGGCCTGCGTTTTTAATTATGCACTTGAGGATGAGCGGACGCATCGATTTAAAAGAAGCCGGTTTTGTTCCTCGTACGCATGATCGCGCACGGCTTGTCTTGGATGACGGAAGCCAACTCGTATTTCATGATACGCGCAAATTTGGACGCTGGTATTTTGTGGATGATGCCGAAAAAATTGTCGGCAAGCTCGGCATCGAACCGCTCGATAAGAATTTTACGGTCGGGTGGCTGGCTGAAAAAATAAAAAGCAAAAGCCGTGCTTTAAAACCGCTTTTGCTTGATCAGTCTTTTGTCGCGGGAATCGGCAACATCTATGCCGACGAGGCGCTTTGGTATGCGAAGCTGCATCCCGAAACCAATTCGGCCAAATTAAAGGCGGAAGAAATTAAAGCGTTGCACGCGGGAATTGTAAAAGCGATTGAGTTGGGCATTCGCAACGCAGGAACTTCCATGGGAGTCGGCAAGGCTAACTTTTATAGCGTGGGTGGGAAGCGCGGGGGTAATCAAGAAAAGCTGAAAGTGTTTCGGCGAACCGGCGAAAAATGTCCGCGGTGTCATGCTAAAATTGTGCGCATTGTGGTGGGGCAGCGAAGCACGCATCTTTGTCCGAAATGCCAAAAATAGATCAAAATGCATAAATCAGAAAGCAGAGCTATAGATTAAAACCGTTCGGATTTTCGAAAATCTTTGAATTTTAAGTTATGGTTCTGATTTCTGATCTTTGAACTCTGATCTAAAACAGGGGGGATAATGGAACAGCATTTTAAGAAAGCGCGCAAAATCACTTTCGGCATGATGATTAGTCTCGTGACTATGGGGTTGGTCGTGTTGCTCCTTTCCGGCGCGCGCGGTTATGGCGGTTCCTCTGAAGCAAAGATGAACTTTTTCAGGCTTATCCTTTTTGTTTTTGCTTTTGCTCAAATCGCCATGGCCGGAGCGATTTATGCCGGCGCGACGCGTCTGAAGACGTCTGTGAATGCCGGCAAAAAACTCGTTTCGCAAATCATTGCCTGCGCGCTTTGTGAATCGGTAGGTGTTTTTGGTTTTGCTCTCGCGATCATGACAAAAGCCTTTACAGACTATGCTATGTTCGCCGTGATCGCCTTGGCTGCCTTGCTATTTTATTTTCCCAAAGAAAAAGATTGGAAGGATTGATGATGTCTCAAATATTTGTGCTCGCGTTCGCTCAAGCTAAGCCCGGCTGTTCCGAAAAACTCGAAAAAGCTTTCCGCACGGCCATGCCGCCGACGCATGCCGAGCCGGGCTGTATCAAGTACGCGCTGCAGCAATCGCAGGAAAATAAAAGCGAATTTGTCATGGTGGAAAAATGGTCTTCAAAAGAAGCTCTCGACAATCACCTTAAAACACCGCATATTCAGGCGCTTTTTAAACAGCTGCCCGACTTACTTGCCGCGCCGATCCGCATTCAGGTGCTGGACTCGATTCAAGAGGGTTCGCCTGAAAAGCTGATCTGAAAGCAGAGCAGAGTTCAAAGATCAGAAATCAAAACCACAGATCAAAGCTTTTGAGACGTTTGAAATCTTTGAGCTTTAAGTTATGGTTCTGATTTTTAAGTTTTAAATTATTAACTAGGATTTTATGGCGCTTATTAGTTTGCAGGGCGTTTCGCTTGCGTTCGGCGGCCCAAAATTGTTCGATGAAATGACGCTTCAAATCGAACTTGGTGAGCGCGTCGCTTTGCTTGGACGTAACGGTACGGGAAAAACCACGCTCATGCGCGTGATCGCGCGCGAAATTTCATTGAACGAAGGTTCGGTTGTTTATCAGAAGAACAGCCGCGTGGCGTATCTTCCGCAGGAAGTGCCGGTCGATCTCGAAGGCACGGTTTTTGAAGTAGTCATCTCCGGCATGGGCGACCAGGTGAAATTGATCCGTGATTACCATCATGTGGCGCATCTGCTGCAAACCGAATACAGCGAACAGCTCATGAAACGGCTCGACACTTTGCAGTCCGAAATGGACCGCACCAATGGCTGGGAAATTAACCAGCAAGTGGAACAAGTTGTCGCGCAAGTTCGGCTCGATCCTGAAAGTGACTTTAAAACTTTATCCGGCGGACAAAAGCGACGCGCTCTTTTAGCCAAAGCGCTTGTTTTAAAACCCGATTGTTTGTTGCTCGACGAACCGACCAACCATTTGGATATTGAATCCATCGACTGGCTCGAAGCTTTTTTGAAAGAATTCAAAGGCACCATTATTTTCGTCACTCATGACCGTATGTTTATGACGCGGCTCGCCACTAAAATTGTGGAGCTCGACCGAGGTAAACTTTTCAGCTGGTCTTGCGATTACCCGACTTTTCTTGAGCGTAAACAAATGGCCCTTGATGCCGAAGCCGCCGAGGGCGCGCGCTTTGATAAAAAGCTGGCGCAAGAAGAAGTTTGGATTCGTCAGGGAATTAAAGCCCGCCGCACCCGTAACGAAGGCCGCGTGCGCGAACTTGAAAAATTGCGTTTGCAGAAAAAAGCTCAACGCAAACAAATCGGCAAAGTCAAAATGCAGGCACAGGAAGCGGATGTTTCAGGGCAGGTGGTGACGAAGGCCGATCATATTTACCAGGCTTACGGCGATAAGAATCTGATCGAAAATTTTTCAACGCGCATTATGCGCGGCGATAAAATCGGCATCATCGGCCCCAACGGCTGCGGAAAAACCACTTTGCTTAAAATCTTGCTCGGACAAATGCCTCCGCAAAAAGGCACGGTGCATTTGGGCACGAACTTGCAAGTGGCGTATTACGATCAGCTGCGCGAAGAGCTGGATGGAGAAAAAACCGTCATGCAAAACGTCGCCGATGAAGGCGACTTTGTGCACATCAACGGCAAGGCGCGTCACGCCATGGGCTATTTGATGGATTTTCTTTTTTCTCCCGAGCGCGCGCGCACTCCCGCGAAAGTTTTATCGGGCGGCGAACGTAACCGTCTTTTTCTTGCGCGCCTTTTTACTAAGCCTTGCAATACTTTGGTGATGGACGAACCCACCAACGATCTCGACATTGAAACCTTAGAATTGCTCGAAGAACTTTTGATCGAATTTTCAGGTACGGTGATTGTCGTCAGCCATGACCGCGAATTTTTAAACAAAGTGGTTACTTCAACCATTGTGTTGGACGGTAAAGGCAAAATCGAAGAATACATCGGCGGCTATGATGATTGGGTGCGCCAGCACAACTCCAAAGCCGAAACGGTTCAGCAGCAAATCGAACACGAAGAAGAGGATGAGCCCCAGCCTAAGAAAAAAGAGCCTGAGCCTGAGAAAAAAACCGCAGTTAAAAAAATGACCATGGGGGAGAAGCTCGAGCTCGAAAAACTTCCCGCGCAGATCGATAAGCTGGAAACTGAGCAAAAAGAAATTTATCTGCGCATGGCCGACCCCATGTTTCGCCATGGTAAGGCGGAGGAGATTGCCCAAATCAAACAGCGCCTCAAAGACATCGCCGAAGAGCTTAAGACGGCTTATGCCCGCTGGGAAGTTTTGCTTGAGAAAGAAAAAGAATCTCCCAAAAAATAAGCTCTGAATAAGATCCCGAATCTAAGGAAACAGATCCGGAATTTGTGCCGGTTCCGGGCTTTTGCAACCGCCTTCGCTTCTTTGTCTTTAAAATAAATTTGCTTTCCCCCTTGAATATGGGGATAGATCGTGCACCCTTTAATCATAGGCACGATTTTGAAGCTGTACTCAAAGGAGGCCATATGAACGAAGATTGGGATATCGAATAACAGCATTCCGCTAAACTGATATTTCGCTTGCTCTGATGGTCTGCGACCACAGGCAGTACTCGCTTCGCTGTTAAATACCGCGGAAGCATAAGCAAACCCCTGACCGCGCGCATGCCTTTGTATTACCCCGATCGATGATTTAGCCTCCCTCTGAAAAAGCATATCCCCGCTATAAGCCCTTTGTCCGCGCGCTCAAAATGGATTCATTGAAATAGATGAACCAAGCGAGGCGTTATGAAAAAATATTTGTTTGTAAGTACTGTCGTTGTTCTTGTTTTAATTTTTAGCGCTCCTGTTTTTGCTTATTCGGTTTCGGTTCAAGCCAAACTTCAAAATACGTGGGAACAAAAAGGTTCGCTTTGGGATGGAGCGGCGCTTCTGTTTTCGAATTTCAAAGCCGGCCAAAATAAAAATGCGGGCGTTGCTAAAGTGACGCGGCCGGTTGTGGTGCAGGAGCCGGAGTGGAGTCAGCAGTTGAATTCGATGCGTGCGTTTGCAACATCAGCTTAATTTGCTCAGTCGCCGCATGGCTTTTGTCCTCACCGCCGGACGGGCTAGCCGCTCCAAAGCCGCGGCTGGCTTCGGAAAGCCTTTTTTGCTACGGTATTTTTTGAACAAATGATTTTGTTCAAAAACACCTGTCGCTCAAGCGCCGATCTTTAAATAAAAGGGAATCGTTGATTTCCGCGATGCCGCAAAAAAGTGCTTTCCTGTATAAAGCAGAGGCGGTTGCCTTCGGCGTTTCCCGTCTTATTGCTTCCTCAGCTCGTGAATCTCGCTTCGGAAGCTGGCGCTTGACTATATCTGCTTATGCAGATATAGTTTGATTATGAAATTGAAAGACACGCAGGTTATTTTTGGGGCTTTGGCGGACGCGACGCGTTTCCGTATTTTGAATTTGCTCTCCGAAGGGGAGCTTTGCGTTTGCGACATCATGCAGGTTTTAAAAGCGCCGCAGTCGAAGATATCTCGGCATTTGTCTTATTTGCGCCGCGCGGGGCTTGTGGATGCGCGCAAAGAGGGCCTGTGGATGCATTACCGGCTCGCTAAGCCGAAGATCAAAGTTTTAAAGGCGGTGTTTCAGTCTTTCGGCTGCTGCCGAGAAGATTTTGCCGAGCTACAAAATGATTTGAATGAATTTCGTAAAAATAAAAACTGTCTAGTCTCTTGCTGTAAGTGATTTAGTTAAAATCAAAGGGGGTGAGAATCATGGACGGTTGTTGCGGAAGCGGATGCTGCAAATAGGCATTCCAATCACTCCCCACAAAGATGATGACGATCATCTTTGCCGGGAGTTTTTAAACATATGAAAAGTTGAATCGATGCAAAAGCTTTCTTTTTTAGACCGGTATTTAACAGTTTGGATTTTTGCGGCCATGGCCGTGGGCGTGGCGCTTGGGTATTTCTTTCCCGGCGTTGAACGGGTTATTAATTCATTTCAAGTTGGCACGACGAATATTCCCATCGCGGCAGGACTCATTCTGATGATGTATCCACCCCTTGCCAAGGTTCGCTATGAAGAACTGGGGGATGTTTTTAAGAATAAAAAAATTCTGATTCTAAGCCTCATCCAAAACTGGGTGATCGGTCCGGTGCTCATGTTTGTTTTGGCGGTTCTTTTTTTACGCGACCAGCCCGAATATATGGCCGGCCTTATTTTAATCGGCCTCGCGCGCTGTATTGCCATGGTGATTGTTTGGAATAAACTCGCCGAAGGCAATTCCGAATATGCCGCGGGGCTTGTGGCCTTCAACAGTGTGTTTCAGGTTTTATTTTTCAGCGCATACGCCTATTTCTTTATTTCATTTTTACCCAAGCTTTTCGGTATGGAAAGTTTCGCCGTAGCGGTTTCTATGCGCCAAATTGCCGAAAGTGTTTTTATTTATCTCGGCATTCCGTTTCTGGCGGGCATGATCACGCGATTCAGTTTGCTTAAAGCAAAAGGCGCCGCTTGGTATGAAAATCAATTTTTGCCCAAAATTAGCCCGCTAACTCTCGCGGCTTTGCTTTTCACCATTTTGATCATGTTCAGCCTCAAAGGAAATTACATCGTTCAAATCCCGCTGGATGTCGTCAAAATCACGCTCCCGCTTCTGATTTATTTTGTCGTCATGTTTCTTTTCAGTTTTTGGATGTCAAAAATAGCCGGCGCTGATTATTCCAAATCCGTCACGCTTTCATTCACCGCTGCGAGCAATAACTTTGAGCTCGCCATCGCGGTTGCCATCGCTGTTTTCGGCGTGAATTCCGGGCAAGCGTTTACCGCCGTGATCGGGCCGCTTGTCGAAGTGCCCGTCATGATTGGCTTGGTGCATGTTGCATTTTGGATTCGCGGAAAATATTTTAAAAATATCGAGATCAAACAAACCGAGGGTTGCTGCTGATATGAAAAAAAGTGTTTTAATTCTCTGTACGGGCAATTCATGCCGCTCGCAAATGGCAGAGGGCATTTTGCGGCATTTCGGTTCCGATAAGTTCAATGTTTTAAGCGCGGGCACAAAGCCGTCAGTTGTGAACAAGACTGCAATTAAAGTGATGCAGGAAATCGGCATCGATATCTCAGAGCATCGATCGAAACACATTGATGAGTTTTTAGGTCAAAAAATAGATTTTATTATTTCAGTTTGCGACAATGCCAAAGAATCTTGCCCGATCTTTCCGGGCGGAACGACTCGTCTGCATTGGCCGTTTCCGGATCCGCCTCACGACAAAGATATTACCGAAGCTGTTTTGAATGAGTTTCGGAAAGTGCGTGATTTGATTCTTGTTCGGTTTAAGGCTTTGGGGGAGACGGGGAAGTTTTAGATTTCTTGTCGCTACTGCTCTTGGCTTGTCATCCTCGCGAATGCGGGGATCCAGTGATTGACTCTCATGATGGTTCCTCGACTTGAAACTCTTCGTCTGCTCAGACAGTCGCGTCCGTTGGCGCGAAACTCGCATTCGAAGAGTTTCAATTCGAGTCTCTTCCGCAAAAGGGGCGGTGGGCTGTCAAAGGAGAAAGCCTTGGCTTTGCCTTCGGCGTTTCCCGTCATATTTGCCCCCTCGGCTAGTGAATCTCGCCTTTGGGAGCAGTTTTTATCCTCAAAATATCGGTTGCGATTGATTTAAAATCTGACAGAATTCACAGCAGACTAAAGACCAAAGACTGACGACCAATGACTTTTTCAGAGCCAGTATCTTTGGAAATATTCCGATCCCTGCTGCGATAAGGACTTCATGAGAATTGTTAGGCTTCAAAAAGCGGTTAGTATAATTGCTTCGGAAATTCGAAATAATATTGAGAATCATCGTCTGCCCAAATTGGTTCGAGATGAAATAAAGGCAATCATTTCAGAGTATGTGGAAGAAATCTATAAAATCGCGGCCGTAAACTCTCTTGAAAAGCGAATTGTTGAGTTGAAGAAGGCGGATCTATCTTCTATAGCAAAAGTTTTGGACATTATTTTAGAATACCATCCCCCCAAATATACTCTTACTTTTGCGGATGAAAAAACAAGAGAAGTTGACCCGATACAAAAGATCAATGAGCTTAAGAGTTGGATTTCCAATGCTGATGGCAATCAAATTAAATTGGGCTCAATGGAAATATTATTTCGATTGGAGCTTGTTTTTGATTCCAAAATGAATGAGATAATGATGGCTTTTGAAAAGAGAAGCCCTGTTTTTAAGAGAGTCAAACAAGATGTTCTTGCTAAACTTAAAAAAGTTAGAAAAGATGACCTGTTATTGTTGTGGGCAGATTTGAAATCTAAGTTTCGAAATAAAGATGATGATCATCACGGCTACGTTTTTTATAAAGATATTATTCCTGAGGATTTTTGGGATATATCACCCAAGTCAATTTCGTTAGATGAGGTGGCGGAAAGATATGCAGATTTTATTGTCGAATATAAACCGCTTACTGTGCGGAGAATGATAGCTGAAGGTTACAATGCTTACCCAGTTGGGCCATTGGGGATTGCCCGCAGCCTAGCCCTCTCCTCATCTCAAGGAAAAAATAATGTTTCGGAGTTTGATGTGTTGGTAATTCGAACTTTAAGCAAAGTTATTAGCCTTTTTGAGAAAATTACATATGCAAATAAATCAGAACTAGCCAGAGCTATTAACGCCAATCAAGACTCGTTTGTTTTTGACGGTGAGTTTTTTCAAGCCGCAAAAAAAGAATTGGAGGAAATGCGAAATAATTCGTCGGTGAGTTTTGTGGAAAGCCTTTCAGCGTCTATGGAAAGATTAAATAGCTACGCCATGGAAAATCAAAGTTCTGGCTCTAAAGTTGAAAGACTGCTCTTTAACTATAAGCTCTCGCGTGAGGTTTCGCCCCCTGATATTTCAGCTGGTAAGAAAAATGAAATAGCTCTACAGAAGGATCTTTGTAAGTTTCTCATAGAGAATGATATTGTTGCATATGGGAAAATCTTTGGTAGAAGCCAAATTGATTTTTATATAAAAGAAGGGGAGCTTCCGATTGCTGAAGAGTATGTTGTGGAAACAAAAGTTTTTCGTAGAGGCAGGGCTGTTAATCCAAGTGTGATAAAGGCAAATTTAGTGCAGTTGCAATCTTACATGGATATTCACAAGCAGCCGCGCGGTATTTTGGCTATTTATAACTATTCGGATGATTTGATTTACGTGCCCGATAAACGTTGGTTGCATGGACAATACTGGATATTGGTGGTTAATATTGGGACAGCAACAGCAAGCAAAAGGAAAAGGTCTTTAAAAATCGTTGAATCAAGCAGCCCCAAAAATTTGATAGATATAATAGTTAATGCGTAGAAAAAAGGTGCTGCGCACCAAAGGGACAAGTAAGTTTTGACCTGAATTATAGTCTGTAGTCTTCAGTCGTTGGTCGTTAGTCTTAATAGGAGTATTTATGGCAAAAGTTAAAAAAGCAAAAGCAGTGAAGGCGCCGAAAGCGCCGAAGAAGTCAAAAGCGGTGGAAGCGCCGTTTATGCCGACGATTGTTGAGGGGCTGGCGAAGCTCGTTGAGCGGCTTGAGATTGTTGAGCGCAAGATTGATCAGGTGAATAGCCGTATTTCGAACACGCTTTTTGAAATTCGCGACAACCTTCAGCAGAACACCCGTCAAAATGCGTCGCATGAACAAAACCCTTATGGATATTCGCGTCCTCAGGCACCGTTGCCGCAGCGCCAAATGTATCAAGTGATTTGCGCGGACTGTAAGAAGAACACGGAAGTGCCTTTCAAGCCGGGCGATCGTCCCGTGTATTGCAAAGAATGTTTCGCCGCCCGCAAAGCGGGGAATGTTCCTGTCAGCGCCCCCAAACCCGCTGCGCCCGTTGCTGTTATCGAAAAGAGCGGCAAAGTGAAGACCAAGAAAAAGAAATAAAGATTTTCGGATTTAAATTTTGTTTTTTGTTCAGCGATTCAATTCCGCCGCGAGTTCTGAGCGAAGCATCAGCTGTGTGAGCGCCGGAATGAATCGCGGAGCCCGCGCCGGCTCCGGAGGCGCAAGGCCATCCGCCGGTGAGGATAAAAAGCCTATCGGCACCTGAGATAATCCCGCCCCTGTCGCGGTTGCTCAAGCCCCCACAAAAGCAAAGACCAAGAAAAAGAAATAATTTTCTCAAGCCCCGGACCGCCTTTGCGGATCCGGGGTTTTTTATTTCCGCCCTCTGATTCTATTTATAGGTTAAATCAATGAACATTAATTAAATTATCTATTTTATAAATGCCTACTCCGGGCGTTATATTTCTCGCGAATGGCATTGTTTCAAAAGCAAGAGGAGGCGTTATGGAAACCTTGATCTTTGTGGCGATGGGAGCTTTGATTTTAGGGGGTGCTGTTTATGCGCGTTACAAAGCCCTCAAATCAATGGCGGTTGCGCGGGTGATGCCGCGTCGAGCGAGCAGGAATTAGTATTTGCGGTTTTGCCGATGTGCGGCAAAAAAATGAAATAGGAGGGTGAAATGCTGATTGTCACAACGCCTTCGGTTGAAGGCCAAAAAATAAAAAGTCATTTGGGGCTGGTTACGGGTGAGGTGATTTTGGGCGCAAACATATTTAAAGATTTGTTTGCCGGAATTCGCGACATCGTTGGCGGTCGAGCGGAAGCCTATGAAAAAGAATTACGCAAAGCCAAAGACCTTGCTGTTCAGGAAATGATCCAAAACGCGAAACAGCTGGGCGCCAACGGGATTGTCGGTGTTGATTTGGATTATGACTCCATTACCGCCAACAGTAGCATGTTGATGGTGAGCGCGAGCGGGACAGCGGTTGTTTTTGAAAACAGTTAAAGGGTAGCTGAGGAGGGGCGTATGGATTCGGAACATCGTTCAATTTTAACTTTGGCTTTGATGGCTGCTTTTGCTGATCGGCACAAAGCGGACGCGGAGCGTGACGCAATTAAAAAGGTCGCCGAGTCGCTTTCTCCGGGAGCGGGTGAAAATATACCCGCGATTTGTCAGGATATTTTGTTGATGCGCATAAGCTCCGAACAAGCCGTTCAAGGATTGACTCGCCCCGAAACTCGGCGGTTGGCCTATGAGATGGCGGTTTGCGTGTGCGATTCGGATGGCGAGCAGACGCCTGATGAAAAAGCGTTTCTCAAAAATTTAAGCACTCAGCTGGGGCTCGATAAAAAAGAGGCTGAACAGATGAGTCAGCAGGCTGATACGTTGGTTGCGGCTCCGATTCGAGAGACTTATTCCGCTCCACAAAACACCAACGATCCCATGATATTGAATTATTCGATTTTAAACGGCGCGCTTGAGCTTTTGCCCGATTCGATATCGTCTTTAGCCATTATTCCTCTGCAAATGAAGATGGTTTACCGTATCGGCAAGAGTTATGGTTTTGAATTGGATCGAGGGCATATCAAAGACTTCATCGCGACCGCGGGCGTGGGGCTAACATCCCAGTATCTTGAAAAAATCGGCTCCAAGATTATCGGGAAAGTGATCGGTAAAGCCGGCGGAAAGATTTTAGGCGGGTTAGGACGGCAAGCGACAAGTTCCGCATTTTCTTTCGCGACGACTTACGCGTTAGGACAGGTTGCGAAAACTTACTATGCCGGCGGGCGAAAATTAAGCACGGCTGATTTAAAAGCGACATTTCAAAATATTTTCAATCAGGCGAAAACGATGGAGTCACGCTATCAGGGGGAAATGGCCGAGAAGGCGAAGACGTTGGATCTCAAACAAATTTTAGCTTCGGTAAGAAATTAGAAGCGTTTTCAAAGAGAAATCAGCGGTTCAAATATTTGCGGTATGCGGTTGCGATCATGTTGGATGTGATCGCGTATGTTGCGCTGCCTACGACTTGGCCCGCGCTGATCATGCCGAGCAAATTGCCGTTGCCGTCCAAAATCGGTGAGCCGCTGTCGCCTTTGTATGCTTTGAAATTAATTTGAAGCGAGGTTACGCGCTGAACGCCGTCGATTGGATCAATTCCCAAAGCGCTGATGGCTCCTCCCGTTAGCGTTCCCTCCAGCCATTGCGCGCGGCCCATGGCATAAACCGGCATGCCAACCGGCGCGGCGTCGGAATTCGCGAAAGAAATTGTGTCGAGCGCGAACGGCGGATGAACTCCGATAAAAGCGATATCCTGCGACGGCACTTCATGCAAAACTTTAGCATCCAACTTGGTTCCGTCAAAAAGCGTAACGACAATATTTTGCTTACCCCGCAAAGTGTGCGCAGCGGTCACGATCAAACCATCTGAGCTCAAAATAATTCCTCCGCCGACTTGTACCGAGGCCACGCGGCGCATTCGTTGCACCACTAAAACCTGTCCCGTCGCGGGATCGAAAATGCCTTGAGGCTGTCCGTCTTTGAAAATCGCTGCGTCAATCGCTTCAATGCTGACGACTGCTTTGCCTTTTTCAAGCACACGATGAACCGGCGATTCCTGTGCCATGAGCGGAGCATCCGAAACAAGCAGACAAAACATTAAAATAAAAGCTGCTACATTTTTCATGTAACTATTCTATACTTTTATTGATATGACAAATCAATCATCAAATGATCCTCTGCATGGCGTGACCCTTGAGCAAGTTGTCACAAGGCTGGTCGAGCACTATGGCTGGCAAGAGCTGGGAAAAATTGTGCGCATTAATTGCTTCAACTTTGACCCCAGCATTACCTCCAGCTTGCGGTTTTTGCGCAAAACCCCCTGGGCGCGCAAACAAGTCGAAGAGCTGTATGTCATCGCTTTCGGAAAATGACCCTGCTTGGTACGGTTGATTTCTTACTCCGAATAAGGTAGTTTCCTCGCTCTCAAAGTTAATAAATGAATTTGGAACCCGCGGTTGCGCCTTCGGCGCAGAGCAGAAATATAATGGAAAACGAGATTTCAAAACGGCGGACATTCGCCATTATCGCTCACCCTGACGCGGGTAAAACCACGCTCACGGAAAAATTTTTGCTTTATGGCGGCGCGATTCAGCTCGCGGGTTCGGTTACCGCACGCAAAGAACAGCGCGCGACGGCTTCCGACTGGATGGAGCTTGAAAAGCAGCGCGGCATTTCAATCAGTTCAACTTTGCTGCAATTTGATTATGGTCCCTACCGTATCAATTTGCTCGATACTCCGGGCCACAAAGATTTTTCCGAAGATACTTACCGTGTTTTGATGGCGGTGGATGCTGTCATTATGGTCATGGACGGCGGCAAAGGTATTGAAAGCCAAACGCGCAAACTTTTTGAGATTTGCCATCGCCGTAAAATTCCTACTTTTACATTCGTGAACAAAATGGATCGCCCCAGCTTGTCGCCGCTGGAGCTGATTGACCAGCTTGAGAATGTTTTGAAAATCGATGCTTATCCCGTGAATTGGCCTCTCGGTAATGGAAAAGATTTCAAAGGCGTGTATGACCGCGTGAATAAAGAGGCGCATATGTTTGAGCGTGTTCCGGGCGGCGCGTATCGTCCCCCCGTTTCAGTCAGCGATTTTTCGGATCCGTTTGTGAAAAGCAAAATGGATGAAGACAGCTACAAACAGGCCGCCGAAGAGCTGGATCTTTTAAGCGGCGCGCATGTTGATTTTGATATGCAGGATGTGATCGACGGTAATACCACGCCGGTTTTTTTTGGCAGCGCTGTGAATAACTTTGGCGTTGAACTTTTGCTGAAGGGTTTTTTGAAATATTCGCAAGGTCCCACGCCGCGCAAATCCGCGGGAGAGATTGTGCCTGTGGACCACGATAAATTTTCGGGGTTCGTTTTCAAGATGCAAACCAATATGGATCCGATGCACCGCGACCGCATCGCGTTTATCCGCGTTTGTTCGGGCAAGTTTACGCGCGACCTGCAGGTTACCAACGTTCGCACTGGCGACAAAGTGCGCCTTGGTAGCACACATAAACTTTTCGGACAAAACCGCGAAGTCGTTGAAGACGCTTATGCGGGAGACATTCTCGGCGTGGTTGTGAAAACCGATTTCCGCGTCGGCGATACCGTTACCGAAGACAGAAGCATTGTGTACAACGAAATTCCTAAATTCGCGCCCGAATGTTTCGGCTATTTGAATAACCCTGAACCGGGCAAATACAAAGCCTACCGCAAAGGTATCGAGCAGCTCCTTGCCGAAGATATTGTGCAGGTCTTTCAGCTGAAAGAACCTTGGAAAAGTGACCCCTTGCTTGGCGCGGTTGGGCCGTTGCAATTTGAGGTTTTGCAATACCGCCTTGAAAGTGAATACGGTGCCAAGTCAGATTTGACACGTGCTCCATGGCAGCTGTTGCGTTGGATTCACACGAGCCTTGATGATGACACTTTGAAACTCAAGGTTCCCTCCGGGGGAGCTTTTGGGGTGGATGAAAACGGCCGGCGTGTTCTGATTTTCGGCAGTGAATGGTCGATGAATTATTATCGCGACAAAAATCCCGACATCTTGCTTTTCGATTCTCCGAACCTGCTTCCTGTCTAAGTCGTAAAAGTTTTTTTAGAAACTGCCGATATATTCCTCACAACCATCCATGGGGGATTTATGAAAAAATTATTGTCCGTTTTTGTTTTTATTCTTTTTCTTGCGCCGCAATCCGGATTTTCATCCGCGGCATTTAATGAATTTCCACCCAGCCAATGGACCAAGGGTATGAGCTATGGCGAAAAAACGGTGGGCAAGGTTGGTTTTGGTTTGGTTAATATTTTGCTCGGCTGGACTGCGCTTGGAACCGAATACTTTCAAGATCCTGAAACCAATGTGGGCGTTTATTTTCTGCGCTCAATCGCTCGCACCGTGACAAATACAGTCGGCGGCGCTTTGCATGTGGTGACTTTTCCGGCGCCGTTTGATATTCCGCTCCCCGGCGGCGGCACCGCCTTCGAATAATAAGTCGTTGAAAAGGCTTCGTCTGCGGCGTTAAATTCGTCACTCCCTTGTGCGGTGTAGGTTTCACTACACCTCCGCGGTCGTTCGAATTTGCCTAGCATCCGAAACCTTTTGAACGACTTTTTGCAGACAAGAGTCTTCGCTGAACTTTGCTGCCGATGAACACGGCGCTTGTGGTCGTAGACCATTCCTTTCGCCTCATTCGCAAGAATCATTCCCTTTACCGCGCATGTTTCTCAACATTGCCTTGCTGAAAAAAAACAAATCAGGATGGAAATTTAGAATAGCAAAAGCTTTAGGTTTTGATCTATGGCTTTGAGCTCTGAGCTTTAACTTATCAGTTTCAAAAAAGGCGTTAGCCTTTTTTGATGGGGCTGATGCCGACATGACGATAGGGCTCGATGGCTTTCAGCATGGCTTCGTGAATGAGCCCGTTTGACGCGACATTTTGCCGGCCTTTGAGCGTCATCGGATTACCTGAGTAATCCGAAACTTTTCCGCCGGCTTCGGTCACAAGCAGCATGCCCGCGGCTTTATCCCAAGCTTCAATGTTCGCTTCCCAATATCCGTCAAACCGTCCGCAGGCCACATAACACATATCGAGCGCGGCTGCGCCCACACGGCGGATATCATGTGTCAAAAGCAGAAAAGCTTTGATCATCGCCAAATAGTCGTCGATGCGTTCTTTGCGGTCATACGGAAATCCCGTTGCCATAAGTGAATGCGAAAGCGACTTGGTTTCGGAAACAAAAATTCTTTTCCCGTTTAAGAAAGATCCCGCTCCCTTGGCTGCGAAGAACATCTCATCGCGGAAAGGGTCATAAATCGCGCCCATCATGATGACGCCTTCTTCTTCATAGGCGATGGAAACGCAAGAAGCCGGAAAAGTGTGGGCAAAGTTGGTTGTGCCGTCAATCGGGTCAATAATCCAGCGGTGATGTGAGCCTTCAATGGCAGCTGACTCTTCTGAGAGGATTGAGTGGTCGGGAAAAGCGCCCAGAATTTTATCTAAAACGATTTTTTCGCACTCTTTATCCGTTTCCGTCACGATGCTGATCTCGGTCTTCTCCGCAAAGCTTCCGCGCGCGGAAATTTTCGCCAACATATGCTTGCCGGCCGTGCTTGCCGCGTCCAATAGCACGCTTTTAATTTTGTCTCTGTTCATATAGAATGCTCTTTCTGATTTGGCTCCCTGCCTATCGGCAGGCAGGTGCGCAGCCTGCGCCCTGCTAAGGCCGCCATTCTAGCGAACGGCAGTGAACTTGTAATTATTATTTAAGGAGAAATTATGTCATATAAAATTACTTTGATTCCCGGTGACGGTGTCGGTCCGGAAATCGCGGAAGCTTCCAAAATTGCCATTGAATCCACCGGCGTTAAAATCGAGTGGGATGTTCAGTCCGCCGGCGTGGATGTGATGGAAAAAGAAGGCACGCCGCTTCCTCAGCGCGTGATTGATTCCATCCGCAAAAATAAAATCGCTTTAAAATCTCCGATCACGACTCCGGTCGGCGGCGGTTTCCGTTCAGTGAATGTCGCGCTCCGCAAAGAGCTTGATCTTTACGCGTGCGTGCGTCCCTGCAAATCGTATGAAGGTGTGCGTTCCCGTTACAAGAATATTGATCTCGTCATCGTGCGCGAAAACACCGAAGATCTTTATGCGGGCATTGAATTTCAAAAGGGAACGCCCGAAGCGAATCAGATTCTCGAGCTTTCTTCCAAGCTTTCGCAGAAAAAAATCCGTCCCGATTCCGGCGTCAGCATTAAGCCGATTTCGGTTTCCGGTTCCGAACGCATTGTGAAATATGCTTTTGAATACGCGCGCAAGTACAAGCGCAAGAAGGTGACCGCGGTTCATAAAGCCAACATCATGAAATTTTCCGACGGGCTTTTTCTTGAAGTGGCGCGTAATGTTGCGAAGCAATACAACGACATTCAATTCGAAGACCGCATCGTAGACAATATGTGCATGCAGTTGGTTCAAAAGCCCGAAGATTATGATGTGTTGGTGTTGCCGAATCTTTACGGCGATATCGTTTCCGATCTTTGCGCTGGCTTAATCGGCGGTCTCGGCGTGGCTCCGGGCGCGAACATCGGCGAAGG
This sequence comes from uncultured bacterium, assembly GCA_964562525.1. Classification (GTDB taxonomy): domain Bacteria; phylum Omnitrophota; class Omnitrophia; order Omnitrophales; family Aquincolibacteriaceae; genus Multiplicimicrobium. The sequence continues at coordinate 122,470 of CAZLTL010000002.1, forward strand.
CGGCATGCTTTTCGAAGCGACGCATGGTTCCGCGCCGAAATACAAGGGTTTGAATAAAGTGAATCCGACCGCAGTGATTTTGTCGGGCATGTTGATGCTGCGTTATATCGGTGAAACCGCCGCCGCGGACAAACTTGAAAAGGCCGTTGCTGCCGTGATCAAAGAAGGCAAAGATGTGACTTACGACATGAAAAATGATCGCAATGATCCGAGCGCGGTTGGCACGATGCAAATGGCGGAAGCGATCGCAAAGAAAGTTAAGCAAGCTTAACTTTCTTAGTTCAAAGATTAGAAATCAAAAATCAGAACCATAGATTAAAGATTTCAAGCCGTCCGGGCATCTTTGAATTTTGAGTTATGGTTTTGAGCTCTGATCTTTGATTTCTAATTTTTAAAAACGAGAGGTTTGAATATTATGGGTTATCCAAAAGTAACGGTAGTGGGTGCAGGTTTCGTAGGCGCAACAACAGCACAGCGTATTCTTGAAAAAGAAATCGCAGATGTGGTTTTGATTGATGTCGTTGAAGGTTTGCCCCAAGGCAAAGCTCTCGACATGATGGAGTCGGCGCCGACTGAAAAGTTCCGCACGAAAATTGTAGGTACGAATAATTATGCGGATACCGCGAACTCCGACGTGGTTGTGATCACCGCCGGTCTCGCTCGTAAGCCCGGTATGACCCGTGATGATTTGCTTTTCAAGAACGCCGAAATCGTCGGCGACATCGTTGAAAACATTGTGAAGCATTCTCCGAATACGATTTTGATCATCGTCACCAATCCTTTGGATGTCATGGTGTATCTTGCCTGGAAAAAATCCGGTTTTCCGGCGAACCGCGTGATTGGTATGGCAGGCGAACTTGATTCCGCGCGTATGGCGTATTTCATCGCCGAAAAAACCGGCGTTCCGGCGGGCGAAGTTGAAGCCATCGTTCTCGGTGGGCACGGCGACCAAATGGTGCCGGTACCGCAGCACACGAAAGTTCAGGGTAAACCTTTGCCGCAAGTTTTAGACAAAGACACGATTGAAAAAATCAATCAGCGCACGCGCGACGGCGGCGCCGAAATTGTCGGTTTGCTTAAAACCGGTTCCGCTTACTACGCACCGTCCGCTTCATCGGTACGCATGGTGCGTTCAATTTTGCAGGACAAAAAAGAAACCATCGCCAGCTGCGTTCTTCTCAAAGGCGAATACGGCATCAACGATATTTATGTCGGCGTGCCCGTGGTGCTTGGTCGCAAAGGCGTTGAGAAAGTTGTCGAGCTGCCTTTAACTGCTGATGAGTCCAAAGCGCTTCATGTTTCCGCAAATCATGTCAAAGAAAACTGCGACAAACTGAAACTTTAATTGGAGAGATGAATATCGTGGATAGTTTTAAAAGCAAATCGGTTCTCAAGGTCGGCAATAAAACCTTTTCTATTTTTAAACTGTCCGCGGTAAAAAGTCTCGCAGGTCTTCCGCTCGAACAGCTTCCGTATTCCGTCCGCATTTTAATCGAGAATCTTTTGCGTCGCGAAGACGGCAAATCGGTTTTAAAAGCCGATATTGAAGCGCTACGTAATTGGAATCCGAAAGAAAAATCTCAGAAGGAAATTGCTTTCACGCCCGCGCGCGTGATCTTGCAAGATTTTACCGGTGTGCCTTGTGTGGTGGATCTCGCTGCGATGCGCGACAAAATGAAAGAGTTTGGCAAGGACCCGAAGAAAATCAATCCGCTTGAACCCGTGGATTTGGTGATCGATCACTCTGTTCAGGTGGATGCGTTTGGTAATGCCGGCGCGCTTGCTGAAAACACCCGTATTGAATTTGAACGCAATCAAGAGCGGTATGAGTTTTTGAAGTGGGGACAAAAAGCGCTTTCTGATTTTCGCGCCGTTCCGCCGGGTATGGGCATTGTCCATCAGGTTAATTTGGAATATCTCGCGTCGGTTGTTATTACCAAAAATGTGAATGGTGAAACGCTCGCTTATCCCGATACCTTGGTCGGAACCGATTCGCATACCGTCATGATTAACGGTCTCGGCGTTTTGGGTTGGGGCGTGGGCGGTATTGAAGCCGAAGCCGCGATGCTCGGTCAGCCTTCCTCGATGCTGATTCCGGAAGTTGTGGGCTTTAAATTTACCGGCAAACTTCCCGAAGGCGCGACCGCAACAGATCTAGTTTTGACTGTGACGCAAATGCTGCGCAAAAAAGGTGTGGTTGAAAAGTTCGTTGAGTTTTATGGCTCAGGTCTCGATTCGCTTTCACTTGCCGACCGCGCGACGGTGGCGAATATGGCGCCTGAATACGGCGCGACGATGGGTTTCTTTCCTGTGGATGACGAAGCCGTCAACTACTTGCGCGTTTCCGGACGCAGTGAAGAACAAATCGCATTGATTGAAGCTTACTTGAAAGAACAGGGGCTTTTCCGCACAAAAAATTCTCCCGACCCGGTTTTTTCCGACACGCTTGAACTTGATCTTGGCACCGTCAAGCCTTGTCTTGCCGGTCCGAAGCGTCCGCAAGACCGCGTGGCGCTGTCCGATGTGAAAGCTAATTTTCAAGCTGCCGTTCCGGGCTTTCAGATTTCCAAGGCGGGTTCTTCCGCAGCCGTTGCAACTTTGGAAAAAGTAAAAGTGAAATATGCCGGCCAAGAATTTGATTTGGAAAATGGCGCCGTAACGATTGCTGCGATCACAAGCTGCACGAATACATCGAATCCGTCGGTGCTTATGGCTGCGGGGCTTGTCGCGAAAAAAGCCGCCGCGCTGGGACTTAAAGCCAAGCCGTGGGTGAAGACTTCGCTCGCGCCGGGATCGAAAGTGGTTACTGAATATTTGCGAGCGTCCGGGCTTTTGTCCGAACTTGAGAAAACCGGTTTTTTTGTCGTGGGTTACGGCTGCACCACTTGCATCGGAAATTCAGGGCCTTTGCCGGAAGAAATCGGCAAAGCCGTAAAAGATAATAACTTGGTCGCCGCCGCCGTGATTTCGGGCAACCGCAATTTTGAAGGCCGTGTGAACCCGCTTGTGAAAGCGAACTATCTCGCATCGCCGCCGCTGGTTGTGGCTTATGCGTTGGCGGGCTCGGTTGAAAAAGATCTCACCACCGAGCCGGTCGCGAATGACAAAAACGGCAAACCTGTTTATCTCAAAGATATTTGGCCATCGAACAAAGAAGTTGCCGACGCCGTCGCGCAAGTGACGCGCAAAATGTTTGAAAAAGAATACTCCGTTGTTTTTGACGGTGATAAAAATTGGCAATCCATTCAAGTTGCCGAAGGCGATACTTTTAAATGGAGCGATAAATCGACTTACATCAAAAAAGCGCCTTACTTTGACGGTATGCAGGCGGAGCCCGCGAAATTAAACGACATTAAAGATGCGCGTGTTTTGGTGATGGTGGGCGACTCGGTAACCACGGATCATATTTCTCCCGCGGGCAATATTGCTAAAGACGGTCCTGCAGCGAAGTATTTGATGGATAACGGCGTGACGGCAAAAGATTTTAATTCTTATGGCGCGCGTCGCGGCAATCACGAAGTGATGGTGCGCGGAACTTTTGCGAATATCCGTTTAAAAAATTTGATCGCACCCGGCACGGAAGGCGGCGTGACGCGTCTTTTGCCTGATGGTAAAACAATGTCGATTTTTGATGCCGCGCAGGAATACGCAAAAAAGAAAACACCGTTGATTGTGATCGCGGGCAAAGAATACGGCACGGGTTCATCGCGCGATTGGGCTGCGAAAGGACCGATGTTGCTTGGTATCAAAGCCGTCATCGCGGAAAGCTTTGAACGTATTCACCGCAGTAATTTAATCGGAATGGGAATTTTGCCGCTTATTTTTACCGACGGACAAACTCCCGCGTCATTGGGTTTGACAGGCGAAGAAACCTTTACGATTGAGGGTATTTCAAGCATTAAACCAGGACAAGTTGTTAAGGTGCGAGCCTCGGGGCTCGGGGCTCAGGCCTCCGGACTTGAATTTAGTGTTAAATGCCGCATTGATACGCCGGTGGAGCTGGAATACTTCAAACACGGCGGGATTTTACAGTATGTCCTCCGCCAGCTCATCAAGTAGGATGAAAAAAGAGCAGAGAAAGATCTACAGGCCCAAGGTTGGGCGACATGTTTTTATTCATCCTTCCGCTGTGGTGGAAGGGCGCGTTAAAATCGGCGATTACTCTTCCGTTTGGCCGAATTGCGTTTTGCGCGGCGACATCAACACGATTACGATCGGTAAACGCACCAATATCCAAGACCTCACCTGTATTCATCTCGAAACCAATCACGGAACCAAAATAGCTGATGATGTGACTGTCGGACATCAAGTAACCTTGCATGCTTGCACGATTAAACAGTATTCCTTGATTGGGATCCAATCAATCATTTTAGATGGAGCTGTAGTCGGAGAATGTTGTTTGGTTGGAGCCGGAAGCTTAGTGACGCATGGCCAAAAATTGAAGCCTTACTCCCTTTACCTCGGAAAACCCGCGAAATATATCCGTTCGCTTAAAAAAGAAGAAATCGAGAAGCTGAAAAATTGGGGCAAGCGTTATGTGAAGTACGCGGCCAATTACGCAACCGGAATGTATCAGCCCTATTCTCCGCGTTAAAAAAAAGCTTGGTTCTCAGTGATTCTTCGCTAAAATAAAATTTCTTCAAAGGGTTCAGCGCTTTCGCTGAAGGGTTATCGTAGATGGTGGGGCCGCCATTTGCTCATAGTGTTACCTTGTCTGATAAAACGAGAGGAACAGCGATGACTGCTAAAAATCTAAACACTGCCAAGCTTGCCTTATTCACTGCCTCTTTTCTGTTTTGCGGCGGTTATTCCGTGTTTGCTCAAAACGAGGCAGCGAATTTTTTCTCGGGAATTAATTGGCAAGAGAAGCTTTTTCGCATAGCTATTATTTTATTGGTTGGGGCAGCGTTATTTAAACTGCTGAAAATCGGCGTTGCGAAAATGACTCTCAGGGCTTCCGAGAAGAATGCTTTGCGTGAAAGCGAGCAGGCGTTGCAATTTAAAACGCTTTTACAGCTCGTTAATTGGACCGGCTCGATTCTCATTGTCGGGACTGTCTCCTACATGCTGCTTGAAAATTTCGGCATCAACATGGCCCCTCTTTTAGCCGGAGCCGGCATTGCGGGACTTGCTTTTGGCTTTGGCGGACAATATCTCATTCGCGATGTGATCAACGGCATTTTTATTTTAATCGAAGGGCAATACCGGATTGATGACGTGGTTAAAATCGGTGAGCATGGCGGCTTGGTAGAGTCGGTGAATTTGCGCCATACCCGGCTCCGTGATTTGGAAGGACGTGTGATTTATATTCCAAACGGAGAAATAAAATCCGTGATCAACTTTACGAAAGAGTTTTCTTACGCTCTTTTTGATCTCGGCGTGGCTTACAAAGAAAATGTTGATGACGTTATGAGAGTCGTCATTGAAACCGCGAAAGAGATGCGCGGGCATGAATACTTCAATAAGCTGATTTTGAATGATATAGAAATGCTGGGCGTGGACGGCTTTGAATCATCGCAGGTTACGATTAAGTGCCGCATCAAAACGCTTCCGATCAAACAGTGGGAAGTGGCGCGTGAATTTCGGCGCCGTTTAAAAAACCGCTTCGATGAATTGGGCATCGAGATTCCTTTTCCGCATCAAACCGTTTACTTTGGCTCCGCCAAAGAAAATGATTTTCTAAGACAGGCATTTTCAAAGGCGAAGGGTGAACGCCCATGAACCTCAAAGTTATATTTAGATTAGTGGGAAGTTTGACCGCTGTGGTTTTGGCGGTTGCGCTTTACTTTGCTTTTTCCAGCAGTCATCAAGAAAAATTGCGTTTATTGGGAGATATTGAGAAGCGCGCGGTTTTGCTTGCTGACGGAGTCAGCGACTCGCTCAGAGGACATCTTGCCGCGGGGCGGCAAGAGCCGGCGCAAAAGATCGCCGAAAAATTTTCAAACCGTGAAAAAATTCTAGGTCTTGCGGTTCAAACGGCTGACGGACAAGCTCAAATCTTCTCTCCGAGCGTGAAATCTTATCTGGAAAGCGCGCAGCAAAAATGGCTGGATCACCGGCTTTCCAACTCTGAACAAAACAGCTTTTCCTATTTTTCATGGACAACGGCGCCCCCCTTGCATGTTTACTCGGCAAAGTTGGATGAGACCGTCCCGGACGGCGGACTCTATTTGACGGTGTATCAGGATGCGTCTATCGTTAAAGAGCGCGTGATGCGCATATGGGTTGTGACCTTCTTGCGTGTCGGCGCGCAGGTGCTATTGATTATTTTGGTGTGCCTTGCTGTGATTCATACCAATATTACCGCGCCGATTCGCGACGCGGTTTATTGGCTGCGCGGTGTTCGGCTGGGAAAAGAAACCAATGACCTTAAAGCGAGTTCACGTGACCTTTTAGGGCCGCTCGCAGATGAGGTCGGACGCATCGCGCGCAGTTTGCAAAATGCGCGCATTAAAGCGGAAAAAGAAGCTCGGCTCCGAAACCAAGGCGCTGCGATTTGGACGCCGGAAAGATTAAAAGAGCTGGTCAAAGATAAGTTAGAGACGGGATCGCTTTATGTCATCGCGAATCGCGAGCCTTATATTCATGAGCATGGAAAAAAAGGCATTGAGTGTATGACTCCGGCAAGCGGGCTTGTCACCGCGATCGAACCTTTGCTTAAGGCTTGCGGAGGAACTTGGATCGCGCATGGAAGCGGAAACGCGGATAAAGAAACCGTCGGTCCTGGAGACCGTTTGCGCGTACCGCCCGAACAGCCCGAATATACCTTGCGTCGAATTTGGCTTTCGGAGGAAGAAGAGAAAGGGTATTACTACGGATTCTCGAATGAAGGGCTTTGGCCGCTTTGTCATATCGCGCATCATCGCCCGATTTTTCGGGTGGAAGACTGGAATTATTACCAATCCGTCAACCGCAAGTTTGCGGACGCGCTTTTGGAAGAAATTCGCGATCAAAAAGACCCTGTGATTTTAGTGCAGGATTATCATTTTGCGCTGATATCGAAGATGATCAAAGATGCCCGCCCTGATGCACGCATCGCGATTTTTTGGCATATTCCGTGGCCGAATCCCGAATCTTTCGGTATTTGTCCCTGGCGCGTGGAGATTTTAGAGGGGATGCTTGGGGCGGACATTTTGGGATTTCATACGCAATTTCATTGTAATAATTTTATGGAAACAGTGGACCGCTTTTTGGTTTCGCGCATCAATTATGAAAATTTTAGCATTTTTCAAAATAACCAAATTTCACTCGTGCGCCCCTATCCGATCAGTATTCCCGCTGATTCCGCTTCTGAGGAAGAAGATATCAATCCGCCAAGCGTGAAAGAGTTGCTGACAGAACATGGCGTTGAAGCCGAAATGATCGGTGTCGGCGTTGATCGCTTGGATTACACCAAGGGATTGGTAGAGCGTTTTCTCAGCCTCGAAACTTTTTTTCTGAAACATCCCGGATATATCGGAAAGCTGTGCTTTGTTGAGCTCGGAGCGCCGACACGCTCCGCGATTCCGAAATATGCCCAATTTATGCAGGAAGTGGAATCGGAGGTGGAACGAATTAATCAACGGTTTCAAACTAAAAATTGGAAACCGATATTGTTTTTGAAAAAAAACCACAGCCACGCGGTTATTAACCGTTTTTATAAAGCCGCGCGGTTTTGTTTTGTCAGCTCTTTGCATGACGGTATGAATTTGGTTGCCAAAGAATTTGTTGCGGCGCGGGCGGATCAACGCGGAGTTTTAATTTTGAGTCAATTTACCGGCGCCGCGCGTGAAATGGAAGACGCGCTGATTGTGAATCCGTATGATTTTGAGCAATCCGCCGGGGCGATTTTTCAGGCGCTGCAAATGCCTGGGGCCGAACAAGAGCGGCGTATGCTTTTTTTGCGGCAAGGCGTGATCGAAAATAATATTTACCGCTGGGCTGCGATTTTAATGGGTGATTTGAGCCGTTTGCGTGTTGTGTCTTCATAGAGTGAAACAAGGTGTTGCGTGAGCGATAAATATCCGTATGGGTTGATCGGAAATTGCATGGTTTCGGCGCTTGTGTCCAAGGATGCGAGCGTGGACTGGCTTTGCATGCCTTATTTTGATTCGCCGTCGCTTTTTACGGAACTGCTCGATAAAAAGAACGGCGGATCTTTTAAAATTGAAGGCATCAATACCGTGCGCATTCATCAGGAATATGTCCGGTTTACTCCGATTTTAAAAACCCGCGTTGAAACTCAAGACGGTGTTTTTGATATTTATGATTTTATGCCCCGCTATGAAGCGGACGGAGGACATTTCTATTGTCCCGCCGAGCTTCATCGAAGCATTCGTGTGATTTCGGGAAATCCGCGCATCCGTGTTCGTTTAAACATTCGCCCTAATTACGGAAAAAACGGCTGCCGAGTCGAGCGCTCAAAAGAGCATCTCAAATTTTTATCTGACGGCGGTGAATACCACAGTTATTATTTTTATTCCGACATTCCTTTTGAAGATGTGCTTGAGGCGCGCGACTTTGTGATTCCCGGGTCAGCCTATTTTGTTTTGTCGTATCATCAGAAAATAAGGCCGTTCAACGCGGATTTGGCTTACGTAGAATTTGAAAGAACCAAAAGCCATTGGCTGGGCTGGTCTTACCGCTCGCATTTACCGGAAAAGTATCGTGACATGCTTATCCGTTCATTGATTACGCTGAAGCTTTTGATGTATCAAAATACCGGCGCCGTGATTGCCGCTCCGACCACTTCGCTTCCGGAAACCGCGGGCAAAGACCGCAATTGGGATTACCGTTTCTGCTGGATCCGCGATGCGTCGATGATTGTGGAGCTTTTTGCCCGCTTGGGCCATGTGACTTCATCCGCTAAATACATGCGTTTTATCTTGGACCGGATGCTTTTAAAAAATAACGGCGTGGCCATTATGTACGGCATTCACGGCGAGACGCAGCTGCAAGAAAAAATACTCGAGCATTTACCCGGCTACCGCGATTCAAGGCCGGTGAGAATCGGCAACGAGGCATACATTCAAACGCAGAATGACCTTTACGGTGAATTGCTCGACGCGATTTATACTTATTTTGAATCGCATGCCGACGCGAGCTTTCAATTTGACCACGAATTGTGGACGGCGGTGCGGACGCTTGTCCGTTCTTCCAAAAAAGTTTGGAGAGAGCCCGATAACGGAATCTGGGAATATCGCGGCGCAAAACAACATCATGTTTTTTCCAAATTGATGAATTGGGTTGCGATGGACCGCGGCGGGCGCATTGCCAAGATTATCGGTAAAAAAGATTTTGCGGAAGACTGTTTTAAAAACGCCGAAGAAGTTCGGAAAGATATTTTAGAAAATGGCTGGAATGAAGAGTGTCAGGCTTTCACGATGTATTATGGTTCCCGTCACGCTGACGCGGCGGTGCTTTTGATGCTGCATTACGGATTTTTACCCAAGAATGACCCGCGCATGGTGAAGACGGTTGATTTTTGTTACAGAGAGCTGGTGCGTGACGGCTTGTCGATGCGCTACACGGCCGAAGATGATTTTGGAACGCCTGAAAGCACCTTTTTGATTTGTACCTTTTGGATGGTTAACGCATTGCATATGGTCGGCCGCAGCAAGGAAGCGCAAGAGATGTTTGCCCGCGCCGTCGGCTCGGCGAACCATCTGGGCTTGATGGCCGAAGGCGTGGAGCCCAAGACAGGCGCGCAAACCGGCAATTTCCCTCAAGGCTATTCGCATATGGCATTCATTCAAACCGTGCTTTTTCTCGAAACGGATTATGACTGGGGGCCGCATATCCGGCCCTTGCAAAACTGATTGGCTGTTCATGGCAGAGCATTTTTCGAAGGCCTTGTCTGAAATTTTAAATTTACCGGTAAGCCAAAAGCTTGTTTTCTGCCTCGATTTTGACGGTACTTTGGCGCCGATTCGGCGTAAACCCAGCCATGTGAAAGCGTCCGCGGCGCTCTTAAAGTTTTTAAAGCAAGCCGCCGCGCTTCCTTCCTGCAAAGTCGCGATTGTCAGCGGCAGACAGCTTAAAGACCTTAAGCGCAAGCTTCGCGTTCCGGGAATTATTTTGGCCGGCAGCCATGGTTTGGAATGGAATATTCGCGCTGATCGGGACTTGTCGCGTTTTAAGAAATTAAAAAAACTTCAAAGCCAATGGGACAAGGTTTTGCGGCGCATGAAGGGGGTTTCAATCGAGAACAAGCCGTTTTCTTTTGTGGTGCATTACCGGCGCGCTTCGCGTAAACAGCAAGAACAAGTGAGCGCTTTTTTCTTGAAGCAGCACGATGATTTGGCCAGGAAAGGTTTTGAATGGACCCTGGCGCACAAGGCTTTTGAGATTTTTGAGTCTCAGCGTGGACGCAAGGAGCATGTCAGCCGCGATTTGATGGAGCGCTTTCAGGGGGCGTGCATGATCGCGGCGGGGGATGATGTTACTGATTTTGAAATGCTGCGCCACGGAACACGGTTTGGGTGGGCCGCGACGGTGGGCTTTAAGCTGAGAGGCATCCAATATTTTGCCAAGGGGCCGGGTGATTTTGTGCGTTGTCTCAATCGGATTCTTGCGCCCAGGCTTCGCGCCGCGCGTGACGCGCAAAAAAAAAGCTGAAATTTTTTTAAAATAGTGTTTTTGGCGCCCCGAAAACGCTCGCCAGAATAGGCTTTTTGGGTATAATGTGCGCCATGTCACAGCTAGAAACCAACGAAAAAGCGGAATTTGCGAAAGGCCTTGAAGGTATTGTTGCCGGAGAGACGGCGCTTTCGCTTGTTGACGGCAAGAATAGCAAACTCTACTACCGCGGCATTTCAGTCGAAGAATTTGTCGGGCACTCCTGTTTTGAAGAAGTTGTTTATCTGCTTTGGAATTTACGCTTCCCGAAAAAATCCGAACTCGAAGAATTCAAAAAAGGGTTAGCTGAAAATCGTTTTATTTCTCAGGCTTTTATTGATTGGCTTGCTTTGCTTCCTAAAACCGCGCATCCGATGTCGGTTTTACGCACGGCCGTTTCCGAAATGGGCTGCTTTGATAAAGATGCCGACAAGATGGACGCTGTTTCTTTAAAGCGCATGGCGCATGATCTCACCGCCAAAATTCCGACGATTCTTGCCGCGTATCATCGCGTGCGCGAAGGCAAAAAGCCGATTCTTCCGGATGTGTCGCTTTCGCACGCCGCGAATTTCCTTTATATGCTGAACGGCGAAAAGCCTTCGCCTGAAATGGAAAAGGCCCTCGACACTTATTTGATTCTGCTCGCGGACCATGGTTTTAACGCGTCTACTTTTTCGGCGCGTGTTACGGTCGCGACACTTTCGGATATGTACTCCGGAGTCACCGCCGCGATCGGCGCCTTGAAAGGCGACTTGCATGGCTCCGCGGTTCAAAATGTGATGCAGATGTTTCTTGAAATCGGCGAACCGGAAAAGGCCGCGCAATATGTGAATGATGCGTTTGCCGCTAAGAAAAAAATTATGGGTTTTGGACACCGCATTTACAAAGAAGTGGATCCGCGAGCGACCGCTTTTCGCGGCGTTGCGGAAGCTTTGGCAACAAGCCAAGGCGGCGAAAAGAAATGGGTTCAGATGGCGGCCAATATTGAAAAAGCCGTGCACGCGCATAAAAAGATTCCCTGCAATGTGGATTTCTTTTCATCGTATGTGCTTTATACCGTGGGTTTTCCGGTAGATTTTTTTACGACGATTTTTGCCGCAAGCCGGGTTTCCGGCTGGACGGCGCATGTGATCGAGCAGTTGGGTAATAATCGTTTGATTCGCCCTGAGGCGATATATACCGGCCCAATGAACGAGCACTACATTCCAATCGACGCTCGTTGAAAAAGTCTGTCTGCGGCATTCCAAACTCGCTTCCTTGTGCGGCGTAGGTTTCTACTACGCCTCCGCGGGCGCTCGTTTGAGCTTTGCATCCAGAGCTTTTTGAACGAGCAAAAAGTAGCGTTTAACAAACATAGAATTATGATAAGAAAGTTTGTGCGATGAACATTCATGAATATCAGGCTAAGGAAATTTTCAAAAAGTACGGCATTCCCGTTGCTTCCACCGGGCGTTTAGCCAAAACACCTGACGAAGCTTATGCCGCGGCGAAGTCGATTTTGACTCCGGGAGAAATCATTGCCGCTAAAGCACAGGTGCATGCCGGCGGACGCGGAAAAGGCGGCGGAATCAAGATCGCCAAAACCCCCGAAGATGTCAAAGCGTTTGCCGAAAAAATGCTCGGTAAAAGTTTGGTGACACCGCAAACCGGTCCCGAAGGCAAGCCGATTCACTCGATTTGGATGGAATCCTCGCTGGGCCTTAAGAAAGAATTTTATGTCGGCATTGTTCTTGATCGCGGAACTTGCCAGGGATGTTTGATTGCGTCTTCCGCGGGCGGAATGGATATCGAAGAAGTCGCGGCGCATCATCCTGAAAAAATGGTTCGCCAACTTTTCTCGGTGCAAACCGGACTTATCAAATCGGACGCGGTTCAGGTTGCCTCAAAATTAATCGAAGACAAGAAATATCAAGATCAGCTTGCTGATGTATTTGTCGCGCTTTCCAAGATTTTTATCGACTTGGATGTGTCGCTGATTGAAATCAATCCGCTCGCGATTATGGACGACGGCAAATTGCTCGCGATTGACGCGAAAATTAATTTCGACGACAACGCGCTTTTCCGCCACCCGGAAATTGCCGCGATGTATGACCCTTCGCAGGATGACAGCCGCGAAGTGGAAGCTAAAAAATTTGATCTTAGCTATGTTGGGCTTGATGGTGAAATCGGCTGCGTTGTGAACGGCGCGGGTCTCGCGATGGCGACCATGGATATCATTAAGTACGAAGGTGCGGAACCGGCTAACTTTTTGGATGTCGGCGGCGGTGCGAGTCAAGAAAAAGTCGCGGCGGCATTTAATATTCTTTTGAGCGATAAGCGTGTGAAAGCGATTTTGATCAATATTTTCGGCGGCATTATGCGCTGTGATGTTCTCGCAAAAGGGATTTTGCAGGCGGTTGAATCTTTGTCGCCCGAGCGTCGCGCACAGCTTGACCGCACACCGATCGTGGTGCGGCTTGAAGGCACAAACGCCAAAGAAGGTCGCGAAATTTTAGCGAATTCAAATATTAAAATTTTCTCGGTAACGGATTTCAAAGAAGCCGCCAAGAAAGTTGTCGCCGAATTGAAGAAGGTTAAATAAGTATGAGTATCCTCGTAAATAAAAATACAAAAGTTTTGGTTCAGGGTATTACCGGTACGCATGGCGCATTTCACGCTGAAAAAATGGTTGAGTACGGAACAAAGATTGTCGGCGGTGTGACCCCCGGCAAAGGCGGACAAAAAGCCGTTTGCAATGTTCCGGTTTTTAATTCCGTTAAAGAAGCCCGCGAACAAACCGGCGCCAACGCGTCGATTATTTATGTGCCTGCGAAATTCGCAATTGCCGCGGTTCAGGAAGCGGTTGATGCCGGCATTGAACTTGTTGTTTGTATCACTGAAGGTATTCCCGCTCTCGATATGGCGAAAATTAAGCCGACTCTCGCTGGTAAGAAAACTCGTTTGATCGGGCCTAATTGCCCGGGACTTATTACGCCCGAAGAATGTAAGCTCGGCATTATGCCCGGGTACATTCATAAAAAAGGCCCTGTCGGTGTGGTTTCGCGCAGCGGAACTTTGACTTATGAAGCGGTTTGGCAGTTGACGGAATTGGGTATCGGCCAATCGACTTGCGTTGGTATCGGCGGCGACCCGATTATCGGAACGAATTTCGTGGATGTACTCGATCTTTTCAACAAAGATCCTGAAACCGAAGCCATTGTCATGATCGGTGAAATTGGCGGCAGCGCGGAAGAAGAAGCCGCGGAGTTTATCAAGAAGTACGTTAAGAAACCGGTCGTCAGCTTTATTGCGGGTGCGACGGCTCCGAAGGGAAAACGCATGGGCCATGCCGGCGCGATTATTTCCGGCGGTTCCGGCAAAGCGGAAGATAAAGTTGCTTGCCTCAAGGCGGCAGGGGTTTTTGTGGCTCCGTCACCGGCATTGTTGGGCGTCACAGTTCGCGACGCTCTAAAAAGAGCATGAGCGAAAACCTCGATCACGCCTACGACGAGTACCTTAAATCTAAATCTGATCAGGCAATGCAGTCCATTGCCGCGTTTCAGAAAAAAATTGCCGCTTCCGATTTAAAGTACGGAAAAAATTCCATTCCGACTTTTTTCAAACCTATTTTTCTCGCACCGCGCCAAACACATCTCGTGAAGCGCGTTACGTCCACCCTGCAGCAAGTCGTGAACACCGCAATCCGTATTTACTTTGAAGACAATCGCTTCGCGCGCTATTTTCGTCTTACGCCTGAAATCGAAAATCTTGTGAAAATTGATCCCGGTTATTCGTCGGCGGTGGTATTTGCGCGCTTTGACGGTATTTTGGAGGGCGGACGGCTTAAGTTCGCTGAGTTTAACTGTGATTCGCCTGTAGGCGCGGCGTATTCCACTTTGCTATCCGATCAATTGCTTTCCGACCCGCTCTTTAAAGCTTTTGCCGACGAACACGCGGTGGAGCCTTTCCGGCCCGCGGATGATATTTTAAATGCTTTGTTATCTGTGTATGAAGAGTTTGGCGGATTCGAAACACCGACTATCGCCATCATGGACTGGAAAAATGTTCGTACGCGCCCCGAGTTTGTGCTTTTACAAAAACGTTTTGAAGAGCGCGGCTACCGCACGCTGATTGTGGACCCGCGCGAGCTGACTTTTAAAGGCGGCAAGCTTTACTCGAAAGAAACCCGCGTCCATTTAATTTACCGCCGCGCTCTTGTCGAGGAGCTCGCGATTCAAAATGATGAAATTCAGGATTTTTTAAATGCTTACCGCGAGCGCGCCGTTTGCGTTGTGAACCCTTTGCGTTCCGCGATTGGCAGTCACAAAGGCATGCTTTCGATTTTGACGCACCCTTATTTCGATTCTTTTTTCACGCAATCTGAAAACCAAATCAAGCATGAGCATTTGCCGTGGACGCGCCAGGTCGCGGACGCGGAAGATTTTTTCGGCCATCAAAAAATGTATTTAGTCGATTTTCTCAAAGATGAAAAAGATTCTCTGGTGGTGAAGCCCAGCCGCAAAGAGCCGCACCGCGAAATTCGCGTCGGCGCCGATACGTTTGACGATATTTGGAATGAAACCATTTCTTGGGCGATGAATGAAAATGCCGTCATGCAGGAATTTGTTTCAGTGCCCACAACAACGGTCCCCAAAGTTTCCGACGGTAAAATTGACTGGGATTATAAAAAATATAATTTCAGCGCCCTCGCGGTAGCCGGAAAAATGTGCGGCGCATTCAGCCGTCTGAGCGATACGAATGTGATAAGAGTTGCTGACCAGGGCGGACTAATACCCGCATTCTGGTCGGACCAAACCGCCGACGCCTTTCAGTAACTCGGCGATTGAAAACAGCTCGTCTGCTTCGTTGCAAACTCGCAACTTTCGGTCAATGTGCGTTTTCAGCACACCTCCCTCACTTGCTCGTTTACGCCTAGCATCCAAGCTGTTTTGAATCACCTTTCATCTTAGGTGGGCTCATTTTGAATTACTGAACCAAACGTCTCGCATCTAAAGCCTTCTCCTTAGATTTTTAATATTGCGGTTCCTTTATTCATAATGGAATCCCGCTGGCGCTTTGTTTTTTATTAATTTCAGCATTCAAAGTCCGCCGCGAGTTCTGCGCCGATAGGACGCAGCTGTTTGAGCGCCGGACTTGAATGCGGAGCCTGCGCCGGCTCCGGAGGCGCAAGCCTGTCCGGCGATGAGGACACAAAGCCCATCGGCGTTTGAGATAAAGAGGGTGAAGGGAAACTTCCCTTAAAACACAACCGAAGGTATAATTTGCGCATGTCCAAATCCTTCACGCTTGAGCAAGTCAATCAAATGCTGCCCGATATTGCGCGTCGCTTCGCGCTGATTGCCGAAAAACGTTCCGTTTATCTCCGTGTGCATGACGCGATTTTTGTGCAGGAGCTCGCCAATAACGCTGAGAAGCAGTCCGGCGCCGATCTTTTTGCGGGCGACCTTGAAAAAGATATTCAAAGCCTCGAAGAAACGATTTTTGACCTTTCCAAAGAAATCGACGAACTGATCAGCTTGGGCTGTATTTTGCGCAGCATGGATCAGGGGTTGATTGATTTTCCGGGTGAGCTGCGCGGTGAGCGTGTTTATTTCGCTTGGAAAACAGGCGAAAAGCAAATCGCTTTTTACCGCAAGCGCAGTGCTGTGGGCGCTTCTGCAGAACGTATTTCTCTCGGCTGATTTCTTACTTCTTTAAATCTGCGGCGGCGGGGCAATTTCATCGATTGGAACCGATTCCGGAATTTCTATTTCCCACGCCTCATCCGGAAAGCCCGGCTGAAGCGTGACATTTGAAATGTTCATGACCGTTCGGTCTTCCGTTTCGGGGTGGGTAACAATGGTTTGCGGCGCGTAATAAAACTTCGTATTGATCCGGTCAAATTTATTTTTCATTCTCTTGAATTTTTCGCGCACGATGACCGTGGTCGCGGTGCCGTCGGGCGTCAAAAAAGTTTCATGCTCCACTTGCCCATGCTTATTTAAAATAATCCGCCGCGCCATATAACGGATGCTCTGATAGGGCTTCGCGATTTCAATCTCCATGCCTTCGCCCACACCGTTTGCGCTTACGGCCTGGTCTTCAGAAAAAGGCTCGGGCGAGGCCGCGCGGTAAAGATCGAGCGGTTTGAGGTGACTGTCAAAATCCAGAGAATACTCCAGCTGGTACATATTCCCGAACCAGGCGCGGTTCATTCCCGGCATATAAAGCATAAAATCCAAGTCATCGTTTTTGAAAATAAAAACCGGCAAACCCGATTCGCCCATGCAATCCATCAGAAGTTTTTTTCGCAGAGGATCAAAAAGCAAAGTGCCCGAACAGCGGCTTTGCGCGCCGTTCGCTTTATAAAAAAGTAATTCAATCGACGCGGCGAAAGGCGTCCAGTTTTTATTGCGGAAATAAGTATCGGTCGCTTGCTTCAGTTCGAGAACCGTTTTCGGCTCAGCCGCAAAAGCAAAGCAGGTAAAAGATAAAAAGGTTGCGAGAAAAACCAGAGACCGTAGGCCGGTGCTTTGGGTCCCGCCTTTGGGCTTCGGGCTCCGGGCTACTTTAAAGTGCAGCATCGGCTTCCGCGGATGCAGGTCTTTCAAGCGTGTTCTTCGTGTACATAATGCGTTGATAAACTGTCCAAACCGAGCCCGCGAAAGAAATCAAAAGCAGGGGTTTCAGCAAAAAAGGAAGCAAAATACCGACGCCTACGGCGGCCCAGCGGGTTTCACGGGTAAAAATACCCACCGAACATTTTTCAATGAAGTTTTCAGCCCGCGCCTTAGCATAGCTGACTCCGAAAGAAGCGATGATCAAACCGATTGAGACTGCGATCCAAAATGGCTCGTCTTGATTAAAGAAGTGGAGCGCAATTCCGCCGAATAAGAATCCATCCGCGAAACGATCCATGGTGGAGTCGAAAAAAGCGCCGAATTTCGATTCTTTGCCCGAGAGCCGCGCAAGCGGGCCGTCCACGGCATCGCAAACTCCGCCCAGCGCCATAAAAATCGCGCCGACAAGCAAAGAGCTATTTGAAAAGCAATAACCCGCCAAAAAGCTTAAAGCCACGCCGGCAATGGTGAGTTGGTTCGGCGTTACGCCCTTACGGTTTAAAGCATCGGCCCAGCTGTTTAAAATGGAAACAACTTGGGGGTAGAATTTTTCTCTTAACATTTTTCTCTCTCCAGAAGGCTGTTGAAAAAGGTCGTTCGCATCGTTACAAACCGCGCTTCCTTGTGCGGCGTAGGTTTCACTACGCCTCCGCGGTCGCTTGTTTGATGCCTTGCGTCCGTCCCTTTTTGAACAGCCTATATAATTCTCAGATTAAATGAAATGATGACTTCGATCGGCAAGTATTGTATTTTCTCTTCCGTTGAGATTCAACAAGTGAAAAAAGACTTTTTACGGCTGCGGTTCGCGTAGCTCAGAGCAAAGGATAAAGACAGATGGATAAAATTAAAATCGAAGATTTTGGCAAGTTGGATTTGCGCGTCGCAACCGTTTTGGACGTTGCTCCGCATCCGAACGCCGACCGTTTATACGTGCTTCAGCTGCAAGTCGGCGCGGAACGCAAGCAAATCGTGGCCGGCGTACGCAAGTTTTACGGCATCGATGAGTTGCGCGGCCGAAAAATCGTCATCGTTAATAATCTCGAACCTTCCGTAATTCGCGGTGTTGAATCGAACGGCATGTTGCTGGCGGCGTCGAATGCAGAGAAGACGGCGTTGTCGTTGATTGGACCTGAGAGACAACTCGACGATGGATGTAGGGTAGGGTAAAGCTCAGTCGCCGCATGGCTATTTCGCCTCACCGCCGGCTGGGCGCTTGTGGTCGTAGACCAAGCCGCTCCGAAGCCGCGGCGGGCTTCGCATTCAAGTCCGGCGCTCAGACAGCTGCGTCCTGTCGGCGCAGAACTCGCGGCGGACTATAAATGCTGAGAATCTTCGGAAGAAAATAAAAACGTGTTTAAGCTGATTAAAAAAATCCTGATCTCGCTCGCCGTGCTTGCGGCGCTGGTTTATATTTCAGCGTGCGCGTATCTTTATTCCCAGCAAGATAAAATTCTTTTTCCGGGGAATCACACGCCGGCTGATTTCAAATACTCTTTCGATATTCCTTTCGAAGAAGTTTTGATTGAAGTCGATGGCGCCAAACTGCATGGCCTTTATTACCCCGCAGAAGGGGATCCTAAGGGCATGATCATTTTCTTTCACGGCAACTCCGAACGTGCCGAGCAATTCGGCGAATCGGCCGATGTGTTTACCTCGCGTGGTTGGGATTACTTCATTCCCGATTACCGCGGTTACGGCAAAAGCACAGGTGAGGTGACAAGCGAAGCGCAGTTTTTGGCGGATATTGACCGTATTTACGAATGGGCGCGCGCGAAGTATCCCGAAAATAAAATTGTTTTCGCGGGCCGTTCCATGGGCGCTGTGCCGGCCGCGTATTTAGCCTCCAAGCATCAGCCCAAAGTCACGGTTATGATCGCGGCTTTTTACAATGTTGCCGCTATGAAAGATATTCGCTATCCATTTTTGCCCGATTTTCTTTTGAATTATGAATTTCCGAATAATAAATGGATTGCCGAATCGAAAAGCCCCATTTATTTGGTGCATGGCACCGAAGATAAAACCGTGCCTTATGAGCACTCCCTCAGGCTTTCGCCCTTAGCCAAAGCTCCGCACAAGCATTTCTCCGTACCCGGCGCAGGGCATAGCAACTTACAAGAATTTCCCATTTACCACGAAATTTTGTATTACATCCTCAAGCTCGACGACCCGGCCTAATATTTCAGCATAAAACGCATCGCGTTTTTCCGCTTTATTGCCCCCACCCCTTGAGAGCTGATTTGAACCCCTCTTTTTCAGCATCGCTTGTTAGGCTGAAAAAGGATAACCAGGAAAGCCGCAGATACACTTGCCCAGGCTTTCACCGTTTCTAGCCTCCACCCAACTTTGGCGAGGAAAGCCCGGGAAAACAGTCCGGAGATAGGAGTTCTGCGCCGCAGGACGCAGTTGTTTGACTAGCGCCGGATCTGTTTTTCGGGCATCTATCCCATTTTGTTAATTGAACAAAACTGTGCTTCTCTTTTAAAAGAGCTTTGCTATAATCCTCGACCTATGAACACAGCCACACAGACAGATCAGCTCGATGTAAAACCTTTTCGCGCCTACCGGTACAACCCGGCACGCGTCGATTTCAAAAAAGTCATCGCACCGCCGTATGACGTCATTTCACCGGCAAAGCAAGATCATCTCTATGGTTTGTCGCCGTTCAACGTGGTTCGCCTTATTCTGAATAAAAAAGAACCCGCAGATAACGATACTTTCAACACTTACTCCCGCGCCGCCGAAGCTTTCAACACTTGGATTCAAGAGCAAGTTTTCATGCGCGATGA
Source organism: uncultured bacterium (assembly GCA_964562525.1). Classification (GTDB taxonomy): domain Bacteria; phylum Omnitrophota; class Omnitrophia; order Omnitrophales; family Aquincolibacteriaceae; genus Multiplicimicrobium. The sequence goes on from CAZLTL010000002.1 coordinate 142,451, forward strand.
CAATCCTTGTTTTTATGTTTACCGTCAGTCTTATGTTGCGCCGGACGGCAAGCGCCGCGAACGCACCGCACTGCTCGGCAAAATCAAAGTTGAGCCTTTTGAAAAAGGTCTCATCATTCCGCATGAAATCACTTTGAAAGGCCCGCGCGCTGACCGCATGAATTTGATCAAAAAAATTCACACTAATCTTTCGCCTGTATTCGGCCTTTATAAAGATCAGGGCGGCGAAACGCATAAGCTCATTTCAAGCGCCGCGCAAGGCAAGCCTGTTTTTGACCTCATTGATGAAGACGGCATCGGTCAAACCATGTGGGTTGTTACCGACCACAAACTTTGCCAGCAAATTTCCGAAAGCTTCAAAGATAAAAAAGTTTATATCGCCGATGGTCATCATCGTTATGAAACTTCACTTGAATACGCTCAGCTCAAGCGCGCCGAAGAAAAAACACCGCCGAAAAGCGCTCAGCCTTACGATTACACTTTGATGGCTTTCGTTTCTTTTAGTGATCCCGGATTCATGGTGATGCCGACGCATCGCCTCATGATCAAGCTTACGCTTCCGCAAGATCAAATGCTGGCTCAGCTCAAAACACAATTTAATGTTGAAGAAATTGCCGCAGAGAAAATCGAATCCACTTTAGACAATGGCCCCGATCTTCCGGTTCGTCTCGGCCTCGTTTTCAAAGATAAGTCTTATTTGCTTACGCTTAAAGATCCGCAAGCCGCGAAAAAAGTTCTCGGCTGGGACAAGCCCGACGTTTGTTTGGATTTGAATGTGAACATTCTTGGCTATCTTGTTTTCAGCAAACTTCTTAACTTTCCCGCGGATAAATGGGAAGGTAACTTGAAGTTTGAGCATGAAGCCAAGCCTTCAATCGAAGCCGTTAAAAAAGGCGAAGTTGAAGCCGCATTCATTCTTAAAGCCGCTCCGATTGCGATGCTTGAGAAGCTGGGTGCGGTTCAGGAGAGAATGCCGCAGAAGTCGACGTACTTCTACCCTAAGTTAGCCAGCGGCATTGTCTTCCACCACCACAGCGCCTAAAATTCGCTGAAAATTGCCGTCTGCGGCGTTGCGAATCTCGCAACTCTCGTCAACGTATTAGCACATACGCCTCCTCAGTTACTCAATTCGCGCCTAGCATCCAATCAATTTTGATCGAATTTTTCAAACGCTGACAAAAGCTCGCACCTTGCTTGAAACCAATGGATGACTGTGTACCCAAAACACCTTTGACAGGTCTTATTATCAGGCGGAGAATATTGCACTTATGCGATTTTATATTACGCATCTCCTCGTTACACTGCCAAAATCTCCATGAAATTTTTAATCGATACAAATATTTTTATTCCATTAGAACCTACTCAGCCAAACGAAGTGGGGCAAAAGGCTGACCGTGCAGCTGAATTTTTTAGATTAGCCGCAGACAGTGGTAATCAGATTTATTTGCACCCTTTAATTAAGACAGACTTTGAGCGTGATACAAATAAAGATCGCCAAAAATTAAGAACTCAGATGTTAAAGCGGTATAGTTATTTGGTTAATCCGCCCGAATTGAATTCTGTGCTAAATGCAGTTATTGGGACGGCGCCGGAAGGCTCAAATGATTGGGTCGATAACAATCTTATTTCGGCATTGCATGGTGATGCAGTTGATTATTTAGTTACAGATGATGACGAGATTCATAAAAAAGCTAAGAAACTAAATCTTTCCGACCGAGTTTTAACAACTAACGATGCAATAGGTTTGCTTGCAAAGTTTTATGACAAAGCATTGGTTCCGCCGCCTGCAGTTCAAAGCACGCAAGCATATTCATTAAATGAAGCCGATCCTATTTTTGATGAGCTGAGGTCAAAATACCCTGATTTCGATGGCTGGTTAAAGAAATGTAAGCGTGAACATCGGCAGACGTGGGTGATTGCCCCCTCGGAATCTAAGTTGGCAGCAATTTGTATAATTAAAAAAGAAACACCGGAGGAGTACGGTTTAACTGGCAAAGTAATGAAGGTTTGTCTTTTTAAAGTTAGCCCAGACTTTGCGGGCTATAGGTTTGGTGAACTTTTGTTGAAAGCAGTGTTTACGCATGCTCACGAAAATTCTTATGATGGATTATTCGTTACAACTTTTTCAGAGCAGCAGCAGCTGATTAGAATGTTTAATGACTTTGGATTTATAGAAATATCAGAAAAAACAAATTTGGGCGAGGTGGTTTTAATAAAAAAAATGAAACCCACTACGAAGGACTATCAAAGCCTCGATTCTTTAACCTTAAATATTCGGTTTGGACCATTTGTAACGAAGTTTGAAAGCACCCCATGCTATATCATTCCGGTGCAGCCGCGATTTCATAGCCTTCTTTTTCCGGAAGCCGAGAAACAGGCATCGCTTTTTTCTGGCCAAAATCCGTTTGGTAATAGTATCCGCAAGGCATATTTATCGCAGGCGGTTATAAAAACATTGCCGGAAGGCTCCAATATTTTATTTTATCGATCCGAAGATCAAAAAGCTGTTACAGTGCTAGGAATTGCAGAAACGACTATGCGATCGCAGGATGCTATGCAAGTAGCTCGTTTTGTTGGGAAGCGGACCGTTTACTCGTTTGAGGAGATTCAAAGGATAACTGCAAAAGAAACCATAGTGATATTATTTCGTCAAATAAAAGTGCTAAAAGTGCCGATAACTTACGACGAATTGAAAGGCGCAGGCATTTTAAATGGTCCACCCCAATCCATTACAACTATTCCACAAGGAGGCATACCATGGCTAAAGACGAGACTGGAGATGTAGCATTATTATCCATTCACCCTAAATATGCCGAAGCAATTCTAGAGGGGCGCAAGAAGGTTGAGTTTCGAAAAATTAACTTCACAAAAGAAATAAAAGAAATATTTATTTACGCGACTAGCCCTATTCAAAAAGTTATCGGCACATTTAGCGTGAAAGAATTGGATTCAGATAGCCCTAAGTCTTTATGGAAAAAATATGGTTCCGTTGGTGAGATATCACATCGAGATTATAAGGATTATTATAAAAATCATGATGTCGGAATGGCTATAGTGATCGATTCAGCGAGTTCTTTCGAGAGCCCCATGTCATTATCAGACTTTGGTATTAATGTCGCGCCGCAAAGCTTTGTTTACTTATAAGTTTTGGGGTGCATTCAAAGATAAGCGGTAAGAGGCATGTCGGAAGATAAGTGGGAATACATATTGAAGCTAGATGAGGAGCTGCTTAAGGGCGGCATAATATTATCCGAGTGGACCAGCGCTCTTATTCGGGATTCGGACAAAGCGTTCTGTGCCGACGCAAATATTGCAACCATTGTGCTTGTTCAAGCTGGTTTAGAGTCTTACCTCAAGGCCGAATTCTTTTCCGATGACTCCACCGCCAAACTATCATTTTTTGAGATGATAAATGATAGCTCTATGGATAAAAACTTAAAATGCAAAATGCATGATCTGCGGAAAAACCGAAACAAATGGATGCATATTAATGATCCCTGGGATGATGCTGCGCTTTTGAAGTATGGCGATAATTTTGAAAACACACTCGAGCAGGATGCAAAAGAAGCGATTAAACTACTGAGGCAAGTGATTTATCAAAATCCGTGCGTTTGATTTTTTAAAAGTTGGAATTTTTTAAAGCTAACGAGATAAACAAATGAATGAAATAGTAAAATTGGAAGAGGCCCAGCATTTTCTTTCTCTTTGCGAAAAAGAAAGTGGGAAAAAAGAGTTCCAATTTTATCTCAGCGCTTTTTTAAGCGCCTCTCGCAGCGTGCTGCAGTATGCCCGTGAAGAGGCCAAGCTGAAAGCCCAGGGACTAACTTGGTACAATAAATGGATGCAGACAGACGCGTTTATTTTTTTTAAAGATAAACGGGATTTTAATATTCATAGCGCCCCTGTTTCCTCGCGTGCAACTCATCATATTTCCGCAGAGATCAGCATTAAGGTATCCACTGCTGTAAAATTAGAAATAAGAGACAAAAACAACGTCCTCTTAGGTTCGCATGACTCAGACGAAGAGGATAGTGGAAAAAGCGCAGAGAAACAAAAGCCCGATAGCTTGGCGAATTGTTGGACTATGTATAAATTTGATGATTGGACTGGAACAGAAGATGTTATTGGTCTATGTAAAAAATATTCCCAAAATCTCCAGGCTTTGATCAGTGATGGAGTTGCAAAAGGTTTTATCTCGGGGTAGTTGCTACAAAGTTCGGATCATTTCAAAAAAGTCGAGTATAAGGGGGCTTCATCTCTAAACGAATGTTAAAGTCAACAGATAAAAAAGCCGCTTTGGTGTTTTTAATTATCTTGGGCTTTGCAATCTTGTATCTGGCCTGTAAAGAGCTCAATGCTTTTTTATCAGCGCAAAAAATTATCGGAAACGCAATCGATTGCAAATGTATGAGATTCAACATAGAAGCAGACAAAACCGGAAACGCTTGCTTTTCAACTGAAGAGTATACGGATCTTTCAGAGATGGATCCTGCGGGATACGCAAGCGGCATCGACACCGGGGCTTATTACTGCGGGAATCATGGTGTCAGAAATGGGATTGAAATTGAAAGATGCTTTGAGTTTACCTGGCAAATAAGAGGCTCGAAATTTATTTTTAATTTTTTTAGAGAAGAAAATAAATCTATAAAACCATTTACCATGGCAAAGAAATTTTACAGCAAAGGCGACAACGGTTTGTATGAGGATGATAAAACTCGCTATTTTTATGGGCCCAAATAAATTAACAGAAAAAGTACAGTTTGCCTCGGGGACAAAAACTGGACACCGTCCCACAGGGAAGGGTTAGATAAGTTTTGAAAAAATTATTGAAGCTGGGTTTGTTGTTTTTGATTTTCGGATTGGTTTTCGCGGGGGTTGGGGCGGCGTGGTATTTTTCGCAGAAGCCGGATAAAACTTCCGAGCCGGAATATTATTATGCCATGCCGGATGCAGACAAAGGCCCTCATCCTTTGCATGTTAAAGGTGGATAGGTTGAATTAGTCCGCGGTTGATAAAAGGAGAATTGAAATGTCTGGAAACACAGTAAAACTACATCGAGTTCTCAAAACCACTCCCGAAAAATTGTATAAAGCTTTTCTTGATGCGGATGCGCTCGCGAAATGGAGCCCGCCGTACGGGTTTACCTGCAAGGTTCATCACTTCGAACCCAAGGTGGGCGGGACATTCAAAATGTCTTTTTCCAATTTCACAACGGGGAATGAGCATTCTTTCGGCGGCACTTATCATGAGCTTGTTCCGAATAAACGCCTGCGCTACACCGATAAATTTGATGATCCGAATTTGCCGGGTGAAATGATGGTGACGGTTGACATTAAGCCGGTGGTTTGCGGAACGGAACTGAATATTGTTCAAGAAAACATTCCTTCCGTGATTCCCGTTGAGATGTGCTATCTCGGCTGGCAGGAGTCGCTGGCACAGCTTGCCAATCTAGTTGAGCCTGACATTAAGGAATGAGCTCTTCTGAATTAATTATTGCTGCGCAAAAGCATATCGCGGATATTCTGCGCTTATCTTTTCATCACACTGACAAAGAGGTTGCGGTGGTGGTTTATGACACCGGCTGCGAATTATCTCTTCTGCTCACCGAGGCTTATCGCCGGGCGATTCCGCACGCTCAGTTTATTAATTTTGCCGACATTCAGCCGGATGCGCTGCTTGAGATTTTTAAAAAACTCAAAGCGGGTGATTTGGCGGTGATGATTCAATCGAACAGTTTCCGCTTAAGTGAATTTCGCATTCGGGTTGAGCTTTTCAATCTTTCGATCAAGGCGATTGAGCATCCGCATCTCGATGTGATGACGGGCGAGGAGATTGGCTATTATGTCGATTCATTAGCCTATGACGTGGCGTATTACCGCGGTTCGGGCCAAGCTTTGAGAGAGCGCATTGACCGGGCAAGCGTGGGCGTGGTGAATAGCGGCGGTGAGAAGCTGGTTTATGAAGGCGGCTTCGAGGCGGCGAAACTCAATGTGGGCGATTACACCGGCATGAAAAATATCGGCGGCATGTTTCCGATTGGCGAAGTTTTCACCGAAGCGAAGACGCTTGAGAATGTGAATGGCCGCGTGAAAATATTTGGTTTTTGCGATACGGGATTTGTGCTGAATAAGCCCGCGAAGCCGATTACGCTGATTATTGAAAAAGGCCGCATAACGGACACAGTTGATGCGACGCCCGAATTCAATGAAGTGCTGGCGAATATCGTGGCCGATGAAAACGAAGTGTGGGTGCGCGAACTTGGCTTTGGTTTAAACCGCGCTTTTACAAAAGACCGCACGGTAGCCGACATCGGAACTTATGAGCGCATGTGCGGCATTCATTTATCGCTCGGCGCCAAGCATTCGGTTTATAGCAAACCCAGCTTTGCTTTTTCACGCCGAACAGCAAGGCATCATGTCGATGTGTTTGTGGATGTCGACTCAGTCACTTTGGATGATGAAGTTATCTACGAAAACGGCGCCTATCATTTATTAGACTAACCCTTCAACTTCGCTTAGGACAAGCAACCAATGGTCATACGACCACTGGTCCGAAGCAAAGCTTCGGCTTGCGACTACCGACCGACGACAAAACTTAGTCATCCGCCTTGCCCAATAGAACGAGCAATTCCTATTTCCACTAACATCATATAAATATCCATAATTATCAATATTGATGTATATACATATTGTATATACAAATTGAAGGTGTTAGATTATGGATAAGAAGAATTTAGTTTGGAGTGATGAGAAAAATGATTGGCTCAAGGGAGTGCGGGGAGCAGGGTTTGATGACCTTGTTTCATATGGCAGGGTAATTTCGATTTGTGAGAATTCAGCTCGAACAGGGCAAGAGTTGCTGCTTATCGATTATTTAGATTATGTTTGGGTTGTGCCTTTTGTGAGAGACAAAGAGAAATTTGTTTTGAAGACTCTTTATCAAAATCGCAAACTGACGCGTTTATTTCGGAGAGGTGAGTTATGAAAAAAAATCGGTTTCGCGGTCGGGATAAGCTGACCAAAGAAGAAAGAGACATTGAAAGAGATTTGGAGGCGGGACTCTATGTGCCTGTTGCCAAAGAAGAGTTTGAGAAGATTAAAGCCGCGTTTGAAGCACGAAAAAAAGATACAGTGCTTAACCTTCGCATTAACAGCCATGACTTAAGCTTGCTGAAAGCGAAAGCGCAAAAGGGCGGGATGAAATATCAAACCTTTATCGCTGAAATTTTGCACCGCGTTGCGAGGGCTGAAAATTAAATGAAAAAAGAAATCGTAAAGATCGATGCGCGGCCTCGCTGCGGATGGGGGTTGGGCAGTGCGCTCATGCTGAAGTATCACGATGAAGAGTGGGGTGTTCAGGCAAGGGATGACCGCAAGCAATTTGAGTTCTTGGTGCTTGAAAGCGCGCAAGCGGGCTTAAGCTGGTCGTGCATTCTTAATAAGCGCGAGAATTACCGCAAAGCTTTTGCCGGTTTTGACCCGAAGAAGGTAGCGAAGTTTACCGCGGCGGATGTCACCAAGCTTTTGGGCAACGCGGGGATTATCCGCAACCGTTTAAAAATTGAAGCGGCGATCAACAATGCTCAGCGTTTTCTTGAAATTCAAAAAGAGTTCGGCAGTTTTTGGAATTATGTTTCGCCATTTACCGCAAAGTTGAAGCCCGCGAAAAGACGCGCGCTGAAAGATCTGCCCGCTGTAACGCCTGAATCAGAAGCTTTGAGCAAAGACATGAAAAAGCGCGGGTTTAAATTCTTGGGCGCGACTGTGCTTTATTCGCATATGCAAGCCGTTGGCCTAGTGAACGATCATTTGGGGACTTGTTTTCGGCATAAGCAAGTTGAGCCGAAAAAACGAGCGGGATAAAAATCCGGCGCCGCGGGCGCGGGCCGGATTAACGAGATTACTTTGCCGCGCGTTTATCCTGTTTGGCCTTGCGTTTTTCCATCAAGGTGCGTTTGGCTTTTTTCTGTGTTCCTTTTTCCTTGCCCTTGTCTTGTGTTCCCATGATTTTTCCTTTGTGTTCCGATTTAATTGGTTCGGCTCAGTATGGGGCTCCGCTGAAGACAAGTACAGGAATGATAAATAGAGCTTGAGAAAAAGTTCTAGCATTTTATTTCAGTGTTTAGTCTACGACTACAGGCAAGTCCCGCCGTGAGTTGCATTTATTACCGTCCTGATTTGTTGTTTTGGAGTCTTTGCTTTCTATTATTTTCAGCAAGCCATGTTGAGAAACATGCGCAGTGAAGGGAATGATTCTTGCGGATGAGGCGAAAGGAATGGTCTACGACCACAAGTGCCGCGTTCATCCGCGGAAGGCTTCCTTCGCCGAAGAAGACAGAATCATGAATCGGAACAAGCGTTTTGAAACAGGCTTGCGGAGCCTAGCGGCTCTGGAGCGTAAGCCCGTCCGGCGATGAGGACACAAAGCCATAACGGCGAGTGAGTTAAATCCAGCGGCGGATGACGAAGCGCTCGGCGACAGCCGATTGATAGTAGTCGTTTACGGGTTTGCGTGAACGCATCACTTCTTCTAAAACAGCGGGTAAATTGCGAATGGTGACACCGCCGTTGGGCGAACAGCCAAGACAGCTTTCGATAGTATTGCTTTGATCGAGAACATAAATGACATGACCTTTCCAAACAATCAGATCAAGAGGTTTCACCTTCGCCGCGATTTGGGCGGGGGACAAACCTTCAATCATTACCGGTTTTCCAAACTGAATCATGTCGCTTGTGTTACGGGGTGTGGCGCCATCGGCAGCTTCATATAAAAGCCCTGAGCAATCGAGCCCGTGCAAAGCCCACATGCTTTCCGCTTCAGGCGCGATGCGTTGTGACGGCGGATAAAACTGAAACATTTCCGGAATGCCGCGTGAAATATTACCGCCCCAAACATAACGTAAACCGCGAGCTGCCACCATGCGGTCCAAAATAGTTTTTTTAGAAGGCAGCTTTTGAACGCGCGGTTTCAAAGGCTTGGCTGAAAGCGAAACAAAACGGCTGTCGATAAAGAGACCGGTTTTTAGCGGCGGATAATCGGCTGTGCTGACTTGATAAATCACAGCACCTTTCATATTGAATGCATTTTCGATATAAAACACCGTGCCGGGCAAAGCGATAAATTCCACCGCGCGAATCAGTCCCTGTTTGTCACGTGCGAGCGTTTTACCGTCTGCGCCGCCGAAAACGGATCGAAAATCAGGGGTATTTAAAACCGGCGTGGGTTTTTCCGCGCGAGCATAACGCGGAGGAGTACCGGATGTTTGCGCTGTGGCGCAGGAGGTTAAAGTGATCGTCATCACCAAGGCTCCCAACAAGGATTTACAGAGTTTTTTCATCAAACAAGATTTTGACATGTGAGCAATTTACCATAAAACCAAAGTCAAAGATAAGCTGATTGCTTTGCCCGTGGGAGAATGGCTAGAATGCATGCCAAACGAGGAGGCGCTATGAATCACAAGCTTTCAAAAACATTAATTATTTACGGAGCCTTTTTAATTTTAGCCGGAACCGCGGGTTTTTTGTCGAACCCCGAAAAGGCTAAAACCGCGCTCATGTCGGGCGGAACCTTCGGCACGATTTCGATTATTTGGGGTGTTTTGGGCTTGCGCCAAGTGGGCTGGAGCTTGAAAGCCGTATGGATTACGGTTTGCTTTTTAAGTTTAGTTTTCGCGTGGCGCTCGGCCGCGTCGTGGCAAGCTTATCTGGGCGGAAATACAGATAAACTTTTTGCCGCGATTTTGATCAGCTCGATGCTGGCAGCTTCCATTTTTGTGCTTTTTGCTTTTTTTAAAAGCAGCGCTCAGAAATAAGCGCAGGCTTATTTGACGTTAGGAAAGTGAGAAAGGGTTTATGAAGGAATTATTGACCGCGATTGAAGAAATGCTAAAAAACTCGGCGAATTATTTGCCGCTCGAGCTGTCGTCATTTTTAGGCGGATTGGTGGAAGAAGTGATCGCGCCGATTCCTTCGCCGTTCGTGATGGCCGCCGTGGGCTCCGCAGCTTATGCCCAAAGCAAAACATTCATCGCGCTTGCTTGGCTGGCTTTGGTCGGCTCAGCCGGCAAAACCATCGGTGCCTGGTTTATTTACTTTGTTGCCGACAAAATGGAAGACGTAATCATTGATAAGTTCGGCAAGTTTTTGGGTGTTTCGCATGAAGAAGTTGAAGGTATCGGTAAAAAAATGAAGGGCAATTGGAAAGATTTGCTCGTTCTTTTTGTTTTGCGCGCCTTGCCGGTTGTGCCCAGCTCGCCCGTGTCAGCGGTATGCGGTATTATCAAAGTGAAGATACACACTTATCTCATCGCAACTTTCGCGGGTAATTTTTTTCGCAACCTTTTCTATATTTATGTCGGCTATTCCGGGATTTCGGCGCTGGAATCGATGATGAGCGGGCTTGATAACATGGAATCGATCGTTCAAATCGGTATTTTTGCGATTCTTGCCGGTTGTGTCTGCTGGATTTATTGGAAACGCCATCAAAATTCAAAAAAGTAATTTATTTAAAAAAGGAGAATTTATGACCACAGCGACTTTAGTGAATGACATTTCTTTGGAACAAGCTCGTGCAGCCGTCACCGCCGCGATTGAGAAAGCCAAGCAAATTGATACAAAAATGAATATTGCCGTGGTCGACGCAGGCGCGAACTTAAAAGCGTTTGCGCGTATGGACGGAGCTTGGCTCGGTTCGATTGATATTTCGATTAAAAAAGCCAAAACCGCACGTTTTTTCGACATGAATACCGGTGTGATCGGTTCTTTGTCCCAGCCGGGCGGATCGCTTTTTGGAATCGAGCATTCCAATCAGGGACTCATTACTTTTCCGGGTGGAGTCGTGATTAAAAATAAAGACGGTGTCGTGGTCGGCGCGATCGGCGTTTCGGGCAGCAGTGTTGAAAATGATCATGCCGTGGCCGAAGCCGGCGCCAAGGTTTTTGCCTAAAAAAGAAAGTCACTTAAAATGCTTTTTGATCCGTTAAAAATCCGCGAAATTACTTTTAAAAACCGCATTGCCGTTTCGCCGATGTGCCAATACTCAAGCGAAGATGGTTTCGCAACAGATTGGCATTTAGTGCATTTGGGCAGCCGCGCCGTGGGCGGCGCCGGACTTGTGATTGCGGAAGCGTCCGCCGTTGAAGCGATTGGCTGTATTTCGCCGCAGGATTTGGGAATTTATAAAGACGAACACATTCCGAATTTAAAGCGCATTACGGATTTCATTAAATCGCAAAACTCTGTGCCGGGAATTCAAATCGCGCACGCAGGACGCAAAGCTTCCTGCACTAGCCCATGGGAGGGCGATGCTCCGATTGCACCTGAAAAAGGCGGATGGGTTCCTGTCGCGCCCAGCGCGATTCCTTTTAACACGGGATCAACCGTGCCGCATGCTCTCACCGCGGATGAAATCGCGCAGAAAATTAATTTGTTCGCCCAGGCCGCGAAGCGCGCATTGACCGCGGGGTTTGAACTGATTGAGATACACGCCGCGCACGGATATTTGCTGAACGAATTTTTGTCGCCGCTTGCAAATCAGCGCACTGATCAGTATGGCGGTTCGTTTGAAAACCGCATTCGCATCGTGATTGAAACAATCAGAGCGGTGCGTAAAGTGTGGCCCGAAAAATTGCCTTTGTTTCTTCGTATTTCCGCGACCGACTGGATGGGCAGCGAGGGTTGGGATATCGAAGATTCAGTTGCATTGGCGCGTATTGTGAAGAATGAAGGCGTTGATTTAATCGACTGTTCGTCAGGCGGGCTTGTGCCGAATGCCAAAATTCCGGCGGGTGTGGGGTTTCAAATTCCTTTCGCGGAACGTATCCGTAAAGAAACGGGAATGATGACCGGCGCGGTTGGTTTTATTGCTTCGCCTGAACAGGCGGAGACGATTGTGCGCACGGGGCAAGCGGATATGGTTTTGATTGCGCGTGAATTTTTGCGTGATCCTTATTTTGCAACGCATGCGGCTTCAAAGCTGCATGTGAAAAATCATCAGGGCCCCGTTCAGTATGGGCGCGGTTAGCGGATAAGTAAGAACAAAGGAAAATTTATGCCGGTCAAAGACAGTAATGGCAACGAATTAATAGAGGGCGATTCGGTTCAGGTTATTAAGGATTTGAAAGTAAAGGGTTCATCGCTGACTTTGAAGCGCGGTCAAACTTTTAAAAATATTCGTCTGACGTCCAAAGAAGATGAGGTTGAGTGCCGTCAAGGTGGAAGCACGCTCGCGCTTAAAACCTGCTTTCTTAAGAAAGCCTGAAACAGCCGAAAAAATATGCATCAAACCAATTCCGAGCTGTGGAAGCATGACCACACCTTTAATCAAGATCGGGAAAAAGCGGGTGAGAAGCGCACGCTGACGGTTGTTGTGATTACAGCCGTGATGATGGTTGTTGAAATTGTCGCGGGACTCGCGTTTGGTTCAATGGCGCTGTTTGCGGACGGCTTGCACATGGCTTCGCATGCGGTGGCTTTAAGTATCAGTGTCTTTGCTTATGTTTACGCGCGCCGCCGTGCCGGAGATGAACGGTTTTCTTTCGGGACGGGCAAGGTCAACGCGTTGGGCGGTTTTACGGGCGCTATTTTGCTGGCTTTGGTCGCGGCCGCTATGGCGTTTGAAAGCGTGAAACGGTTAATTCATCCGGAAGCGATAGAATTTAATCAGGCCATTTGGGTGGCGGTGATTGGGTTAGCGGTGAATGGCGTTTCTATTTTTATTTTGGATCATAAGCATGACCATTCTCACGATCATGATCATGGGTCCGAACATGTTCATGATCATAATTTGCGGTCAGCCTACATGCATGTGATCGCGGACGCGCTGACTTCCATTTTGGCGATAGCCGCGCTTTTAGCCGGAAAATATTTCGGCTGGATTTGGATGGATGCGGCGACGGGAATTTTGGGCGCTGTTCTGGTTTGGCGTTGGGCCGTCGGTCTTTTAAAACTAAGCAGTCATGTTTTACTTGATAAGCAAGTTTCTGCAGCTGTTCTCGCGGAAGTTAAAAAAGCCGTGGAAGGCGACGGCGACGCGCGAATTACCGACTTGCATGTGTGGGCCGTCGGCCCGAACATTTTTAGCGCGATCATTTCTTTGGTTGCGCATCATCCGAAACAGCCGAATGAATATAAAAAACAAATCCCAGCTCATCTTGGAATTGTTCATGTTACGGTTGAAGTTAGCCTGTGCCATTAAAAACAAAAACCGGCCGAAGGAGTGAGTTATGAACCCAACACGCGCGGATAAAATAGTTGTCAGCCTGGGCGCCCTTTTTGGAAGCTATGTCTGCTATGTGCTTGTGATGATGAATGATCCCACGGTGATGCTATGGAATGTCGCTTATGGGGTTTTGTTTGCCGCGCTTTGGATTTGCGTTTGGGGGCTTTTGCGTTTAAAAAAATGGGCTTATATTTTGAGCTTTATTTTTGCCGCCTTAGGTTTGGGGCTTGGAATTTATCTTGTCCATTTTGCTTGGACCTTTTGGATTTTCAAAGAACCTACCGTATTGGAACGTATTGGTGCGGTGCTGCATCCGCGAATTTCAGTTTTTGCGGCGGTGCCGACAGCATGGCTCTTTTATTTTTCGAGCCCGCGCGTTCGGCCGCGATTTGCCGCTTAAAAAATTCTGAAATAAATCATACGCGATTGATTTGGACGTATATACTTTAAATATGGATACAGCTGCTGAAAAAGGTCCTCAAAAATCGGTGCGGAAGATTATTTGGAAGAACCTGCTTTTCTTTATCGGGACCACTTCGTTTGGCGTAGTTGGTACGGCGGTTTATCTTTACCACTTTGGCATTTCTGTTTCCGAGGTTTTGCTATTCATTTTCTATACGCTCGCGACCAGCTTTAGTATTACCGTTGGGTATCACCGCCTCTTTTCGCACGTTTCTTTTAAGGCCAAAGCGCTTGTGCGCTTTTTGGTGCTTTTTTTCGGCGCCGCCAGCTTTGAGCAGTCGGCTCTGACCTGGGCGTCTCAGCACCGCAAACATCATCGGTATGTGGATACGGATTATGATCCCTACAGCATTGATAAAGGTTTTTTCTACGCGCATTTGGGTTGGATGATTTTTTGGGAGCATCCGGTTGAGTTTGACAATGTGCAGGATCTTAAAAAAAGCCGGATGATTATGAGTCAGCACCGGCATTATGGGTTTTGGGCGATCGGGTCCGGCATTGTTCTGCCCTTGTTGATCGGAGCTTTAACCGGGCATGTGCTCGGAGCGTTTTTGATCGCTTTTTGTTTGCGCGTCACTTTGGTTTATCACACGACTTGGGCTATTAACTCTTTTGCGCACACTTTGGGTAAAGCGACTTATGACATTGACTCTTCGGCGAAAGACCATTGGTTTACGGCTTTGCTCACTAACGGCGAAGGTTATCATAATTATCATCACCGTTTTCCGGGCGATTACCGGAATGGCGTGCGTTGGTATGATTGGGACCCGACCAAGTGGGTTATTAACCTTTTGGAATGGACCGGATTAGCGCGTGATTTAATCCGTGTTTCTAAATTCCGTATTTACGCCGCACGCATCGGCGCTGAAAAGCAAAGAGTGGAGAGAGCGATTTTAAAAAAGGCGTCTGAAGCGGAACGCAACGCGCTTCAAAATTTAATCAAAGAGCAGCATGAGCGTCTTAAGCAAACTTTGCAGGACTGGGAAGCTTCGGCGCAAGCTTACCGCGACGTGCTTCAGGGTAAAATTGAAAAACAATCCGAGGCCGGGCGCTTAGCCGCGATGAAATACTTTGAAAGTAAAAAGCTTTTTCGTCATTACTTCGCGCAGTGGAAATTGGTTCATCAAAAAATATAGCGAATAGCCCTCTGTGAGTAGGCTTTTTGCCTGACGGGCTGCCGTTTTAATTGTATCTATCCGACCCTTTTTCTGTTACCCTCATTTCGGATCGGCCGTGCTTATTTTCTTCCTTTCCCGCATTGTTTAGCCTTACAAGCTTTGTGATTCACGGTTCGGCGCAGCAACCCAAAAGAGGCATATGCTTAAAAAGATTCGCAAAAATGATTTGATGTTTCATTCCGTGCATGGCCTTTGCCGTGTCGCTGAAATTCCCAAGGGCGGCGCGTTGCCTGAAAACAACTATTCCTTTGTCCCTGTTTTTCGCAGCCGTTCCAAAGCGCGCTTTACCGTTTCGAAAGATTTTATTGAAACCGCCGGTTTTAATAAGCTTATTTCCGCCAAAGAAGCCGCTGAGATTTTGGAGTACTTTAAGACCGGTAATAAAAAAGATCCCGCTCCGGGAAGCGCCTGGGAATTAGCCGTGCTGCTGCGGGAAGAATCTTTCAGCAAAGAACCTCAGCGTGATAAACGCAAAGCTCAAAAAGTAAGTCATTCCGCGAAGCGGCTCTCGAATGAATTGGCCATTGTTCTGCAATCCACCGTGCGAGAAATGGCGGATCAAATTAAGCAGAATTTGGAAATTGTTTCAAAGGTCAGCCCGATGGTGGCCGCCGCGCTCGAAAACGTTGACGCCCTTTAAAAGCAAATTTGGGATGAAACAGGTAAAGGCTCTTTCATCACAAATAAATCCCTCTGAACTTCTTTCAATAAACCCGACCTTGCGATAAGAGAAGCCGCGAACAGAAAGATTTCTCTCCGCCGTCCCGATGTTCGCGTAAATAAAAGCCCGGAAAAAGCTTTTTGACGGGACTGAATGTGCAAAACTTCTCTTTCGCGCAGCTTTTGAATTTCTCCAAGCGCAGCTTTTGAAAAATCATTTTTTTTGAAACAGTTTCCGATGACTTCCGCGGCAACAATCGCGGTGGCGGTTGCGACCGAAACACCCACGGCGCCCGCGGGCGAGCAAGTATGCGCGCTGTCTCCGACCAATGCTACGCCGTCTTTAGCCCATTCTTTTACGAATTCAATTTTGGCTTGCAGAACGCTGAAGGGGCTGAAGTCCTTCAGGCTTTCCGCGAAAGCGTGAAACATCGGATTGGAGTTCAATAGAATCCGGCGCAGAGAATCGATGCCTTGCTTGGCGTATTTCGCATAGCCCCCTTTTTCAACCACAAGGCCGCATTGAATGTGCTTGGGATATTTCGGCAAAATCAAATAATTGCAAGCGTCAGAAAGATGAAACTGCACTTTATCGTTATAGTCCGCCGGTTTTTCGAGCGTAAACCAGATGAGGTCAAATTTGTGGTCTTCGTCGGCAAGTTCAAATCCGCCGCGCTTGCGGATCACGGAGAATCGCCCATCAGCACCGACCGTAACCTTGGCTTGGACTTCCATTTTTTCACCGCCGCGCGTTACGGTCACCCCGGTGCATTTTCCGTTTTCCTCGATTGTATCTTCGGCGCGGGCGTCAAACCATAATTCAAAATTCGGAAAAAGTTTCGCTTTTTCGTGAAGAGCTTCAAGTAGGACGGTTTGCGGCATCCAAAGTGCGAAAGGCGCTTCGGGCGCGATTTGGCTGAAGCCGATTTTAAAAAATGATCGACCGTTATTGAACCCTTCCAAGTCTGTGAGTTTAAGATGAGGAAATTTTTCGAGATAATCAAACAGCCCGATTTGGCGCATCATTTGCGTGAAGCGCGGCATTAGAACTTCGCCGCGGTATTCGCGTGAAAAATCTTTGTGATGCTCAAGTACGAGAACATTCAACCCCTGCTTTGCCAAAAGCAAGCCGAGAATCATTCCCGCGGGACCTGCGCCCGCGATGCAGACATCTTTTTGTATTTTGAACATGCGGGATTATCGCAGAAATTTGATTTTCTATCGAGCGCGCAGAGATTTTAAGTAGCTGAGTGCCGCATCCAGCGCGTTTTACTCTTGAGTCGGAAATAAAAACATGGGCGAAGGCCGACAAACCATCACGGAAAGCATTCCGAATGAATTGGTTCGCACGAAGCTGGAGTTTTTCAAGCCGATGCAAGCCGTGAATACCGCTGACTTTTCATTGAAATCGGAAAATGGTCAAACTGTTGTGACTTGGAGCATGTATGGTCCCAATAATTTCATAGGAAAAGCGATGGGATTAATTATGAACTGTAATAAAATGGTGGGGGATCAATTCGAGCAGGGGTTAAACAGTTTGAAAGTCATCACGGAAAAATTGTAATCTTCTGAAAGGAAGGGGTCATGCTAAAAAATCTAGCTTGCTGTTATAAGGTTGTACCGCACTCCACGTTCGGCAATATTGCGCTGCTTTTATTGCGCTTGTATACGGGCGCCGCGTTTCTTTTTCACGGCTGGGGAAAAATTCAGCAGCCTTTTAGTTGGATGGGGCCGGACGCGCCCGTGCCGGGAATTCTCCAGTTTCTCGCCGCTTTCTCCGAGTTTGGAGGAGGTATCGCATTGATCATCGGTCTTTTGACGCCGCTGGCGGCATTGGGATTAGCCTTCACGATGGCGGTTGCGGTGCACATGCACGCGATTGTGAGGCAGGACCCGTTTGTGAATATGACCGGCGGAATGTCTTATGAGCCCGCCCTGGGATATTTGGTCATTTCGATTCTCATCATTGCGATGGGCCCCGGTAAGTTTTCGCTCGATTCCAAATTTTTCGGCACGCGCTCTTAAGTTTGCCTTAAAATACCGGGCCGGAAGCGGATTGGCTTCCGGCCCGGTTTTTATTTAAAGGCAAATCAATGGCAACGACTCCTGAAAAACAATTCGTCGAACGCCGCGCGCACGATAAGTTCCGCTTGCTTTTCGAGCATTCCTCCGACGCTCATTTCATCATGATCGACGAAAAAATCACCGACTGCAATGAAGCCGCGGTGAAACTTCTCGGATGTTCTTCGCGTGAAGAAGTTCTTGCGATCAGACATCTTTCCGAGCTTTCGCCCGAATATCAGCCCGACGGAACGGGGTCGCCTGAAAAGTCCGCGGAAATGGACGCGCTCGCGCGCAAAAACGGTTATCACCGTTTTGAATGGTATCACCGCAAAACCAATGGCGAAGTTTTTCCGGTCGAAGTGACTTTGAATGCGATTGAAATTGGCGGAAAACCCGCGCTGATTGCGGTATGGCATGACTTAACCGAACGTAATAAACGCGAAGGGGAATTGCGCTCCGCGCATCGCAAGCTTAAGGAAGATCTCCAAGCCGCGGCGGTCATTCAGCAATCGCTTTTACCGCTTAAATCACCTTTTATCAGCGGTATTCGCACAGGCTGGAAATTTCGTCCTTCCGATGAATTGGGCGGCGACAGTCTCAATGTTTTTATGCTTGATGATAATAATGTCGGTTTTTATGTTTTGGATGCGGCAGGGCATGGTGTGGCGGCATCGCTGTTGGCGGTTTCGGTGGCGCATTTTCTTTCGCCTTATTCTGAGGCGTCGCTTTTAAAGGCAGGCGGAAAAATTTTAAGCCCGTCGCAGGTCGCGCGTCAGCTGAATCAGCATTTTTGTTCCAATCCTGAGGCGACCCAGTTGTTTACTTTAATTTACGGAATATTAAACAGGGAAACACTCCGATTTTCTTATGTGAGCGCGGGACATTTGCCACCTGCTCTTTTGCGGGGAGGTATTTCCAGTTATTTGGAAGAAGCTTCTGGTCCGCCGATTGGTGCATGGGAAGGCGCTCATTATCAGGATACGGTAGTTTCGATGAAAGCGGGCGATCGGCTTTATTTTTATTCGGATGGTTTGATAGAGGCTAAAAATCAAGCGGGCGAATTTTACGGATCGCAAAAATTTCTGGAGCTATTAGCTTCTCAGTGCGGAACGGCGCTTAACGAGACGGTTGAAAGAATTGTGCAGAAAGTGGAGGCGTGGTGCGCGCCTTTGTCTCCTGCGGATGATATTTCTTTGTTGGCATTTGATCTTTTGGGCGCGAAAGGTTGTGCGCCGCAGCATGAATCGGAAAAGGAGAAGTTATGACTCTGAAAAATAAAACGGCATTGGTTACGGGTGGATCACGCGGGATTGGTGCCGCGATTGTGCGAAGGCTTGCCAAAGACGGCGCCAATGTTGCTTTCACTTACAGCCAATCCGCGGAGGTTGCGGAAAAATTAGCGAAAGAAATTTCAGCTTATGGGGTTGAAGCCAAGGCTTATCTTGCGGATTCAGCGAAACCCGAACAATTGCCCAAGCTGGTCGATGAAGTACTTAAAGATTTTGGAAGCATCGATATTTTGGTCAATAATGCCGGCGTTTTTACGCTTGGCGCCATCGGTGAAATTTCACAAGAGGATTATGCGAAAGTTATGCGCGTGAACGTGGACGCGGTTTTTATGCTGACTAACGCGGCGGTGAAATATATGAAAGCCGGCGCGCGCATTATTAATATTTCAAGCATTTTGGGTGAACGCGCTTGCGATCCCAATTTAAGTGTTTATGTTGGGTCTAAGTTTGCTGTTTCCGGTCTGACGCGTGCTTGGGCAAAAGACTTGGGACCCAAAGGTATTTTGGTCAACGCTGTTATGCCGGGGCCGATTGATACGGACATGAATCCTGCGAGCGGAGAATATGCTGATGCGCAAAGAGTCAAAGTTGCGTTGGGTCGTTACGGCAAACCCGAAGAAATCGCCGGTGCGGTTGCTTTTCTTGCGGGTCCGGACTCAACTTTTATTACCGGCACGACACTTACGATTGATGGCGGATACAACGCATAAGGAATGCATATGAAACGAATTTCTTTGGTTTTTCTTTTCGGAATGATGATTTCAGCGGGAACTCTATCGGCACAAATGATGGATGATCCTCAGCCGGCGGAAATGAACGCGGTGGATTATGTTTTGAGTTTGCACCGTGATGCGGATCAAGTTCAGGCTTGGGCGGACAAGGCAGAAAAAAATCAGGAAAGCGCTAAGTTTTCTGAGCTAAACCGCCGCGTTGCGGAATTAAAGGGATTGCTCAGCATCATGGATCAAATGCTTGAGGCGGGTCCGAAAAACTATGATGAAAACACCTTCGCGTCAGTGAATGCACGGTTTAACCGAACCTTTCGGGAATCGGAAGAGATCGAGAAGTTG
The DNA here is from genome assembly GCA_964562525.1 of uncultured bacterium. GTDB lineage: Bacteria > Omnitrophota > Omnitrophia > Omnitrophales > Aquincolibacteriaceae > Multiplicimicrobium. The sequence continues at coordinate 162,392 of CAZLTL010000002.1, forward strand.
GAAGAAACAGCGATTGCGCAAATGAAGAAAGTCGACGATGAAGCTTTGTTAAATGAAAGTCTGGATGATTCGCAGGGCCTTTATTCATCTGAACCGCTTTCTGCCGATGGCATTATGGGCGGGGATGACGATTTGTTCTCTCAAGGCTTTGAGCGGTAAGGGGAATAACTTATGGCGAAAATGACAAGCGGGCCGGGATGGTCGCTAAGCTCCGACGAAAAGCCGGAACCTGTTAAAAAAGCGAATCCGGATTCGCCTAAGCCGCAATTCCGCATTGAAAAAAGAAACGGTAAAGCAGTGACCGTGATTGCGGGCTTACATACTTACGGTGCCGACCGCCTTGAAAAGATTTCAAAAGAATTAAAGACTCGTTGCGGCGCGGGCGGTACGGTAAAAAATGGCGCGATTGAAATTCAGGGTGATAAGTTGGCGCAAATAAAAGAGTGGTTTGCTAAAAAAGTTTTGTGATAGTTTCATTTGAGGTCGTCTCAAAAAGAAACATCTCGCTGGCTCAGACAGTCCTCGGGCTTTGCCCTGCGGAACTCGCCTTCGATATGTTTCTTCTTTGAGCCTATCGCACTAAGGCGGGGTGAGGCTGTCAGCGGAGAAAGCCTTGGCAGGTCTGCCCGCGGCGTTTCCTGTTTTAATAGCGCTTCACGCTCGTAAAGCTCGCGTTTCAGCACTGTTTTTTGTATGTGGTTTGCTCTCTGTAATCGGTCTATACTTTCTTCAAATTTGAATTTAACTTTTCTAAAAATGCTTCGCTTTCTAACTAATTTGTAACCTTAGATGGTGATATGCCTACTTTAGCAAGACTCGTTCCGGCATCCAAATGGCGCGAATGGTATTTAACAGAAAAAAGATCCGCCCCAGAAATTACAGAGTTAATTTTTAAGGAATATGGCGAGCGTTTTTCGAGACAGGCTGTGCATGGATATATCAAACAAAGATTTGGAACGCGAACCCACAAAGAGTCTATGAAGTTGCGAGTTGTTGCCGGACGAGTGGATCATAATAAAATTCGAGATAAGATTGATTATCAAAATAGAAAGATCGACTATCAGGAAATAGCTTTTAAGCGTTCAGCGGGATATACCGGCCCACTGAAAAACCCAAGAACAAAACAAATTTCACTTCCGCAACCATACATTGATCGAATCCGCGAATGTGCCAAAGCGAGAAAAAAGACAATATCCGATACATTGAAAGAGATTTTTAAGCCGCTTGGGTGGGAGTATAAAAAATATATTTTGAGACATATTTCGCAAGATTTTAAGTCTTACACATATGATTCGAACCTTTTAGAAAAGCTCATTAATTCTTATCTTCATGATGCGCGATAAAACTTATTTTGTTTCCAGTGAGCCAGTGTTGAGAAACATGCGCACTCAAGGAAATGATTTTTTTTAATACAGGAAAGCAATGTTTTGCAGCATGGCGGAGACAAATGATTCTTAAAAAATAAATAGATCATTTGTTGAGCGGCAGGTGTTTTTGAATGAAATCATTTATTCAAAAAACACCGTAGCAAAAGATGCTTTCCGAAGCCGGCCGCGGCTTTGGAGCGGCAAGCCCGTCCGGCGATGAGGACACAAAGCCATACGGCGATTGAGTAATAATGCAGATTTATGTAGATGCGGATGCGTGTTCAGTAAAGCAAGAGGTTCTCAAGGTTGCGAAGCGTCATGGCATTCAAGTGACCTTTGCGGCGAATTCGTTCATGCGGATTCCGGATCAGGGTGATGCTCGTTTACAGGTGGTTGAGGGGCGAGATATTAACGCAGTGGATGATTGGATTGAATCGCAGGTTGCGGCAAATGATATTGTTGTCACGGCGGATATTCCTTTGGCGGATCGCTGCTTGAAAAAAGGGGCGCAGGTCATCGATCAAAAAGGGAGTGTTTTTACTGCTTCCAATATCGGAAATATGCTGGCCGCGCGCGAACTAATGTCGCAGCTGCGTGACGCAGGCGGACAAATGGGCGGCCCCCCGCCTTTTTCTCCTAAAGATCGTTCTAAGTTTCTCCATACACTTGATCAAACGATTCAGGCTATCAAGCGCACTCTTTCATAATCAACGCTACCTTTTTGTAGTCTTTTATTTCTCCCTCAAAAAAAGGAGTTGTAGCTATTTTAAAAATATGTGCTAGTCTTACTGCATTGTTAACCGCTTCTAAGAGTGTCTGTCGGGTAAGATTTTTTTTGCCCATGTCCTCTTCAGGGCCCCAAAACCTAAGAGGTATTTATGGGTAAAAAACTATATGTAGGTAATCTTCCGTACTCAGCGACGGATTCAACTTTGAACCAGCTTTTCTCCCAGGCGGGAGCAGTTGCTTCAGCACAGGTCATCATGGACCGTGATTCCGGCCGCAGCAAGGGTTTTGGATTTGTCGAAATGACATCCGAAGCTGATGCTAGCTCCGCAATCGAAAAGTTCAACGGCAAAGATCTTGATGGTCGCGCCTTGACTGTGAACGAAGCTAAGCCCCAAGCTCCTCGCGAAAATCGCGGCGGCGGCGGATTCGGCGGCGGACGCAATCGTTATTGATTTTTAAACCGGTTCTTCGGAACCGCGTTTGATCGAAAAGCCCGGATCAGAAATGATCCGGGCTTTTTTCTTGCCCGTTCTTGTTTCTTTCTCTTCGTCCCGATAAACTGTCGCTATGAAATCCGCGAAGCTCACACCATGGCAGTTCTATGAAACTATTTACGCGCAGTATCCTGTCTCCATTTTTTTGGATAGTGTGACTTTCCGTAAGCCAAACCAGCGTTATTCATTGATCGGCTTTGACGTGAAAGCCGAACTCGAGCTTAGCGAAAAAGATTTAGCGAATACTGCTAAAAGCAGAAAAAAAATTCAGAGTTTTTTCCGTAAAAACAGCGGGCAGGTGTTCGGTTATTTCAGCTATGAATCGGCGCAATTATTTGATTCCGTGCATTTTCGTCCCAAAAAATCTTTGGCCTATCCCGCGGTTTATCTCGTTTCTTTTAAGCGAACTGCCCGATATGACCATAAGTTTGAAAAATGGACTACCGACTACCGACTGCCGACCATCGACATTCATGCAGCTCAAAACAAGTTTCAGATTGCAAAATTCAAGCCGGAGATTTCGAAAGCGGATTTTTTAAAAAAAGTGAGGCGAGCCAAACAATATATCGAGCAGGGCGATATTTATCAGGCGAATCTATCGCAGAAGTTTTTATTTGATTACAAAGGAGTGCCGCTTTCCATTTATGAAAAACTGCGCAAAATCAATCCGTCTCCTTTTTCTTCCTTTTTGAAAATTCGCGGACTTGAAATCGCCTGCTCTTCGCCCGAGCGCTTGGTGCAAAAACGCGGAGCTTTTTGCGAAACCCGACCGATTGCGGGAACCTGTCCGAAAGGCTTAAGCGAGAAAGCGCTTAAGAAGTGGCGCGATAGGTTGCTGGGCAGCAGCAAAGAGCGTGCGGAACATTTGATGCTTGTGGACCTTGAGCGCAATGATCTCGGTCGGGTTTGCGATTTTAAATCTGTGAAAGTGGATGAGTTTATGACTTTGGAAAAATATTCGCATGTGGTGCATTTAGTTTCAAGCGTGTCCGGAAAATTACGGAAAGATAAGACGGCTTTGGATTTGCTCGGGGCGATGTTTCCCGGCGGAACGATTACGGGCTGTCCAAAAATTCGCTGTATGGAAATCATCGATGAGCTTGAACCTTCGCGGCGCGGGCTTTATACGGGATCGCTCGGCTATTTTGCTTCCGGGGAAAACATGAATCGCGACATGGATTTGAATATTGTGATTCGTACTTTGGTTTTCAAGGACGGCAAGGGCAGTTTTCAAGTGGGCGCGGGAATTGTGCATGATTCGGTTCCGGAAAAAGAATATTTGGAGACGTTGGCTAAGGGTGAGGCGATGATGCAGGCGCTCGCTGAAGCAAGTGCAACCTCATGAAAAAGGCGGCTCACTTCGTTGCGCCCTTCGCTTCCTCCCGCGATGTATTCGCTCAATACACCTTGGTCGGGCGCTTGGTCGCGCCTTGTGATCCATCCTTTTTGATGAGGTTAGATGAAAGCTTAATTTATGAAGTTTAAATGCTATTTGGATGGTAAAGAAATTACGGATCAAGATTTGATTCGGGCTTTAGATCAAAATCAAATTCCGATTTTTGAATCATTGCGGGTTTATAACGGAGTTGTTTTTCGGTTGGAAGAACATCTCAAGCGGTTCATGAGTTCTGCAAATGCTTGCGGCCTGCATATTCCTCCGGCCTCCGGCCTCCGGGCTCAAGTTATGCAGCTTTGCAAAACGCAGGGCGTACACGATGGTTTTATTCGCATCACGTTTCATGCCGGAAAAAGTTTTGTGATGATCGGCGAGCGCAAGCATAACGCTAGCATTTATAAAACCGGCGTCGATCTTAAAACATCCTCCTTTCGCATGCCTTCGCCGGGCGAAACGGATGTTCAGTCGAAAACAGGTAATTACCGTTTGCAGCTTTTAGCCGGAAAGCCCGAGGGCGCTTACGAGTGGCTGTTTCTTGATGAGAATCATTTTTTGACCGAGGCGCGTGTGGGCAACTTTTTTATGGTAAAAAAAGGGGCGATTTTAACCCCTCCGGCGGTTTCCGTGCTGAATGGAATCACCCGTGATGTTGTGATAGAATGCGCCCGTGATTTGGGCCTTTTCGTGCGAGAAACTCCGCTGACGCGGCACGAAGCCTTCAACGCCGATGAAGCTTTTTTGACCAATACTTCTTGGGAAATTCTTCCGGTTCGTTCATTGGATGGGCGTTTGATTCAAACCCCGGTTCCCGGGCCGATCACTTTAAAATTGATTCATTGTTTTCATAGAAAGGTCAACATCACATGCCGTCCTCCAAAAAAAGTGTTACGAACCCCAAAATTAAGCGCGCGCTCATCTCGGTCTCAAACAAAGAAGGTCTGATTCCCTTCGCCAAAGTCTTGCGGCGGCATAATATTGAAATTATTTCCACCGGCGGCACGCTGAAAGCATTGCACGATGCCAAAATTCCGGCCGTCGCAATTGATCAAGTAACCGGTTTCCCCGAAATGATGGACGGGCGCGTTAAAACTTTGCACCCCAAAATTCACGGCGGCCTTCTCTATGTGCGCGGCAATAAAGCGCATGAAAAACAAGCCAAGGCGCATAGCATCACCGCGATTGATTTGGTGGTGGTCAATCTGTATCCGTTTGAAGAAGTGACTTCCAAGCCCGGAGTGGAGCTTGCGCACGCGATTGAAAATATTGATATTGGCGGACCCTCGATGCTTCGTTCTGCAGCCAAGAATTTCCGTTCTGTAACCGTGATTTGCGATCCAAATGATTATCATCGCGTTGTTCTCGAGCTCGACACCCACAAAGGTGCCACGTCGTATGATTTGCGTTTTGAACTTGCGCAAAAAGTTTACGCGCGCACGGCATCTTATGACGCTGCGATCGCGGCGCATCTTGCCGGTGAAGTTAAAAACAAATCGGGTGAATTGCCTGCCGGCTTCGCGGTAGGTTTTAAAAAATTACAGGATTTACGATATGGCGAAAACCCGCATCAAAAAGCGGCTTTCTACGCATCGACGTTTGGCGGTAAAAAGTTTGGGTGGAAGCAATTGCATGGCAAAGAGCTTTCGTTCAACAACCTTGTTGATATGGAAGCGGCGATTGAAGGCGCGGCGGAATTTAAAGACCCCACTGTGGTTGTCGTGAAGCACACCAATCCGTCCGGGATTGCGCAAAACAAAAATTTGGTTAAGGCCGTGGATCAGGCGATTGACTCCGATCCGGTTTCTGCTTTTGGCGGCGTGATTGGTTTGAACCGCGTTTGCACCGAAGAAGTCGCGGCACAGCTTTTAAAGCGTCTCGGATTTTTTGAAATTATCGCGGCGCCCGCTTATAAACCCAAAGCGCTCGCACTTTTGCGAGCCCGTAAGAATTTGCGCATTATGGAAATTCAGGGATTGGATGAAAAAGTAGAAACCGAAATTAAGCTTCTTCGTACAGGCGCTTTGGTGCAAACCAAAGATCATCCGATTCGTTTCCGTCTTGCGGCATTTAAAAAAAATTTGAAGTGGGTGACCAAGCACAAACTCGGCAAAGACAAATTGGATGAGCTGGTGTTTGCGTATCAATGCGCGAAGCTTGTGAAATCCAACGCGATTGTTTTGACGCAGGGCTTTACCACTGTCGGTGTGGGCGCGGGGCAAATGTCGCGCGTGGATTCCACTAAAATTGCTTGTGATAAGGCTATGGGAAAAACACGTGGCGCGTTTCTCGGCAGCGATGCTTTTTTCCCGATGCCGGATTCCGTGGAATATGCGGCGAAGCATGGTATCGAAGCCATCATTCAGCCGGGTGGGTCGATTAAAGACCAAGAGGTCATTGATGTTTGCAATAAGCTGGGAATAGCGATGGTGGTAACGGGAGAAAGACATTTTAAGCACTAACATTGCCTTAAATCAAAGATCAGAAATCAAAATTCAAAACCACAGTTCAAAATTAAAAGCTGCTCGAACATCTTTGACTTTTGGGTTATGGTTCTGAGCTCTGATCTTTGATTCCTGATCTTATATGAACTATCAACAATCCCTCAAGTATCTAAACTCATTCATCAATTATGAGAAGGTTGTTCCCAAGAGCCACGCGCAATTTAACCTTGAACGGATGCGGCATGGGCTGGAAGCGTTGGGGCATCCCGACAATGATTTCTTTCCTATTTTGATTGCCGGCACGGTTGGAAAAGGTTCGACCGGATATTTTCTCGAACAAATTCTTCTTCAATCAAAAATCTCCTGCGGGTTCTATCATTCGCCGCATATCGATACCATCCGCGAAAGAATCCGTGTCGGCGGAGAAATGCTTTCTGAAAAAGAATGGGCGAAGGCTGTCAGTGAAATTCAAAAAGTCATTCAAGCAAAGCCGTTTCCTAAAAAAATGGGCGCACCCACTTTTTTTGAAATGCTTACTTTGCTTGCCATTTGGCTTTTTTCAAAACGAGGATTGCGAATAGGTGTTTTTGAAATTGGTATGGGCGGCAGGCTGGACGCGACCAATATTCTTGAAGCGCCGCTTTGCGTGATTACAAAAATCGATTTGGATCATCAGGCTTTTCTTGGAAATACGATTGCAAAAATTGCGCGGGAAAAAGCCGGGATCATTAAGCGTGCGCGATTTACTGTTTTGGCTTCGCAGGGCGAAGCGGCAGAAAAAAAAATTCGGCAAATTGCCGCGAAACAAAAAAGCCGTTTGGTTATTGCGAAGCCTGTCGCTTTTCAGCCGGCGCTCACCGGAGAATTTCAAAAACAAAACGCGGGCAATGCTTCCGCCGCCGCGCGGATTTTAAAAGAGCAGTTTGATTTTTCAATTTCGGAAAAAGATATTCGCTGCGGACTTGCTCAAAAAAAATGGGCAGGCCGTGTTGAGACGGTTGCATGGCAAGGCCGGAAGCTGATCATGGACGCGGCGCATAATCCCGCGGGTTGTCGTGAGTTGGTTTCAACCGTTCAAAAAATGAAGCAAAAGCCCAAAGCTTTGTTTTTCAGCGCTTTGCGCGATAAAGATAACGCAGCCATGCTGGAGGCTTTGTCCGTTTTGAAAGTCCCTGTGATTGTTTCCGCGGTTGATCATCCGCGCGCCAAAAAACTGGCGGATTTAGCCGCGGAAGCGGAAGCCTTTTTTGATAGAATTATTCCGGCTAAAAACACAGAACAAGCTTTAAGCCTTTTAAAACAAAGTTTTCGCAAGGGGGAGAGCGCGGTCATTACCGGTTCTTTTTATTTACTGAGCGAAGTTCGAGCTTTATTGAGAAAAAAATGAGCGAAATCATCGAAGAAACCATTGCCGCGATTGCAACGCCGCTCGGAGAGGGCGGAATTGCTGTTATTCGCGTCAGCGGGCCGGAAGCGTTTTTGATCGCGGAAAAAGTTTTTCAATCCTCCAAGGGATTGCGCCTCAGCCAAGCTTTGTCTCATACCATTCATTTCGGTGGCGCGGTGGATGCGGATGGAAAAATCGTGGATCAGGTTTTGGCCAGTTTGTTTAAAGCCCCGCATAGTTATACCGGAGAAGACACCATTGAAATTAGCTGTCACGGCGGACTGGTCGTTTCACGCAAAATTTTAGATTTGATTTATCAAGCCGGAGCCAAGCCCGCGCAGCCCGGAGAGTTTACGAAGCGTGCTTTTATCAACGGCAAAATAGATCTGACTCAGGCTGAGGCTGTTTTAGATTTGATTCGTGCCAAAAGCGACCGCGCGCGTGAAATTGCCGTGCGGCAATTGTCGGGATCGCTTTCTCAGCGGTTCAAGGTTCTGCGTGACGCGATGATGAGTCTTTATGGAAACATGGAAGCTTACCTCGACTTTCCTGATGAGGATTTAGAAATTGATATCCGCGAAGGCATGCAAAAAAATTTGAGCGAAGTGGAAAAAGAAATTCGTGCTTTACTTGCGGGTTTTTCAAAAAACAGCTTGGTGCGTGAAGGCGCTTTTGTGGTTTTGGCGGGGAAACCGAACGCGGGGAAGTCTTCGCTTTTTAATGCCCTGCTTGAACGCGACCGTGCGATTGTTTCTGATATTCCGAATACCACCCGCGATGTGATTGAAGAGCCGCTTGAAATCGGCGGGTTTTGGCTGCGCCTCGCCGATACCGCGGGCATTGTTTCTACGCCGGAGCATCCGCTTGATGAAATGAGTATGCAGCGCAGTCGTGAAGCGATTGAAAAATGCCATTTGGTGCTTTTTGTCGCGGACGGATCTAAACCTTTGGATGATGCGGACAAAACCGTGCTTCAGAAAATTCCGAGCGACAAGCCTCGATTTATGCTGATTAATAAATCAGACCTACCGTTAAAACTCACGGCAGATAATCAAAAAATGTTGAGCCAATCAATTTCAATTTCAACTAAGACGGGACAAGGGCTGGCAGATTTAGAAAGGGCGCTTGCGGAATTTCTTGAAAAACAAACTTCTGATGCTGGCGAGCAAATCACCAAGCTTCGTCACCATCGCGCGCTGACACAAGCCTTGGAAGCTTTGAGCCGCGCGCGTGCCGCTTATGACCAAAAACTTTCCCTCGAATTTGTGACCCTCGATTTAAAGGCTGCAATTGATTCTCTGGAAGAGTTGATTGGGTCGATTTATTCGGAAGATTTGCTGGACATCATCTTTTCTCAATTCTGCATCGGCAAATAAAAGGTATCGCTGAAAAAGTCTGGCCGCTTCGTTATACGCTTCGCTTCCTTGTGCGGCGTAGGTTCACTACGCCTCCGCGGGCGCTTGCGCATGCCTTGCGGCCCGAGCTTTTTGAGCGATACACAATGCTTATTCTCCTGCTCTCACTCCCAAAGCAAGTTTTTTTGAAAAAAGCCGAAAATAGGGGGTATGAGTAGCGTTCAAGAACCTTTAAATACAGAGCAGCTTTTCAGCCGGACAAAACAAAAGCGACACCTTTTGCTCAAAAGACAATTGGCGGTTGCTGCCGTCTTCATTGCGGTGGGTTCGCTTTGGTTCTTCAAATTGCTACAGCCGATTGAAAGCATGACCCTGGATTTTTGGTTATCTCGACCTCAAGCTTCTTCGGCGGCGAACTCCGTTATCTTAACTATATCCGAAAAAAGCATTGCCCAAATCGGTCGCTGGCCCTGGCCTTCATTTCAATACGCAGTGATTTTTGAACTTTTGGAAAGATTTGGTGCGCGTTCGATTTACTTAGAGGGTGCTTTTCTTGATTCCGAAACCGCGGAAGAGCAAGCGCCTCTGATTACAGTTTTAGAGAAAAAGAAAATACCCGTCTTTTTTTCTGCGGATTATGTCGCGCGCTACGAAAATGCCGGACCCGGGTTGGGGCTGTTGGCTTTGGATCAAGGCGGCGAATCCGGCTGGGCGCGGCCCGTCGCTGAAATTGCCAAGCGGGCTTTTCTCAGCCATCGCAAAATTAATTCGGATCAAGACCGGGTTTATCGTTCTTGGACACCCTGGCTTGACCGCCAGGGAACGGCGTATCCGCTTGCCGCTCTGAAAATGCGTTTAGAAAACTTTTCCGGTTTTGACAAAGATGCTTTGATTCAAACGCAGGAAACCGATTTGCAATTCATTCCATGGAATAAAAACAATTTTTCAAATTGGCCGCGCATTGATTTCGCGGATTTAATGCAAAGTTATTTGGCTATGCGCGAGGGAATGCGACCCACCATTCCGCCCGAACTTTTTCAGGGCAAGGATGTTTTTATAGGATTGACGCATGAAAGTTTTTCTCCGTCAGGGCTCACTCCTTGGCGGCAAGCCGCTTTTCCGGTTGAAATCATGGCGGCGATTTATGAGGGGCTGAAAGATTTCAGGCGCGGCATCCATGCGCCGGTTTCAAGAGGAGCGGAAATTATTTTTTGGCTGGTTTTGGCAGCAGGGCTGATCGTCTGGACGGGTATCAGGTTTGATACTGTTTATTGGATTGGTTTTACCGGCTTTGTAGCGGCTCTTTTTTTGATTTGGTCTGGTTTCGCGTTAGCAGGCTTATGGTTTTCTTTTGCCGCGCCGCTTTTGTTTTTGCTGTTTTCCGCCTTGGGAGTTTATGTTTTTGATGCGTTGCACGCGAAGCAGGAGCGTTCAGCGTTATTTCATTTGGCAACGCGCGATGGATTAACCAATCTTTACGTGATCCGCCACTTCCGCGTCATTATGAATCAAATGACGCGTGAAGCCACCATGCGCAAAGAATCGTTGGCTGTCATTCTGATGGACATCGATCACTTTAAAAAAATCAATGACACGCACGGTCATCCGGCGGGGGATATGGTTTTGAAAAAAACGGCTGAGATTATTCAGGCCGCGGTGCGCCAAAAAAGAACTTTGAAAGATGTTGATTTTGTCGCGCGTTACGGCGGCGAAGAGTTTATTATTTTGATTCGCCGTAATTCATTGGAAAGCACCGCAGAGCGAATCGCGGAAAGAATCCGTCTTTCGATTCAAAACGCGCATTATGACTGGAATGGCACAAAAATTTCCGTGACAACCAGTTTGGGTGTGGCGATTTTGAATGAAGGTGAGAATATTCCTGATCCGATGGTTCATCGCGCTGATAAAGCGCTCTATCTTGCCAAGCAGTCCGGCCGTAATCAGGTGCGGACTCAGGATGAACTGTCGCATTAATTTTGCCATCCGTATAGACACTCGGACAGCTCTGCGCTAGCATACGCCTTCGCAGCCCTTATGGAGAGGTGGCAGAGCGGCTGAATGCGCTAGTCTCGAAAACTGGTATACCCGCAAGGGTATCGAGGGTTCAAATCCCTCCCTCTCCGCCATTCTTTAAAACGGGCGTCTGCCGCGTTGCAATCATCACTTCTTTGTGCGGCGTAGGTTTCACTACGCCTCCGCAGGCGTTCGATTGCGCCTTGCATTCAGCCCCTTTTTAAAGAATGGCGCAGATTGAACAAAGGGATTTGAAGTGAGCGACGACAAGATGTAAATGAGCCGAAAGAAAACTGACTTAATGTCAGATTGAATGAGGCGAAATCATTATGAGGAGCGAGTGGCCGACCTGAAGCGAATGCCGCGACTAGCGGACATAAGCGCAAGGCGCCATTAATCCCTCCCTCTCCGTTGTTAAATATGCCCCCGATTGCGTCGTTACGCTCCTTCGAATTTTCTCAATGTACGTTTTCAAGTGCACCTCAAAAATTCTCAGCCGCAAGCCTAGCCCTCAGGGGTATCTTTAACATCGGCTATGTTTTAGGGGGATTTGAAGTGAGCGACGACAAGGTTTCTCTTTAATCCTCAAACCAGCGAGACGGGCTTTATAAGTAGTTTGTCTTCGGTCTTTAGTCTTCGGTCTCTCGTCTGTTATAATGCCTGCCATGGCATCTAAAGAAACCCCCAAACAGTCCGGATATTTAGTTTTTGCGCGCAAATATCGCCCGCAAACTTTTGATGAAGTGGTTGGGCAGCAATCTACCTTAACTACACTTAAGAACGCGATTGCGTCCGGACGTATTCCGCAAAGTTTTATTTTTTCCGGCTCTCGCGGTGTGGGTAAAACCTCTGTAGCTCGTATTCTTGCTAAAGCTTTAAATGCCACCGGCGGCGCTAACCCCGACTTCAATCAGAAAGACGCAGCCGCGCGCGAAATTGAAGAAGGTCGGTCGATGGATGTTTTAGAAATTGACGGCGCTTCCAACCGCGGTATTGAAGAGATTCGTTCTTTGCGGGAAACAGTCAAATTTAAGCCCGCGTCCGGTTCTTATAAAATTTACATCATCGATGAAGTTCACATGCTTACTACCGAAGCGTTTAACGCTCTTCTTAAAACGCTGGAAGAGCCGCCGCCGCACGTGAAATTTATTTTTGCAACAACCGAAATTCATAAAGTTCCGCTCACGATTTTATCGCGCTGCCAGCGTTTTCATTTCCGCCGTTTGACGGTGGATGAAATTGTGGCCAAATTGGCAGAAATCGCGAAAGCTGAAAAAGTGAAGTGTGAAAAAGACGCGTTGTATTTAATCGCGCGTGCCAGTGATGGTGCTTTACGTGACGCGGAAAGTTTACTGGATCAGCTCGCGAGTTTTTCTGACGGCGAGATTAAAGAAGAGTCCGTGCTGACTTTGCTGGGGCTTGCTTCCGATAGCGTGAATGAAACTTTGCTTGAGGCTGTGAAGAACCGCAGCGGGCAGGATATTTTGAATGTGATTCAGAATTTCTATGAAAGCGGCGGAGACTTGCTGCAGCTTTCGCGCGGATTTTTTGAGATCTTACGGCATTTGCTTGTTTTGCAATACGTGAAAGAGACTCAAGGGTTGATCGAAGCCGGCCCGCAAATGCTCGAAATGCTTCAAAAATACAAGAAATCATTCGGCGAAGCCGAGCTGCTTTTGGGAATTACGCTTTTTCAGAATTTGCAGGCGGATTTGCGCCGCCCGGTTACATCGCCGCGTTTTATGGTTGAAGCCGCTTTCTTAAAACTTATTTACGCGGATGGAATGCGTTTTATCGAAGACTTAACTTTGCCTGCGTCTTCTTCGACAGGGGCTTCGCGCGTAGTTCAACAAGTTGTTGCACCTGCTCCTGCCGCAGTTTCAACACCTGCGCCATTACCGAAAACACAGCCCTTGCGTTCTGCTGCTCCAGCGCCGGAACCCATAGTGCAGGCTAGCCCGGCAAAACCGTCTTCTGTCGTGGCAACTGCGCCCGTTCAAGAAAAATCAGGAAACGCGACTTTTTCAATCGGTCAGGTAGAAGCCGCATGGCCGCGCGTTATTGAAACGGTTAAATCTAAACGTATGTCGACCGGTATTTTTCTTTCCGAGGCCGAGCCTGTCGAAGTGGAAGATTCCGTGATTATTCTTGGACTTCCCGAAGAGTTTCGCTTTCATAAAGAAAGTCTCGAAAAAGAAAATAATAAGAAACTTGTCGAAGAATGTTTCTCGGAAGGTTTGGGAAGCAAGGCCCGTGTTCGCTTTGTGGTGACCCAGCAAACCATTTCGGAGCGTCCCGCTTCGCAGCCGGCAGCGCCGCTTCCGCCGACAGATGCCGAAAAAAGAGAATTGCCCGACATCATAACGCAAGCTTTGGATGTGTTTGACGGCGCCAAAATCATTCGCGCTGAATAAAGTATGAAGGCTTATCACGAAACGCTTGCCGCTTTGATCGAAGCCATTGCCGAATTGCCCGGTCTCGGCCGCCGTTCCGCGGAGCGTATCGCGATGCATATGCTTAAGTCGCAAAAAAGCGAAAGCCTGCGTTTATCCCAACTGCTTTTAGAGTTGCACGATAAAACTCAGTTTTGCAAAACCTGCAATCATTACAGCGAAGGCGATGCTTGCTCTATTTGTTCCGATCCGAGCCGTGATGACGGATTAATTTGCGTTGTGGAAGACCCTAAAGACTTAATCGCGATTGAGAAAACCGGGACTTATTCCGGCAAGTACCATGTTCTTTTAGGGGCGATTTCCGCTTTGGATGGCGTTGGGCCCGAAGAAATTCAGCTTGCGGGTTTACTTGAGCGGGTGAAAAAAGGAAAAGTTCGTGAAGTTATTCTAGCCACAAATCCCAACACCGAAGGCGACACCACCGCTTTTTACATTAACAAACTTTTAAAACCTTTCTCGATTAAAACAACACGCATTGCGCGCGGTGTTCCTGTCGGTAATCATCTCGAGTATACGGATGCAGCGACGCTTTCACGCGCCATGGAAAGCAGAGTTACAGCGTGAAAAATTTTGAAGGCAAAACCGTTCTCATTACAGGGGCTTCGGCGGGGATTGGGAAAGTGTTTGCTGAAAAGCTGGCCGAAAAAAAAGCGAACCTTTTGTTGATTGCGCGCCGCGAACAGCACCTTGAGAAAATCGCGCAAGATTTGCGTGAAAAACACGGCATTCATGTTGATTATTTTAAATCCGATCTCAGTCGTGTTGACGCACCTTGGCATATTTATGAGTGGGTGCGGTCCAAAGATTATCATGTGGATTGCTTGATTAATAACGCGGGCTTTGGTGCTTTCGGACGATTTGATACGATGCCTATGGATCAAATTCAAGCCATGATGCAGGTGAATATGAATGCGCTTGTTTCATTGACGCGTTTATTTTTACCCGAAATTAAAGCGCAGCGAGGAGGCATTATTCAAATCGCATCCACAGCGGCGTTTCAGCCCATTCCTTTTTTAGCGCTTTACGCTGCGACCAAGTCGTTTGTGAAAAATTTCTCGAAAGCGCTTTGGGCGGAAAACCGTGATGTTCGCATTTTTTGTCTTTGCCCCGGAAATACCGAGTCGGAGTTTCACGACACCGCGGGCATTCATCAGAAAAAAGTTTTTTTGCGTGCTACAACCGAAGATTTGGTTAATTTTGGAATTGATAAATTTTTGAATTCATCGCGGCCGGCCGGCATTCATGGCTTTTTGAATTCCGTGGTAGCTTTCTCCAACAGACTTGCCCCGACCCGATTAGCGCTTTGGATAGCTCGTAAAATTTACGAAATCCGCACAGGGGCATCGCACTAGTTAATTACGGGGTATTTGATTTGCGATTTCGAATCGACCGTCCTTCGTTAACGTCGGCTAGTCGCCGCGTTTACTTCGGATCGGCACCCGCTTCTCATAAAGTCTTCTCTCTCTCGATTTCTAAAAAGAGCCTGAGTGTGGTCTACGACCATAAACAAGGCAAGCGCCTGTTTTTCCATTTATTTGAACCCTGCATATGCAAGGCTTGCGACCGAAGGCTTTCGAGGCGTACTAAAAATGTACGTTGAGAAAACTTGAGGGAGCGTAACGAAGCAGATGCGGGGTTAAAATGAATGGAGCGGGTGGAGGGAATCGAACCCTCATAACTAGCTTGGAAGGCTAGCGCTCTACCATTGAGCTACACCCGCATTCAAGAGGGGCGTATTCTAATCGACTCTTTCTCCTTGAGCAACTTTTTCCTATAACCCCTTGTATCGAAACGACTTCCAATTTAAGGCTTAGACCCACTTGAGCCACTCTTTGACTTTCACCGAGAAAATCCCTATAATGCCCTTGTTTTCAGCGCTTTCGATGAGCGCAAGCTATTATTTAACTTTTTAGGATAGAGTGAAGAGAGAAGTGGGTTTTGACCCACTTTTTTTTTTCGTGTTTCCAGGGGGATTGTATGTCTCAAGAATTATTGTCATCGCTCGAGTATATCGAGAAGGAAAAAGGCGTTTCACGCGAAGTGCTTTTTGACGCAATCCGTCATGCCCTGATTTCTGCTTGCCGCAAATCTTTTCCTCAATACGGCGAAGATTTTGATGTTCAGATTGATCCGGCGACTTTCCGTATTCAATTATTGCGCGCGGGAAAACCTTTTCAGGATCCGCACTTTGGACGTATTGCCGCGCAAACTGCCAAGCAAGTGATTATCCAGAAAATCCGCGAAGCACAGCGTGATTCTATTTTTGATGAATTTACGGGTAAGCAAGGCGATATCGTCAGCGGAACCGTGCATCGCGTGGACGCGCGTGCGATTATCGTCGATTTCGGAAAAACAGAAGGCATTTTACCGGCACGTGAAATGTCGCCGGTAGATCAATATCGTCAAGGTAATGTGATTCGCGCTTATGTCGTGGAAGTCAACCGCACTGCGCGCGGCCCGGAAATTATTCTTTCACGCAGCCACCCTGATTTTGTCAAAAAGCTTTTTGAAATGGAAGTGCCTGAAATCGCGGACAAACTTGTGTTGATCAAAGGGGTTTCGCGCGAAGCCGGTTCCCGCAGCAAAGTCGCGGTTGTTTCGTCCGACTCTAAAATTGATTGCGTAGGGTCTTGTGTGGGCGTGCGCGGTCAGCGCGTGAAAAATATTGTGCGTGAATTAGAAGGCGAAAAAATTGATATCGTGCCTTACTCCGAAAACATCGAAGAGTTCATCAAGAGCGCCATGTCGCCGGCTGAAATTTTGACAATGAAGCTTGATCCTGCGCGGAAAATCGCGGATTTGTTGGTCAAAGACGACCAGCTTTCGCTCGCGATCGGCAAGCGCGGTCAGAATGTCCGTTTGGCTTCTAAACTTGTGGGCTGGACGATTGATGTGCGCAGTGAAGGCCAGCGCGCGGCATTGGATCAGCTTGGGATGGAACCCGCGGTGATTGAAGCGCTCAAAGCCGGCGGAGTTTTATCCATTAAAGATGTTTTGAAATCATCGCCTGAAGACTTAGCACGGATTCCGGGTCTTACAGCGGATTTAGCGAAACAAATTTTGCAGGCTGCTGAAGGTAAAAAAGCCGAAAAGGCGGAAGCAGAAAAAGCCGAAGCCGCTAAAACGGAAGAGGAAAAGCAGGTTCATTCTTCCTCTGAGCCCTTGGCTCAACCGGATAAGGATTAATTATTATGCGCGTTCATGAGCTAGCTAAGCAAATTAATAAAACAAGCAAAGATATTCTTGCCGAGCTTGAAAAAGCCGGAGTGGTTTTGAAAAGCCACATGTCGGTCATTCCGGATGAGGCGCTTGCACGGTTTAATTCTTCCTCTGTGCCTGCGGCACAACCGGTGATTTCCGCAGCGAAAGTTCCTGCTGCCGCTCCTAAAAAAGAAGAAGCAAAGGCCCCGGTAAAAGAAGTGTCTAAGACTGTTCCCGCGGCTGTTGTTAAGCCTGCGCCCGCTCAGCCGGTTGAGTCTAAGAAGCCGGAACCGCCTCGCGTTGAGATTAAAGAAGTTCGTCCCGCTGCTCCTGCGCCTGTTGCGCCGGCTCCGGTTAAACAGCCTTATGAGCGTCCGCGTGTGGAAGAAAATCTTCCCAAAAAAGTTCAGCTTAATTTTCCTGTGACCGTAGGAAACTTTGCTCAAGCCACGGGGAGAAAGATT
Source organism: uncultured bacterium (assembly GCA_964562525.1). Taxonomy (GTDB): domain Bacteria; phylum Omnitrophota; class Omnitrophia; order Omnitrophales; family Aquincolibacteriaceae; genus Multiplicimicrobium. The sequence continues at coordinate 179,689 of CAZLTL010000002.1, forward strand.
CCCGACGTCATTAAAACTTTGATGAAAATCGGAGTGATGGCGAATGTAAACCAGCTTTTAAACGAAGAGATCGGCGTCAGTTTGGCGGATACGCTTGGTGTTGAAATCGAAAAAGTACAAGATGAAGTTGAAGCGCTTTTGCGCGACTCCTCTGTGAATGAAAAAGCTGAGGATTTAAAGTTGCGCCCGCCCGTGGTGACGATGATGGGGCATGTCGATCACGGAAAAACCTCACTGCTTGACGCGATCCGCAAGACGAGCGTGGCTTCCAGGGAAAAAGGTTTTATCACGCAGCATATTGGTGCTTATGGCGTGGATGTGCAGGGGAAAGGACATGTGACTTTTCTCGACACACCGGGTCACGAAGCTTTTACCGCAATGCGCGCGCGTGGTGCCAACGTAACGGATATTGTTGTTTTGGTGGTTGCTGCGGATGACGGAATTATGCCTCAAACCGTGGAAGCGATCGATCATGCTCGTGAAGCGAGTTGTCCGATTATTGTCGCCATTAACAAAATTGATTTGCCTGCCGCGAATCTTGAAAAAGTCATGGGCGGTTTGCAAAAAGTAGATTTGACTCCTGAAGAATGGGGCGGCAAGACGATTTGTGTCAAGGTTTCCGCTAAAACAGGTGCGGGCATCGAAGAGCTTCTCGATATGCTTTTGCTTCAGGCTGAAGTGCTTGAACTGAAAGCGAATCCCAATCGGCCGGCGGTAGGAACGATTATTGAAGGACATTTGTCCAAAGGCAGCGGACCTGTCGCAAGCGCGATTATTCAAAACGGAACTTTAAAAGTGGGCGATATCATTGTCGCCGGTCAATATTCCGGCCGCGTCCGCGCATTGCGTGATGATTTGGGGAAACATATGAAAGAAGCGGGCCCGTCTTATGCCGCGGAAGTAATGGGGCTGAACGGTGTTCCCGAAGCCGGTGAAACTTTCCATGTCGCGCCGGATGAAAAGTTCGCGAAACGTTTTACGGAAAAGAAACGTCTTGAATTGCGCGAAAAAGAAATGCATTCAGCGAGCAAGCATATGTCGCTTGAAAGCGTATATGAAAAAATTTCGGAAGGTAATTTCAAAGAGTTGAAATTGATCGTTAAAGCAGACGTTCAGGGTTCGGTCGAAGCTTTGCGTGATGCGCTCGAACGGCTTTCGACGGAAATGTGCCGCGTGCACATTATTCACGGTGTCGCCGGCGGAATCAATGAATCAGACGTGATGTTGGCGGCTGCGAGCGACGCGATTATTATCGGATTTCATGTCCGCGCGGATACCAAGGCGAAAGCCATCGCGGACCGTGAAGGCGTGGATTTGCGCTATTACGGAATTATTTACGAAGCCGTTGAAAATGTAAAAATGGCCATGGAAGGTATTTTGTCGCCGACACTTTCAGAGAAAATTGACGGAACGATTGAAATCCGTCAGGTTTTTAAATCTTCCAAAGTGGGAACGATCGGCGGCGCCAAAGTGAAGAAGGGAACCATTACCCGTTCAAATCAAATCCGCGTTGTCCGTGACAGCGTTGTGGTTTTTGAGGGAAAGCTGGCTTCGCTCAAGCGCTTTAAAGATGACGTGCGTGAAGTAAAAGAGGGTTTTGAATGCGGTGTGGCGGTGGATGGATTTAATGACCTTCAGCCAGGCGATTTGATTGAAGCGTTTCATATTGAGAAGACTGCGACTAAACTCTAAAAACTCGCGCGGGGAATTTGATTATGCAGGGTAAGCGGGTAGACAGAGTAGGCGCTTTAGTTCAGCAGGAAATGAGTCGGCTAATCGTCGAGCGCACCCGCGATCCGCGCATCGGATTCGTCACCGTGACCCATGTGAAAATGACCCCCGATCTCAAATCCGCGGTTGTTTTTGTGAGCGTGATGGGCGATGAAAAA
>CAZLTL010000003.1:0-80959 GCA_964562525.1 uncultured bacterium
GGCCCTCGGCTGAAATAAATCCTGAAATACCGGTATTCCCTGAACGAATCACAGGCACACCGTTTTCCACCGCGCGAAAAATCGAAGTTTGAAAATGTTGCCACGGCGCGCCGGTTTTTCCGAACCAAGCGTCATTGGTCATCACCGTCAAAAAATGCGCGCCCTTTTTAACCGCTGAACGCGCTAAATCGGGAAACACGTCTTCAAAACAAATTAAAACGGCAAAAGCATGTTCCGCGAGCTGAAATAACGTTTGTGATTTTCCTGCGGTAAAATCTCCCACACCCATCGTGTAAGCCAAAGGCTCAAGCCAGCCCAGAATGAATTTCCAGGGAACATACTCGCCCATCGGCACCAAGCGCATTTTGTCGTAACGGCCCGCGAATTGTCCATCCTTGTTCACGAGCAAAACGCTATTGAAAATCTTCGTCTCCGATTCCCAATATGGCGAACCCAGCAAAACCGGAATCGCCATCGTGCGGAACTTTTCCAATATACTTGCCGAAGCGTAATCGGCATTAAAATAACCGGGGAAAGAGGCTTCGGGCCAAATAATCATTTCAGGTTCACGCAACGCCGCCACCTGCGTTAAATTCTCATGGATTTCAATCACATCCTGCTTTGCCATCAGCGCCCATTTCACCGACTGCGGAATATTAGGTTGAATGACGGAAAGACGTAGAGTCGGTGCCGATTTTTTATCGGCGGTATTTAACCTTTGGCTGCCAAACAATACTAAACCGGCAACAATCATGGCCGCACACAAAATCAATCCCAATGCTTTTTTATTTTTCAGCAAAGCCGCTTCAACAAGCATGACATTCACAGCGCAAATAAAAAATGAAAGCAAATAGGCTCCCCCGATCGACGCAACTTGAATCATCGTGGGCTGAAACCCCTGCGAGTGACCCAAGAGATTAAGTCCGAAACCCCAAACAGGAATTTCAGTGCGTAAAAACTCTACTACCGTCCAAACCAAAGCGATCCACAACACACGCAAAACAACCGAAGAAAAACGGCGAGCTTCAAAAAGAAGTAAGCCTAAAACTAAACCATAAAGCGATTCTAAAAGCACAAGTGCCGGCCATGCCGCGAAAGCAACATGGATCAAAAATTGTAATGAAACTGTAAAAAAGGAAAGCGCAAAAATCCAACCGAGAAGAATGGCTTGCTTGCGGGAACTAGCTAAAGAAATGGCGTAAAAAAAAGGCGCGAGAATAATCCAAGCCAGCCAACTGAAGTTGGCCATGGGATAGCAGAGCGAGAGAAAGACGCCGGAAAAAATTGAACGCAAGATGGCCAACATAGAGTAAACTCAGAACTCAGGGTTCAGAAATCAAAACCATAACTTAAAACCACGCAACTTTCCCAACATCTTTGATTTTTAATCTGTGTTTTTGATTTCTGATTTTTGAACTCTGAGTTATTCTTCTTTGCCACAGCACTTCTTATACTTTTTTCCGCTGCCGCAGGGACAAACGTCATTGCGCCCAATTTTTTCAACGTGCCGCTTAACGGGTTGGGCCGCGGAATCTTTTTGCGCAAAAGCGGGTGCGTCGCCCTGAACCCCTGACTCCGGCTTCGCAGTCGGAACCGTTGGCAAGGCATTAGCCTCGGGGTGAATATACTCCATCGTTTTCGGCTTTTCAGCACGGACAGTTGCAGTTTGATCAAAACCCTGCACACGGAAAACAAAAGCAGCTACATCATATTTGATGGACGATGTCATATCCTCAAACAAGTCGAACGCTTCACGTTTATATTCCACCAACGGATCGCGCTGGCCGTATGCGCGCAATCCGATACCGTCTTTCAAATGATCCAAGTTATAAAGATGCTCTTTCCATTTCGCGTCAATCACCTGCAGCATCAAATACTGCACCAGCATTTGCATACGCTCGGCGCCAAAATGTTTTTCGCGCTCTTCATACATTTCACGCACGCGCTTCTCGATGTTCTCTAAAAGCAAGTCGATTTCACGTCCAAACTCTTCAATAATCGCGTCAAAGTTTCCGTTAAATTTATCCTGAAGCCCCTGAGATAGTCCTTGAGGATCGCGATCATCCTCCGCTTTATCCGGATGCATAAAATCAGACACTAAATCTTCAATAACGTTGTCCGCCATTTCAAAGAAATGTTCTTTCAGTTTTTCGGCGCGCAAAACCCGATCGCGCTCAGCGTAAACCAATTCGCGCTGACGATTCATCACGTCGTCATATTCCAGCAAATGCTTACGGACTTCGAAGTGATGGCCTTCCACGCGCTTCTGGGCTGTTTCCAATGTCTTATTCACCATCGGATGCTGAATTTCATCGCCTTCTTCCATACCAAGACGCTGCATCATCATCGAAATACGCTCTGAACCAAAAAGACGCATCAGCTCATCTTCGAGCGAAACATAAAATTTGGATGTACCGGGATCTCCCTGGCGCGCGCAACGGCCGCGCAGCTGATTGTCAATGCGGCGTGACTCATGCCGTTCTGTTCCCAAAACAGCAAGACCGCCTTTTTCTTTCATCCCCTCGCCCAACACAATGTCGGTTCCGCGGCCGGCCATATTGGTTGCGATCGTAATCGCTCCGGGCTGTCCGGCACGCGCGATAATCTCAGCTTCTTTTTCATGATACTTCGCGTTTAAAACCGTATGAATGAGATTACGCTTTTTTAAAAGCGTGCTGAGATACTCCGAAGTTTCAATCGAAATTGTTCCGACAAGAACAGGGCGGCCGTTTTTATGCTCTTCGGCAATGCGCTCAATCACCGCGTCAAATTTTTCTTTCTTCGTACGGTAAATCGAATCGTTTTCGTCCTTGCGCACGCAATCACGGTTGGTTGGAATCGTAATAACGTCAAGCTTGTAAATCTTGTCAAATTCCGCAGCTTCGGTCATCGCGGTTCCGGTCATACCCGAAAGTTTCTTATACATGCGGAAATAATTCTGGAACGTCACCGTCGCAAGCGTTTGGTTTTCGCGGCGAATTTCCACGCCCTCTTTCGCTTCCAAAGCCTGATGCAGCCCGTCTGAAAAACGACGGCCCGGCATGAGACGACCCGTGAATTCATCGACGATGATGATTTCCTGGTCCTTCACGACATAATCCACGTCCAATTTAAAAAACTCTTTCGCGCGCAAAGCCGTAATCACCTGATGCCGTTCATCCACTGTTTCAAGATCATGCAGGTTATCCACGCCCATCATCTTGGCGGCTTTAATTTCGCCCTGCTCAGTCATACTGATATTTTTATTTTTTTCGTTAGCGATATAGTCGAATTCTTTTTTAAGTTCTTCGAGCTTTTCTTTCCATTCCGGCGTGTATTGATCTTGCTCGATAACATGGCCTTTAAGCATTTTCCCCGCGCGAAACGCTTTGTAGTATTTGTCGGTGGATTCTTCGGCGGGGCCTGAAATAATCAAAGGCGTGCGGGCTTCATCAATTAAAATCGAATCGACTTCGTCCACGATGGCGTAATGCAAAGGACGCTGAACGCGGTGCGCCAAATCCAGTACCATGTTATCGCGCAAATAATCAAAGCCGAACTCGTTATTCGTTCCGTAGGTAATATCACAGGCATAGGCGGCTTGGCGGTCGGCATAACGCATATCATGCTGAATCACCCCCACCGTAAGGCCCAAAAACTCATAAACCGGTCCCATCCATTCGCGGTCACGGCGCGCTAAATAGTCATTCACCGTCACCACATGCACGCCTTTGCCTTCCAGCGCATTCAAATAAACCGGTAATGTGGCCACCAAGGTTTTACCTTCACCGGTGGACATTTCAGAAATTTTCCCCGAATGCAAAACCATGCCGCCAATAAGCTGAACATCATAGTGGCGAATTTTCAACGTACGGCGCGCAGATTCGCGTACCGCAGCAAAAGCTTCGGGTAAAAGCTGATCGGTTGTTTCTCCCTTTGCGATTCGCCCTCGGAACTCGAGCGTTTTCGCGCGCAACTCTTCATCGGTGAGCTTTTGAAACTCGGGTTCCAAAGCGTTAATTTTTTCAACCTGCGGCTGAAAACCTTTTACCACGCGCGCGTTACGGGAACCCAAAAACATTTTGAGAATGGAACCAATCATTTTTTACTCCAAATCATCTTGCTTCGCGCCAAGAACTTCCGAACGATCCGGACAGCCCGCCGCGTACCATTTTAAATAAGCTTCCATAAATGCATCAATTTTCCCGTCAAGAAAACCCTGAGTGTCGGAGGTTTGCTCAAAAGTTCTTAAGTCCTTGATCATGCTGTACGGATGCAGAACATAAGAACGGATTTGGGAACCCCACTCGATTTTTTTCTTTTCACCGTATTCAGCCAAATGCGCTTCTTCTTTTTTGCGCCGTTCATGCTCATAAATTCGCGACTTCAAAACCTGAAGCGCGGATGCTTTGTTTTGAATCTGTGAACGCTGGTTTTGACACTGAACCACAATTCCCGTAGGAATATGAGTCAAACGCACAGCGGATTCAATTTTATTGACGTTTTGTCCGCCCTTACCGCCTGCACGGTAAGTATCAATCTTCAAATCTTTTTCGTTAATTTCAACCGGAACATCTTCGGCAACCTGCGCGATCACATCGACGGATGAAAAAGAAGTATGCCGGCGCTTATTGGAATCAAAAGGTGAAATGCGCACGAGCCGGTGCACGCCGCTTTCCGATTTCAAATAACCAAAAGCGTAAGGGCCGCTCACCGTAAACGTCACGCCTTTAACCCCGGCTTCATCGCCGTCATTGTAATCAAGCATTTCAACGGCAAACCCGCGGCGCTCACACCAGCGCAAATACTGGCGCAAAAGCATTGAGGTCCAGTCACAGGCTTCCGTCCCGCCGGCGCCCGCGTTGATATTCACGATAGCGTTGCTCGCATCGCGCGGTTCGGAAAGCAATCTTTGAAACTCCACCGCCGCGACTTCTTTGGCAAGCTTCTCAACTTCACCTTGGATTTCGCGGAAAGACTCCTCCTGATTTTCGTCAACCATGTCAACAAGCTCAAGGGTATCGCGCGCGTCCTGATCCGCTTTTTGCCACGGTTCATAGACGTTTTTGAGAATTTTCAGCTTTTCAACGATTTGCTTCGCCTTCTCTTGGTTATCCCAAAAGGTGGGCTCGGCCATTTGCTCGTTCAGGGCTTCAATTTGGCGCAGTTTGTCATCGAGGTCAAAGATACCTCCTGATCTCTTGAAGCTTGGCCGCGAGATCATTAAGGTGTGCCTTGAGTTGAGTGATTTCTTCTTTCATAAAATAATTCGCTTACTGCGCGGGGCGCGTGAGCCAGGAAAATGGCTGGATTTGAACCGATTGGATGGCTTCCATCAGGCTGTCGGATTTACGTAAATATTTTTCAGCGGTTTTGCAGATTTTTTCCTGCGCGGCGCTTGCGAGGGCTGATAAATTTTTAAGTTTGTCGAGCTTCCATGTTTCCACTAAAAAGAGCAGCAATTCAGCATAATCGCGCGTCGTATAAATACCGAGCTTTTGCGCCACGATTGAATAATCTCCGAAAATATCGCGGCCGGAACCGTCATCCATTAAACGCGCGGGCATCACGATTTTGGAAAGCAGCATATCGGCCATCGCTTCCATCGCGCCGTTGGGATCGCATTCGAGACACACCTTGAAAAGATTTTGATAGGCTTGTTCATGGCGGGCTTCATCCCCCGCGATTAAAGCGCTGATGCGGCCAAGTTTTTTATCACCAAACTTATGCGCAAGTAACCCCATATTGCGGTGCGAAACCCGTGTAGCGCGCTCTTGAAAAGAGGCGTACACGATCGACTTATAAACATGGTTACCCGAACCGAGGTTGAATCCGTTGCGGATTAAATTGTGAATCGTAATTTCAATCGAATGCATATTCACGCGGCCGGTTAAATAGAGATAGCGGTTCAAAACATCCCCATGACGGTTTTCTTCGGCCGACCAGGCGCGGGTCCATTTCGCCCAGGGCGTCGTGTCGGTGCCGCTTTCATCGCGGAACTCCATGTGGCGGTTCAACCAAGTTTGATAAGACGGCAAAGCTTCTTCGGTGATCATGTTGCCCACCAAACAAGCAAGAGCTTCATCCGGAATCTGGGCGGCCTCTTTTTGAAACTCCGCCACTTCGTCTTTCCAGTTTTTACTGGAAAAATCAGGTAAAAGGTCGGTAGGCTGCCAAGTATCAGCCGCGGGCTTTAAAAGCGGAAGCTGGGCCTCGGTCGCTTTTTGCAGTTCATTAATGATGTCCTGAGGGATCAATTTGTCGCTAAACATAAGGGCGAATCATACCATAGACTGCAGACTACAGACTACAGACAAAAGACACTGATAATTCGGCATGTTCAGCGCGCTGAAACTTCACCCTAACCGAATGACACAATAAATGCATAATTCCGTTGTACTTCTGTCTTCAGTCTGTGGTCTTGGGTCTGATTTTAGGCCGGTTTTGAGATTGGCTCAGAGGAAAAAGCGAGGCGGATATCCGTCACAATACGGTGCGCGCTCAAGGGCTTTAAGTACAAAGCCACTTGTCGACCGCGCACCAGGGGGGATTCCTTGGTACCATCTAATTTTCCGGTAAGAAATATAACGGGAGTTTGGGGCGTGCCGGCAAGTTTCATGACTCGATCATAAACATCAGGTCCGGAATGATCTCCAAAAAAAATATCGAGTAAAATCAAATCGGGATTGGTTTTAAAAAATACACGTTCAAATTCCTCGGCATCGGAAGCCGTCACGACATCATATCCGTAATGGCTGAAGATTTCTGACAACATAGTCAGAGCATCCGGCTCATCATCCGCGATCAATATCTTTTGAATCATCCTGTTTTGTCCTTAAAAATAACCCGATCAAAAGTGGTTAAGCGTTTCCATTCAAGGCCCTTTGAAGCTAAGCCCGCCTACACAAAAGATGCGTCACTGGCTGTTGATTTACAACACGCAGAATGAAGCAAGAATCTTCTTTAATTTTTTTATAAAGTGATGGGGCTCAGATGCCGCGCGGCTTTTATCCTCATCGGCGTATGGCCTTGCGCCTCCAGAGCCGGCGCTGGCTCCGCAAGCCTGTTTCGAAACGCTTGTTCCGGTTCATGATTCTGTCTCATTCGGCGAAGGAAGCCTTCCGCGGATGGAACGCGGCATTCCTTTCGCATCCTCGCAAGAATCATTCCCTTCACTGCACATGTTTCTCAACACGGCTTGCTGAAAAAAAAGACAGGGCAGACTCCAAAAGAACACATCAGGATGGAAAATGGAGAAAAAGAATTCCGAGAAGCTCCCGGAGTTGCGGAACGCATCTCCGTGAGTTGAGAAAACTGTATTAAGCTGAAGTCATCACACGGCGGGCTGCCGCGGAGAAAAGCTCCAGAACGGAAGATAAAAGGAAAATCCCCTCGCCTTTTCGGATCTGGAGATGCTGAATCCAGCGCGCAAAACCTGTTGCCCATGCCGCTTCGATTTCATCCGTCCGCGTGGCGGCAAAAAAGGCCATCGCCTCCGGCACTAGTGCAAAGGAAACTTCGGTCGGCAAACTTTCAGCAGATAAGTTTCTCTGCCACGCCATACCTGCCAAAATTTCTCGCGCGCCAAACACACCATAATGATCGCGCCATTTAGCCGAGTTAAAAACATCGGTTGCCAACTGCCCCATAGCCTGAGGACCGTACATTTTAACTTGTTTGAGCTTGCCAAACTTCTTTTCAAAAGTGGCGCGCTCATAGTCGGTCCTGAAAACCAAAGCAAACCGATATTGCTTGGTACTTTGCCCCGGATACAACGTCTCAAATGATTTTTGAGTCAGCTCAATAAACTCGATCAGCTGAGATTCAATTTCAGGGGAGTAAAAAATAACCGGAGCCGTTTTTGGGATTTGCTTAGCGGCAATCGCATCTTTCCAACGAGTCAGAGCTTGCTGCCACAAAGCTTTTGCTTGCGGCGAAATTTGCCGCGCCTGCTGAACCAACCGAACCTCAATCGCCGTATCCGCCGCCATTTGCGCTTCAAGCCAATCCTGAAAACGAATTTCATCGTCACGCTCCTCGCTGTAAACAGGAGTCACCGCGTCTGAACCGATCCAAATCCCCAAATCTCGCGTTTCAGATCGGTGCACAGACCGAATCAATTCAACTAAGTCTTCGCGTGTTCCTTCTTCCTCCCACAATCGCTTAAGCTCATCGAGCTTTGCTCTAAAAGGATTCCAAACTTCAGTGCTGTTTAAATACATTTGTAACAAAAAATACACCCCCAGCGTTTCGTATGGAATCGGTTTATCTTCAGACTCACCTGCATCATCTAAAAATATTTTTGAACTTTTATATTTTTCAAGATTCGCAGAATTGCTGTCTGATTCAATCAACATTAATAAATCAAGTGTGCGCAAAACAATCGAACCATCACTAACAATCTCGTCGGGTGATAGCTCACGTTTGTACAAAAACCCGATATCGTTACCAAAGCGATGCTCATTCATCCAACTGTTAAATGATATTTTAATTACAGACTCAGAAGCATCTTCAGTTTTCATCAGAGTAAATGCTTCTATACCAACCGTCATATCTTCCAACTCGCCAATAATGTGTTTTATCCGCCTCAGCTTATCTTGCAATCGCTGCCCATCTGCACGAGCTTCCGAGCGGCCGATATTAAAAATGTAGGTATTCGTTCCCGAGCCGTTAGGAAATGTCATCACACGCGGGTCGCCGAATTTTTCCTTGAGCATTTCAACATCAAGCTCACCTTTCATATCCGGCTGAGCGCCGTAGAGTACGAAATAGGATCCTGCCGGCGCATTTTCAATGCGTTCCAGCAATTGGCTGCGATGCTTCATATTCTCCAAACCGGCCGAACCGCCCGCAAAATAATAATAAATCCGTTTTCGTTCAGGCTCGATTTTACCGTTGAGTGTAATTAAATTTATTCTCGAGGCATCCAAAAAATTGCCGTTGATAGTCGCTATTTTTTCCGAAGCGTACTGTGATGATGCGCCAAAACCGATCCTTTGCCGTTCAAATTCGACGGTAAAACGATCAATTAGCACTTTGCCGTCCGCAAACAAGGATTCATCCCCTTCGATTCCCACGGCTTTGTGCACGCCCAGATGCGCGGCAACAATCAAAGAAGTATTTAATCCGCTACCTAAATCGATGAAATCATGCTCGCCGGTTACGATGGGTTTCAAAGCCTGAATCACTTCGTCCATAGGCGAAGGAACAAAAATACCTGCCCACGTTTTTTTCCAAACAGATGGCAAACCGCCAAGTAAAATTTGATACTTCTGGGCCAAGATCGGCTTGGAGACATCTCTCAGCAAATCAAAAAACCATTGGTCATCCGCGCTGAGATTCATATCCCGCACCTGCCCTGAGTGCGTCGAACGGGTTTCAGAACGTTCATTTGACTCGGGGAATTGCAAACTAGAGTCAGGCTGATTAAATTCAGAATCGAATGCGCCGCCGGATCGATATAAATTTTTAATTTTTATAAAAAAAGAAATGCCTAGAGCTGTGAATCCAAAAACCGACATGGCCAACGGGATCAAACGCAGCCATGAAACTCCATTCAAAGTCAAAGAGAGAGCACTAACAACTACCCCAAAAAAACCAGATAACATCATCGGTATGCGCCAATCCATGAGCTCCGCCATCCAATCAATATTTTTTATATTTTGATTATTGGTTTGATTTAAGTCTGTGGCTTTTAACTCAACCCCGGCTATTGCTTCAACTATCTGTTCGACCACTTGGACAACAGGGTTCAGAGGCCACATTCCGGTTATTTTTTCACCGCTAAAGTCACGATCTAATTCGGGCGCATAGGCTTCATCCAAAGCACTGCGCTCACGGGCAATTTCCGGAGTCATCGCATGAAAATACTCGTGGCCATATTCTTGTAAAGGAGTGTAGTCATGACTTGTATATCCCGTCTGCAAAGTGCGAAACTTTGTGAGCACATCATAGTCACTGCCCTCTTCTCGAGCCTGCCCCCTGCGGAATACAAGCCCTATTTTTTCCGCATTCTCAGGTGATAAGCCAACGTATCCTTTCTCAAAAAGCTCGTTGAATAAAGGACGTGCGCCAGGAGTTGCATCGATATCGCGATACATCGCATGCGATTCGAGTTGTCGTCCCGTTACATCAACGTAAATAGGCTGAAGACCGGGATACTGAACAACCTGAACGACATGCCGAAGATAGCCCCCAAACACTAATGAAGCTCCGTGAATCGTTGATTTAATTTTTCCTGCGGATAACGAATAAAGACTGCGATGAAAACTAAGCGATGAAGACGTGCACCACCCCACCATAAAGTCTGCGGATAAATACAAAATGGGGTTACGAAATTGAATACCTGCAAGATGTGTCGCGGGATATTGATCCGAAGCCCACTTTCCATTATGAACACTCCAACTTGCCGTTTCGCCCATATAGGGCCCGGCATGCTTCAATAGGGCCTCCCAAGATTCGTAAACCGCTTGCCGAATAATGACTTCAAGATCGTCTTGTGTCACTTTTGCGTCTGCTTCAAATAAACGAAAGACGCGTTCAACCTCCGCAGCAGGCGGGGCCTCCACAATCGGCAGAGGTCCTTGTTTATTCATTTCGCTTAAGAGCGCAGTTTCTTCAGTTTCTGAAAGTTGACGATCATTAATCCCCATGTATTTTTTGGGATGAACCGAAGTCCGTGTTTCGGAGCGTTGCAGCTTCACCGCGGAAATAACCCAATAATCTTTTTTGCTATCGGTCAAATCGAACGAAATACTTTGGAAGCCGAAATCCGATAATGCGTCTTTAATTTCATCTTGGCTGTATTGACGATATTGAAACCCCTCAGCCAATTTGGATTCAGGCGGATAAGTCATGATAAAAATACTTCCGCCCGGTTTTAATACGCGCGAGGCATCTTGAACGGCACTTTTTAAATCTAAATGCCCGATGCTTTCGGGATAAATGACCGTGTCATAACTTTGCTTTTGAAACGGTAAAAGCTCCCCATGCGCGACAACCGTTATGATTTGACTTCGCACACCTTCACTCTGGTTGATAATTTGCAAAAATTCAGGCAGAACATCCGTCCCCGTCACTTCCGCCCCATACCGCCTAATCAAATCGCCTTCAAGCGCACCGATGCCGATTCCGACAGAAAGAAGTTTTTTACCGCGGCTTCTTGCTCCTATCTGATCCGCCACATACTGTCTCAGCTTTGGATAACGAAGCAACGAACTCATATCTGCCCGAACATAACCCGGATCAATGCGAGCAAAAGGCCCGTAAATTCTTTGGGTCTGCCGGACATTCTTTAAGATGCGTTTAACGTCAACGGCCCGTCCCGCCCTGGTTAATTCTTCTGCGACTTCATGTGCAAAAGCTTCCGCGGGGCGGCCCAAAATATAAAGACGAACCGCGGCAGCGAGAATGACAGCGAGATAGTCTTTTTGTTCACGCTTTTGGATGTGACGGCTCTCAAAAGCATTCATAACATCCTCTTTCAATCCGCGAAGATCTGAAAGCGTGTAACTCATACTCTCAACTTCTGTATAAATCTCATCCAATTTCCCACGCATTTCGGAGCGGTTTAATTTCAAAACAAGGCTTTGCGGGTTTTCCGTCAGCTCAAATCCGAGGCGTTGCAACGGCACGGCAAAAACAGAACTCTGACGGGCTTCTTCGGCAGATAAATAGAAAAATAAATCTTCCGGCTTAGGATTAAAGTAAGTGCTGAAATAAATTTTTAAAAAATCAACTAAGCGGCGTCCATGCCCTTGACCACGGTAACCAGGTAACCCCGCTTCAGGTTCAAAAATTTGAAAGCGCAGCTGAAAGCTTTTTTCACCGATGCGGTTAAAAACAACATAACCAAGAATCGGAATATCTTGATCACCAAAAAGGATAATACCACCCAGATTGTCACGCCGACTCCAACGATAGAAACGGTTGTAGTTACGTTTACCGCTAACATCTGTTCCATGATCCCAAATAAAAGCGCGAGCATTGGTGTGAAGCACATCTTCATGATCAAGCGGTATGTCAGCCCCATCGCGAGCCATAGCAAGCCCGCGCCTTCCAAGCTCTTGAAGCAACTTTTGAAAAAATGCCTGTGATTCTTCAACACTAAAAAGATGGCTTTTAATTTCTGGGGCACTCTCAGGTATGTGAGCTTGCGATGGCTTATTGAGAACTTCTTTTTTTAGAGCTGTCAAAGCGTAATAACCTACCGTTATTCCGATCAAGGCTATACTTGCAGCCACGATTGAAAGTGCCGAAGCTCCGCCCAAAATAAATATCAGTCCGACAACTGAGAGATTCACCCGCAAGTAAGTTTTAAGATCAAAACTGGGCTTTTGCGAATTCACCATATAGTTACGGAACAGCTGCATGAAAAGACCGAGGGTAAAAATAGTGGGTATGCGTAATAATTCCGGAACAATATCTTGTGCGATGTGATGCTGTGCTAGGAGCACGGGCAAACGCCCCCAAACACCTTTAAGATCTTTGCCCCACTGACTGCGAGTGGAATATGCGGCCTGAAGCTCGTCGATTTTATCCGGTGCCACATCTCCGCGTGTTTTTATTTCTGCCACACCGCGACGATTCCAATAGCCATTGAAGTAAACCGATATTAGGCTACTGAATGATACGCCGACAAAACCGCTGATTGCCGCGCGCAAAAGTGGCGAAGTAAATAAATCAACCCAATAAACATTGGCGGCAAATGCCACCACGCCCGTCAAAAATCGCACACCCATAAATGCTGTAAAACGCTTTTTGACATGATATTGGTAAGCGGGATAATCACTGATCAGCTGCGTGTAATAATCTGCAATCGCCCCGGTCACAGAAGCGATCAAACCCGAAGCAACCAAGCTTCCCAACGCAAAATCGCCCCAGTAAAAAGAATTGATCCATGAGTAAAGGTTAAAGATAAAAGGAAAGCCAAAATACCAGCTCGCAAGCTCAATCAATCCCCACGCCACCGCGCCTATCGCAATATGAAGATAAAACCGTTTTTTTGAAATTTGTTTATCAGAGGCAGCAACATCAGAGTATTGTTGATTAATCTTACGTACTTCAGAACGACTGACAACAATCACCTTCCAACCTTGATCATGCAAATAGCGCATTCCAGCAAGGTTATTGCGACTCGCAACGACAGCGGTAAAAACATCATCATACTGAGATCGGTCGGGACCATTACGAAAAACCGTGGTAAAAGCAACATGAAATCCCTGCTCTAAAAGAACCCGCACTGCGGCATAATTTTGATAATGATCGGACGCTACATAGACAAGCCCATCATCTTTCACAAGCTGTGCAGCCATCTCCGTAAAAACAGCCATATTCCCCGCTCTGGGGGTCGGCGAATTTACAGATACAAAATCCATCGAGCCCTTTCCGTGCTCCTTTAGAAATTCTTCATTGGTTGAATGGGCATCGTAATTTTCAGTTCCAAACATCTGAATTTGTAAGCCGGCTTTTGCAAAATAGGTTTGTGCTTGCGGTAAAAACCAACCCTCCCCCATCCCTAAATCAACGCCCTTTAACTTTGGCCGCCCGTCAAATTGAGCCTTAATCAACCGCACAAAATCGGGAATAGGATTATTAATATCCGCCGACAATTCTCCTTCGGGCCACAGCATATCCACACCCTCTTTAACTGTCGAAACAACGGTCGCAAAAGCATCCGTTGCTTTGGTTTCCTTCTCACCTCTTGCTTCAGAACGGTTCGCGGTCGTTCGCTGCTTCAGATCTTGAACGGGTAGAATCCAGTGCTGGGCCTTTGTTTTTTTAAGGAAAGCGTCAACGCGCTTATGGGTCACATCTTTGTGAGCGTGAATATCAAGAAAAAGCCGATCGGCTTCTTCTTTGTTGTCAGGTGGGTAATAACCGCGTGAAAGATTAAAAAGTACCCGTAAATAAAGATCCCCCAGACGAGATTTCGTGATTTGGCTTTCCGCATCCACACGAATATGAATAGGGTTACGGCTGACCAGTCCCGCTAGCCAAGCGTTATACAAATCGTGCGTCTTAAATGCATATTTACTGGTACTGTGGTCACGGTAAGCTTTAAAGACATTGAACGCAGCATTAATCGAGTGTGTTTTGATCCCATCTTTGTCCTTAAAAATTTGATAGATTGCATAAGCCACGGGCGTTCCGCGATCACTCGCATCTTTAAGATCAATCATATTGAAAAAAGTGACGCCGTAAACATTGCCCGGCAAAACAGGAACACTGACCATTTCCAACATTAACTTGCCGGGCTTAAGTGAATACAGGGTATGTCTTGCGTCTTTGGCGTTATCACGCATTGCGGTAAAATAGCTATGGTCAAAATAGTTTTCCATTTCAGGTGCCCCGCGCACCGCTTGCGCGAAACGCGTGACCTCCTGATGCGCTAATTCCTCGGCCAATGCATCGGACCGCACATTGGGCAAACTGCGAATTATTTTCAATCTCAGCGCGTCGGCCTGCTCTGATATTGTCATTTTGGATTTGGCAGCGCGAGCCTCAGAACGGCGGACAGGAATTCGAACTTTGACTTCGTTTACTAAGTTCTCAGGCAAGGGCTGAAAACCGCCCATTCGCATGAGATAGTTTCGACCGCTTAATCCTTCGATAAAAACCCGCTCGCCGTAGCGCTTTTGCTGATTGCGGTGAAATGCTTGCGCTTCTTCGGAAGGATCAACTTCAATCCATACCTCCGAGATACCTCTTTCCTTCATGTCAGAGAAAAAACGGTCGCGTAAACGGGTCGCTAACTTTAGGCCCTGCCGCCGCCACTTTTTAGCTACAAATAATCCGGTTGTGCGGACGCGCCCTGATGTTCCGCTCAAAAGACTATCGTAAGCCTGCACCGCGGCCAATTCAGGCTTGCCATACTTGCCGGTTATTTTCCATTTAGAACTTACGTAAGCAATCCAGGCATAAGGCGGAATGCGCACAGCCCATTCCTGCGAAAATTCAACGGCCTTTTGTTTTTCTTTCAAACTGAGGTCGGAATACTTTGCAAATGTAATTTTGTATTCATGATCCGCATTTTTCAAATCTGAATATGCCTGAAGTAATTTAAAAATCAACGCGCCCGCGGTAAAAACAACCGCAGCCGCGACAAAAGCAACCCCAAAGATAACGCCCCAAAAAGCGAATCCAAAAAAAGTTTTAAAAGCAAACCTGGCATCCTCCGTTTTATCGAGCCATTCGGGCTTATTTTTTTGTTGGATTAACTGCGGCCTGCTTTCACCCTCACGCGCCTCCGAGCGCTGATAAATGCTGCGCGTCAATCCGGCAAGTTCCGAGACATTCACCTTAATTCCATCTCCCCAGCGAAAAGGCTTGATCGCGATATAGTTCGCTTTATGATTAGGAAAAGATTTCAATTCAACCAACGTTTCATCTCCGTTGGCTCTCTCAAATCCAATCTCATTCGGACCGTACCCGCGAAGATAAACAGCTTCCTCCTTTTGCCCATTCAAAAAAGCCTCCGGCTCAGAGCCATTGGTCGCCAAAGTAAACCACCCGCCCGTATAGGAAACACGCACAGACTCAAAATGCTCTCGCATGACTCCGTCCGCATCCGCTTCGACCACAGCAAAACGAAACTCGCGCCCATCTCCCGTCCCTTGAAAAAAACGATCCGGAAGCATAAGCTCGAAATCACGCGGAATCAAAACTGCATCTTGATTTTTAGCTCCAAATTCCGAAAGAGTTTCAGCAAGGGAAACCGCATCGAACTTACTCGGGCGAACGGAAAGCTGTAAATCTTCAAAACGCCAAAGACGCGATTCCGAACGCCGCAAGGCGGGGCTGCGGATCTCTTCCCATGTAAGATTGCTTCGATTAAGAAAATCTTGAATTTCTTGAACAGCTTGATCGAGCCCCTGATTCATGGCTGCAGTTAATTCGGGTCGAACCCGTTCGCGAACTTGACGGCGATGATCTCCGTCGCGTGCTGCAACCAACGCGTTGAGTGCGTACTCCAGACGAAGCCATTTTTGGGCGGGCACGGTTCGCATTCGAGCAAAATACTTTTCGACGCTTAAATGCTTTTCATCCGCATAAATATCTTTGAGATGAATGGTTGAAATCAAACTGTCCACCGCTTCTACATTTTCGTGAAAATCATCGACCAGTAGCGCATGGTCTTTGGCGATACCTGCAGATTCAAGATGCTTTTGAATAGCTTTCAGCTTTTCTATGCCCGCCCCATCCGTAAAAAGCCAATCCGTAATAGCACCTTCCCCGAAAATAGCCGTGGTCGTAGCAATAGTTTCCGGGCGAATTTTTTGGGGCCGCGCAGTCACAGCAACGATACGAACACCCTTTTTCCGCAGCTCTTGGTAAAAACCAATATCTAAATCAGATGCAGGTTCAAAATAACCGTTCTTTTTCATCCAAGCATGCATCTTATCCACAAACGGAAAGACAAGCCGGGCCGCCATGCTTCGCGCATTTTTTTCACCACTAAACTTTTCGGTAAGCTTTTGAATTAAAGACTGAATTTGCCCTTCGGAGCCATGCCATCCCCTTGTGCTAAAAGTCGTATTGTCCAAATCAACATAAAGCACATCCAGCTGCTTGGCATTTGCTGCGCGCAAAAGCATGGCCTCAATCTCCTGCCATGACCGCGCTTCAAAGTGACGCCCGGCAAAAGGGCCTTTCCAACCGACCTTTAACTTCTCCCGCGCTTCGGAACGTTTATCCGTTGATTCCGGCTTTCGGATAATAAAAAAATCAAATAAATCCGGGCTCAAAAATAAAGGTTCATCCCTCATCGCCTGCGGACGTTCTTTTCCATTAAGCGCAAAAACAGAGGGCTCCGCCTGAAGAGACTGTCTCAGATTTGAAAAATCGGTTACATTCGCCTTCCGCAGCTGATCAGGCGTCCACCATCCGCTGCTTTCAAGCGGTTGCCGGCTCCGCGTTTTAAAGCTTCCGTCACGGATCGAAGCGAAGTACTTAAAAGAATCATCCCGAACGGGCAGCAAATAATGCCCGCGTGGCTGCCACCCCCGCGCCTTTTTGAATTCACTCGCAGCCCCGGGCTTAGGACGAAAAACAACTAAATCGCCCGCACGAATTTCATGCAAGTCTTGATTCAAACGGTATCGGAGCCCATTCACATTTTCAAAAATCTTAGCCACAGCGTAATCAGCCAGTTTTTCCCCGCCTAAATACTGATTTAAAAACTCTAGCTGCTTGCGATTCAAGTTAATCTTAACTTGCGGCTCACGCCCCGGTTCCGGTCCGTCCAAAACAAACCGAGACTCGGAGCGGCGGATCGGATAACCGGAAACAATATGAAAATTAAGATCGGAAATCTTCGCCGGATCAACTTGTCCGCGGACAAAAACATACCGATCCATATGCCGTATTTTTCCGATATTGTTTTCTACCCCGCGATCCGTAATCACCATGACATTATTTGTCAGCGGATCGAAACGCACTCTCCTCCCAATTAATTCGGATTTGTCATAATCTAAATCTTGATCATCGACATCCGCGAGGATCCATCGATCGCCGTCTTTTTCATGTTTAAACTTAACCTTTCGTATTCCTTCAAACGGCATGAAAAAAGCATCTTGAGCTGACGCGAAAACAAGACCGGGAGAGTGAAACTTATCAACAACATCCTCCCAGCTCCGGCCTCTGAAATCATTCAAATTAAAACCCTGCTTTTGGTCATACTCCAATTCCAAAGAAAATGCATCCCGGCCGATCCAAAAATCCCTGACATTTTTCCAATGAAGAGGAATCAGCCTCTTGACCGGAAGACTTATAATTTCCGAAAAATTTAACCCGCGTGAATATTTTTCAAAAATTAAAAGCAACGGATAAACTCTTGTAATATCAATTTCAAAATGGCCCTGCTGATCGAAACCAACCGCTCCTATTAAAAATCGCAAAACAGCCCCGCCCACACCTCGTTTTCGATTGAGTTCATAAACGGGGTCGGCCCATGTACCGGAGGGATAAACATCATGAAACTCATATACTTTTTTATCCCCCTCATCGCGTACATTGATGCTGACGGCACCGCCAAATTCTTCCCATTGCTGGAAAATTCCTTGAAAATAAGGGTAAGTGATTTTTGCTCGAAATGACTGCCCGGTTATAGCATCCATGCGTCCAGGCACAATCGTCACAATGACCGATGCTTGCGTGCGAGGAATTTTTACTTCGGCAACCAGCGGCGCATCTCCCTCGCGGGCTTGGTTGAGATACTCATTAACTTCACGTAATTCCGAACGCCTTACCTCCCGAATATGCCCAGCATGAATATTGGCGACAGTTTTGAGCGCTTCAAAACCTCGGTTAACGGACTGCGCGGCAAAGGTGGAGGCGGCAACCGAATCGAACCAAGCAATCGGAACTTGTGCAATTTGTTTTTTATTGAGAGCCGCAAGTAAAAGTAATTCGGAGTCAAAGGAAAAACTAAAATCACGCGCCACAGGCAAAATCGCACGCAAGGTTTCAGGAGAAAATATTTTGAAACCAGCTTGGGTATCGCGAATATTTGAAATCGGCGAAAGCAGTAAGCGAATAGCCCAGTTGTACATCAAGCTTGAAATGAGAGCCTGCCAATTGCGTCCTTCCGTGTACGATCCTTTTCCGCGGCGAACGCCAATCGCGGCTCCGTTCAAAACTGTTTCAGCCATCGGTTTAATTAAAAGCCCGGTTAAAAGCAAGTTGGCCGAAATATCCATGTCGGTATAACCAATGTAATGTTTTCCGCGCGGTCGGATGCTATTGAGAGCTGCGTTTAAGCCTAAATGCACAGCCCCGCCCTTCGGCCCCCTTTTCACACTGGGTGCTAATCTTAAAATTTGAACTTGCTGCGGATCCAGTTTTGATGACCGGCGCAAACGTTTTAACAAACTGACCGTTTCCAAATCAGGAGAACCATCATCCACAAAAACCATCCGCCAATGAAACTGCGGATTGATTTCACGCAACATTTGGAGCTGTTCAAACTTCACTCGAAAGGCATCTTCTCCGGCAGGATAACGCGCTGATGGCCGGTGCAAACGCTCAATTTCATTGTAAGCGGGAATTCCCCAGGTAACCGTAACATCCTGTGTAAGCCCGCGAATCACATCCATCGACTCATCGATTTTCTTTTGCTCAATGCCCTTCGCATCGCGGCCGCGCAAAGTAAAATCATCGCTTCGCGTTTCAGACCGCATAACGTTTCGCCCAGACTTCAATTCTGCCGATTGATGAGAGGGCTCTTGATCGCGGAGCTTTATTTCACGCGCAGTGTTTTCAACTTCATACCGATGACTAACAAAAAAATCGTACAGCTCAGCTACGGAACTTAAAGCACGTCCCATCCAATAAACTCCAATACCAAAAACTGCCGCAATGGTACCAGCAACGAAACCTTGTCTAAAATGTTCAAACCTGTCGTCAAAGAGAAATAGAAATCCAATACCCATAAACGCGCTGAAACTTAGAGCAAATACTTTCTGCATTCCAACCCAATAAATTCGGTATTCACGCGGAAGAAGAACCAGATTCTTTTGAATCCATGCATCTAGCCCCTTGCTCACTAAAGACTCAAAAAGAAAACTTGAACGGATCCACTTCCAAGCTCGAATAATTTTCTTCTCTTTCTCCGCAAAGAAATGATCTCTTGCAACTGTCTGAACAGCTTGATCCCAAACCCCTTCAGTTATGGTGGATGCACCCATCGGATTTGCAATCTTTCTCACGGCATCAACTGGTTGAACCAGTAAGTTAACAGGAAGGGCTTGATCCATCGGGATGAGAAATGGACTTTGAGTCATTGCTTGAGATACAGCTTGAGCCGTTGTCGGCGACTTTAAATGACTCCGCCATTGGTAGCGAAATCTTTGTCTCGTAGGCTCCGACATAAAATCTGCCAGCCAACCATGAAGAGGCTCGGCAATTTTAACCGCTTGATTAAGCTTCTTAAGATCAGCAAGCCGCAAAATAAGCCGCTTGCGCCAATTTAAAAGCAAATCGTAAACCTGACCGGGATGATCTTTTGCATAAGCCTGAAGTAAATAGCTCCAATAAGCTTTTTGAAGATTAACTTGCCCATTTACAGCTTTCATTTGCGATCGCCAGCCTATGTTTCCCTGCATTAATTCCACATAGCGGTCAGCCCCTTCCAAAGAATCAATACTCGGCGTGATAACCGCAAAATTCCAACCCTGCTTTTGGGCGATTTGCTCAAGCCCTTGCTTGTGAAAGCCCCCCGAGACAAACACCACCGTTTCCGATGAGCGAAAGCTGGCAGCGATATGTTTCTGCATTTTCTCTTCACGCTTAAACTGAACCGCGTAAAAATCCTTAAATGACTGCCAATCAGGGCTCTCAAGATTCATTCTCTTCACTGTCTGCCAATCGGACAAACTCAACTCCATTCGAACCAACTTCTCAAGCAAGCGAATCCGCAAAGTTTGTTTAAGTAAAAGATGTTGCGCGGATTTTGTAAAGTAAGTTGAAAGTTTCTGTATCAAAAACCCTTGATACTCAGCTGCAAGCTCAGCTGTTTTAATTTCTTGCCATTCACGCTCCGAGCGCAATGCAAAATGATAAAGCCGCTTCTCCAATGCGTTCACTTTATTAAATAAGTCGGCAGGCAAAAGCTGTTCTAATTTTTGTGCGGATTGCGTAACAGATAGTCGCCCTGTCTGGACGTCTTTTTGCAGGGCCAATAATGCCAAACGCTCCGCTGGACCCGCAACCTGTTTGGCCAACGACCCAAGACACCGCTGCCAAAACTGAACTATCGCCGGGCGTTTTAAATGATTTTGAATTTGAACCTGACGGCGAACGGCTTCTAAGTGAGGAAAGTGCTCTGCGAATGATTCATCCGGAAACTGCAGAATAAGCGGCAGCGCCTCGAACGAGTCTTCGGAAATAAATCTGTCCCATTTCAGAGCTTCTGTAGAATAACTTTTCTGCTTGGATTTCGAAATAATTTCACGCGCACGCTCGAGCCTAACTAAAACAGACTCCTGTTTTTTTATCGCGCTTTGATAAAGTTCTACAGCCCTATAATAAAGTTCCTTAGACTCCGCGGCTTGCGGCATAAGCAAATCAGATAAAATTAAAGCTGCGGCACCCCCGCTAATGTTTTGAGCCACAACATCTGCTTCGATTTTTTTTCGCAGCCAATCACGATCAGGAAAACTATGCTCTAACGCCAAGTGTGACGACTCATTTAAACCTTCCAAGTGCAAGGCAAAAGCACCGTAACGCGCACGAATATCTTCAATCAGTTTCCAAATCGATTTTTGTGCCGAAGAAACAGCGTGCGCGTCCTCAATCACCAGAAGCGTTTTACCTGACTCTCCATGCTTGCGATTCTGAATCCGCCCCCATTTTTCTGAAAGCTGCAGTTTGTTAATTTGAATGGCAGATTCAGAAACAACAGTCGCAAGGCGCGGAGCCGCTTGTGCGTCGGAAGACAAGAACCCCGATAATTGCAAAGCAATTAACAGCACTGCCACCGCTTTTTTAAAAACGTTCTTTTTCGCCATACGTCTTTCGGATTTGAATCAGCCAAACCACTTTAAACAAGCCATTTATAAAGACCTTAGAAATCGATTATTGCTAAAAATTAACATACTCCTCCGTGAATACAAATTGGACGAAAATTTAGCTTGGCGTTAGGGCAAGATGATCAGCCTTGCTATATCCTGCTTCCCCCGTCTCAGATACGGGATCTGGGATGGGGGTTTAGGTGTGGAAATGGTTCCAGACAGCTTCTGCGGCAGAAAAAGTCATGCCGGGTAATCCAGCCAATTGGGAAACCCCGGCGCGCTTCAACTCATCGATGGACTCAAAATTTTTAAGCAAAATTTTCTTCCTCTCCTCACCAATACCGGAAATCTCATCCAACACGGATTTTGAAATTCCTTCGCTTTTTAAATGCCGGTGAAATGAAACCGCAAAACGATGCGCTTCATCGCGAACACGCATGAGCAAATGCAGCGCGGAAGAGCCTTTTGGAAACACAAGCGGTTCTTTGGAATCCGCGGTGTAAATCCATTCAAACCTTTTTGCAATGGATATCAGCTTAATATTCGACATCTCTTCTTTTTCTAAAACTTCTTTCGCTGCCGAAAGCTGGCCTTTGCCGCCGTCGATCATGATTAAATCCGGAATCCATTCCTCCCGGCCTTCCTTAATCCCCCGCAACATGCGTCCCAGAGCTTCTTGGATCGATGCATAGTCATTAATGCCTTCTACGGTTTTAATTTTGTAGCGGCGGTAACCCAGCTTGTCGGGTAATTCCCTATAAAATGCCGTCCGCGAAGCGACGGTCTCATCTCCTTGAATATGCGAAATATCAAAACAGACAATTTTTTCGGGCAGACTTTCCATTTGAAGCGCCTGCTTTAATTCTTGTGTCGCCGAAAGAACAACAGAACGCTCGGGGGATTTCGGCTCAAACCGTTTACGGCGCAGCTTCTCAAGCGATTCAATTTGATTTTTATAAAACTGCGCGTCTTCAAAACGAAGTTCCGCTGCCGCTTGCTTCATGCGGTCGGACAAGTAATCCAAAAAGCCTTTTTTGCCGCCGCCGATAAAATGCTTTACCTCCGCCACAAGCTTGGCATAAACGCTTTCAACTTCAGGTTTAATGCAAGGCGCAACACATTGGCCGATGTGATAATAAAGGCATGCTGTTTTGGGAAGTGTCTGGCATTTACGGATCGGAAACAGCGCCTGGATCAAGGATACGGCCCTGCGCAAAAGCTTTGCATCAGTAAATGGACCGTAATAAAACGCTTTCTTTTCTTTTTTATTGCGGGTAATGACAAGCCGCGGAAATTTTTCGCCCGTGATTTTGAGAAGCGGAAAGGACTTATCATCTTTCAGCTCTTTGTTATAACGCGGCTGATGTTCACGCACAAGCTGCGCTTCAAGTAAAAGTGCATCCATTTCCGTCGCAGTGGAAATATAATCCACATCCCTGACGCGACTCATTAAAACCGCAAGCTTGGGAAATTCGGGATGCGATCCAAAGTACGAGAGCAGGCGCTTCTTTAGGGATTTAGCTTTACCGATATAAAGCGTGTCGCCGCTTTCATCTTTCCAAAAATAAACGCCGGGTCCATCCGGTGTTTGACGAACTTTGTCCTTAAGGGTACCAGGCACCGAAGGGACAGGTTCCATTTTACTTTTCCCCTTCGATACCGGGCGCCTCAACCTTAGCTGCTTTTCTCCGCTTCAAGTAAGCAAAAACCTGCGACGCTTCTTTCTTCTGAATGACGATGGAAATCAATACATAAAAAACACCCGCTGCCGCAATCGTCCCCAAAACCTGAACGGAGTAAACCGCTGTGCTTGCGGCAGGCGCACCCCCGCTCCACACATTCAAGAGAAGCCGTGCGCCCACAGCCATCAGCAAAGAAGCGCCCAGCGTTTTGATAAAACTAACTGCCGTTTCGCGGAAAGGAAAGCTTCCGACACAGCGCGGGTAAAAAGCCATTAAAAGTAAAAATTGCGCAACGGCAGAGACGGAAGTAGAAATGGCCAAGCCGGTTTCCTTAAAAATCGGCATAAGAATAAAATTAAGCGCGGCATTCATAATCAATGAAATAATTCCGATGCGCATGGGAGTTTTAGAGTCATGCGCGGCATAGTAGCCGGTAATCATCATTTTCTGACCTGAATACGCAAAAAGCCCCCACGAATAAGCGGCTAAAACCGAAGCCGTGCGCGCCGTAGAAGCCGCGTCAAACTCTCCTCGTTCGAAAAGCAGCCGCATAATATCCGGCGCCAGAACAACCAACCCGGCAGCCGCGGGCAAAACGATCATAAAAGTCACAGAAAGCGAAAACGCCAAGGTTTGCTTGGCTTCCTCTTTCTGATTTTTCGCGATTTGATTAGAAAGCATCGGTAAAAGCGCGGAGCCCATCGCAACACCGAACATTGCCAGCGGCAACTGCATCACCCGGTTGCCGTACCAAAGGCTTGAGTTGGCGCCCGGCCCAGCCCAATAAGCAAAAGCGGTATCCACCAGCATATTCACTTGAACGGCACCGAAACTTAAAAGCACCGGCGCAAAAAGCTTCCAACTGCGCGTCAGACCTTCATGCGGCCATTCCCAAACCCATTTAAATTTAAATCCCAACTTTTCCAGAAAAGGCCATTCCACAACCCAATGCAATAATCCGGCGAAGGTTAAAGCCCATGCCAGAACATGCAGCCGCAAAGATTGATCGTCCGGAACCCAAGGGAAAACCCAAAGCATGACCCCGATCCAAATAAAATTCATCAGAACCGGACCGATCATCGGTACAAAAAATCGATTGTGCGTATTTAAGATGCCCATCCCAACTGCATAAGCGCATAAAAACCATAGATGCGGAAACATCACCTGCAGCAAACTGATGGCGAGGCGGATCACTTCGGGAAAAACACCGAACTTGAGCAGCAATCCGAGAAGGATTTCAACCACGAGGATAAAAACCAGCAAAGCCGCCCCCATAAAGGTGTAGACGAGATTGGCATACTTCGAAGCAGCTTCCTCGCCTTGCTTGACGCGGATATCGCTATAAACGGGAATAAACGCGCTCGCTAGGGCACCTTCCCCCACAATGCGGCGGAAGAAATTCGGCACCATAAAAGCGTATAAGAAAGCGTCCCAAGCCCAGCCTAGGCCGAAGGATTTAGCACTGACAATGTCACGCACAAGCCCCAAAATGCGGCTCAGCATAATCATTGCCGCCATAACAAACGCGGATTTCAGTAATTTATCTTTTGCCATCGTTTTTCACATCGCCTTCCGGCCGTTTGACATACATTTTGACACCCCGCAAAAGGGTATGCTATAGTTTCGCCCGTTATCAAGCACTTTATCTAAAAGGAAATGACACTATGCCGAATATTAAGTCCGCAATGAAGCGGCTTCGCAGCAACGCTAAAAAAGAAGATCGTAACCAGACGATGCTTTCTGAACTTAAGACGCTTAAGAAGAACCTTTTGAAGCTTCAGGCCGAGCCTGAAAAAGCGAAAGAAGTTGCCGCTAAAGCCATGAAACGTTTCGACCAAGCCGCCGTTAAAGGAATCATTCCTAAGGGCCGCGCAAACCGCAATAAATCCCGCATTCAGGCTCTCGTTAATAAACTGACAGCCAAGAAGAAAAAAGCGTAAGTCTTTCAACTCCGGCCTCTTCCCAGCCCTCGCGGGGGTGAAGCGGCCGGAGCTGTTATTTTAAGCATCCACATTTCAAGCGCAGGCCGTCCAAGCGCTCTCCCTGTTTTTGATTTAATGTCTAAATCGTGAAGTTCTTCAATCGCCGTTTCTAGCCGGCCCAATTCAAACTTCGCTAAAGCCCGAAAAAACTGCTCCGAGCCATAGCCGGGTTTCATGCCAAGACGCGCTGTGACCTGTGACGGGGCAAGACCTTCTTCCATTAAAACTTTGGCCTGCCAAAGTTTTTTAATTTGAGAATGAATAAATCCCAGCATAGAGTAAATATCATCATCCATTTCGAAAAGTTTCGTGAGAACCCGCAAGGCTTCCGCCGGATTCTTAGCGAGAATGGCATTCGATAAATCATAAATTTTGACATCATTCCAATCTTCATCAAATTGCTGCGCCATAGACTCATCAATTTGCGGTTTATCCCCCGCGAATAAAACAAGGCGGTCAATCATGCTCGCAAGAAATACGGGCGATTCGCCGCACATTTCAAAAATCATTTTTTGCGCGCCGGGAGTAATCGTTTTTTTAGCTTCAGTGAGCTTCGCTTTAAGAAACTGCAATTCCCGTTTCATGCGGTCCGCCTGCGCGGGACGGATCAGAACACCATATTGGTGAATGAGTTTAGCCAAGCGGCTTTTTTCATCGGCTTTATCCGCTTCAAAAATCAGCACCGACTTGGGAAAAGGGGTTTTGAGATAAGCTTCCAACTCATCCAAAGCGTCTTCTTTGAGCTTATCCGCTTGTTTTACTCTTAGGATTTGCGATTCAGCCAGAAAAGGAAGCGAGCGGGCGCAGCCAAGAATTTGCGCGAGAGGAGCATCCGTCACGTCGAAGGTTTGAATTTCACATTGGCCGGCGAGCTCTTTCTGAACCTGCGGAAGCAACGCCTCGTATTCCGCGCGCCGCATGAACCCATCCCCAGCAATCAAATAAACTAATTTACTCATTTTTTATGAAAGCTCTAAACGGAATTGTTTAATGGAAGCGCCTTTCAAAAGGGCTTGGATGCTAGGCATGCATAAGCGCCCGCGGAGGCGTATAGAGCAATACGCCGCACAAGGAAGCGAAATGCATAACAACGCAGACGAGCCCTTTTCAAAGGCGCTCGGTTTACCAGTCTTCGGCGACGCGGTCGACCACTCTCTCCGCCAAATCCTCAATCGCCTTCGTGGTGGAAGAACGCTGTCCCATGGACCGAACTTCGGTCACAAAGTATTCATCATTGCCCGAAAAATTCGGTTCCGTCCAAATCACTTCACCGGTTTCGCGATGCGTTAGGGTCAAACTTAAAACGATAAAAAGACGAAACTCGGATACGCCTTCAAGCGAATTAAACCGAACACCTTCTTGCTCATAAGCTTTCAAATCAATTGAAAGCACCGCATCCGCTTGATCCGGTCTTTCAACCTTCAAGTTACCGTCGACCTGAAAACGCTGAATAATGGCATTGGTAATGTCCATTTCAAGACCGGGCTGATACGAATACATTTGCTCAATTGGAATTTTATTGAGCACGGTTGAAACGTAAATAGATTGAATATCATAAGGCAGTTTGGTTTTGCTGGTATAACCGCAGCCCGACGCCGAAATCAAAGCCAAGCCCACAACCCACCACCGAAAGTTTAAAAGCAATTTCCGCATTTGTTTATCCTTCAGATTTCATGAAGCGCGCAACTTCCTTTTCAAGAAAATCACGCTGCTGCGTTAACTCCGTCACACGGGCTTCCAATCGATCGCGTTCCATAAGCAAATCGCCGCGCATCGCTTTTGAAGTTGATTTTTGAACCTGCAAATCAGCTTCGTTGATACGCTTTTCAAGAATTTTCTTCTCTTCGTCTTCAAGCTCAATTTGATTTTGAATCACCTCGACGAGTGACTCCTCAATTTCTTTCAGCTCTTTAACCTGTTTCGGGTCCGCAACTTCCAAATCAACCGGCGCTAAACCAGATGGGGACGCAATCGCGCCTGACTCCGGCGCCATCTTTTCAATTTCGTTGCGCAAGCTTTGCTTATCGACATTAGAAGTCGGCGTGGGCAATTCAAGGCTCTCAGCCGAAGGTGCCGGAACTTCACTTGGCGGAAGCTTGGCCACCGCCGCCTCTACTTTTTCGAGCTCTTTTTTCAAACTTTCAAGTTCAGTTGTCTTTTGGTCCAGGCGCTCAATCAGCATTTCCTGACGCTGTTCGGGCGTAACTAATTTTTGCGCGTTATCAATCGCATCATCAATAAAAACGTAAGGCACTGTGACCATCGCCGAGCGGAATTGCTGCCCGCCCGCGAGCGAAGCCTGCGCACGGAGAATTTCAAGATTCTTTTCAAGCTGTTCAATTTCAATCGCCTGCGCCTGAATCATTAAGCTTTCCGTTTCAATTTCTTTCTTCAGGTTCTGCGCCGCTGCATCATCAGACTTGCCGGCTTTATGCGTTAAGGCAGCCGCTGCATTATCACGGCCAAACAAGAAAACGCGCGTCGCCTTGACCGGAAAAAGAAGCGTTCCGCTCACTTTTTCAGAAGTTGTTTTTGCGGCTTTGCTGCCGACCAATTGATCCAGCTCATTTAAAAGCTTGGTTTTGCGCTTATCGCGATCTTCAATGTCTTCATAGCGTGAACGAATTCCACGCTCCACTTTTTTGATTTCTTTGCGCAATTCTTTCGGATCAACCGCATCGGACGTTTCAAGTTTTTCAGCCAAGCGCTCCTGTTCAATCAGCGCCAGCTCATCATTAAACGCGGTTGAAAGGGTATCCACGACATTCTGAGACATCGCCACTTTTTCGCGCAAATGCAAACGAAGCTCGAGCAATTCTTGAGTGCTCTTGGATTCATATTTTGTATCTTTAAAGGGGTTCACTGCAACCTTGCTCACGGCAAGCCCGACCTTTTTGCGGAAGCTGACCAGCCAATCGTCCGAGCCGAAACGCGCGGCATACTGAGCAAGCTTTTGACGGAAGGGACTGTCTTGATCTTTGTCGTCAGCCTGAACCTCAGTTGCTGAACCGGCAGGCAAGCCGCTGATAAGCGCGGAAACTTCATGATGCTGTTTATACAGTGTTTCTTTCTCATCCAAAGTTTTTTTCTTTTTATCCGAAATTTTATAGAGCTCTTTCGCGTCCAATGCCTGAACTTTTTCAAGAGGCGTTTTCGGTTCACCCGTAAAAGGAACCCAGCCTTCGTAAAAAGCTTTCCCGACACCAAGCTCGGAACGCCACCCTGCCAACTGCAGTTTCTCGGCTTCAAGCGCATCGCGCTCCGCTTCAAGCGACGCGCGCCAACGTTCAATCGCTTTTTTGAAATCTTCCGATTGATTGTCTTTATGCTGCTTGATTTTCTTGTCCAAGTTTTTGAATTTTTCTTTCAATTCCGCTTCGCGCCGCTTCAAATCCTGAGTCAGACGGGCAACGCTGTCGCCTTTTTCCTTTTCAAGCGACTTACTGCGCTTTTCAAGGCGATCCAACTTACGCTCCAAAGCTTCACGTTCGGCAGGATCCGCATCCGTGCCCAGTCCGGCCAACCGTTTCTTGGTATCGTCGATTTCGGCGTTCAAAGCATCCCGTTCGGAAGTTAAATACTCGACCGGCTGCTTAAGCGAACGCAAGCGGTTCTCCGCCTTCGCGCCTGAATGAGTATGGGGATAGCGTTTCGCGACATCCTGATAATAAATGACGGCACTTTGAACAAAGTTTTGTTTTTCGTAAAATAAACCGATTTGGTAGTTTTTCTCGGCATTCTTTTCATCAATTTCTTCACTAATTTTCGCGGCTTGTTCCGTTCCGGGAGCGCCGGGATATTTCTGCATAAATCCCTGAACCTGCTCAGAGGCTTTTTCGAGCGCACGTTCATCGCGGTTTTGAGCGATGGAGCGAAAGTAAGCGGTTTCGGCGAGTTCATACCGCGCCTTTTCAACCAAGCTGCTTTGCGGGTAATTATCGATTAAATCCTGAAAAGACTGCATCGCGGCGTCAAATTGGGCGGCTTTTTTCTGAGCGACCGCTAAACTAAATTGGGCTTGATCGCCAAAAGCGCCGTAAGGGGCAAATTTAACGATATGTTCAAAAGCCTGCACTGCAATCGGGAAAGCAGGACGGATTTCAACGCCGAAAAGCTTTCCTTTTTTACCGGAAAGAAACATATTTCCAAGATTGAATTCGCGCTCAATGACCTCTTCAAAGCGGTCATTTTGAGGGTAAACTTCAATCATCTTCTGATAGGCTTTGAGTGCTTTGTAGTAATCGCCCTTTTCCTCATAAACCGTTCCCAGGCGGTATTGTGCTTCAGGCGCAACACGGGAAGCGGGAAAATCCTTAATTAAAGACTCTAACTCGGTAATGGCTTTGTCGTATTGCTTCTGCTTATAAAGTTCGAGGGCGTATTCCAGCTGCTGGCTGCTATTGTCGCGCGTATCATCTTCTTTAGGGCTGACAAACTTCCCCAACTCGGGGGACCAAACCCAGTCTGCATAGAGATTAAAAGGGCTGAATGCTGTAATCAGGGCAAGCAGAACCGGCAAGTAAGATTTTTTATGTATCATGATGAATTTCAATAGGTTGAAAGGAGTACTCTATCCGCTCACCCAAGGGCTGTCAATCAGGAACCCTTTAGGTCGTATTGACATTGTTTATGCGTTGGCGTTGTGAGCGCCATAGCCGACTTATCCCAGGCGTGACGACGAAGGCTTGTCCCATGCGACAAGTCTAGGAGGAACAACGCCGGAGAATCGGCTATGCCGCCTCAACCCGATTTGCTCCTGCTTTGTGGGACAGGACGAGTTGCTACGCATCACTGCGTCTCTCGATCGTCGACGCACCGCTCAGGGTGCGCCTTCCTCCTCATTCCTTGTGCTGCTTGCAAGCCGTTCCTGTCGCCAGCGCAGAAACAATGTCAACACGACCTAGCAGCTCCATTCGCCGAATTTGAACCCCGGGGCTAATAGCTTGAAATGTTTTCCTCATTCTTTCCGCTCGATCCGGCGGATAGTAAATAGCCTGCACTTCAAAGTTTTTTTGAAGTTCTTTTAAAGCCCCGATTTGTTCGGCGCTATGCCCCTCAAGAACAATTTTACTGATTCGGGAAACCCCTCTTTTACGAAGTTCAGGCACCAGCTCAAACCGTGAAAAGCGCTGAAAACGATCTGAGCAAGCGCCCCATAAATCGGCATGGCGGCCTTGCTGAATTAAGGTCACTTCGCCGCAAGAACCGCGCAATGTCTCTATACGTAAAGAACCCGGCCAGCCTTTGGGTAAAAAAAAAGGTATCTGAATCAATATCCAGCTGATGCCGATGGCGCTGCACCAAAACTGTGCCGACTTAAAAGAAAAACGCATACGCCTCCTAAAACGTAATAACTCAAAACGAGTTTCAAGTCCGGCTGTGCCAGAGCAAGACTGCTCCATTTAAAGGTAGCTATCGCATCAACAACCCAAAGAGAACTCGCCAGCAAAAGCTTCACGACCCAGAAAGCGGGCATTCCCAGAAAAGGCAAGAGAGAAAGAAACCCCAAAGGCAAAATAAGCGCAAAGGCCGGCACAACGGCGAGATTCGCGAAAATACCGCTCCAAGAAAAAGTTTGAAAGTGATAAAGAACCACCGGATAACTCGCCAAAAAAGCCGCAAGGCTGACATCCAGCCCGGGCAGAGGTAAAACTTTTTTGATCAAAGGCGCGACAAATAAAATGCCATACATCGATAAAAAAGAAAGCTGAAACGAGATGTCCCAAATCTTTTTAGGATCCGCGATCAAAAGCACCGCGAGGGCAAAATTAAGCCAATAAGCCAAAGGCTGCGGCCTTCCCATGGCCCATGCGGCCCAAACAACAATCGCCATCATGCCCGCACGCTGAACCGCAATCCCCCAACCGGTTAAGGCCATATAAATAAAAATGCCCAAACCTGAAACAATAACTGCACCCACGGGACGCAAACGTAATAACAAGGTCAGGCCAAAAATAAATCCTGCAATGACGGCGGCGTGAAAGCCGCTCACCGAAAGCAAATGCGAAGTGCTCGAGCGTGTAAATATTCTCCGCAGCTCAGGGTCCGGAACCCGAAAACCCAGCAAAAGCGCTTTTAAAACTTGGCTGTGTCGAGGCGAGTATCGCTTTTCAATTTGAAGCGCCAGCGATTCGCGCGCAATCTGCAAAATGCGCAACGGAAGAAACCGACTATCCCATCCATTCGGAATCATATCGCCTGATTTTTTAACCCGGATTTGAGCTTGAACATTTTTCATAAATAAATTTCTCCGCATCCACTCCGCGCCAGGTTCGCCTTCGCGCGGAAAGCGAATAAAACCCTTCACAATAAGACGGTCGCCGATCAAAGGTGCTTCTTCCATGTCCGAGACAGAAACCTCTACTTTACTCCTTGTGGCATGCCAAGGGCCTTCCTCCATTCGAAAGCGGACACATTCAAACTCCCACCTTTGTTTTGAATAGGCTTTTTCGGGAAATGTTTTAACCATTCCCTCCATCACCACTAACTTTCCGGGCACACGCCATGCAGAATGATTCCAATCATCCCGCGCAATCGTAACTGAAGCCAGTCCATAGAGAAATGAAACAATGAGCATTACCCCCAACTTCCATCGACTCTCTTTTAAAATCAAAAGCGCCGCTAATGCTAAGCCACACACCATTGAAGTTCCCTCTTCGATTGGAAAATGGCTCAGCTGAGACAAGCTTGCCCCGACCGCGATGCCCGCCGCCGTTAAAACCCACTTAAGCCTTAATATATAAATCATAATAAATATGATATATAATTATATATGAAAGCAAAGAAGTTTTTTGATAAAAATGAAGGGAAATTTAGAAACGACTTTTAACGAGGTAATTCGAGACGGACAAGCTCACCGCGGTAATCGAGATCGACATACTCTTTTTCAATTTTTTGTACGAAAACTTTGCGTTCGACCTTATCGCCCACGCGCATAATTTGACCGTTAATCAGCGCATAAGGCTGATCGCCGCCCCAGGCAATGCCGCTTAACTCAAACCGTCCGCGAGCCTCAGAAGACTCCGCCAATGTCACAAATTGAGTTTTTACCGAAGCTTGCGCCAATTCAGGTTTTGCCACAAAGGTACTGCGCTGAATATCAACCACCGCCGCGGGAGCCGGCTCGACTGCCGGACGCTGAGAGAACCAATAAATCAGCCCAAAAACAATCAGTCCGCCTAGCGCGAGCCCAATCACGGTAGGCCAATAAGATTTCCGAACGAGTGGCGCTGGACTATGCTGAACTTCCTCAATTTTCTTTTCAACTTCACGGTCAAATTGATCAAGACCTTCCAAGGCGCTTGGACGATGCCCCACCTTGGGTTGTTCGGGTATCGTTTTCACCGGCGCAGGACTATGCTTTTGTGTCTTTGCCAAAGCTTCTTGAATTAAACTCATGCCGCAACTCCTTCTAAGTCTGCTGCAGCACATTCTACAAGCGAGGCGTCGATTTGACGAGTGCCTTTTGCAAAAGCCCCAAGCATCGCCCTATCTGCCAAAACATTGATAATTCGGGGAATCCCACCTGAAAGTTCTGAAATCATTTGCACCGCATCCTCCTTAAACACCTCTTCATTCACCCCCGCTACATTGAGGCGATGCCGCAAATAATCGCCTACCTCCACGCTGGAAAGCGCGGGCAGGTGGAATCGAACCGTAATACGCTGTCTCAGCTGAGTTAAATCAGAACGCCCGATCAAATCTTTCAATTCCGGCTGTCCGATCAAAATAATCTGCAGTAATTTTTGGCTTGGCGTCTCAAGGTTCGAAAGCAAACGGATTTGTTCGAGCGACCGCGGTGTTAAAAGTTGGGCTTCATCAATAATCAAAACCGCGTTCCGGCCTTTTTGCGTTTCTTCGAGCAAAAACTTGTTCAAAGCATCAAAGTAAGCTTTTCTTTTTTTGGACGCGGGCTTCAGGCCGAAATCTTCCACAATCGTCTGCAACAATTCAAGATCCGACAGCTTCGGATTTAAAATGAGCGCGGTGTTCACGTTTTCGCCTAATTGAGACAACAAAGCCCGCGACAAAGTTGTTTTTCCGGCACCGATTTCACCGGTCACCTGAATAAATCCGCGGCGATAGTCCACGCCATAACGCATCGCGGAAAGCGCTTCTTGATGATGCTTGCTGAAATAAACAAAACGAGGGTCGGGAGTAATATTGAACGGCGACTCTTTTAAACCAAAATAGAATTCGTACATAGCGCTGTCTCCTTGAGCCCAAAGAAAGGGCCTAAAGAGTTATCGGACGGAAGGCGCGAAACTTGATCAGGCTATTTCCAGAACCGTTCCATCCTTGCGGGCAATCTCAACTGAGAGCGATTGTCCGGGCTCAAACTTAACGGGCAGTTTTTGCCCGGTCAAAAGATCCGTAACAATCGCTTTCCGTTTGAGCAAAATTCCGGGCAGCTGTAACGCGGCGGTTTTCTGCTCCCGACCGTTGTTCACCACAACGACATAATGCTTTTTCGCACGTTTGAACAAAGCGGTATGAATTTCTGATGTGGTGGAATACGACGCCGGTAAAACACCCAAATGTTTTAAGACGAGCTGAATCAAATCCTGTCCCGGCTCCATACCCAAATGCACGATCTTGCCTTTGCCGATTTTTTTGATATAGCCCACCGTCAGCTTACCGTGATTCGCGACATCCACTTCAATTTTCTGCGCACCATCAGCTTTAAAAGTATAAACCGATGAAACAATCCGCACCGACTCACCTTTTTTAGAAAGCTTCAATTCAAACGGCTTTTTAAACTCAAACAAGGTGCGCTCGGGTTCTTCAAACCCAATCGTTTGACATGGTTTAAAGTTTTCATCTTTGCGCGGAAAATCACGGAATGCGACTATTGTCCCGCCCTGCTCAACATACTCTTTCAGCCTTTTTTGACTCGCTTCATCAAGCCATTGATTACCCCAATAAAACAAAACTTTGCGACTCGGAATTTTCGCGCGTGGATCACACAAATCATAATCCATGCCGGTTTGATTCAGCGCCGTCAAAATCGGGCTGTCTCCCGGCAACGTGCGCGCGGCATATTGCAAGGGATTAAATGTCACGCCGATATCGACTATTTTTTCAAGTGTGGTCGGATCCATTCTCTTAAAAAGAGCAACCAACTGCTTAAAAACATCATAAAGTTCACCGCGCACACGTCCCCATTCGTTGATCGGCGACATATACCAATTATCGCGGTTCACCAACATATACCAGCTCCATCCCTTAATTCCGGCTAATAGCGCGGCCAATGTGATCATTCGGTAATGACTGCCGGTAAGCACATTCACTTCATAATGCCGTCCATGCCAAATTCCCGATTGAAATTCGGCAATAAATGGAAGTTTGGAAACGTTTCCGAGATAGCGAATTTTGTCGCAGTATTTGCGGAATTCGTGTTTGTCTTCAGCTAGTTCAGAAGTGGGATAAAGATCGATACCGATCGTGTCGCATTCTTTTTGCAGATCCGACCAATCATGCGCGTAAAAGAATGGATAGGTATTTAAATAAATCGGAACATTAATTCCTAGCCGCTTATATTCAGCGACCGTCCAGCGCGCGATTTTGGCGGTGTAATCATATTTAAAACGAAAATAATCGAGATGACGTCGAAGCTCCTGATCGCCTTTTAAAGGAAGTCCGGTTTCACCCGAAAGCATAGTCGCCATAAAAGGCGCGGCTTCATCAAAAGAACGGTAAGCCGTTCCCCAAGCCTGGTTCAAATCAAACAAACGCCCTTGATATAGCTCGCGCACAAATTCCTGAAACAAACCCTTTTTTCCAGACAAACCATATTGCGCACCGAACAAATCCGGCCAAGGATCAACTTCATTATCCGCTTGAAACAAAAAGATATGCCCGCCTTTTCTTGTCGCGAGATAGGGCTTGATCACCGCGCAAACTTTGGACATCCAAACCTTGGCATATTTAATGAACTGAGGATGCAAACGGTGATATTGATGCGCGTAAGGCGGTACACCGTCTTGTGGCCATTCAGAGTAAATATAAGGACCGGGACGAATAATCACCCAAAACCCCATTTTGCGGGTCAAATCGAGAAAAGCTTTTAAATCGCGGGTGCGGTCGGTTTTGCCGGTGAAATCAAATACGCCGCGATTGGGTTCATGATAATCCCATGGCACATAAGTCGAAATAACCTGCACACCCATTTCCTTCACGCGCAGAAGAATCTCTTTCCAGGCAATCGGATTCAGGCGCCAATAATGCACTTCGCCGGCAACCAAAGGAATGGCCTTTGAGCCGACATAGATTTTATTTTTTGCGATCTTTACAGTAGTCATTCGTAGAAGATTATCGCCAAGGCTGAAAAGAAACTAAAGCCCTCTGTCTCATTTCTTTTTCTAGGCTCAGATTTCGGGGACAGCTTTTTCAAGAGGCCCCTAACAAGAATAAAGTACGACTAATTACTGGTCAGATAGCTGTCTAAAGCACGGCTTTTTTAGAGGCTCTCTCGATTGAGAGAAAGACAAACGGAGCTAGATAACGACGTTAACAATTCGTCCGGGAACAATTTTGATTTGTTTGACAGATTTACCGGCAATGGCTTTCTGAACTTCTGCTTGAGCCAGGGCCAGGTTGCGAATATTTTCTTCAATCTCATTCACGGGAACAATGATTTTTGCTTTTACTTTTCCGCCGACTAATACCGCAAGCTCAACTTCGTTTTCTTTTAAAACGGAATCATCCCATTTAGGCCAAGACTCATAAGCGAGTGTATCTTTGCCTCCGGTACGCTGCCACAGCTCTTCAGCGATGTGCGGCGCATAAGGAGCGAGAAGTAAAAGAAACTGGCGCAGGACTTTTTTCGATCGAACCTGAATTTCGCCCATTTCATTCGCAAAAACCATCATCGCGGAAATCGCGGTATTAAAACGTTTACCTTCGGTGTCTTCAGTCACCTTTTTGATCGCCTTATGTAAAATCTTAAGTTCGGCTTGAGTCGGTTCCACATCTTGAACTGCGGGGCTCGCATTCCCATCCTGATCCATAAAAAGACGCCATACCTTACCAAGAAAACGATAAACACCTTCCACGCCCGAAGTGCTCCAAGGCTTGGTCATTTCAAGCGGCCCCATAAACATTTCATATAACCGCACGCTGTCGGCGCCATAGGCATCCATAATTTCCTCAGGATTTGCGACATTGCCGCGCGACTTCGACATTTTCTGTCCGTCTTCGCCTAAAATCATGCCTTGGTTCGTTAGCCTCTGGAACGGCTCTTTCGTCGAAACAACACCCAAATCATATAAAACCTTGTGCCAAAAACGCGAATAAAGCAGATGCAAAACCGCATGCTCGGCACCGCCGACATAAAGATCCACCGGCATCCAGTATTTTTCTTTAACCGGATCAATTAACTTTTCAGAATTGTTGGGATCAAGATAACGAAGGTAATACCAGCAGGAGCCCGCCCATTGCGGCATGGTGTTGGTTTCGCGCTTTGCGGGTTTCCCATTCACCGTGACATTGACCCATTCCGCAATTCCGGCAAGAGGACTTTCGCCGGTACCGGTCGGCTTATAGCTTTCCACTTCTGGCAAACGAATCGGCAGTTCACTTTCTTTAACAAGCTGTGATTTGCCGTCAACGTGCACCACAGGGAAAGGCTCACCCCAATATCTTTGGCGAGAAAAAAGCCAATCACGCAGCTTGTATTGAACTTTTTTTGTACCGATTTTATTCTCTTCAAGCCATTGCGTGATTTTCTCTTTTGCTTCGGCTGTTTTTAAGCCATTCAAAAAACCGCTATTAAAATTAACACCCTCACCGGCAAACAACTCATCCTTGGGATCTTTGCCGCCAAGCTTCGCAAGCTCAGCTTCGCTTCGATGAATAACAGGAATCACGGGTAAGCTGAATTTCTTAGCAAATTCAAAGTCGCGTTCATCATGCGCCGGAACCGCCATAATGGCGCCTGTGCCATAGCTCGCAAGAACATAATCCGCAATCCAAATCGGAATCGGCTTTTGATTAACCGGATTAATCGCATACGCTCCGGTAAAAACACCTGTTTTAGTTTTCGCAAGATCAGTACGCTCGAGATCTGATTTGTGCTGGGCTTGCATTTGATATTCCTGAACAGCCGCTTTTTTGGTTGCGGTCGTAATCTTGGAAACCAAAGCATGCTCGGGCGCAAGCACCATATAGGTTGCGCCAAAAAGAGTATCAGGACGAGTGGTATAAATTTTCACCTTCTCGGTTGAATCTTCAATTGCAAATTCAACTTCAGCGCCAGTGGATTTTCCAATCCAATTGCGCTGCATTTCTTTGATCGACTCGGGCCAGTCGAGCAATTCCAAATCATCCAAAAGACGATCCGCATAAGCGGTAATTTTCAATACCCATTGGCGCATGGGTTTACGAATCACAGGGTGCTGCCCACGCTCAGATTTTCCATCAATCACTTCTTCATTCGCAAGGACAGTTCCCAGTGCCGGACACCAGTTCACAGAAATTTCAGCTTCATAAGCCAAACCTTTTTCATATAGCTTGGTAAAAATCCATTGCGTCCATTTGTAATAATTCGGGTCGGTCGTATTCACTTCACGGTCCCAGTCGTAGCTGAAACCAATACGCTGGATCTGACGGCGGAAAGTATTGATGTTCTTTTCAGTGGTCGCGCGCGGATGAGTACCTGTTTCAATCGCGTATTGCTCAGCGGGCAAGCCGAAAGCGTCCCAACCGATCGGATGCATCACATTGAAACCGCGCATGCGTTTGTAACGCGCGAGGATATCCGTGGCGGTATACCCTTCTAAATGGCCGACATGCAGACCGGATCCCGAAGGATACGGAAACATATCAAGAATATAGTATTTGGGCTTTTTGGCGTTTTCGCCGACAGGGTCGGGAGTTTTGAAAGTCTTTTTCTCTACCCAATACTTCTGCCATTTGGGTTCAAGTTCGGGAAAAGGATATTGTTTGAAGCCGGATGCCATATTTTATTTCAAAGGTAAGGAGTCGCCGCCCTTCGCTCATCTTCGGCTAGTCGCCGAGATTCCGCTGCGGGTCGGGCACTCGCCGCGCCTTGTCTTCACTCCATTTGAATCTGAAATTCATCAGATTCTCATTCCGTTCAGCCGCACAAAATTGCGCGACTCACTTCGACTCCCAGTTCTGCTCATCTAGTTTTTATCAAA
The DNA here is from genome assembly GCA_964562525.1 of uncultured bacterium. Lineage (GTDB taxonomy): Bacteria > Omnitrophota > Omnitrophia > Omnitrophales > Aquincolibacteriaceae > Multiplicimicrobium. Next base: position 38,313 of record CAZLTL010000003.1, read on the forward strand.
AGGTGTCAGATGCTAGGCGAATGCAAACGACTGAGGAGGCGTACTGAAAACGTACGCCGCACGAAGGAGTGCTGCGTTCAACGACGCAGATGACACCTTTTCATAAAAACTAAAAAATGCGAGAGAAGGGAGTCGAACCCTTACGCCTTTAGAGGGCGCTGGATTTTGAGTCCAGTGCGTCTGCCAGTTCCGCCACTCTCGCATAAAAAACATAAAACCTAATTATCAAGAATCGATATCAGCACTTCTCAAGCACTGGGCGAAAAATCTTTGCATCCGTTAGGATGCGCTGGATTTTCTGCAGCTTTGCTGCGATTTATAACCGCAGTGCGTCTGCCAGTTCCGCCACTCTCGCATAAAAAATTTTGGTGGACCTAAGGAGAGTCGAACTCCTGACCCTTTGCATGCCATGCAAATGCTCTACCAGCTGAGCTATAGGCCCATAAGCCCTTTTGATCAGGCTTAATAACCACACAATAAAAGAACAAAATTCAAAAACCGTCAAAACGAGTTGGGAATACTAAACGAAAACGGACCAAAAGTCTACGGGCACCCTTCGGTAAACTGATTTCCTGTTGTGAAGATCAGAACAGCGTCTCGGGTTTAACCGGAGCGCCTTCTTGATTACCTGGAATTAATCCCACCGCAAGATCCCACATTCCTGATCCGCACCGAGCAACAGTACGGACAATTCCATCCACTAAACCTGCGGCATGTTTTATGACAGGCGGATTGGGATCTTCTCGATGATACTTCATCATGGTTACGGGAATTTCAAGCGGACTTGAAACAATATTGGTAAACCCTCGGCTCCAGCTATGCGCCATATTTTTAAAATAGCCGGGCTGTGTGCGCGTGTTGGTCGCAAACTCCGTGTCATAGTCTGAAACCATGGCAAAAGCGGATGAAAAACAGAAAATAAGTCCGATAAAAACGAAAAAGGAAATTTTTTTCATGGGTTCCCCTGTTTGTGATTTGCTGGGAATTGTATCAAGGTTTGGCCCTGACGCCTAGATCTAGATCATTCACTAACTTTGCACATTTATTAAGAGCCACGCAAAATTCCTCGTTAAAGTTTTAAAGCCCTCCGCCGAAATCTCTTATTACCTCGGAAGCCTTCTGAGGCGCCAGAAAGATGAAGGAGAACTTGTGAAAGCGAATTATCAATGTCAGTCTTGCCAATACTCGGGTGACGAATCTCACTTTGAAACAAAGATTTTGTCGATTATGTACCGCCCGAAGCATGACAACGTTCAGGCTTTCAAGCAAATCAAGTGCCCTCAATGCCACAATCTTGTGACAATCATCTTCGAGACGCTCGACGGCAATATCGCTAAATAAATCGAACCACGCTCCACGAGCCGCAGACCACGCAAGCGCAAAGACGAGAGCATAAAGCTCCGAATTATCGTTTCTTTAAATTTTTTCTTTTTTAAATTGCTCGCGTAACGACTCTAAAACTTTGTAATCCGTTTGATCAATCGACAAGGGCGTCAATGTCGCCCAGCCTTCATGCACAAGCTCTTCGTCGCTGGTTCCGTCCGGATGAGGTAAATGAATTCCACCGGCAAGCTGATAGTGACGCGCGCGGGTTTCTTTCTCAAGCTGATCGGGCTCAAAGCGAATAAATTCCTCTATAAATTTGGAATAAGCCTGCTTCGCGAGACGAATCCCCTTCATTTCTGTCCGCACGCATGGCGGCACGGACAAATTAAAAAGCCAAGGCTTTCCCAGGTCATTACGCGTTGAACCAAATTGCTCAATAATTTGCGCCGCAAGTTCCGTAGCCGGATGAAAGTCTTCAAAGGTTTTACTGCAAAGCGAAACTGCCAGCGAATTCAAACCGTTGATGGCGCCTTCGCGTGCGGCTGCCACCGTACCCGAGTAGTACACGCTAATGCCTGTATTTGCGCCGCGATTCACACCCGAAACTACCCAATCAGCTTTAAACCCGGATTCAGATACCGCCCATTTCACGCAGTCTGCCGGAGTACCTTGAACAGCATAAACTTCAAGCCCCGCACCCTTTTTCACTTCGCGCACAACAATCGGCTCGTGAATCGTGACCGAGTGACTGGTGGCGGATTTTTCAGAGTCGGGACCGGCTACCAAAATGTCGTGATCACGCCCAAGTCTTTCAACCAAGGTCACTAATCCGCGGGAGTGGATTCCGTCGTCATTCGTAATAATTATTTTCATTTTCATAAATCACTGAAAAAGGCCATCTGCTTCGTTGCCGCCTTCGCTTCCTTGTGCGACATATCCCTCTGCATATGTCTCCGCGTAAGCTTGACGGCGCCTCGCATATAATCCTTTTTGAGTGATTTCCTTATTTATTTTATAAATCGCTAAAGTTAATCAGCTGAATCTTATGTTTCTTAAGCACGCTTTTCAAGCTCGGCGAAGAAAAAAGCGCGTATTCTTTTTCACGCGGAGCGGTCATTGATGTCACCTGCTGCAAAGCTGAATCCAAAATACCGGGATGACACATTATTTCCGCTGTCCCAAGCAAAAGCGACGATAGAACTTCCTCTAATTTCTCTAAAGTCCAAAAAGCTTTCGCGTCTAAATCTCCGAACAAAGCCTGAGTCGTCACCATCCCCGGATAAATGCGGTTAAAATCAGCGCTTTGCATTAACGCGGAGCGGCGAATCGGCAGTTTTTTTTCGCGCGCAACTTGGGACAATGCCAACATAAAAACAGGATGATCATGCAGCTGATGATGCGTATCCAGATGCGTCGGCAAGCGGCTGAATTTCCGCTCAAACAACATAATCTGCGCTGTGTACTCTTTAACTAAATCTGTCGCAGCCGGCGAATGAATTTCGTGATCGCTTTTCTTTTTAAATAATCCCTCGTCTGTAACAAGCGAAGGGATATCAACCGCCTTCAAAACCGGTGCGCCAAGAGAAACATTGAGATGAAGTCCCACCCCGATCCGGCTGTCGCGGACGGCCGCAACTTCATCCTCGTTGGAAGGAAGATTGATCAGCCAACTTGTACTGCTGACGATGCCTTGGTCGTGGCACTCCAGAATGGCCTGAGTTACGCCCGAGGTTAAATTACAATCATCCGCGTTAACAATCAGGCTGCGCATACCAAAACCCAGGCGATAGCCAACTCTCGTTCATGCGCCAGTGACAACATCCACTTGGAACTACCTCTTATTTTAAATTTTTTCTTAAAGCGGTCCGAAAACTTGATAAAAGGTTTTCCATCCGCTTGTTTCCCGATTTGAATTTCCCGCATCCACACGTTTTGTTTCGAAACGGGAACGCGTAATAAACTTAGAACCGCTTTTTTAGCAGCAATTCGTGCAGCGGCGGGTTCTGCGGAATATTTCTTTGAAAGACAATAACGAATTTCGGCAGGAGTCAGAAATAGTTTTAAATAATCAGGCGTGCGGGCAATTTTTTTTTGCGTTACCGTAACCGAACAAACCGCGGTTTTTTGATTCAAAGTCACGGAAAAGTAAAACGGTCTATTGAAGATATTCGCGGCCCAACCAATAAAGCAAGCCGGCCGCGATAAGAACACCTAAAATGTAAAAGTTATTAAACTTCCAAAAATCGCGGACTCTTCCCCAAAAGTTATTTTGCTTAACAGGATACTCGCGGTCTTTGAAAGCCGTTTCCTTCAGATGCAATACATCTTCTTTGCGAAACCGCAGATATTGACCGCTAATTTTATAAGCCTGCAATTTTCCGGATTTAACGAATCCGTCCAAATCATCGGTGCTGATTCTTAAAAATTGCCTGGTTTCTTCGGGAGAAAGAAGATTGCTCATGCCTTTTGGTTTTGAAGCCACCCGTCAACGGCACTTTTGGAAAAAACAACGTTGCCATTTTCGCGGCGCACAGGAATTTGATTGTTCTTAACAAGATCTTCAACTACACGCGCTTCCAGATCAAGATACTGAGCAACATCGCGCAAGGTCAAAAAAACATCCTGCCCCGAGGATACGGGAGTTTTCATGGTCACTTTGCCTTCAATGATCGAACCTTCACCTACTGAAAAACGCGGCGTAATAATATCGCCTTCAATGGAGGCGGGAGATACAACCGAAAGACTTTGACTTGCAGTCACATTGCCGACAACTTTGCCGGCGATAACAATGTTGTCACCATGGATATTCGCGCGTACTTTGGCGTTTTCACCAATGGTCAAATTACCCTTGGTATCGAGCTTACCTTCAAAAGTTCCGTTAATCCGCAAATTAACAGGATCCTTAAATGCGATCGTCCCCTGCATGCTGGCATCGACATCAAGAATTTTCTCTTCGCCCTTATTATTTTTCGCCATGAAGTTCTCCTGGTGCTTTATACGCAGCGGTTAGATCCATTAATCCTGGCGCCTCTCCTAAGCTAAAATGGCGAATGCCATTTTAAATTTCACTCCGGCGCCGTGCCGAATCTGCTGAAAACACAACTAGCGATTCGGCGGGATGGCGTTATTATAAGTCAGATAGCGGAAAATAGACAACAAGAAGAAAGGCCATATCTTGCATCATTCAGAATAAAGACTAAAATAGGTTTCATGACTCAAAAACGCGCAGCCACAATAAGTCTCCTGAGCCTGTTTTCTTACCTGCTTGTGGCTTGCGCCTCAAAACAACCGCTGCCGCCATCGGGTGACGCACCTTACTTTAATTGGATTCAGCCATCTACCCCCGAATCCTCTTTGACGGGAAAAGCGTATTTCTGGCCTGCTCCAAGCGGCGAGAGTGTCCGAATAAAAATCATGCTGACGGGCGCGGTTCCGGAAAAAGAGTATTTTGCCCATATTCATGAAAAAGGCGGTTGCGCGGATGAAGCCCAGGCCGCGGGAAAAATTTACAGGCCGACGGGTTCTTTTCTGGGGTTTGAGACAAAACAGTCCGGGCTATTGGCTAAAATCGAATCCAACGCTGATGGTACGGCAGAATTTGAGGGAGAATTCAAAAGGTTTTCGCTTGCGAACGGCAAAAATAATATCGCCGGAAAATCGATTGTCATCAGCGGCGACGAAACCACATTGACCCGCGCCGGGTGTACCGTCATTCCCGTTCCAAAGCGCGAGGGCAAATCCGCGGATTAAGCCGCCGCCTGAATCTGCTTCGTCGCGGCATATTCTTGAGCCAGACGCATCAAGACATTCATCGAAACCGCAAGCCTTCCATCCTTAAAAGTCAAAGCCTGCACGATGTTCTGAAAATACCCGGCGTCCGCAAGCAGCATGGGAATATTATTCATCTGATCACGGCTTTTTACTTTACCTGACAGCAAAATCGCCACAAGCATCCGCATCAACACATCCGCTTTTTGGCGCTGAACATCGTTAAAATCAGCAAAGCCGTCTTCATCAGAAATCAAATCGACGATACTTTCGCTTTTTTGCGACGCGCCTTCTCCGCCAGCGCTAAAAATCGACAATAAAACGGGAGCTCCCTTTTTAACTGCGCTCACCAAAGAATTCACGCGCCTTACCATCGTTGCGGGAACTTTTAAATTCGCCATTGTTTTAGGCAGCACAAACCGCACTCCATCTCCAAACGCAAACTCTTGAATGGCTTGCTGCAAAGCAATCTCAAGCTCCGGAGCATCCAAAGCAATTTCCACTTCTGACTTTGAATTCTGTAAAAGGACATCCGCAAAAAACAACTCCAGGTTTTGAATTTGTTTGGTCTGATTACCCTCCCAACTCGCCACCATTTCATCGCGCAGCTTTTGAACCGCCGCCAAATACTCATCAAATCCAACCCTTTCAGCATCGCTCACAACTTGCCGTGCTTGCGAATCAGCTTGCTGTGGACTTAAAGCCAAAACTTCAGCCTGAAAGACACCTAATAACCTAGGTGCCGATTCAACTTCTTCAACAACTTTACGACTTTCCGATCGGCTTACGATCGCCCTCTCTGCAGAAACTTCCCGCGATTCAGAACGAGCAAGTTCAAAGCCGGTATTCAAACGAGAGAAACTTGTAAATGAATTCGGTAAATCACCCTCAAAATGAACTCTCTCCTGCTCTTCATCAACTCGATCAATAACATAAGTTTTGCCATTCATGATATTTTTTACGCTATCGCCAACTCTCCATTTTGGCAGCTTGCCTTTAACAGCAACGTCGGGCTCTTTAACATAAATCCAACCCTCTCTAAAATCAGCGTAATTAGGTTGATTTTTACTCACGAGAGCCTCATTAAAATTAAATCCTTGCATATCACGGAAAGCAACTCTTTTATATCCAGGAATATTGCCCTCATCTTTTAAGGTCACGATAACGTTCGACTTGAAAGGGATGGCTTGAATAGGAACATTCGTCCTGAGTGCCGCTTTTCTCAAGTACGCGCTAAATCCTTCATAAACATTCCGGCTATTGGCAACTGAATCAGAATCAATTTTTGTCTGCTCATAAATGATTGTTCTTTTCTTTGAATTGCCCGCAGAACCATCTGATGACCAAACAAAATCAATATAATCAAAATCACTATTTTCACCTCTTGCCGGATCCCCTTTTCGAGGAGCTTGAATTTGCTCGGCACCAAGCGCCTCGAGCTGCCAGGTGATTGCCGCCAAATTGCTTCCGACGGCTGCAAGAAGCTCGGTATTGATGTATCCATTTGTTGCCAAGGATGCCATGAATATCTCTTTTAAAGAATCCGGCGGATTGTCACGATCCGGTTGTTTCGGAGTAAGAGGAAGAATATCCCGAATATGAACCACTTCAGCATCGAATAAAATCAGCGGAGTAATGGCATCGGCGCCGCCGTAATCATACCCGACCCGACTCGTATCGAACCCATTTTCTCGAATCCATTTTTGAACAATCAAAGAGGCATCAACCAATTTTCGGGTCATGGTCCGATTTTTGACTAAGTTTCTATAATTTGACAACCCTTCAACTTTAAAATCACCCTTTGCGGCGGAATCGATTAAAGGCCATAAATGCTCTTGAACGCCCTCGGGTAGCAGCAGATAACGACGCTCCGTAAAATAATGCACTCGAAGCATCTCTTCGAGCAAAAGTTCCCTGTCTGCAGCATTTAAAGGGCTGAGGCTGATAAAGTTTTCATACAGCTGATGCATGCTCGTGAGTCTCAGTTTCTGGCCGCGCTGAGCAATTAAACTTTGTAAACCAAAAATAACACTAAAATCTTGTTCACTAAGAACCCCCTCTAAAGCGCTAATTAAAAGCGGCCAACTTTTTTCGAAGTTAAATTTTCCGTCATGAACACTTTGACCCGAAACTTGCCCAAAAACATACATAGCACGCATAAAGTTTTTGAGAGATTCATCTATTTTCATACGATTAATTTCCTCAACAGCAATTTTTATTTTAACAACCGCTGAGCTAACAACATACTGAGGGGCTTGTTTTTCAATTTGCTTCTCAAAAAAATCAACGCCATGCATCACATTAACCATGCGCGCAACCTGAATAGCTGCCCGGTCAAAATCCAAAGTAATCACAAAAGAATCATCGCTCAATGATCGCGCCATCGCTTTCCAATTTTCAAAAATTTCTCGCTTACCAAAACGATTCAGCATCGACTCAAAAAAATCTTGTTTTTTAAGAATCTCCTCAAACAGCTTTTTGTAAAGAGCTCTCTGTTCACTTACGTCTTTAAACTTTTCTTGCAAATCAGCATGCTGAATAATTTTATCCGCGACCAAAACAACTTCTTCAAACACCTCCGCCATTCGCATTTCACTTCTATCAGAAGCAGACTCACTAGCCTTGCCTTGCATGTTTAATTCAACTTTTTTTGAATCTTTATTACTGCGCGGAATCCAAATACCATAGCGCAAGGGCCGCCCTTTTCTCTCTTCTACTTCAAAGTACACCGCGTCATGATTTGTTAATTTTCCCTTCGTTGCTTTTTCTCGCAAAGCGTCCCTAACCTGAGTTGCTTTTTTGACACCATCAAAGTCAAGCAGCACACCCTCCTTAGTCGAACCGGCCGGAATATCATCCGTGAAAGCAAACAAAGCTTGGGGCCAATTAACATCAATGGCATCCATCATTTTTTGATAAGCGTTGCGATCTAGATGGTAAAGAGACGCGTTTGCCAAAACCAAATGAGGAATACCAGCTTCACCGCCTGGGAATGCTGTCATATCTCCGGCAACAAAATGAGTATTCGCGCGAAAATCATCCGCTTGCTCACGAAGGGTGCTCATCATGTCATCCAGATAAGCCCGTTGTTCCGGTTCAAGCGTGGCCTCTGAGGCAACCCAAGACTCCAACCCGGCAAGACGGCGTTTTGCGCTTTCAACCAAAGCTTGGCTCTTTTCCATAGCCGTGATTTTAATTTTCCAGTCGCCTTTCATATTTTTTCCGTCGCGCTTCAAGAAGCGGTTTATTTCATGATAAACACGCGCGGCTTCCTCGCCCGTGCTGGCTCCCAAAATCTGAACACGAATTTCAGGCTGCCCTTTACTTTGCAACGCTTCCTCTTCAGCATTTCGTACGATCTGTCCCAAATAAGTATCGGCCCGGTTTTGAACCAATTTGTAATCTCCGCGCAGCCGATCCCATTGCGCCAAATGTCTCACAAGCAATGAAAGTTGCCTCGTTGTCCCCACGGTTGAAGGCTCAATCACAGGATCAGGAAACCGCACTTCGGAGCGTAACACCGCAACTTGCTTTGAAATCTCTTGGGTCACGCTTGAAAAATCATCAACGGTTATTCCGGATGAAAGCCCACTCTGCATCAATGCAATCAGGCTGCCAATCTGTACGCCGGATAAAGGAACAGGAAAAGAAACAACGATCCGATTATCAATTTCGCCGCGGTCACGGGTTAAAATTTGGGCATTTGACATTATATTGCCGCGCATGGCTGCGATCATGCGCGTAAGACGGTGCAAAAACCAAGGCTGGTCGCGGTCACTTTGAACCTTCATTTCATAAGTCAAACCATCTTGGCCGTCCAAATTTTTAAATTCCACTTCAATCCGAGGCTGATCCCCTTCTTGTGCTTGGCGGCCGAAGGATTGAATCCCTTGGTCATCGTAATATCGATTCAGTCTCTCCTGAAAAAGAGCCGGATCTCCCCGCATCAGGGTTTGAATATCTTCCCGTAAAAATGATTTTACTTGATCTTGCAGGTCTCCCGATCGAATCAGCTCACCCTCAAAGTTTTCGCTCTTATAGCTGACAAGAAAATGGTTGAAAACTTTTCCGTTAATCGTTTTGACAAAAACCTGCTGCACATTCAACCTTCGCGCAGCCAACGCCGCCGTCATCGCGGCCAAAAGACCGGGCCGGTCTTCCGGCAATCCGACCCAAACATTCATATAACGATTATCGTGAATTGAATAAAGGTCTGTATCCAAATGCATAGGCATAATCGAATTCCAATGAATATCCTCTAGCCATTCCATTTGTGAAAGAAATAATGATCGAATCTTGCTTAAAATTTGATTCATAACACGCTGAAAAGCCGCCATCGCTTTAACAACTAAGTGATTTTTTATTGTAAAAATGCCAATTTGAATCTCGGGATGAATCAGCTTGCGGTAAAAACGATCCAGCTTTACCACATTTGAAACATCTCGTTTTTGCGAGTCAAAATGCAGCCGCATCAAATACCACGCTGGAAACTCGGACAAAACATCGGGGTGAATTCCTTGCTGGGCCAAGTCGTCTCTAAATTTTTGCTGATCGACTTGAATCTGAGCTTCCCATTTTTGACGGATTTTCGCTTGTGCTTCTGCTGGTGAACTTAAATAAGATTCCATTTCACGCCGGATTTGAACAAGTTTCATGACAGCATGATTTTGCTCCAAAAATCCCGCACCTTGATTGCTACTGTAAATACTTTGCAGTGATTTGCCGTATAGCCCCATCTCGCTCAGCAATCCACGGACATCTCCCGGCGGCCCAGGAATTCGGAACACCCCAAGATAATCCGCCATTGAAACCATAAAAAGCATATTTAAATAATCCAAATCCATTTGGGGTAAATCCGCAAGCTCAAGCAGCATCTGTTCGAAAGTCTTTCGACCGGCTAAGACATCCGCAAGAACAGAGTTTAAATATTGATGATACATAGCAATCCATGAAGGAATTTCAGCTGTGTCCAGCTGCAGCTCTTTAAACAAAGGCGGCAGCATCTGTGCGCCCAAAACCATATGCGACGGCGCATAAGCTGTCGGCACCTCCTTGGCTTTTCCGATATCATGGAAAAGCTCTCCCAACCTAAAGGAAGCAAGCTGAGACGCTCCCTTTCCGGCAACCGAACGATAGGCTTTTTGGTATTCAAGTAAAAACTCTCTCTCATATTGCCCCACATTTTCAGGAGCATAAATCTCCTCTTCTGCATCGGCGAACGCAAACCGCTCTGAGTTCATTAAAACCTGTACTAAATGCCGGGCGGTATAGTATTGATGCGGTGAAATATCTCCGTCATTCTGACGCTTCAGTATTTTCCAATCGGGAAGAAGCCAATCCCAAAACCCCGCATTAAAAAGCGCCCACACAGCATCGTCTACAGCTGCATCAATTCCAAAAGCATCAAAAATCCTTTGCGCCGAAATGCGCCGCGCTTGGTTTTCAGACACTGAATCTTCCGCTGAAGCGCTGGCAATCGCATCCCGCAAAGCCAAAGCAAAACTGTCGCCAATTTCAAATTGAACGGCGTGATTTTGATTTTTTTGCTTCTCCTGAAGATACTGTTTCAAAGCGGATATAAAATCAGTTACTTGCACTTTTTTGCCGGGCTCCTGGATAGAAACAAGGCGATTGATGGTTCGGGCTTCACCGTTGTGGCCGCGCGCAGGAATCTCCAATATTCTAAATTCAGATCGAAAAAGAGGCCTTGAAGTAAAATTTTGTCCCAAATCTTGCGCAACATGGTCCAGCATGGCGCCGATAAATTGGTTTAAATCGCGGCTAAAATCAGCCCAATAGGGCAATGAGTCTTTCCTAATCACGTCAACACCCGATTCCGTCATAATCGGGGGAAGATCTTCCAACCTCACGGCATCCTTCAAGTACGGATTGCTGCTGGCGAGCCCCACTTCCAACGAGCTGACTTGACGGCGGAAATAATCATACCGATCGGCATAACCCAATTCTTCAATCCAAGGTGCGGTCACCCTATAAAATGCATCTAAATAATTTCTCAGTGATTTATACCGCCCGTTAAAAAAACGGCGCGCAAAAGGAAAATAAAATTCCATTTCCTTCACGTTATAAACTTGATACTGCCGCTCAGATTGCCATACGCGGAAAAGCTCATCGATTTCCGCGTAGATCTTGCTGTGTATCGCGCTGCGCCGGCTGGGTAAATTTTGAAATGCCGCGTCTCTGTCCGAAGATGAAAAAAGAAAATTCATATCTTCGATTAAAGCCTTGATTGTTTCCTCATCCAGAGGTCCTTCGTTTTTCTGGACTTCAAAAGTATCTACCACCCTCAGACCTTTGTAATCTTCGGCAACTCCTTCGGTATCCAGGGTTGATTTATCCATAATATTCAACCCATATCGTTCAAAAAGCCGGGCAACATCGAAAAGAATCTGCGGACCGTCTTCCATCTTAAGGTGGATGAATGTTGATTTTTTTCCGTTTTCAGCCGTCACTTCCAAAGGGATGGTTCCGCTGTTCGGTTTTGCAGGCTGATAAATTTTACTGCGATTTTTGAGATAGGCTTGATAAGACTTGCCCGCAGGGTCAACAATTAAACTCTTGATATCTTCCCTTAATACTGTCTGAAGCTTCTCCTCAACTTGCGCCATTTCTTCGCCATCAACCGGGTTGCGGAGCTTAACAATAAACCGGTCTCCGGTCGCGCCGTTCCGAACCAACCCAATCTGCATGTTCTGAACGCTCAGATTATGTTTCACAAACGCAGCCGCAATCCGCAAAAGCGTTCCGGGCCGATTCCAATAGGGGTCCAACACCACATCCACCTGTAAAAATTGATCCGAGCCTTCTATAAACCGCAAAGCAAGATCAACGCTGGTTTTATGCTGTTTGCCGTCCGCCTCGGGCATCCCCTCCTCTGCCAATTGCTGAATTTCATGCTGTGTTTGACTGAACCGCACTCGTAGTTCTTTGTCATTTTTAAACTGACTCTCAGTCAACCCCATCAAAGGCTGCAGCACTTCCGAAAAAATCTTTTTACGTCCTAGGTTGAAAAAATCCATCCGCGTCACAGTCAAGAGCAGTAATAAAACCCACCGCTCATAGTTTCCCTCCAGCTTTTGGTCGCGGAGTTCTTTAAACATTTGGGGATCATTCATTCCGCCCCGCCGGATGAAATTAATCAATGCATCGCGATTTTCAATCAGCCAAACTAGATTGCTTTTCTGGGATTCTTCGCCGTATCCAAGCTGCTTAATCAAAATTTGAACTTGTTCCGGCATAAAATCAGCCAAAGGCTGTACAAGAAGGGCATCACGAATCGAACGAAGCAGCTCAGGCTTATTTTTGACAAACTCCGCCTCGCTCTGAACTTTCTCCACCAAAGCATGCGGCTTATCTTCCCAAAATTTAAGCCCTAAAATCTGGTCCATAACACCCAAGCTTTTAATCGCGTAAATATCTAAAGTTTCGCGATGCTTAATATCCAGCGTGGCTTTTGAACTGATTTCACCAAAAGCTGGGATCAAATCCTCAAGCAGCCCGAGCGCGTGCATCCGGAATATCAAATACCCCAGCGCTTGCGGCGTTTCTCTCAGTTTTAAAAATTGCGTGCGCGCAGATTCAGGATTAGCTTTGACCCATTCACTAAAATCTGGGAGGCGGCGAGTCATTTCATCTAAAAGCTCGCCGGTCATGGCCAGTTTGTGCTCTACTGCATATTGAAGCAGATTCAAAATATTCTCGGATTTAAGAACGTGATCCGGATGAATTGTTAGCGTAACTTGATCAACCACATGCTTCAGTCCCGTATCCAGAAAAACCGTTTTACCCGTCCGCTTCACGAGCTCAATTCCATCTGCTTCTAAGCCTTTAACCCATTTCGGCTTTCCGTCATCACCGAGCGGGGTATAATTCAGCGAACTCGTTTGATGCAGAGCGCGCCTGAAAATATTCGACGCAAAAAGATAGAGTGCTTGACTTGAAGACTGAAGCCTTGAAACCATTTTCTCAAGCCTCGCCTGCGGGTCCGCGATCTCGGGATAAAGCTGACCGGCAATGGCCTGCTGAAACTCAAAGCTAAGTATATCCGCCGTTTTTTCCGTTAAAGGTTTTTTTTGCTTCACCCGTTCTTCATGCAGCATCCAGCGCACGGTCCTTAAATAGCGGTAGGCTTCCTCCGCTTCTCGCATTTCCTCTTCAGCGATCATTTTCGGATGCAAAGCCTTTTCCTCTTCTGATCGGTGATCCATAACTTGCAAGATCCAACGGCTAAAATCCATATCTCGGAAACCGCCGGCACCCCATTTCAAATTCGGTTCACGCTCAAAAATTCCGTCATAAAAACCCCGTTTAACCCTGTTTTCCTGCCAAAATTTAATCAAATGACGAATCAAAAATTGGACGTTTGTTTTGATGTCTTCAAGCTCCGGATCTTTCGTCGGATTCTTAAAGTCGCTCTGCAAATACCTGTGATATTTCTGATTGAACTCCTTCACAACAGTTTCCGAACCGGCTACCGGCCGAGCGTCTATCATTTCCGTCATCTCTTCCGCGGTCAGATTACGGGTTTCGATATCATCAGAAGCGATTTGCGGCCAGCCGGCTGAAAAATTGAGCCCATTCAGCATCGCATAATAAAAGTAATCTAAAAGCGGTTTATACGATTCCTCATCCGCACCCCGCGGATAAAGCATCAATCCATCACGGTCAGACCCCCGGGCCAACTCGTTGCGCGCATAAGTTCCCGTCGCAACAAGAGCAACCGGCCAATCCGCCTCATGCCCTGCCAACCCTTCAACAAAAGTCGAGGCAAGGTCAAAAATAATCCCAATTTTTTTGTCTGAAAGAATGCTTAATTCCTTTGATTTCTGTTCCGGCGAAATCTCTAAATCGGGCTTCGCTAAAATCGCGGTTATTTCTCCTAAATACTGCTTTTTAAAATCCTTCGCCCAATCCATAAAATCTTGCCGCTGATGATCAAACCGCAGCTCTGAGCGGTTGACTATTTTTAAATCGCGCTCGAGCTCACGATATAAAAGCTGAATGACAGAATCATCCAATTCAGCCAATCGTGATTCTGTGCTCAAATCTGATATTTGTTGAAGTTTCCGTGAAAGCCCTTCAAAGTCACCTTTGAGAAGATACGGCTCAAATACGGCGCGGGCATCCTGCCGAAGCTCCGGACTAAAATAACCATCGATAAAAGCTTCAAAAAATAATTTGCCATGCAGTTTCAGAATTTCAATTTCATCCTCTTCAGAAATTCCCATCTGCTGAACACGGCGCGCAGCGGACGCAAATGCGTCACGGTAGCCCAAAACCAATGTTTTGAAATCTAAAAATGCATATGCGAAACGATCTTCAAACGTCTTGATATTTTTCCACCGCTTGAAATGCGTCAAATCGCGAATTGCAAAAATTTGATCATTCCAAACCGCGATATTCGTCAAATTAAATGAGCCATGCTTGCCAATTTTCTGCATTTCCCGGAGCATTTCAGCCGACTTTTGAATTACTTTTCTGACTTCAGTCACAGCGGCAGCAACGTTGCCTTGTTTTCCCGAAATTAGAAATTTTTCAAAGTCATACACCTGATCGATCAATTGCCGGTGAGCGCGAATTTCATCATGCTGTATCGCACCAAATTGATTTACAACGAGTTGTGCCTGCACCAACTGGAGCTCATAACCCAAATCAACTCTTACATTTTCCGTCTGCAAATATTTATTGGAAATTTTCCCCTTGGCAAGAGGGTAAGCCGAAGAATAATGGAAGCCATTTGGGTCGAAATGTAAAAATTGCGCAGCAGCTGTTTCTTCATTAGCTTGGGTCCAAGGCAAACCACCCAAAGCTTGCGCCCCCTCAGGTCCATAAACAATCCGGCCATCAAGCACATCCACTTTTTCCAAAGGTTGCCCTGCCGCTTTTAAAGGAAGTTGACGTACTGACTCATCATCGTAAGAATCCAGCCGAATTCCTTTTGCAATAGCAGCGTTATACACCACTCCCTTAAAAACAACCGGCTTCGCCAATGGAATAATGACTGAGCGGGTCATATTGGTGTTCCCCGAAGTGCCAATGGCACGAACACCTCGATCACCAAAACGCTTCATATTTTCAGCATGTTCTCCAAAAGACAAAACACCTTCGACGACTTCACGGTCTTCGGGTGAAATTAAATCGTAAACTTCTTTATCAACAAATAAGTCACTTTGAATAGGGCGGCCGGGGCGATCCGAGAAATCGTTATTGCGCTCCAATTCACGCATCTCAGACCTTTTTTTCTGAAACACACTCACATCCAGTCCTCGTGCTTGAGCGAGCACATACTCCTGAGGGTTTGCAGTACTCCCTACATAGCCGAAGCGGCCAAGATAATGCGGAAGAAAAACAACTTCTGAATCATTTAAACCAAAAATCTTTCCCATTTTCTGAAGAGTCTGAAAATCAATATTATGCGTTGTATCCACGCCTAACTTCAGCGGGGGTTCCCCGTCACGATCGCCAAATGTCCAAACTGAATTAACTGTATCGGACTCAAATCGATGCGACGTTTTTTCAAACCCGTAATCCATCGTCAGCACAATACCTTGATTAAGAGTTCTAGATATTTCCGCCATCAACTGATTCATTGCAAGATTGACCGCAAACTCCTTCCCTTCTGGCGGCAAACCACCCACCAATTTGAAGTAGGCCTCGATCTCATCTTTTGCGGCCAGCGACAAATCACCTTCTTTTTCATAAAAACCGCTCTCGTTGTAGGCGACATAAATCTCTTTCAGCTTGCCTCCACGGACAACAACCCGGTGCACGGCAAAAGCATCGGGAAGTTCATTTGAATAAATCACCCCATTCACGGATTTTTCTCCTAAACCGGTGTGGAGCGCGGAAGCATTTTGCCAACTTAAGCGATCACGCAGAACCCTCTTAAGACTTGCTAGCGTTTTTTGCTGACGTTTAATCAGTACTTCATTTAGCTCGACTATTCTGTAATGCAAACTATTCCAAAATCTTTCGGGATATTTTTCTTCTGCCATCAGAATGGTTTCCAAAACGTTATGCGCCATAGAGCCATCACCGCCGCTCAGCTCAACAATATCAAAATGGTCAGGTTCCCCCATCGCTTTCCAAGTGTTCAAAAATTGATCCGCCAGAGCACGCCCAATCGCGGGTATATGCGCGTTTGTATGAAATTGAACCCCTACGTCATCCGTTCCCCCTATTTGTTCAAACTGAACAGCCCCCGCTGAGTAATAGCCATATTTTCCGTAAAGCGCTAACTCTTGAAATTGGACGTAAGGAATCAACCCGCCCGCTTGATCAATTGCAACCTCAATCTCGGCCTGAGAATCTTCCACCAACCGCATTTCGGAGCGCCCCATTCGAAAGACATAACGGTGGGTGGGAATTTCAGATTCACTTTTTCGGTCAACTAATCGATTGATTTCTTTCTCACCAAAAAGATCAATCCACAAACCTTGGCTCTTTTGGTTTAAAAAATATTCTTTAGTCTGCGGAAACTGTTTATGCAAGTATGCTTCCACACCTCGATTTGAAATCGTGACCTCATAAATGGTATTCAGCGGAGCATACTTATCTTCTAAAAAGTTCATATACGCTAAAGCTGTTTTTCCTGATTGATAACCCGTCGTCAAATCTGATGTCCAAGAAAGTTTAGGCTCTCTCAAAACTCTTCCACCGCGTTTTGTCCAAATATCACCCCATGAGAAGCGCGCTAAAATCGATGGATCAGAATCTGTTCGATCACCGTACAAAGACAGACTGCGAAACTCTCCGGTCTTAGCATCAACTAAGTTTTGAAGAGCGGATTTCTTTAAGACCAAAATCGTACGCTGTAATTGATGTGCGACTAAAGAGTCCTGCCCTTCACTGTAATTGGTCAAAGTCAAGTAGACGGCATCATCTTTGCCAAGCATCTGAATCGCAGGGTCGATTTCTATTTCTTGCAAAAATCGCTGCCCTGTTAACGGCGACTCGCTATTGCTAAAGTGTTTTACGGCCTTAATCTGATCGCGGAAATGAAGCCAAGAACCATCTTTCAAGGAACCAAGCCATTCTTGCTGCATCGATTCATAAACATCCGCTGGAATTTCTCTTGCTTCAGAGCGGCGGCGGTTCGGCTTAGATTTTCCGGGCGGCTTTAACCCAAATGCGCGCCGCGCATCCATCCCGGTCAATTGCTTTCCTAGGGCGGGTTTATTTTTAAAATTAAAATCGTCCAGAACATGCTCTTTTAAACTTTGGAAAAAGCCCTTCTCCTCAAAGAATACACTCTTAGCTATACGAAAAAATAAGTACGCGACCCAAAAAATAAATCCGCCACCCACAATCGAGGCAAGAGTGACTAAAAGATAAAAAAGACTTCGATCGCGGGGTTTCACCTCAAGAAACTTCCCATCAGACTGAATCTCAGCAGCCAATAATTTGGGTCCGGGCAATATTCCATCCCCTTCCTCAACATCGAAGTAAATCTTCCCGTCTGATTCAAACCGAGCGTTGATGGTCAAACCTGAAAACTCACTACCGGAAAAAACCTTGAGTTGATTCCGCTTAAACCCACGCTGAGTAAGCAAATCAGAAAAAACCTCGGGCAAGCTAATCGGAGATATCCCATTCGCATAAATATAAAAAACTCCGTTGCCAGGAGTAATTCCATTTTCTTTAAGAATCCTCGCAAGATTGTCCGCATAAGTTTCCATTTCAGAATCCGACAAAAGCTCGTCTGTTTCCATATTGCTCGGATAAACATGCGCTAAAACAGCTGGCATACTTTTCTGATCGGAGTGCGCCATCACAACGCAACATTGGTTACCTTGAATAACATTAGTAAAAAACGAGCCGTCCTTAACAATAGTCACTTCATTCTCCGTGACCATTCGCGGGCTAGGATCGTCATTGCGCAGCTCGCCGGTTGAAAGCCGATATGTTTGGACGCCCGATTCAGCGCGCAACTCAGAAATGCTAACCATTCCCCAAACCGAGGCAATCGCTAAAGATTTGACGACCTTGGGTAGGATTTGAGCAAAAGCAAATCGAGCCATATCTCTCACTTCTGAACGGCTCTTCGAATCTGCTCTAGCTTTACCTTTAGGTTTCGAGACTGTCCTTCGAGCTTCTTTCTTTAAATCCTTTTCCGTCTGCTGAGTCAATAAACCAAAATGATAATTCTGACTACCTATGTTCTTCAGCACCCAATCACGAGCAGACCTATAAAAAGCAGTCCACAACGACTTATAAAAATCATGCCGCTGTTCTTTTGATACTTTTTCCGCGGCATTTTCTGCCTCTTCATTTATTTTCCACAAAAAACTCCGGGCCAAGCGATAACCTGCTTTTACAGGGTCTCTTATCGCTTGAATTGCCGAAGGACTCATTTCAAAGTAAAGTTTTGCCTTCAGCGGCTCAAAACGGATATATGCCCAATAAGGTAAGCCACTCAATAATGCATAGAGCACTGCTAGTACATCAGCAAACCATTCGTGCGCAGCCTTACGTTCAACTGTTCCCGAGTCAAAACCCCATTGATCTAGCATTTGGTGCCCGAGCTCGTGAACAGCACTCATAATTGCCTGGGATGGCGAGACGGAACGTAAAAATCGACTGCCAAACTCATTATGTGAATTGGCATTGTCCCAACCCCATCGAAGGCTTCCACGCATAATTCCGCTGACAACTTGTCGTTGTAAATCTGAGTGAGGCAACCAAAGCAATCCCTTGCTGCGTAGATCTAAATAAACCGCTGTAATAAAAACTTTCAACTCCTCATCACCCAATGGACTCCGCAAAATACGGCGCACCTCGGGTGCGGAAACACCATCTTCGGGATACTCATCCTTCACAAATTCCTTTAAAAATTCCGCAGAAGGTTTCTCTAATAGAGTTGACGTCTTCACATATCCGCCGTGCTTTTGCAACAAGCCAAAAGCATAAAGTCTTAAATGAGTGATTACCGAGGAGTCTTCTGCTATTTTTTTTAAGAAGGTAATTTCGTTTTTAAAATGCCGCAAAAGCACATATCCCGCAGCATGTTCATAACCATGCAAACTTTTTAAATACGCTTGAGCGGATTCATTGGGCAACCGGCTCTCAATTAACTGGGCTAACTTTGTGACTTTTTCAGATGGAACAAAGTCCCTTAAGAGATGCCCAAGTATCAAACGCAACCGACGATGCGCGTTGATCTGAACTTCACTTTTCCTCTGCTGAAATAAACGGATTTCATGTTCAATTAGGCTGGAAAGAAATGAACGCGAAAGCCCTTGAACTTCGTCTCCCACACTTCCATCTTGAGCTAGGCCCGCAATCACGGAAACAGCATTTCGATAAGGCAACTGTATCATTATTTCTTTCATCAACTTTGCGACAAAGTCATGATCAAAGCTCTTATCTTCAGACTGACGAATGCTATCCAAATAACCCTGAGCTTTTGGTAGTTTAAAAAACTTATCATTGGCAAGCCCTTGCAAATTCGGCCACTCATCAGAATTAACCCTTACTGCTTCGTTCAGAAGCTCAAATGCGGCACTCCGCTCAGCAATGTCATACGTTTTACCGTATCGCAATGCATTAACAGCTTTTTTGATCGAATCAGCCGCATAATCCTGAAATTCTCTAACGTTGCTTTCTCCGTTTTGATTCAGAATTTCAAACACACCAGGGCTTTGAATCATCCACCGCACCATGTGAAAACGCAGGTTAGCGTTCAATAATCTTTCGGCGAATACTGAAGCGGTTGTTGTATCGCCAAGAAGAATCAATCGGGCATACTTGGTAAAATCATCCGGCTCTACTTTCTCCATAAGAAGAAGCAAATCAACAACAGCGCGAATATCCTCATCATTAGCATTTCCGAAACTTTTGCCTGTTTCAATAAATTGAATGAGTCCACGCAACATCTCGCGTCTTACCGATCCCGCATAATTCTCTGGGTCCTTCAAAATCATCCTTACAACACCAGAGAAGTCTCCATACGCAGTAAACAGCATCGAATCCCCACGCCCCGCCTGTCTAGCTTCCGAACGGCCTAATCGCGAATTATCAAAAACAAAGTCATAATTTATATCCGGCCCATAAAACAAATACTCATTTGCATATTCAGCCCACTCACGGATTTGTTTCTGAATCACATCCGGGCGCATTCTTGCCAACTCGGAGTTAGGATTTGATTCAATTCGTTGACGAACCCGTTTCTCTAAACCGGACTGAACAGTCGATTGGTCTGTGGCCACATGAACTTTAATGTCAAACCAATCATCACGACGATCCAATCCATTATTTCGTGACCCAAAAAGATAATATCCCTCCACAATAACAGCCTGAGCGTTCGGATGAGATCTCAAAGCTTCATCAATAGCAACCCTAAGCATTTGCGGATTGGCGCCTTTCTTTGACGGCAGCAGATAATCATCCATATGAATCACAACATATTCATTATTCCCCTCGAACTGTTTTGAAAATGTTGTTTTTCCCGAACCTTTGGTTCCGTCAATGCCAACCAATATCGGAGTTTCATTTTCCAAACGCCTTTCACGAACAGCCGCTTCCAAAAGTTTACGAGCCTCCCGCATTGAATGAATCTGAATATCCTCACCTAAGTAGTCTTGAACAATCTGCTTTGCAGTACGAGTCTCAGAACGCTGAAATAAGGTATGCGACCGTGGTCGATCGGCGCTTCCCCAACGATAAAGAATTTCCCGCAAAATAAGCCGATTACGGTCTTGGCGCAAAACTTGAAAGTGATGGTTTAATCTCAAAATACGGTGATCAGATACTCTGCGTGAAGGTGTAATAAATTTCTCTAGCGCAGCCTCGGCTGTGTCGAACTCGAAAACGTGATGATCCCGCGCTGTAGCGAAAAGCTCCCAAAGACTCATTCTGGAAAGCTCTTCTGACAAACTCCGCTTTTGATCCGCAGAAAGGCTATTTGGAACAGGGCGGCCTCTCTCATCAATATCATCGGAAAAAATCCACATCTGCGGTGAGCCAAATGTTGCAAGCTCCGCCAAAACTTCATCGCGCATATTCGCACCTTGATTCTTATTTAATTCATCAAGACGAAAATCATCAAACGTCGCATAGCCCAGTTGCTGATAGACATCCGCCCTGGTGAGATTTTCACCAGGCTCTGCCTGCGCATCTAATCCGCGCAACCAATCTCCGTGGTTCGCCTTAATCTTTTCTGCTTCTTTTTCATTGACCACTTCGATCACGCTCATCAAAGCCATTGACTGCGCCGCTTGGCGCACAACATAAGCACCCTTTTCATCGGAATAGGCTCTTGCTATTCCAGTAAAAGCCAGCCGTACAGCGTTCATTTTCTGATTGATAATTTTGCTGAGTAACTCCGGATTCGATAGCGCGTCATCCCATTTTGTAATACCTCCATCGCGCAAAGCGCTCCAAAAGTCATACAGAGCTGAACGGTTCAAAGTCCGCGATTTATTCAATGCATCCATACGGAGCGCGAGCATTTGAAAATCAGAATTTTGGGAATCTGCTTTATGCTTTTCCAATTCCGAAATCCATTTTGAGTAATCTTCGCGCGCTGATTCCGAAACATTTTCGACACGCGGTTGTGGCGGTAGAGTTAACGCGGCCGACATCAAAACAGACGCCTCGGGCGCAAACGCATTTACAAGGACCGCCTCCGCAGCAGTCATGGATTTAAGCAATTGAGTGACACTAGAATGATTGAGTTTTCCGGAAGAATTAAGCGAACGCAAACCACTTACAAATTGGTCAACTCGGCGAGACAAACGTTCAGCGACTCCTTCCCGGGGACTCCGGTTTCGGCGTCCGTCACGGCTTTGAGCTTCATCAATAAACTTTGTATATTTCCAAGCGTCCTGGGCGCGTCCTTGATCCGCGAGGTCTCGAATAATTTCATCGCGCCAAACTTTTGCGGCGTCAATGTCTTGAGACAAAAGCTGGTCGCGGACTGAGCGAGCAAATGCGTCATAAGGGCGAACACGGTTGCCTTCAAATTTAAAATAGGACTTCCACGACACATCACCTGCCATGTGCTTGCGATAAGAATTCACTTCCGGTAAACGTTCAATCTTGGGCGTTACGACGGCATACGAAAGTCCTTCTTTTTTAAAGCGTTCCGCCATTCCCTGAGTATGAAAACCGCCGGCAACTAAAATGACCGGGCGAGTATCACTCGTGGAATTGGGCAGCATCTTGCGGATATTCCGCATAAACGCTTTTTCACGCTCGACCGAGTTTTCATAGAAACTTAAATTGGCTTCCAATAAATTCCAATCTATCAGACGAAGCTCTCCCGCTTCCCCCTCGGAAGAACCCCGTCTGATAGATTGAATTTGATTCCATTCGTCATGCGACAATTCCAAACGTGCAAGTTTTTCAACTAAACGGATTTTTTGGCTTTGCTTTTCTGTTACGCGAATAGCTTCTTTGCGGGGCAAATCTGTTTCACGCTCTACAAGCTCCTGCTTAATTTCGGCCGCGTAAACCTCGAACTCCTTCAAAAGCTTGGTCCCGCGCATGGACTCTAAACGCATTTGCATTGCGGATAACTCGCGCAGCGGACGAGAAAACTGGACAGCTAATCCGAGCCCCCCCGCTAATTTTTTAATCTGAACCGCAAACTCCTGAGCATTCATTGCTCCGGTCTGGTAGGCTTGCAAGCATCGGTTCAATTCCATCAGCTCTTTTTTTCGGCCTGCCGGATTTTTATCTAACCCGGCCCGGACAACTTCAACGGCCGCCTTCAGCTCCGAATCCTGACCTTGGACATGTTCTCCTTGCTGCTCAACGCGCATGAGCAATTCAACCAAAGAACCCGCTGCCGGCTTTTTAACCGAGGCCAACACTTTGATCGTTTCGAGAATTTGCGTTTGATTCTCCTCAAAAGCTTCCCAAGCGCGATCCGCATTTAAAAGATCCGGTGAATAGTTTTTTTGTTTCGCAAGATTCAAATCTGCCTTAAGCCCTTTGACGCGCGCTAAAACGACACTCTCACTTTCTAACGCGCGGAGATAATCCAATACAGCCTGTTCATAAAGCGGCCAATCTTCAACTCCTTGAAAACGAACATCGGTTCCTGCAAAAACGGAGGCTGCGGCCGCGCCGCTCAATTCCGCCCGCTCGTAATAATCATTAAAGATTTTTTTCAATAATTTTTGATTCGGAAAGCTACGGAAAAATTGAGGGTCCAACTCCGATGACGCACCTTCCAGCGCGACATTTTTGACTCCATACTTTTTTTCAAAATGGCGAATCAGGGCGTGAATATTTTTCTGCGCATCCGGAATCGCGTGCGCATCCTGAATTAAAATAACTGCTGGCTTGTTGTCCGCGCCTTCGGTCTTTTCACTAATCTCGCCAAACTTCTCAGGTACTTGCAGTTGGTTTAAATTGAATGGGAGAGAAGTCTTCGATACAGCTTGGGGCTGAGCTGCGTACAAAACACCGCCATCTCCAATACTTGATAAAAGCATGAAGAGCGACAGAGCCCAAGCCGTCATTTTGACTAGAAAAAATTGTTTCATTCTCATTGGAAAATCGTCTTTTTAAAGAATCATAGAAAAGTAACAGACAAGCTGTCGTCGTCAATTTTCATAAAAAAAATTTAACACTCACACTTAGCCTTTTCAATATATATAGCAAAATAATAGACCTTTTATATAGCAATAAATAGCATTAGATAACATAATTTTGTTAGATTCTGTAGGGAGGATTAATTACGAGTAGAAGAACCAGCCGACGCTTTACGGAGCCTGTCCATAATCGCTTTTCCAAGCCCCTTCTCAGGGACGGCTTCGGCCAGGATAAAGTCACAATCCGAATCATCAAAATCATGCAAAAATGAAAAAAGATTCGCGGCAGCTTCTTTTAAATCCCCCGCTGCGGAAAGAGTTTTAACTTCCTTCGCTTTTAAATTTTTATCCGCAGAAAAAAGCAAAACTCCACAAGACTGAAGCTTGGGATAATTTAAAATTTCCGCGCGCGATAACACTCTTAGCGGTTTATGCGGCGCATAATGCTGCTCCAATTGTCCGGGTGCGGAAGGCAAGCTCCCTACTTGGCACGATTCAAGCACCCCGGTTATTTTTTCAATTTCTTCCGCGGGAATTCCTCCCGCCCTCAGTATCGCCGGACTTGCCGAAGATAAATCCAGAATGGTTGATTCAACGCCTGTCGCGCAAGGCCCCCCATCAAGAATGATACTGACCTTAGCTCCTAGCTGATCATCAACATGTTTTGCAGTGGTGGGGCTTAAGTAACCGAATGGATTAGCGCTCGGGGCAGCAATGGGTTTTCCCGCCAAACAAATCAACTCCAACGCAACCGGATGATTCGGCATACGCACCGCCACCGTGGGCAAGCCTGAAGTCACCAAATCAGGAATATTTTTTTGTTTCTTTAATACCAAAGTCAGCGGTCCCGGCCAGAATTTTCTTGCGAGTTTTAAGGCGAGGTCATTCACTTCCGCAATTCTCTCAAGATCGTTTAAATCAGCAATATGCACAATCAGCGGATCAAAATGCGGGCGGTTTTTAATTTCAAAAATTTGCGCCACCGCAGACGTGTTGAAAGCATCCGCACCCAAACCATAAACCGTTTCCGTGGGAAAAGCAACAACGCCGCCGGAATTGATTTGATCAGCGGCTCTTTGGATTGATTTGGAGTCGGAATCGTAAATAGGCATAGCGCATTATAGTGATATCTATTCAATCGAAAAAGAAAAAGCCCACAACCATTTCAGAGGCTGTGGGCTATTAAAACTGTGGCGTCCCCAAGCGGATTTGAACCGCTGTTACCAGGATGAAAACCTGGTGTCCTAGACCGACCTAGACGATGGGGACGCGAAAACCAAATTGTATAAGTTCAAACCACGCTGTTACCAGCCGTCTTGTTTATTCGCCAGCGGCGAAATAAACCCGGTGTCCTGGACCGACCTAGACGCTGGGGACACGAGATCGAAAATTATACTTATTTTTCCCGCCGCGTCGATAACTTTGCACGCGATATTACGGTTGCACTTTTTATAAAGTGCAGAGTAAAACGCATGAGGCCGGATGGAATCGAACCATCGACAGCGTCCTTAAAAGGGACGTGCTCTACCAACTGAGCTACGGCCTCACGCAAATATCGTTCAAACTTCCTGAAGCTCCACTTCTTTATGCTTTAGAGCTTCATCAATCTTCGCAGTGAATTCGTCAGTCACCTTCTGAATATCTTTTTGCACGGTGCGCGACTCATCTTCTGAAATTTCTTTGGCTTTTTCGCCTTTTTTAATCGTTTCAATCGCTTCATGCCGCGATGCACGCACCGCAACGCGCCCTTCCTCGGCAATCTTCTTAATAAGCTTGGTCAAATCCGTCCGACGCTCCGCCGTTAATTGAGGGATTTGAATGCGGATCAACTTGCCATCATTCATCGGAGTTAAGCCTAATTCTGATTTGATTAATGCTTTCTCAATCTCAGCAAGAGCCGTGGCATCCCACGGTGTAATAGCAAGTGTTTTAGCATCAGGAATTGAGAGTGCCGCCATTTGACGCAAAGCAGTCATAGTTCCGTAATAATCGACCATAATATTTTCAATTAATGACGTAGAAGCACGACCCGTACGCAAATTCTGAAACTCTTTTTTAGTCGCCTCAAGAGTTTTCTCCATCTTTCCGCGCATAAGCTTAACAACTTCTTTTGAGTTTACCGGCATAGTTACCCTCCGCGTTACGACACCCAAGTGCCGATGCGTTCCCCTTTTAAAACTCTGACAATATTACCTGGCTTATTCATATTGAAAACAATAATCGGCATTTGGTTATCCATGCAAAGTGAAATCGCAGTCGCATCCATCACCTTAAGCTGTTTTTTCAAAACTTCCATATAAGTCAACTTTTCAAACTTCTTGGCCTTCTTATTCTTAACCGGATCAGAATCATAAATACCATCAACTTTGGTCGCCTTCAAAATCACATCCGCGCCAATCTCAGTAGCGCGTAAAGCAGCGGCGGTGTCAGTGGTGAAATAAGGATTGCCTGTGCCGGCAGCAAAAATAACAACGCGATTCTTTTCCATGTGACGCATCGTACGTCGGCGGATATAAGGCTCACAAAGAGCATCCACGCGGATTGCGGTTTGAACACGTGTGGGAACACCCTTTTTCTCGAGCGCATCACATACGATCAGCGAATTCATCAAAGTGGCCATCATACCTATATAGTCAGCTGTCGCGCGATCAATGCCCTGCTCTGCCGCAGGAACTCCTCGGAAAAAATTTCCGCCACCAATCACAACAGCCAATTCAATGCCCATTTTCCGGACATCTTTGATCTGAGAGGCAATTGAAGAAACAATCGCGGGATCAACTCCGAATCCATTGGACCCCTGAAGAGCTTCACCGGAAAGTTTGAGTAGAACTCGCTTAAACTTCATCGAACCTTTAACAATTTAAAAATCTATTGTTGAGAACCGGCATCGAGCGGAAGGACTATCCCCTTCCGCTGTACCGAAAAGAAACTGTTACGCGCCGCCAACCTCAAAACGAACAAAACGGCGAATAACAATGTTTTCACCGATCGTCGCGATGGTTTCAGAAAGATAATCCTGAATGGTCTGAGAATCATTCTTAATGAACTTTTGGTTCAAAAGGCAAATATCTTCATAACGCTTAGCTAGCTTACCTTCGAGAATCTTTTCGCGCACGGCTTCGGGCTTATCCTTCACCGACTCAAAAAAGACGGCCTTTTCACGATCCATGACTTCCGCGGGAATTTGATCCGCGCTGACATAGAGCGGAAACGCGGCAGCAATATGCATCGCAACATTGCGGGCAAATTCTTGAAAGCGGTCATTCTTAGCGACGAAATCTGTTTCGCAGTTAATTTCGACTAAAACACCCAGCTTGCCGCCGGCATGAATATACGAAATAACTTGGCCTTCACGAACTTCGCGTGAAGCTTTCTTCTTAGCGCTATCCAAACCCTTTTTACGGATGATGTCTTTTGCCGCTTCAAAGTTGCCGTTGGCTTCAACTAAGGCCTTTTTGACGTCCATCATGCCTGCGCCGGTCATTTCGCGCAGCTTAACGATATCTTCTTTTGTAAAATTTTCAGTATTCACTGTCATAAATCCTCAATTACTTTGTATTATTTTGCACTGCGTGTCCTGAGCTCAACTACTTGATCTTTTAGGCATCGAGCAAAGCTCTTGGCTTTGCTGTGCCAAAAAAATCTCAGTGCTTCGCTGAATTCAAAGCTTCTTCAGCTACGGCATCAACCGCGGCATCCGCTTCAGGCTTAGCTTCAGCATTCTTGGACATGCGGAATTCATTGCTGCCTTCAAGAGCGCTATTGGCAACCGCATCACAAAAAAGCGAGATTGCTTTAATTGCGTCATCATTGCCAGGAATCGCGACATCCACCAACTCAGGGTCACTGTTCGTATCGGCAATGGCCACAACAGGAATCCCGAGCTTTTTAGCTTCAAGAATAGCAATTTTTTCTTTCTCAATATCCACAACAAAGACCGCACCCGGAAGCTTTTTCATCTCACGGATACCCGCAAGGTTCTTCACAAGCTTTTCGCGTTCCTTTTTCATGGATGACCATTCTTTTTTGGTCACGTACTGATATTCACCGGTTTTTTCCATCTTATCGATATCTTCGATTTTCTTGATGGATTTACGGATGGTTTCAAAGTTCGTCAACATTCCGCCAAGCCAACGCTCATTCACATAAGGCATACCGGATTTTTCAGCGGCCGTCTGCAAAGGATCTTGCGCTTGTTTCTTTGTTCCGATGAAAAGAATACCTTCACCTTTTTTGGTGATATTCAAAATAAATTTAAGCGCTTTATCGAGCACTTTTGCGGTGATTTCAAGATTGACGATATGAATCCCGTTACGGTCGCCGAAAATATACGGCTTCATCTTCGGGTTCCAGCGCTGAGTCTGATGTCCAAAATGAGCGCCTGCGTCTAAAAGCTGTTTAATAGTAACTTGAGCCAAGTGATTTCCCCTTTTTTAATATTTCAAACCGGTCATCGGTGAATTTCATTTTTAGGGCATCTCCCTAAAATAGAAAATCCCCGTCGCTAAAAGCTACGAGGATCCGCCGAATACCAATTTAAAAACCCTTGCTAGAAGAGTGCTAAATGCCTGTTCAGTTAAAACACCGAACGCTCTTTTTTGCATGGACCACAACTGAAGCCAAAGGCAAGTTGCGATGGTTGACGAATGCGAAACTTACGAACGAGTGGTGAATTATAGCCAAAAAATCTAAAGTGGCAAGTGATTCATTTTCCCGCAACAGGCAACAGCATAAGCAGCCTGCCAGACGACGGCACAAATACTCTCTATCCCCTTTTAGGCGTTAAACTTATGAAGCCCTAGGTTTTTGTAGATTTCGGCGGTGGCGCGGGATTTATTGAGAGTATAGAAGTGAATTCCGGCAACTCCATGCCGAATCAGTTCTTCGCATTGGCGCGACGCATAGTCAATTCCAAACGCAGTGACAGATTCGTTGTCATCGCCAAACCTCTGAATGGCGGCATGAATCGGCTGAGGAATGGAGGCCCCGCACATTTGCGAAAAACGCTCAATTTGCTTACCGTTGGTGATCGGCATAATTCCAGCAACAAGCGGAACCTGAATTCCGAGCTTACGGCAGCCCTCTTCAAACCGAAAAAAATCACCGTTCGAGAAAAAAAGCTGTGTCACAACCGCGTCCGCGCCTTCTTTCACTTTTAAACTTAAATGCTTCCAATCCTGCTCAAGCGAAACCGATTCGGGGTGTTTTTCAGGATAGCCCGCGACCGCGATCGAAAACCAATCTCTAAATTCCTCGTGCCCCCGGATAAACGCCACGAGTTCCGAAGCATAACGAAATCCGCCTGCGACAGGCTTGAATTCAGTTTCACCTTTCGGCGGATCGCCGCGCAAAGCCACCACGCTTTGAATTCCTTTGGCTTTGAGCTCACGCAAAACCGACTCAATTTCCTGCTTGGTATTACCAACGCACGTCAAATGCGAAGCGACTTCCAAACCCAGTTTGCTTTTAATATGGTCCGCGATGCGAATGGTGTTGGAACGGGTTGAGCCCATTGCCCCGTAGGTCACGGAAACAAAAGTGGGTTTCAAAACTTTCAGCTCAGCCGCCGCAGCGTAGAGCTGCTCTTCGGCTTCAGGCGTCTTGGGAGGAAAAAACTCGAAAGAAAAAGACTGCTTCTTTTTTGAAAATATTTCTGAGATCTTCATAAAAAACTAAACCCACCGTCTTAAGAAAAATAACAACGAAAGTAAAATTAAAAGCGCGGCCGCAATCATCACCCACACGGGCCGGCTGCCGCCCTGAACGCTGCCACCACAATAAGCGCAAACTGAACTTGAAGCAAGTACTTGCTTGCCGCATTGCCCGCAAACGATGAGCTTCTCTTGGCTTTCACGGACCTCCCATTTTTTTGCGAGCCGCTCGGGAACCGCTTCGGGCTTAGGCGGCAAGAAATCAGGCTCATCTTCTAACATTCAATATCACCCGACAATGTCAGCGATTTTAAGAAAATTAAGTAAAATTTTCCTGCAATAGTAATGCATTTCTTTTTCTTCTTTAAGCCATTCCTTAATCAGAAACTCAGAACGGTAATGTTTCAAATCCGGGTCCGTCTGCAACCACTCCGTCAAAAGTGGTGTTGTCACCTCTAAATGTCCCTGAATGCCGTAAGCTCTTTTACCGACGCGCACGATTTGATTGTGACACCATTGACCCTTTGCGAGCAAAGTCATATGGGATGTCAGGCCAACAGTTTCTCCGTGCAACTGAAAAATGGGGAAAATCTTAGTAAATCGTCGAAACAAAGGATCGCGCTTTCCTTCCAAAGTCAGTTCACAAGTATAAGGAAATTGATCATTCATTTTAAGCCCGACTTCTTTGACCGGGCTTTTTAAAACAGTACCCCCTGCGGCTTTGACCAAAGTTTGCAGACCAAGGCAAATTCCAAGATAAGGAATATCACGGCGCAAAAGACCACGAATCCATTTAAGCAGAGATTGCATTGTTTTGGTACGGTCATTCGCGCTCATGGGGCCTCCCAACACGATCACCGCGTCTTGATCCGCCACTTCAGGCAGCGCGTCTCCAAGCTCTAAATTACAAATGCGAACCGGAATTTTCCAGCGTTTGAGGAGGTCTCCGAGATAGCCCGGACCCTCTGTGGTGGTATTTTGGATAAACCAAATCTGACTAAGCGGAGAGATGATCGGATTAACTTTTTCGAACATTTTCGCGGATCACGCGCGGCTCAGGCAAGGGTACGATAAATTCAACGCCGCGGTCTTGCAAAGGCGCCAACTTCGACATAATTTCTTTGGCAAAATTCCAGGCAAAAATCAAAACGTAGTCCGTGGGCTTAGCCTCTAAATGCGCGCTCGGAACAATTGAAATGTTTCCGCCCGGCACATAGCGCCCTTGTTTCAGCGGATTATCATCCACGATATAATCGATCTGCTTCGGAGTCAGTCCGCAAAAATTAACAATTGTGGTCGCTTTGGCTGGAGCGCCGTAACCGCAAACCGTTTTCCCTTCAACGCGCAGGTTTGAGATCATTTCATTCAGATTCTTTTTAAAACGAAGAACGCGTGCCGCAAATTTCTCATACACCTCATTTTGCAAACATCCTTTATCTTTTTCTAAATTGAGCAATTGGACGACAATCGGCTGCGGCTGAAAAGCAGCTTTCTCTTTGCAAATAAACACGCGCAAGGAACCACCATGCGAACTGACCTGCTGAATATCAAAAATGCGGCCGCCGAATTTTTTCATCAAAAACTGCAGGGATGTCACACCAATATAAGACACATGCTCATGATAAATCATATCGAAAAGCATTTCGTCGAGCATGGTCACGAGATAAGGAAACTCAATTACAAAAAAACCCTGATCATCCAGCAAATCAAAAACATTGCGGCAAACCGATTGAATATCATCGATGTGAGCAAATACGTTATTCGCGCTGATCGCGTGCGCCTTGCCGTATTTCTGAATAATTTCCTTCACACAAATGGCATCAAAATAACGGTTCAGCGTCGGCCGACCTTCGGCATTCGCCTGCTTTGCGAGATTTTCAGCCGGATCCACACCCACGGCATTCATGCCCTCTTTCATGTAGCAAGACACAAGCAATCCATCGTTGCTACCGATATCCACCGCAACGGGCTTGGCAACATGAGCTAATTTGCTTTTTACGGTTTGAGCATAAGCCGCGAAGTGGTCACGAAAAGTTTTGGTGGTCGAGCTGACATAAAGATAGTCTTTGAACATCAAATCTGCCGGCACGGCATGCGCCAGCTGAACCAAATGACAATGACCGCATTTCACAAGCTCAAGCGGGCAAGTAAATTGGGGCGTACTCAAATCTTCTTTGCGGGGCAAAGAATTCGCCAATGGATGATTCGCGCCCAAATCTAAAAATGATTTCCCCAAAGGAGAATCACAGTAACGGCATGTCGTTTTACGGTATTGGTCTGCGCTCATAATTAATTATTGGGTGGAATAATGATTTGTGTAATTTTACCGTGTCGGATAACGATATGACTCGGTGAAAGCAAAGGAATGTCCCCGTTAATGATCTGCACCATTTTACCGGCGACAAATTCGGGCGTTTGCTGTTTGGCGGCGTCGGCTTTACCGAAAAGGTCGGAGCGCATTTTAGTGTTCATTCCGCCGGGGCAAACCGTGATGACTCTAAGCCATTCCAAGTTTTCTTTCGCAAATGCTTCCGTCATCGCCAAAACACCGAACTTACTCGCGGAATATCCCGCGATTTTCGGCACAGCCCGTACGCCCGCCATCGAAGACACATTCAGAACCAAAGGTTCTCGGCCTTTCTTTAAAAACGGAAAAGCAGCCCGACACATTAAAAAAACTGAGAATAAATTACCGCGCAAATGCGCGTTAAATTCTTCGGGTGAAGTTTCTTCGATGCGTTCTAATTTACCGCCGTAAGCCGCGCTGTTGACAAGCAAATCAACGCGAGGGCTAATTTTTTTGACCACGGCAAAAAGCTGTTCCACCGCGGAAGCGGAAGCCAAATCCGCTTGAAGCAAATGAAAGTTTTTGGAATTGATTTTTTTTCGGGCGGAAGACCAATGCGCCGCGGTACGGCTGACACCAATCACCTGATACCCAAGCTTAATCAGCTTAGCCGAAAGCTCCAGCCCCAGGCCGCGGGATGCCCCGGTGATCAGAGCTGTTCTCACGTTTGCCATTTATTTGGCTTGCTGAAGCTTTTGATTCAAATAGCCGCCCTGAATCACGGGATAAGCAATCGTATCGTTTTCATATTTGCCTTCTTCGCGCAGACGCGTTGAGATGGCTATAAAAACGGAATCTTCCGTGAATTTTTGCGCATGCGCAACGAGCGGCGGAGTTTTGACGATGTCGCCCGGTTTCACATGAATGATTTTCAATTCTTCCGGTTTATTGAGCGGATGGGAGTAGCTATCGTAGGCGCCGCTGACAAGATAAATATACTGCAAATCTTCTTTATGATAATGATTCGCGCGAACCGTGTCTTTTTTGGAAGTAATCAACGCGATGTGACGCGACTCGCCTTCAAAGACGTTAAAAATATCTCCGCGCGCGTCGCTGAATGCTGAACCGATGTGTTTTACTGTTTCTAATTCCATTATTATTATCTCCTAAGTTTTTTCAAAATCGATCAAAAAGCTTTAGATGTAGTCTGCGACTATAAACAAGGCGCTAGCTAAACCTACCCGCACTAGCGTTTCGTGAAAACGTTCAAATCGCTATTTGCGATTTGAAATACATTGCTCAACGCTGTGTCATGTCTCAAAAATAAATCGGACAATGACCAAAGAAGCGACGGTCGTAACGCAGCAGATATGCTTTTTCATCGGTTTTCTATCTTTCTGAAAACCATTCGATGGTGCGTTTTAATCCTGTATCCAAATCGTACTTCGGCTTAAATCCCGTAATTTTCGTAATCTTGGAAATATCCGGGCAGCGGCGCTTTGGATCGCTGTTGGCATAAACTTCATGTGGTGGATCAATGCTCACAATATCCACTTTAAAGGGCATATTTTGGACAACTTTCTTTGCCAAATCTTTGACGGAAATTTCGGGATCAGGATTTCCGATATTAAAAGGTTCCCCGCTCACATCACAAAACAACACGCGGAAAATCCCTTCAATTTGGTCATTGATATAGCAGAAAGAACGCGTATTGCGGCCGTCACCGTGAATCGGCAAAGGTTCTTTACGCAAAGCATGCTCGATAAAATTCGGCAAAACACGATAATCATCGGGGCGAATTCCGGGGCCATAAACATTGAACGGGCGCACCATCTTTACGGGAACGCCATAAACATTCCAATAAGCTTCGCACATGGTTTCGCCAAAACGCTTGGATTCGTCATAGCAAGCTCGCGCGCCCAACACAGACACATTGCCGCGATATTCTTCTTTGGTCGGAACTTGCTTCGGATCGGGGTCACCATAAACTTCACTGGAACTCATAAAAATAAAGCTTTTCACTTCTTTTTTCCGCGCAAGCTCAAGCATATGACGAGTTCCAACGGTGCCAACGTCCATAGTCTCAATAGGAAATTTGGTGTAATAAGCAGGAGAAGCAATACCGGCCGCATGAATAATATAGTCAACCGATTCCGTTGTCTCAAAAGGCTGAATGACATTGTGGCGAATAAACTTGATGTTGCCATCAGAAAGAATTTCCTGCTCATAACCAGTAATAAAGTTGTCGAGCAGAATCGCTTTAAGAGGCTCTGTCAGCACTTTTTCATTAAGATGCTTCAACAAAAGAACAATATATTTACCCAAAAATCCGCCCGCACCGGATAGCAGAAAAGTTTTGCCGGAAAAAAATTTGTGATAGGTTTTGAGCGATTTTGCCAATTGCTCAATGTCTTCAAGAATAATCTTGGATGTAACGGTTCGTTTCATGCGACCTCAAATTGATGGATTAAAGGAGACGCATTATAGCGAGCCTCCCTTCCCTGCGCAATCAACAATCGTAAATGCAAATGGATATGACGCTTGACACTCCACCAACACTCCTTTAAAACACCCGTATGTTTTCAACAGCAAAAATCAAGCTGACTGTCTGGATTGCGCTTCTCATCGGACTGACAATCCTAGGCTATTCCACTGTTTACCGCGCGGCACTCGGCGAAAAACCACGTACCGATTTAACCGTTTACTTAAGGGCCGCCGAAGCCATTCAGCAAAATGAAAGCATTTATGCGGTAGAGAACGAACGGCACTGGCATTATGTTTATCTTCCCCTTTTAGCAATTCTCTTGATGCCTTTTACCGCACTGCCGCTTTGGCTCAACGCCCTGCTTTGGTATTTGCTTTCAATAGCTGCGCTTTTCGGTACGGTTTGGGGATTGCGCTCACTTTTTAAAAACAAAGAACAATCATTTTGGATACTGCTTGGTTGTTTTGTTTTGGCGCTCCCACCCCTGCTGAACACTTTCACTCGCGGGCAGCTTGGGACTTTGGGGCTTTTTCTTGGATTGCTTCCCTTTCTTTTGATTCGAAAGGAGAAAAATTTTACGGCCGGCTTCATTTTAGGCTTTGCGATTATTCTTAAAATGAGCCCGCTCTTAATTCTTCCGTTTTATTTTTTACTGAAAAGAAATTGGCGAGCCATAGCAGGCTGCGTGGTGGGGGGATTGGTTTTTGGAATTATTTTGCCAACTTTTGTTTTTGGGCCGGGGCTTCACTTAAAATATCTTAAGACTTATTTTGAAGCGATTTCCGGAGGCACAGGCGACCTTGCACATCAAAGCTATTTATGGGGAGAGCTTTTCACTCCGTTTGCCGGCGACAATCAA
Organism: uncultured bacterium; assembly: GCA_964562525.1. GTDB lineage: Bacteria > Omnitrophota > Omnitrophia > Omnitrophales > Aquincolibacteriaceae > Multiplicimicrobium. Next base: position 73,246 of record CAZLTL010000003.1, read on the forward strand.
TCGTTCTACGCTGTCTTGACCCGTCTCTATTGGAAAACTGAAGCGGCATTCATCGGACAGTCCAATGCCGTCATCCGGTTAATCAACTTCATTTTCCTGCTTTCTCTTTTAAGTGCCACGACATGGAAGTTTTTTAAAGCGTCTCAAAATACCGCGGAAGAAAAACTAACCCGCGACTTCACCACTTTCAGTCTCCTATCCTCTGTCATGCTCTTCACGTCTCCCGTTTCGCAACTCCATCATTTCACTCCTTTGGTCTTATTAAGCGCCGCGGCATTTCTGCAACTTAATGCCAATCCGTCTTCAAGAAAAAGACTTTTAAACACAATGACTGTTTGCCTGTTTTTTTTCACTGCCGGAATGATTTTTGATTCTCTCGCCGTCATGGGACTTCCGCTTTGGGGAACAATGTTGCTCTGGTTTACAATTTTGTTTCCTGCTTCAAAAAAATAATTCCATCACGCCGCCTTCGTGATAGAATTCGACCTTCTTGGAGTAATCAATGAACCGCGACTGTCCCGCACAAACATCCATCGGTAAAAAAGTTCTCATGGCATTGACCGGACTCATGCTGTCCGGATTTATTGTCGGTCATCTTTTGGGCAATCTCACGATTTTCGCAGGACGTGAGTGGATTAACTCTTATGCCTATCACTTAGAAGAGCTGAAAGTCTTGGTATGGGCCGCACGCATCACTCTTTTAAGCTTGGTCACGATTCATATCTTGACCGCCATTTGCCTGACGCTTAAAAATAAAAAAGCGCGTCCCGTTAATTACGCCAAAAAAGAAAATCAAACCACTTCCCTGGGCGCGCGTACCATGGCGATGACAGGCATGGTGATTCTCGCTTTTATCGTTTTTCATTTAATGCATTTCACTTTCCGCGTAACGCATCCCGAAATCTCAAACAGCCTCGATGAACACGGGCATCGTGATGTTTTCAAAATGGTCGTGATGAGCTTTCAGCGCCCTGAACTGGCTTTTGGCTATGTCGCGGCTCTGACACTTCTCTTTCTTCATTTAAGCCACGGTCTTTGGAGCTTATTTCAATCGCTTGGCCTTTTGGGCGAGCGCACGCTACCTATCGCAAAAAAAATCAGCTGCGCCGTTGCCTGGGCTCTTTATTTGGCTTACATCTCGATTCCGCTCACATGCTATTTCGGAGTGATTAAGGTTTAACTATGTCATCCAAGATTAATTCCAATATTCCCAAGGGCGATCTTAAAGATAAATGGAGCAATCGCCTGGCTGAATACAAATTGGTTAATCCGGCGAATAAGCGCAAACACAAAATTATTGTCGTAGGTACCGGTCTTGCCGGCGCTTCCGCCGCGGCAACACTCGCCGAGCTAGGCTATAACGTAGAATCCTTTTGTTATCAGGACTCCCCTCGCCGCGCGCACAGTATCGCGGCCCAAGGCGGAATCAATGCCGCAAAAAATTATCGCGGTGATAATGACAGTGTTTACCGCTTGTTTTATGACACGATCAAAGGCGGCGACTTCCGCGCCCGCGAAGCCAATGTCTACCGTCTCGCGCAAGTCAGCGGCAGCATCATTGATCAATGCGTCGCGCAAGGCGTTCCCTTCGCGCGCGAGTATTCCGGTTATCTCGCCAACCGTTCTTTCGGCGGCGCGCAGGTTTCCCGCACCTTCTATGCGCGAGGACAAACAGGCCAACAGCTTCTTCTCGGTGCTTATCAGGCTTTAGAGCGCCAAATCGCCGCAAAGAAAGTGACCATGCATGAGCGCACCGAAATGCTTGATCTTGTTATCGTAAACGGTCAGGCGCGCGGAATCATTTCCCGCAATATGGTTACCGGTGAAATCACAAAACATGTCGCGGATTGCGTTATTCTTGCCACCGGCGGTTACGGCAATGTCTTTTATCTCTCGACCAATGCCAAGGGCTGTAATGCTTCCGCGATTTACCGCGCGCATAAGCGCGGCGCCTTACTCGCGAATCCTTGCTACACACAAATTCATCCGACCTGCATTCCTGTCAGCGGTGATTATCAATCAAAGCTCACTTTAATGTCCGAGTCTTTACGTAATGACGGCCGCATTTGGGCGCCGAAGAAAAAAGGCGACAAACGCCCCGCCAATCAGATTCCGGAAGATGAACGCGACTATTTCCTTGAACGTAAATATCCGAGCTATGGCAATTTGGCTCCGCGCGATATTTCTTCCCGCGCTGCTAAAGAAGCTTGCGATGAAGGCCGCGGTGTCGGGCCGACAGGCTTGGGTGTTTACCTTGATTTCGCGGACGCCATTAAGCGCCTCGGCAAAGACGCGATCAAAGAAAAATACGGCAACCTTTTAGACATGTACAACCGCATTACAGGTGAAGATCCTTATACCGAACCCATGCGTATTTATCCCGCTGTGCATTACACTATGGGCGGTTTGTGGGTGGATTATGATTTGATGAGCAATGTCCCCGGTCTTTTCGTCATCGGTGAAGCTAATTTCTCCGACCACGGTGCCAATCGCTTAGGCGCCAGCGCGCTCATGCAGGGTTTGGCGGACGGTTACTTCGTCGTCCCCCACGCGGTTTCGAATTACATCGCAACCGCGAAACCGGCTAAAGTGACAACTGATGCCGCTGAATTTAATACAGTTCAAAAAGAAGTTCAGGACAAAATCAAAAAAATGCTCGCAGTGAACGGAAATACTACGGTCGATGAATATCATCGCCGTCTTGGAAAAATTGTTTGGGATAAATGCGGCATGGCCCGCTCCAAAGAAGGTCTTGAACAAGCCATCAAAGAAATACAAGCTTTGCGTGCGGACTTCTGGAAAAACGTCAAAGTTCTTGGCAGCAATGATGAGCTCAATCAATCGCTTGAAAAAGCCGGCCGAGTGGCAGACTTTCTTGAGTTCGGCGAATTGATGTGCATTGACGCGCTTAACCGCGAAGAATCTTGCGGCGGCCATTTCCGCGTCGAATATCAGGAAGAAGGCGAAGCGAAGCGCAACGACGAAAAATTTACTTATGCCGCGGCATGGGAATACAAAGGCGAAGGCGTGAAGCCGGAACTGCATAAAGAAGAACTTACATTTGAAAGCATTCATTTACAAACTAGAAGTTACAAATAAGGTTAATGCGGTTGGGCTTTAGCCCAGAGTAAAAATAAAACAGATGAGCACGATGAATTTAACTCTCAAAATTTGGCGCCAAGCGAATAAAAACGATAAAGGTCGTTTTGAAACTTATAAAGTTGAAGCGAACGAGCATATGTCTTTCCTTGAAATGCTTGATGTCGTTAATGAAAAAGTGAATCTCGAAGGTAAAGATCCGGTTGCTTTTGACCACGATTGCCGCGAAGGCATTTGCGGCGCTTGTTCGATGGTCATTAACGGCGTTCCGCATGGTCCGCAAAAAGCGACGACAACATGCCAGCTGCATATGCGTCACTTTAAAGATGGCGATATTATCGTAATTGAACCTTGGCGTGCTTCGGCCTTCCCTGTTTTAAAAGACTTGGTTGTTGACCGTAGCTCTTTTGACCGCATCATTCAGGCCGGCGGATTTACTTCAGCGGCAACAGGCGGCGTTCCCGATGCCAACTCGATTTTAATTCCGAAAGAAAAAGCCGATGAAGCCATGGACGCCGCTCAATGTATCGGATGCGGTGCTTGTGTTGCGGCATGCCCTAACGCTTCTGCCATGCTTTTTACGGCAGCGAAAGTTTCTCATCTCGCTAATTTGCCGCAAGGTCAAGTTGAAGCAAAAACACGTGTTCAGAACATGGTTAATCAGATGGATAAAGAAGGGTTTGGAAATTGCACGAATCATGGTGAATGTCAGTCGTCATGCCCTAAGGAAATCTCGATTAAATTCATCGCCAAGATGAACCGCGAGTATCTCGGCGCGCTCGGCCACGTTCAGAAATCAGCTTCCACAGAAGCCTAATCGCTTTAGTTTTCAGCTCCGTGTGTTCTGCTGACCGCAGGATCACCACAAATCAAAAAAACTAGTCTGTTGCTTCGGCTGAAAAAGAACTCACTTCCCCATCTTCAAACTCGACCGTAATTTGAATCGGTCGGCAGCAGGTCTCGCAATCTTGGATAAAGGATTGGTGCTTCCCGCCCGTGGCATCAACGCGCGCACTCATGGCATCGCCGCAATGAGGACAATCAAAAGGGCAATCTTCTTCAATCATGGAAAGAGCCGCGCCGGTTCTGCTTCTTGAAACTGCGCATTTTCTTGTCATCAAGCATTTTGTTCTTTGCTCGCTTGGAACGCTTGGCTTTTTGTTTGCGGATTTTAAAAACACGCTTGGCTTCGGCACTTTCCTTGCCAAGAACTTCATTTTCAATTTTTCTGACCAGCTGAACGCGAGCAAAGTAGCGGTTCATGACTTGCGAACGAGTTTCCTGGCATTTCACGATCAGGCCGGTGGGTTTATACTTCAGCATCACACACGTGGAAACTTTATTTACATGCTGTCCGCCCGCGCCGCCGGAACGCGCAAAGATTTCCTCAATATCATCTTCGCGGATACCGAGCTTTTCCATGTTGTGTTTCAGCGCGTCAATTTTGGCTTGCGAAACGACAAAGCTCATAGTCGCAGGGCTTGTTTCAATGCCGGGTCATGTTCAATCAAATGATCAACCCGAAGCGCCACGGACTTATCCACCGTTAATGGCGGAGCATGGTGAGGCTTAATGCGGGCATCAATAATCAGAGCTCCGTCACAACCCCAGTGCTTAAATTCTGTAAAACTATTCACACCGTAAATATCATGCGAAGGATTAGCGCGAGTAAATGTAATCCAGAGAAAATCATTTATAGCCTGGAGGCCGGAGGCCGGAGTCTGGAGCAACTCTAAACCTCTCTCGAGGCTCTGACCTCCGGCCTCCGGGCTACCTTTGTCACAAACCACAATCAAAGGGAATCCCCGAACTTGACCATTTTGATCGATGGCGGTCGCCAGCGCTGCCATTTCGCCCTGCGCGGTTTTGTAGTCCTTAAAGGCAGGCTGTTCCATCATCAAAACACCGGGCATGACGAGCTGCATTTTCCCAAGATTCGGGTCCGATTGCGGTAAGTCTTTCGGCAATTTCCGAATAGGCTCTCCTGCCGCCGCTAAAATAACTTTTGATCCTTGATTTATTCCTATACCCGAATAATCGAGCGTATCCATCGTCGTCATGGTCTGAAAATGCAAATCTTTTTGAGGATCAAAACGCTCGAGAAAATGCGTGAAATAAGCTTCGTAATCATGCGTCGATATTTTTGGGTTATCTTCAGCTGCGATGATAAAAAGAAACTTCGCCAAACTTAAAGGTCCAGTTCCCAAAATGGCGCTTGAAAGCTGCAGCAATTCCTGAGGTTTGCGCTTCTGATAAGGTAAATATCTTTCACTCCCTATCGCAGTTAAAAGTGGATGAACTCCAGCTTCATCAACGGCGTGCACTTCTTTTACACCCGGAATCACAGTTTTAATTACCGATCCTGCGAGCTCATGAATCAATTTTCCGAATTGAGAATCTTCCTGAGGCGGACGGCCGACAACCGTGAAAGGCCAAATAGCATCTTTGCGATGATAAACCTTATGCACTTTCATAAACGGAAAATCATGCTTCAACGAGTAATAACCCAAATGGTCGCCGAAAGGCCCTTCTGGTTTTAAAGCTTTAGGATCGACCGTCCCCGTAATACAAAAATCAGCATCGGCTGAAATCACAAAACCATCCCGCACGGCATAACGGAAGCCCGAACCATTGAGCGCACCTGCAAATAAAACTTCGGGCATCCCTTCGGGGCAATACATCACCGCAGAAAAAGCATGCGAAGGCGGACCTCCGACAAAGATTGAAACTTTCAGGGGTTCACCGCGTTCGAGAGCGGTGTGATGATGAATACCAATGTCACGGCGAATTTGATAATGCAGGCCAATTTCTTTATTGAGTTCATATTCATTGCCTGAAAGCTGGATGCGATACATTCCTAAATTGGAACTCATAATGCCGGGCTTGGCCTGATTCTCGGTATAAACTTGCGGTAAAAGTACAAAACCTCCGCCATCTTTTTCCCAGCATCGAATTTGAGGCAGCTTATCAATCGACGTTTCACATTCGAGACAAGGCCCTGTCGAAACTTTTTGTGGTAAAGCCGAAAGGGCGAAACGCGGCATACTGAAAAGATAGCGCAAAGGATTTTTGAAAAAGTTTTTGGGGTCAGCTTTGAGTTCAAATGCTTTTTTAACGCGCTCAAAAGTGCCTCGAAAAAGAAACTGACAGCGTGCTTCCGTACCGTAAAGATTGGATACGGCAGGAAAGGGCGAACCTTTCACCTTCTCGAATAAAATCGCAGGAGCGTTTATATTTTTTCCGCTACCGCCGGAACGGGCGCGGGCCTGATTGACGCGGCGGTGAATTTCAGCCATCTCTAAATCAGGGTCCACCTCCGTTTTAACACGGATAAGTTGCCCATTTTTCTCGAGATCGTTCAAGCACTCGCGAAGAGATGAATAATGCATACCGCATTATAGTTCAAAACTCATAGATCAGAAATCAGAGATAAATCGGCGGAAAAGAATAGCCAGTCACCTGAAAGCGCTTGCGACTCTTTTAGATGGTTAAGTTTCGACCATTCTCTTTAAGCCATTTTTCGTGAAGGCGATAATTAGGCATCAGACTTTGTACTTTAGCCCAAAACCGCGCAGAGTGATTTTTCTCAGTAATATGCGCGAGTTCATGTATGACGACATATTCCACGACAGCGCGAGGTGCAAGTATTAATTTGTAACTAAAATTAATTGATCCGCTTGTGCTGCAGGAACCCCAACGCGTTTGAGCGCTGTTGATGTTAATCGTTTTGTATTTCCAACCCGAGATCCGGCTATAGCGTTGCGCCACTTCGGTAATCAACGCGAAAGCCTGCTCCTTATACCATTGAATCAGTTTGAGCTTGGCTTTTTTAAGATATTTTTCCGGAAAAAGAAATTCGTCGTTCCTCAGTTCAATCTCCCACCCGGAGTGAACGGCAAACCGATAAGACCGCCCTAAAAAAAGAAACTCCTCGCCTTCGATAAATTGTTTGGGCTTGGGAATTCCGCGCTTTAAAATTTGTTCCCTCTTACGTTCAATCCAATGCTTTTGTTTCTCCACCACACTTTCGATGTATTTCAACGGTGTTAGCATCGGCGCGCGCACCACCAGCATTGCCTCGGGCGTCATAACCAAAGCAATTGACCGGCGCTTCGAGCGAACTATCTTGTGGATTTCAACGGAACTCATCGATTACAACTACGCCAAAGCATAAACGGCGGATTTAGCGGGACAAAGACGCACATACGGAATCACGCCAAAATCGCCTGTTTTAATTTCGGCGGCATTTTTCGATTCAATCGTCAGCAGCGAGCTGATCGTTACTTGATGCTCTTCCCCATGCGGGTTGATTAACAACAGCTTCTGACCCGCGTAAAGCTTTTGCCCACGCGCGCGCACATGAACAATCAAATGGCTGTCTTTGGCGGCCTCAACGACTTCACCTAAATAGTTTTCATCACGGCGGGTTAAATTTTCATTCTTCAAGCGAACAAAGGCTTTATCGGTATTATTCGATTTATAAAAACAACGCGTGGTTTCAATCGAGTAATTTTCAAGGATATTCGCCGCGGCAGTATTGCTTGTCACCGCAAAAAGCCCTGCCATGGCTTTAAGCGTTTCGGCATTCTCATTCAAACGCAAATCAAGGCGCAAA
>CAZLTL010000003.1:81059-130358 GCA_964562525.1 uncultured bacterium
CGCAAATCAAGGCGCAAAGCCGCCAAGCCCAAGGTTTCAATTTCTTCGATCAATTCCATTAAACAATAATCTTTGCCTAAAAAAACCAAAGTGCCGTGTTTGTTTTCTAAAACGCGGAAACCGCTATGAAAGCTTTCCTCACTTGAAGCTATTGCGCGTAAATGATCCGCAGCCTCCTCTTCGGGCAATTGATTGGTCAACAAATGGCGCGGAGTGTAAAGAATCAGCACCGGCCCTAATCCCAGAACCTCAACACCCACGGGAATTTTCTGAATCCATTCGCGCAAAGTCGAAGCCGGTAATTGGCTGGAAAGCATCACCCGCTCCAGATTGTTCCCGCCATAACGGCACCAAGTCAAAACACCTTCCAAATTATGATTACCCGTTTCCAAATTCAGCTGAATTTTCATCGCGGGTAAATTCTGCAAAACCCATTCAAAAGCGCCCGGGTCTTGAACACGAATAACATCAAACTCATTCAGCGGTAAGGCCTTCAAAAGCGTGGCCGCTTTTTCAAACTCAGGCTGGGTCATGAGGATGTCCCACTCCAAAACGGTTTTGAGTCCCAGCTGTTTAGCCACTTGAGCAAAATGATTTAATTGGTCTTGAGGGATGGTTCCGTAACGAGATAACTCACTTGAGCCTAATAAAACTTCGCGGGCACCGGCTTGGGCTAAAACAGCTAAGTCATCCAATCGATTTGCGGCACTGACTCGTATCATCTTTTGATCCGAATCAAATGGCCCACATCCGCACCTTCCACAAAAGGAATGCGCACCAGCGTATTGACCTTGGCTTGTTCAAGTTTCAAATTGCCAAGCGAATTAAAAATCGGCGAGACATGAAAGGCTTTTGTTTCGCCTTGAAAAGGCAAAAGCTCAAGCAATTCCCCTTCATTGAATGCGCTGCGTACTTCGAGCAATAATTGCTTCCCATCGATGACCTTGCGCACCACACCTGCAAACTCGTCATGCGCGCCTTTGCGTCCTGAATCGGTGTCGAGCACGCTGCCATGATCCGCGGCTTCCATTAAATTCGCCTGCATATATTCCCGGTGCGGCACCGTGGCGAGTTCTGCATTCAAATTCGTCAGCTTCGCTTGAAACTGCGGACGATCCTGAGCGCAAAGATCAATTGCCTCGCGGTAAGTTTTTGAAAGAATCCCCGCGTAGAGAATACTGCGCATGCGTCCTTCCACTTTGACCGAATCAATTTGCTCTTCAATGAAGTAAGGCAATAAATCAACACCGAGCATATCTTTAGAGCTCATAAAAAAACGGCCTTCCAGCTCCCGGCCTTCGGGGTAATTCAGTTTGTAGCTGAAGCGGCAGCTTTGCGCGCAGCCGCCGCGGTTGCTATCACGGCCTTTGGTGTAATTCGAAATTGTGCAATTACCGGAATAAGCCATGCACATGGAGCCATGAATAAACAGCTCAACCTCTAAACCTGTCTCGCGTTTGATTTGTCCCGCCTGCTGAATCGAAACTTCGCGGCCCAAAATCAATCGCTTCACACCCATTTTTTTCCAAAGCTTCCCCGCTTCAGAATTCAAACAGCTTGCCTGCGTGGAAAGATGAATGGGGATTTGCGATTCACGCGCAATCACAGTCACCACCCCAAGATCAGAAACAATCACCGCATCGACTTTTGCGCGGGTCATCTGCTTGATAAAGTCAGAAAGACCTTCCATGTCGCGGTCGAAAGGAAAGCTATTAAGCGTGACGTAGACTTTGACACCCTTCGCATGGGCAAATTGAACGGCTTCTTCGAGCTCCTCAGGGGTGAAATTATCCGCAGCCGAGCGCAAACCAAATTGCTGCCCCGCTAAATAGACGGCATCGGCGCCGTAGGAAACAGCTGCTTTTAGCTTATCGAAACTGCCTGCCGGTGAGAGAAGTTCGGGTTTAAACATGGCGGAATGATAACACAGACAACCGACTGCCGACTACCGACGACAGACTGCAGACAGGAGACTAAAGCCTTCGAATAATTAAGCGTCGTCGGGCTCGGGCTTAATTTCCTTCGTATCCTGCGTCGGAATGGATTGATGGTTTTTGGGCGGACCTCCATCACCATGATTAGTTTTGGGAACACTGTCTGCTTGTTTCTGAAGATTTTTGGCAGGGCTGTCCTTCGGTACATTCAGCGGGGGTACGGTTTCAGCTGCCGGACGAGATCCTCCGCCTTCCCAATCTTGGCGCGAAGGCGCTTCCTTATCTTTCTGCTTGGTTTTATCGTCCGCTTTTACTTCTCCGCAGCACGAAGACACTTTCGTCCTTGTCTCAGACTCCATAGAAACACTCCTTGTGAGTTAGAAAGCAAAGAGACAGACTCAGTTTAGTTACTGAATCGTCACAGCATTATTTCCGCGCAAACTTCCGATTACGCCGAAACCTTGGAGCAGCCAGATCACAACCACGATGACAATCACGATATTCAAAATCGTTTTGATTTTTGAATCCATGGGAATGTAACGATTAATCGCCCACAGCAAAACCCCGACAACAATCAGCGTAACAACAACTGTAATAAGATCCATATTTCCCCCGTTGAATTGCGAAATCTCAAAACCTCATATCGGTTAAGTATCGCAAACAACGAGGCTCAAAAATATAGGGTCTTCCCCTACCTTAAAACAAACGCACCGGATTTCGCACCATGACCATTGCGTTCAGTCAATCACACCCGCCGCAATCAACTTCAGCGGCGGCATGCTTCACTTTAGCTCCCGTCTTTCCCACAAAGCTTTTAACATTGCCAACACCTTCATCAATCCGGCCTTCATTCTTCAGCTTTTGATTTCCCGTAAGCTCACCGGCTGCTTTTTTTACTTTTCCTTTAATTTGATCCACATTGGCTGTCATAAAGTGATCTCCCTTGGTTGAGAAGTATGCGAGTGTCTTTAACATGCTTCACTTTACCCAAACGGACAAAGCCTGCGCATCAGTAAACCCCTTGAAAGCATCTCGTGGAATTCAACGCATTGAGGAAATGCATCGGGAAGAAGTGCTGTAAGAGTCGCTTAGCGAAACAACTCGCTGCCGGTGAGTTCAATTGCTCTGCAGGACGAGAGAGTTTTATCTTTTCACGGCAAGCCAAATGGAGTGATGCGCGCCTTTCCCTCCGGGACGGGCTCTCACGCCAATCTCCTCTGTCAAAAATCCGACATTCTTCAAGCGATAAGTCAGCTGATTATCCGGCCCGGCCGACCATATCCCTAAAACGCCCCCCGGGCGCAATGCACCCGCAAGAGTATGCAATCCTTTAAAGCCGTAAAACCAATCATTTGATTCCAGTGAAAGACCCGCCGGCCCATTATCCATATCCAAAAGAATTGCGTCATATTCGCCCTTAGCTTTTTTGATCAGCTCAGCGACATCCACCTCGTATACTCGCACGCGAGGATCTTGAAGAGCATGGCTCGTAAGCCCGCCAAGCACACCGTGATTCCACCTCACCACCGCAGAAACAATTTCCGCGACCAGCACTTCCGCTGTTTTAGGCAACCCATCCAATGCCGCCCGTAAAGTGAACCCCATCCCAAGACCGCCAACAAGTACCCGCGGATTTTCTTGCGATTTGATTTTCTCTACGGCAAGCCTTGCCAGCGCGTCTTCTGATTCATGCGCGCGGCTATTCATCAACTCTAATGTTCCCGCGATAATAATAAAGTCTTTGTCATGCTGATAAAGCTTCAGCTCTTTCCCTCCGCCCGGTGTCGGAGCCTTATCAATCAATATCCTAGGAATCATGTCGGCCTCATTTTTAGAAATACATAAAAAAAGAGCTGCGGCAACTCATCGTCACCGCAGCTCTTCACTTTTTTAGAATTGAGTTTCAGCCTTCGAAACGGTCGAGATTCATTACTTTATCCCAAACCTGAACAAAGTCATTCACAAACTTGTCCTTTGACTCGTTATAAGCATAAACCTCCGCCACCGCACGCAACTCGGAGTTTGATCCAAAAATCAAATCTACCGTCGTTGCAGTCCATTTCAGCTTGCCGGACTTGCGGTCAAATCCTTCATAAAGACCTTCGGTTGTTTCCGATTTCTTCCACTGTGTCGCCATATCGAGCAAATTCAAAAAGAAATCATTGCTCAACGCACCGGGAAGATTGGTGAACACCCCATTTTTCGATCCGCCGGTATTCGCATCCAGCACACGCAAACCGCCCACCAACACCGTCATTTCAGGCACGGTGAGATTGAGCAAGCTCGCTTTATCGACCAGCATTTCCGCCGGAGCACGGTAGCTTTTCTCTTTGTTGAAATAGTTGCGGAAACCATCCGCCGCCGGTTCCAACACCGTGAAAGAATTAACATCAGTCTGCTCCTGCGACGCATCGGTACGACCGGGTTTAAACGGCACTTTCACTTCATGCCCCGCATTCTTCGCCGCTTGTTCAATCGCCGCGGCACCGCCGAGCACGATCAAGTCAGCAAGCGATACCCTTGTGTTATCCGAACGCGAGTCGTTAAATTTTTTCTGAATGCCTTCAAGCACATTCAAAACCTTCGCCAACTCCTCGGGATTATTCGCTTCCCAGTTTTTTTGCGGCTCAAGACGCACGCGCGCCCCGTTCGCGCCGCCGCGCATATCGCTCGCACGAAAACTTGATGCCGACGCCCATGCCGTGCGCACCAATTCAGACACCGAAATGCCCGAGGCCAAAATCTCCGCTTTAAGCTTTTCGGCATCCTGATCATTGATCAGGTTGTAATCCGCTTTCGGCAACGGATCCTGCCAAATCAATTCCAAATCCGGAACTTCTGAGCCGACATAACGCGAACGCGGGCCCATATCGCGGTGCGTCAACTTAAACCACGCGCGGGCAAAGGCGTCTTCAAACTCTTTGGGATTATCCAGAAAACGCTTTGAGATTTTGTTAAAATCCGGATCTTCTTTCAGCGCAAGATCGGTGGTAAACATAATCGGCGCGTGAAACTTGCCTTCAATATGCGCGTCGGGCACAATTTTCGCGGCGGATTCATCCGTCGGAATCCATTGTGTTGCGCCCGCCGGACTCTTGGTCTGTTTCCACTCAAAATTGAACAAATTGGTCAAATACTGATGCGTCCACTTCGCCGGCGCGGAAGTCCAAGCCCCTTCCAATCCGCTTGTGACGGTATCTTCAGAATGTCCCTTACCGCAATTATTCTTCCAGCCCTTTCCCTGCTCTTCAATCGGCGCAGCACCGGGTTCTTTTTCCAAACATTCATCGGGTTTATGAGCGCCATGTGCTTTTCCAAAAGTATGTCCACCCGCGATCAACGCGACAATTTCCTCATCATTCATTGCCATACGGCCGAAAGACTCGCGAATATCTTTTGCCGCTGCAAGCGGATCAGGCTTCCCGCCCGGTCCTTCCGGGTTCACATAGATCAAACCCATTTGAACTGCAGCAAGCGGTCCTTTGAGTTTACCTTCTTTGGTACGGCGTTTATCTTCAAGCCATTTATTTTCAGGCCCCCAGTACACCAAATCCGCTTCCCAGTCATCTGCACGGCCGCCGGCAAAACCCAAGGTCTTAAAACCCATGTTTTCCATCGCGACATTCCCCGTCAAGATCATGAGATCCGCCCATGAAATTTGCTTGCCGTATTTTTGTTTAATCGGCCAAAGCAATCGGCGTGCTTTATCAAGGTTGGCGTTATCCGGCCAGCTGTTAAGAGGGTCAAAACGCTGCTGTCCGCCGCCCGCACCACCGCGCCCGTCAATCGTTCGGTAAGTTCCAGCGCTGTGCCAAGCCATGCGAATAAAGAAAGGTCCGTAATTACCGTAATCGGACGGCCACCAATCTTGCGAAGTGGTGAGCAAATCGTTGATTTCTTTTTTCAAAGCCTGAAGATCAAGCTTCTTGAATTCTTCGACATAGTTAAAAGATTCACCGTAGGGATTTGATTTCACATCGTTTTGACGAAGCGGCGCTAAATTAAGCTGCTCCGGCCACCAAAACTGATTCGTCTTGGCCTCGCCCTGCGCAGGTTCCGGTTTTTCCATCGCAATCGTCGGCAGAGACGCAGCTAAAAAAGCAGCTGTCACCGCAACCAGAATAACTCCACTTATTTTTTTCATGGTTAGAATCCTCGTTTGTGTTGTTTGAAAAATGAATGCAAAAAAGCAACTTTGTATTTCAAAGATATGTATAGCATGTCACGATTTGATCTATCAATCCAATTGATTGTTTATATTTATCCGATAGAAAGAAACTATCGTAATCAGACACAAACTGAATTGCTCGGAGCGCTACTTATAAAAGGCACGTGTCTACTCAGAAAAAAAATGATTCGAAGCCTGATTTTAGTTTTCGCAGACGAAAGCGATTTCATTGCGCCTCAAAAACGGCGGCATGAACGGGGCATTATAAAACGCGTAAATAGCCTCGCCTCTCACGGAGATATTCTCTTTTTGAATATACTCAAGGAGTTTCTTTTTATGTTTCTCAAGATTCCGCTTCCCCCACGTTCCTGAGAAACGGATGGCTACGGTTTTCTTGGCATCCTCAGTCAATAAGGAAATTCTCTCATCCAAGGGCCTCGGCAAAGTATCAAGGTTATATGAAGACGGCATCATAAATTGGACAATCCACTCACCGTCCTTACTTGTTTGCGCAACCGGTGCGGTCATTGCAATTTTTTCGCTTTGAGTTTGTGTCACAGGCGAAGTCATGTCTAGTTTTCCACTTTTCTCATTCTTTCCAAAAATATAGCCTGCCAAAATTCGAAAAACCTCATTGGCAGCATCACCGCGCTCGCCCGAAACCTTAACCTGCGCAACCAAATAAGGTGCATATTGGCGAATCTCAAACTTGCCGTCTTTTTTCAAAACCTCATATTTCGGACTTTCATAACTTGCCATCGCCGCCCTCTCCCCGGTAAACAAATTTAAAACCAACACCATCACGGCAATCCGTCGAACCCATCGCAGCATCATTTTTTATTTTTCCTTCTGATACAAATCAGAACGCATTCTTATTGCCGTCTTGTTAAGCGTTTTTGCCGGTATGCTTAACGGAGCCAGTAACAGGCTTCGGATTTACCGCTTGCTGTGCCTCATATTTTGCGATCATGTCGGCGCGGCTTGCTTTCAGCTGCAAAGCATAGGTTTGAATGGTTGGGTTGGTGTCAGCCGCGGCCTTATTGATCAAGGCCTCGGCGGCATCGGTTTGAAAAAAACCAATTTTATTCAAAGCCGTCAGCCTAACCTGCAAATCCGTGTCCTGCTCATAAATATCCCGCAAAGAACCGAAACTATCGCTTGAGTTTGTCGCCGCGATGAACTCAATCGCAAACAGCCGAATTTCGGTCTCGGGAGCCTTCGCGGCGAGATTATAAAGCTTCATCGCCTGCTCGACTTTAAGCGCGACATCCTCCGCGCTCTTGGGCTGATAAACAAACTGCACAGAAAAAAGCGCGGCCTTCTTTTCAATCAAGTTATCTTTTGCTTGCAAAATCTGCTCTAAAACCGGCACAGCGTTCATTCCGTACCCGTTCATTTCATTATAAAGCCCCAACATCTTCTGCTGGTCTTCCGCCGTCGGCGCGGGCTGGCTTCCCAACCGCACAATTTCTTGTATTGTTCCGCGGATTTTGTCCTCCACCGCGTCAGCCTGCACCACCGCAGCCGAACTTAAAATAAACGCGAATAAGAATATTAATTTTTTCATTTTGATGAACACTCTCTTTTGAATTATTTCGATATCGCGGCTCAAACCAAAACAGAGCGGTCCTGAGCTGCGGTTTAGTTTAGATGAATACTCCATATCGGTAAACCGATTCGTTGGCGGAAGGTTTCACCGGGCAAAAGATTTCGTTTTCGCCACGGCACATCACCGCGGTCATTCAAATGCTGTTTATGTTTGCCAAGCCAAACTCCCATCCCCAGCGCGAGCGCGTGTTTGCCGTATTTGGCATTAGCTGAATCAATCACCTTATCAATTCGGCGGAACGATTCAAGCTTGGGCACATCATCAAAAAGCGTGTATTGGCGCGTGGTATCCGAGCTTAATTTAAAAAGCACCAGCCCCGTGAGGCGATATTTTTTATTTTCCGCAAAAAGGGAATCAAAAAGCTGATTCACCGTTTCAGTCGCCTCCATCACCGAAGAAATAGCCCCATCAAATTCCGCTTCCGCCCCCGCACTGCGGAAATCTTGATCGCGCAAAAAAACAGTCAGGCCTTTGGCTTTCAATTGGTGGCGGCGCATTTTAATAAACGCCGACTCCACATTTCTAAAAAGCTGGGCGCGCACAAACTCGCGCTCGCCTGAAGGCGGTGTAAATGTTTTACATTTACTGATTGAAGCGTAATCATGCTTTTCTTCCGTAATGATGGGGCGAATAGGTATTCCGCGCAGCTCATGCCAAAGCTCAATGCCGATTTTCCCGAGAGTTTTTTTCGCCCAGGCTTCCGGCTGACTCACATAATCCCACACCGTCCGCAAACCATGCTTCTGCAAAAGCGCGACCGTGTTCGGGCCAAAGCCGCATACTTGCTCTAAAGCAATTTTCGGCAGAAACAAATGCAGTTCACTGGCACGCACCACCGTAAACCCATCGGGCTTTTTATATTTGGAAGCAATTTTGGCAAGCGACTTGGACGAGCTCAGTCCGATTGAAACGGTAATGCCCAATTCGCTCTGAACTGTTTTTTTAATTTTCAGCGCAATTTCGGAATATCCCATGCGATGCACACTGCGCAAACCTGAAATTTCGGCGAAAGCCTCATCAATCGAATACTCTTCTACATCCGGCGTAAACCGGCGAATAATGTCAAACATCCGCTTGGAGTAAAGACTGTAAGTTTCATAATCACTCGGCAGGCAAATCAAACTCGGCAGTGCTTTCTTCGCTTCCCAAAGCCGCATGGGCCGCTTCACACCCAAGGCTTTCGCTTCGTAACTGGCGCAGGCGACAATTCCGCGTTCTTTTCCGGTCACAACGGGTTTCCCTTTCAGCTCGGGATGCAAAGCCTGTTCAACCGAAGTAAAAAAAGCATCGCAGTCGATATGCAAAATGGGCTTCACGAATGAATGAATTGCGAGGGGGCGGTTTTGCGGCGGCGGTTGAGCGGAGCTCAGAGCCTTATTTGTAACGTCGGACATTCGCCACCACCACTCCGCCGATTACGAGCTCTTCACGGGCGTGAATGGGCGGATATTTTTTATTACCCGCGACGAGCAGTACTTTTCCGTTTTTCTTTTGATAATATTTCATCGTCCAGTCACCGTCGACCTGCGCAATCACAATATCACCCACATGCGGTTCGCGCCCGCGCTCAACAATCACCAGATCGCCCGGCATAATCCCCGCCTCAATCATCGAGTCGCCGTTGGCTTTCACCAAATAACTCGCCGTCGGGTTGCGCACCAAAAATTCATCGAGCGAAAGCGTATCAATCAGCTCTTCTTCCGCCGGCGATGGAAACCCCGCCTGCACCGACCCCAAAAACCGCAAACCGCTTTGCATGAGCGCGCCCGGAATCAATCGCCCCGAAGCATCCTGACTCAGAATGCGTTTGCGCACCAAATGCGGAATTAAAGCCGAAACCCCGCCCTTGGAACGATAGCCCAGCAATTCCTGCATTTCTGAGAAGACAGGCACACGCTTGTTCTCGCGGTGAAACCGGCGCAGTTTAACAATGATACTGGGGAAATCTAAGGCTTTTGGCATGCCGGAATTATAAACGGACGATCGTCCGTTTTCAAGCTAATATCTTAAAGGTTAAAGGTCAAAACCATCGCCCAAAACCTATCAGCTAACTTTTCAGCTTTTAGATTTAACCTTTCACTTTCCCTCTAACGTCTCCCCTTGGACGGCGTCCCGTTTTCCGTTTTCTAAGCCGCGTGGAGGGCTTCCAAAACCGCTTCGGGTTTGGCTTCGGCAACACGCAGCAAAGCAATGGCAGCGCCCTCGGGGTAGGTTCGTCCCTGCTCCCAATTACGCACCGTGGCAACGCTAACACAAATCATTTTTGCAAAACCACTTTGCGTTAATCCAAGCTTTTGACGAATTTCTTTCACCTTCATTGCTTTGTAATGAAACACACGCGAAGGCGCACGCTCACCCCGCATAATTTCACCGGCTTGTTTAATACTCAAAAGCAATTCCTTAAAATGCTTATCTTTCATTTCAACCTCTTTTCTTCAGATAATTTTCTATGTAATCGCTTAGCACTTTTAATTGGTGGCGTGCTAAATCAGCTCGCTCCGTTTTTTTGAACAAATAAAGCATATAAATTTCATGATCCGATAAAACAAGATAGTATAAAACTCTAACACCGCCCCGCTTCCCTCGGTCCCCCAAAGCCCAACGCAGTTTACGGATTCCTTTCGTTCCGGGAATAATCGTTCCGGCTTCGGGCCGTAGAATAAGAGCTTCCTGCAGCTTGGCATAATCTTCATCACTTAAAACTCCGCACAACCGCTTTGTAAAAAAAGACGTCTCAACAAATTCAAAATCCACGATGCCTCTCCATAATGCTACGCTAATAGCGTAGTGGTGTCAAATATCTATATATCATATTATATATGCTTTTATTACATATTTGAAGAAGAATCCTTGGTCACGTAGAAAACGAGTTAATGCCTAGAACAAACAATGGCGGGTGCGCTATTAGCGTAGCGGCAAGAAAGTATCAAAAGGTTTTATATCGAAGCGGTAAGGCTAAGAATGATCTCTATCGCAGACCAAAATCAGAAACAGAGATCAGAAAGCAGAACTACGATCTACCTAAGCATCCCAAGAAAGGGTTTGTGGTTTGCCGTAGGACTCCATCTCACTCGCGCGATAGCCGGTTGAATAGCGCTGGGAGCAATGCGGGCAATAAAAAAAGTCTCGGGAGCAATCGCAGCCATATTCGCGGCTTTCAAAAACAATCTCATTTTTGCCGTCACCGCAAGCGCAATACTTAAATGGCGACCTAGGCACAGGATCTAACTTTTCGGAATCTTCGGGATTAGTTTTCATTTCAACGTCTTCCCTTGGACGGCGTCCTGTTTTTTACCGTTATTTATTAATCTTCAACACCAGCTTTTTTCAAAAACAGGTCGATCAGCTTTTGGGCTACGCTCTTTCTACCCCAAAGCTTTGTAGAATACTGCTTCAGAAAAAAGAGCACGTGCTCTTTAAACTGCCCCAGCTCCAAAGATAAATCGCTCGCTTGAAATGCTTGCGCCCAAACAGAAACGACTCGCTCGGGCTTAATCTTCTTTTTCCTGATAATTTTCACCATGTCTTGAATATCTAATTCAAGAAAACGCGTCATTTTCCCAATCGTCCAATAACAAGGCTCGATCAGTTTCACATCCAACTTCCCGAATTTTTTATAAGCCAAAGCTGTTTTGCGATAATCCAAATAATTCACCATCGACCAGCCGCCGATATTCTCTGAAAAATTAACTGCCACGCCGGTTTCACGAGCCGTTTTCAAAATTGTTTCCGCGAGCTTTCTCTTTTGAGC
The DNA here is from genome assembly GCA_964562525.1 of uncultured bacterium. Classification (GTDB taxonomy): domain Bacteria; phylum Omnitrophota; class Omnitrophia; order Omnitrophales; family Aquincolibacteriaceae; genus Multiplicimicrobium. The sequence goes on from CAZLTL010000003.1 coordinate 92,522, forward strand.
GGGCGTGCTCCGGCTAAGGCGAATTTCAAAATCAATATCAAAGCTGGGACGAACATGCCCCATAAGCGAAGCCGCGCTCGCCCCAACCACAATCACGGTTGCTTTCTGATCAAGGTAAATATCGAGCCGTTTGAAAAACTCGTGGATTTTCTTTTTATTCATGCAGCTTGCCTCATTTCAGCGTCACGCACCCGCGCATGCAAGCTTTGAATCGCCTGCTTCGGCAGTAAAGCGCGCAATTGTCTCCAAGCTTTGTAAGTTCTTCCCAATCGCGCTTGCGCGGCGGGATGCGGCCGCAAATCATTAAACAATCTCACGATTTCCGCGTCTTCTCCGGTCAGCTTAGACTTCCCTGTCACAATCGCTTCAGCTAATTTCTCGATGCGCTCACGCGAGAAAGATGCGGGCTCGGGCTTCTGTTCCACCGCGCTAAAAAACTCAGTTAATGAACAGCCCAGCACGGCTGCAATTCTTTGCAAGGTTCCCACCGTCACATCCTGCTTACCCTTTTCAATGTTCGATAAATTAGGCTGAGGAACTCCCACAAGGCGCGCGAGCGCCTGCTGGGTTAATCCCCGCTTCATCCTGAGTTGAAAAACGATATCGCCGACCTGCTGCATGATTGAAATATAGCATATATACTATAATGCACAACTAATATTTTTTTGGGAATGCGCTAGCTCAATAAGTAATGATCGGGGGTGACTAAGGAAAGGCTGCTGACTGACGCAAGCCAAAGATGGCGGACTAAAGACCACAGACTGACCCGTTCGACCAGGCTCAGGGCAAGCGACGACAGACTAACTTAATCCCAAGAAAGGGTTTGTGGTTTGCCGTAGGATTTCATCTCACTCGCGCGATAGCCGGTTGAGTAACGCTGAGAGCAACTTGGGCAGTAAAAAAAGTCCCTGGAGCAATCGCAGCCATACTCACGCCGCTCAAAAACGATTTCATTTTTCCCATCGCCGCAAGCGCAATACTTGAATGGCGCCCTAGGCTCAGGATCTAACTTTTCGGAATCTTCGGGATTAGCTTTCATAGATCCTTTCAGCTTTGATCCCAAGCTTCAATAATAAGCAAATCACCTTGCTCGCAGGATAAAACGACCTCACGATCCCATTCAATTTCTGTCGTCCAATTCGGTGGAAGAACATAATCATCGCCGATCACAAGAGGGGTGTTATGGGCTGGCAAGCCTTTGGTAAGAATCGGCAATAAAGTGCCGGCATGAATAAAGTAATAATTCGGATAACCGCTTCCCAAAAGACACGCGGCTTTTTTCTGCTCAACTAGTTCATCAAGCCAATCCAGCCCAAGCGCGCCCGACGACCACTTCGCGGCAAGCTTATCGGCCTTCCCTTCAACTTTTGAGCGCTTAAAAACCAATACGTCCCAGCCCAACATAATACTCACCCCTCGCTGATGCTTTACGACCTTACCTGAAACCTATTTTAGCTTGGCGAGACGCTGAATGGGAGTATAAACCTTTCTGTCTCTTCCAAGCTTATGGACGAAAGATAAAAGATTGTTCTCAGTCACAACAAAGCCAATCTTTTCATCACGAAGCATTGCCTCGATAACAAACCAATCCTTAAGCAGTCTTGTCTCTGCCCCCTTATCAAGATCTTCAAGTTGTCCGGCCCCATCAGATGGATTGATACGCATATGCTCTCCTTAAATAAAAAAGCCCACGCTAAAAAAGCATGGGCTTGTTGGTTTTTTAGCTAATTGTTTTCCGTCGCTGCAATACACACTTACAAATCACGACGCTTACCAAATTGTCAAAACGGTTACGTGCAATAAAAAAACCCGCGCCAAAAAGCACGGGTTTGAAAATTCAATCCAGCTCTTTAGCACATTTATATAGCGGAGCAAGTAACTTACTTAAATCGCCGCTTACAAGACAAGTCTAAACTACTTTCCCGGGTAAACCTAGCTACTGTGGAATCTATTTTTGAAAATGTTCCGAACTCTTCTAAATTACTTTGAATCAATGCCAATCTACAAGTCATTCGGGCTCAGCCGCCTTCGGATACTCCTCGCGACTCTCATCATCCGAACGATAACTCTTTCCCAAATTTTCTAAATTTTGAGCTTCATATGCGCCAAATGAATGTAAAGCGATTTTGTATTCATCTTCCGAAATCTTGTACAAAACAACTGTATCTGCATTTCTCTTTCGCAGGTCTTCATATGTAACCTGATGGCCATATGGAATTCGCAACATGTCACGCAGAAGCCACTTCCCCAATGCTTCATTAGGATCTGACATCAATGCTTTTGAGTTCTCCTGACAAACTTTCGCTGAAAACTCCTTATTATCTGCAGAAAAAAGTTTAAATTTTCGATCTCTTGAAGGAAAGAAATCAGGCTTCAACTGATGGACTTTTTTGGGAATAGGAATGTATAGTTCATCCGGATTTCTTGCTCGACCACCTGCAAAAGCTTGATTTAAACCGCTTTTGGGAGGGACAGTGGGCAAGTCCAAATTCCTCGTGCTGTATAAGGGCAGAACTACAAAGTCATAACTTAATGCAGCTGTCTCTTCCTCTGCAGTTATGCCGGACAACTCTTTTAGGGCTTCAACAAGCAAAGATGTGTCTATGTCTTCTGATATTTCAACTGTTTCATAAGGCTTGGTTTCAAATGCCTTATAAAGCGTGTTTTTTGTTGCATGAAATTGATACGCAAACATCCCATCATGAAATTTAATAATATGAGGACTTGTTTGTCTGACAAGTTGTATTTGCGGAATTTGAACCGGAACTAACGGACATTCGCAAATGTGAACTCTGCCAATATCTCGAACCAAATAATGATATAGACAATGCTCCAAACCGTAGCGATTCATTGTCTTTTCGATTCGTTGATTTCTATATTCCGCCACCTGACTGACAAGCCTGAGCTTGTCGGAGCGATCAAATTGATATTTTGAGGTATCATTGAACTCTGCTATCTTTTCGGACTTAGCTACACCTGATGCTAAAAATGTTTTGATGCCCACTCCGTCTTTATTTTTAACAGCATCAACAGAGACATCTGCGCGACTAACATCCTGCGCCGAAAAAGACTTACAAAAAATATTTTCAGCAACACGGGAGTGGATAAATGGTCTTGGATTTGAACTAAACAAAACACGGCTCTGCGCAACACCATTTATAAGCCTTTTGTATTTTTGTCTATCAGTAAGGCTTTGCCTTAAATAGAAAGAGGTCATGCTTTAGCAATGAGCGGTTTTTTTGACTTTGCAGAAAGACCTGATTTCATGCTTATCCTTTTATGATTCAAGGCATGGATAATCGCTTTGGCTAGTTCATACACAACCGGAACGCTGACGGAGTTGCCAATCTGCTTATAGAGATGGGAGTCGCTCATTCCTTTGGGGAAAGTTAAATCACCATCCTTAAAACCTTGAAAGCGTGCGCATTCCCCCGGCGTTAACTTTCGAACCCCCTTACCATCTAAAACTAGGGGTACATTGTGTCCGCCGGTCCCCATGTTCGCTGTCAGAGTAGGACAGACGTTGCTTTTATTTTCCCGCACATAAACACGCCTCCATTGATAGAGGGTATCGCGCGATTTCATTTCTTTCATCAAATACTTATATATGGGGAACCGGTCATAGTAATACTTATCATCCACCTTTCTATCAAGCAACTGCCGAATCGATACGGTCAATTTTTTCTTCTGCGGTTTATTCGCAAGAAAATAAGCAGTGGCGCTTTTTGGATCTAATTCTGCCAAAGGACTCTCATCTCTAAAGCCGACCATGTAAATGCGCTCACGTGTTTGAGGCACATTCCCATAATCTTTTGTATTTAGCACCATCGGAACAAAAGAATATCCCCGAGCTGCTATTTCTTTTTTTATCCTTTGAAAAGTCCTTCCGCCGTCATGCGAGACAAGATTTTTGACATTTTCAAATAAAAAAGCCACGGGCTTAAGAACATCAACAAATTTCATTGTTTGAAAAAAATGTAGCCCGCGCTCATCATCAAAACCTTTCCTATACCCTGCTACTGAAAAAGCCTGGCAAGGAAAGCCCGAGGTGAGAATGTCTACAGCAGGCACATCCGCGGGAGATAAATCATGAACATCTCCTTCTATCAACCTATGCTCGAAGTTATTTCGGTAAGTTTTACAAGCGTTAGCATCATACTCATTTGCCCATAAAACTTGCGCACCCGCTTTTTGAAATCCCAGGCAAATTCCACCTATGCCTGCATACAAGCTTCCAACAGAATATTTTTTTTTCATTTTTTAACTGACCGTAAAAATCTATTTATTTTTGATTCAATTTTTTCAGCACGCTTTGTTTCGCACTCCCAAATAACTTTGGGAGTCCAGCCGAGGCGTTTAAGTATACGCATATTCTCTTTATCCCGCAGCACATTTTTCTTTAGTTTTGGGATCCAATAATCTCGATTGGAGTTTGGTATATTCGAACGGCCGCATTCTTTTAGTGGGCATTTATGCCAAAAACAACCGTTAACAAACAATAATAGTTTTGTGGATACTATTAAAAAATCAGGCCTGCCAGGCAAATTGCTTAACTGACTACGGTATTTTATCTTAAGCCGTCTAAGTGCTTTTCTAACACGGATCTCAGGCAATGTGCGCTGAGACTTAATTCGCCGCATGTTTTCGGAACGCTTAATGCTTGTTAAATGGTCCACAAAGTTCAACCTGAGCCTAGCTAAAAGACTCACCAAGAGCCAAATTCCGGAAAATTATAGCCCATGTTAGACCAAAGACAGAAGACTAAAGACGAGGGGCAGACCAAAGACTGCAGACTGATGACTGAAGACAAGCGACCAAGGCGAGATTCACGAGCCGAGGGAGAAAATATAGCGGGAACCCGTCGCTGCAAAGCAGTGTCAGTGGTTCACCGTTTCCCAGCCCCACCCCACCCTAGCGCAATAAAGCTCAAAGAAGAAATATCTCGAAGGCGAGTTCCGCAGGGCAAAGTCCGAGGACTGTTTGAGCCGGCGAGATGTTTCTTTTTGAGGACTGGATTCCCGATCAAGTCGGGAATGACAGCCCTAAGTGTCACGCAGCTAAAGTGACGTGCGTCGTAGCGGTTTTTTCTGTTTTGGCTTTGGGGCGGATAATAATTTCGATGCTTTTGTCTAAGGCATTTAAATGCCCGAACAGGACTTCGAGCGAAAATAAACTCAGCTTTCCGTTCACTAAACAAGACACCTTGGATTGCGGAATATCAAGCAAGACTGCCGCTTCAACTTGAGTCAAACCCCGCTCTTTAATGATTTCAGCAATCTGCGACATGATTTGCGCGCGCGCTAAAGCCCGCTCGGGATGAGGGTGAGCAATATCGGCAAACACATTTCCGCTGCCACGGTGCACTCCGCTCTTCTTTTTCATCTGATTTTTTCTATTCATAGTTTTCCTCATAATCTTTTTCGGCGACATTCAGCCTTTGGCGAATTAACTGTAATTCTTTTTGAGGGGTTTTAATGCCGTGCTTTGATTTTTTTTGAAAACAATGCAAAACATAAATTACCTTTTTGAAACGAACGGTGTAAACCGCCCGATAAGTATCTCCGTCAAAATCTTCGATAATCTCTAAAACTCCGGCACCACCAAAGCCGGACAAAGGCTTGGCTGAGACCGGCTTCTTACCTTCTTGCACCTGATGAAGCGCATAGCCGATATCATCCTTTACCGGGTCGGGAAACTCCCGCAAATCTCTCAGAGACGATCCAATAAAATCTAAGGGCTTCAACTCGACACCTTCAAATATACCCTATTTGGTATATTTTGTCTATCTTTGTAATATTATTTATTATATATTGTTTTATGGTTTATATGCATATATAATTTGGGGCATGAATCTTCCCATTTCTATAAGCGCAGTGGAGTCAAAGATATTGTTTATCCGCGGACAAACAGTCATGCTTGATGCCGACCTTGCCTTGCTCTACCAGGTCAAGACGCATCAATTAAACGAAGCGGTCAAACGCAACTTGAAGCGCTTCCCTCATGACTTCATGTTCCGGCTCACAAAAGAGGAGAAAATTAAGGTTATCGCAATTTGCGATAACCTCAAACCTCTGAAATATTCCGCACATTTGCCTTACGCTTTTACAGAACAAGGGATTTCCATGCTCTCAAGCATTCTTAAAAGCGAAAGAGCCATTGAGGTTAATATTGCCATTATGCGGACATTCGTCCAAATGAGACGGTCTGCAGCTCTACACAAAGATCTCGCCTTAAAACTTGCTGAGCTTGAGAGAAAAAGTATCCAACACGATGAAAGCATTGAATCGATCTTTGAAACGTTAAGAAAAATGCTCGCGGCAAAAGAAAAGCCCAAGCGCCGAATGGGGTTTCATAAAGATTGAGACTAAAGACTGCCGACCGACGACTGAAGACGAGGGGCAGACCAAAGACTACAGACTGATGACTGAATACAAGCGCCGAAACGCGAGGTTCACGAGCGTGAGGAGCTATTAAAAACAGGAAACGCCGCGGGCACACGTGCCAAGGCTTTCTCCGCTGACAGCCCCACCCCACCCTATAGCGAAAAACTCAAAGAAGAAATATCTCGAAGGCGAGTTCCGCAGGGCAAAGCCCGAGGACTGTTTGAGCCGGCGAGGTATTTCTTTTTGAGGACTGGATTCCCGCCTACGCGAGAATGACAAGCAGAATTGAAAGAATGGATTGAACCAAGCCACCGAATTTAGATTGCCACGCTTCACTCGCAATGACAGGTCTGTCAGAGCACTAGAACTGGTCTCAAATTGTGACCACCTCGGATTTATTGACAAAACCCAAATATTTATTTATAGTTATATTTATTATGATTATTATTAACTTGCATATACAACTATCTGGTTGTACAATTTTTGATGAAGGCTGCATACTTTGAATCGCCCGCTTGTTTGTGAATATTATCAAACAATCTCGGGCACAGCGCCTGTACGTGAATTTATTGACGGGCTTGATTTGAGGTCGCGCCTGAATTTTTTCAGAGCTCTGGAGCTCTTGAAAACATTCGGTCCTTTCCTGAAAAGACCACACGCGGCTCCTTTAGGACAAGGCATTTACGAGTTACGGTTTCGAGGCGACCGGGGGCAATCGCGTGTTTTGTATTTCTTTTTTACGGGCGGAAAAGCCATTTTGGCTCATGGGACAACAAAGAAGGTTTCGGCGGTTCCGGAACATGATATTGCGCTTGCTATGCAAAGGCGTGCGGATTATCTAAAACGAATCGGAAAAATTTAAAATGAAAAACAATATTAACTTGCATTTAGAAGAACAGCTTAAGGATCCCTATTTCCGCGAGCAACATGAGCTTAAAATGCAGCAACTGGAACTTGTGAAGCCGATTATCGCCTACCGTATTAAGCACGGCCTAACGCAAACTCAACTGGCGCAAGAAGTCGGTATCTCTCAACAGCATATTTCCAAAATCGAAAGTGGTGACTTTTCTAACCTTGCGACACTTCAACAAGTTTTGCGATTTGTCGGTTACACCATTCAACTCCGTATTGCCCGCATCAACAGCAAATCAACTCACCAAAAAGCTTGATGCCGACCTTGCCTTGCTCTATCAGGTGAAAACACATCAATTAAACGAAGCGGTCAAACGCAACTTGAAACGCTTCCCACAGGACTTCATGTTCCGGCTAACAAAAGAGGAGAAAATTAAGGTTATCGCAATTTGCGATAACCTCAAACCTCTGAAATATTCCGCACATTTGCCTTACGCTTTTACAGAACAAGGGATTTCCATGCTCTCAAGCATTCTTAAAAGCGAAAGAGCAATTGAGGTTAATATTGCCATTATGCGGACATTCGTCCAAATGAGACGGTCTGCATCTCTACACAAAGATCTCGCCTTAAAACTTGCTGAGCTTGAGAGAAAAAGCATCCATCATGATGAAAGCATTGAATCGATCTTTGAAACGTTAAGAAAAATGCTCGCGGCAGAAGAAAAGCCCAAACGCAGAATGGGTTTTCATGGCGGAGAAGACTGAGGATCCTTCGACGCGGCTCAGGGCAGGCAAGCGACCAAGGCGAGGTTCACGAGCGTAAGGCGCTAATAAAGTAGGAAACGCCGCGGGCACTAGCGCTTCGACCAATATTCAATGGCATCAGCCATTGAACAACAATACTCAGCGCTGTGTCTCGTCTCAAAAATGTATTCGGACGAGACGGACGTGCCAAGGCTTTCTCCGTTAACAGCCCCACCCCACCCTAGCGCGATAAAGCTCAAAGAAGAAGTATGATGAGGGCGAGTTCAGCAGCAAGTCCTGAGCTTGTCGAAGGACGAAGCGAGGACTGTCTGAGCCCGCGGCATACTTCTTTTTGAGCTAAGCCACAGACTCGCGAGTAGCAGAGTTAATTTTTGGCTTTCGCCTGTATCTCTTTCACTTTCGCCAAACTAATCTTACGAAGCGGACAATACGGCTTATCCTTCCAAGTCTCCTTCAAAAACCCCTTACGCCCCGACCCAACACTGTAAGCGTTGTAATGCGTCGCGTTTTTTTTGTAATAATCTTGATGATATTCTTCCGCACGAGTCCAATTTTTAAGCGCAAGCACCGCCACCGTAATCGGCTTTTTAAAAACCTTCGCTTCTTCGAGCAATTTCTTCGATTCATCCGCGATCATTTTCTCTTCGGCGTTTTGATAAAAAATACCCGTCAAATACTGCGAACCCCGGTCATTGAATTGCCCGTCACTTTGCGTCGGATCAATCGTCGTCCAAAACACATTGAGCAAATCCTCATACGAAACTTTGGAAGAATCATAAATCACTTCTACCGCTTCATACGCCCCCGTCATACCGTCAGAAACCTGCTCGTAAGTCGGATTAGGCACATCGGAGTTCACATAGCCTGAATCAACACCAATAACCCCTGCCGTATCTTCAAACGGCTTTTCCATACACCAAAAACATCCGCCCGCAAAGTAAGCTCGCTTCTCCATATTCATCTCCCCCGCAAAAGCATTTGCAGATATCAGTATTAAAATAACAGCTAGTATTTTTCTCATAATTTAAAAATCAGAAATCAAAGATCAGAACCATAACTCAAAATCTTTCAGATGTTCGAATCGCTTTAAGCTTTGATCTATGGTTTTGAACTTTGATCTTTGAGTTATAAACTTTCCTGTATTGGTTTGCCTTCCGCTAAAACTTTTTCCAAAATGCCATGCCCTTTTAAGACGCGGACTTGCGCAGAAAGATTCACCTCAGTTTTTTTCTCCTGCGCCTCGGTATGCACGCGGCGATAATAGTCCTCGGCTTTGGGCGCTTTCTTTTCATTCATGTAAAAGCGGTTAAACGGCAAAAGCAAATGCACCGTATTCACCGCAACATTTTCGCCTACTTTGGTTTTCTCATCATAAACCCAGCGCGAAGTTTCATGCCAAGCCACACGCACCTTCAAATACGCCCCATCCTCGGGCTTCACACGCGTCAAACTCGCGATGGAGGCAAAGCCCTGGGCATCTTGACCCAATACCGCGTAAACCTTGTCTTTCGCGTCGAAGTACTCAGAGCCTTTGTAATCAAATGTATCTTGCTCGAATGCCAAAGACACATACCGCCCGCGGAAAAGGTCATACGGATCAACAGGACGGGTTTTAAACAAATAAGGCTCGCCGGTTTTGAGAATGGTTTCATGACAATAGATCATCGCACCGGGAACCGCGAAAACAACCGCGAGATAGAGCGGAAATAAAGTTTTCAGCTTCATTTGCTCACCCGCTTGCGGTTAAACGCGCCGTTCAAAATTAAAAAGCCCGCGCCCAGCACCATAAAAATAATCGCTCGAGTAAGAATTCCCCAGCTTTCGTCGCCGAAGCGCGTTACCAAAACAAGGGTGATTACGGCGAGGCCGCCGTTAACGAGCTTCAGCGAGTCTTGCCGCCAACCGCTCAAAACACAGAAAATACCGTAAGCGAGCAAAGTTAAGTTAAATACAAGCTCAGGCATGACGAAACCGGGTATAACGCTGTTGAAAGCAAAAATCAGCGCAATTAAGAAAGGAAAAAAACCAAGCAAGCTGAGCTCTTCTTGTTTGGCTTTAAGGCTTTCGGCCCAACTGCGCAAAGCCCAAAACCCAAAGAATACAAAAAGCACTGCATCGGCAATCGCCGCGAAGCCGTGATAGCGTCCACCGTCACGGAAAGAAAGAAAACCGGTTTCGCGCCAAGGCCAATCGAAAGTCAGCAAATACGCCAAAACCAAAATACCGAAGCGGCCAAAACGATTTAATGGATTTTGCCATGTTGAATCCGCCGTTGAAAAAAAGCGGCGACCCACCCATTCGAGCGTGCCGAAATAAAAAGCGTAAATAACCATCCATAAACCGGGGACGGATTTTTCAAGGCTGACGCCCAGTGCGACGGTTTGCGTAATCGCAATCGCCCACCCAATCCAAACTTTGCGAAAGCCTTCGCCCGCCTGATGAAAAACTTCGCGAACCTTCGGGAAAGCCAACAGAAACAGCGGCCAATAAAAAAGCGCATGCCCGCCCTGGTTTTGGCAATCGCCAATCCAAAATGTAATTCCCGCGAGATAGCAAATGAGCGGAACGCCGGCATTGAAGAAATAAATCAAAGGAAAGCTAACCAACATCCAAGTGAGGATGAATGCGTTGACATCATCCGACACATGATAGGTTTGACTGATAAGCGCGAGCGTCGCGCCAATGGAAAGAAAGAAAAGCGCGCCAACAGTTTCGCGCTTGGCGAGCGACTCAGGGTGTTTGTGCAGAACCCAAAAACCAAGAGCGCCGGAAATAACCACGGGGGCGAAAGAAATGAAAGTGCGCGCAAGACGGCCGAGCTGATCCCAGTTGTAGGCAAAGAGTAAAATCACCCCAAGACCTAAGCATACCGCACCGAGAATGGAGAAAAGCGCCGAAGCGATATTCTTGGAGGAAAGCGAAGCCGGATAAAGCGCGCTGATTTTTTCAGCCTGCTCAGCCGAAATTAACCGCTGCCCCACCCACTTCCCCAGCTCTTGTTTTAGCCAATCCATGTTTGTCATAGTTCAAAAATCAGAAATCAAAATTCAGAGCCACAAATCAAAACCCTTCAGATTGTCGGAAAGCTTTGCGCTTTACGTTATGGTTCTGATTTCTGATCTCTGAGTTTTGAGTTTAGTATGTTTTTCCGTGAAGCTTCTCGCGCGTTTTATTGAAAGACATTTTCCATTCGATTTGTTTTTCAAGATCAATCCCCAATCCTCCGCACATATCAAACAAACGAATGGCGGTATCAGCGAGCTCATCTTCAAACGTGTCTTTCTTTTCCAGACCAAATTGGCCGTGACGATGCGCTTCAATGGCTTCACCAAGCTCGGAAGTAATCAGCATGAGCATTTCACCCACATTACGTTCTTTATCCCAAAAACCTTTGTTCTTGGCATTACCGTGACATTCCGCGATCCATTGTGAAATTGATTGGGGCATAAAGAAGTTCTCCTTGAATGTTATTGGGTATTCTAGCAAAGTCAGATCAAAATTCAGAGGTCAGAAATCAAAACCACAACTCAAAACTCAGAACTATCCGAACATCTGAAAGGTTTTGATTTATGGATTTGAATTCTGATTTTTAATCTTTAAACTCAAGTGACGAATAAAACGAGCTGACCGCCGGGTCAGCAAAGATCGAGGTAGGCGTCCAGCCTGCTAAAGAAAGGCCTTTTTGCGTGCGGACACGGCTGAGGGCGACATAGGCCTGCCCAGGCTCCCAGAGCGACCGCAAATCGATATGGGCGCGGTCCATGGTGGCGCCTTGGATCTTATGAATGGTCGAGGCATAAGCTAAGTTCACAGGGAAATTCATGGCATGCGCCACTTCATCACCTTCAGCATTGTATAAAGAGAAACCAAACGGAGTCACTTCAATGGTTTCACGGTCCACTTCGACAGCTAAAACGCCTTCGTCAAAGTCTTCAACGCGACCGACCGTACCGTTCACAAAGCGCTGCTTGGGGTCATTCACACGGAACATCACGATCGCACCTTTTTTGAGCTCTAATACTTCAGGAATGGGCGCATCCTTTTTGATTTGCGTTAAATAAGGCTCTTCGCCCAAATATTCGGTCGGAAAAGACATGGCATCGCTGGTAAGTCGATTAAGACACATCAAATTATATTTGTCGGTTTGTTCACGGCGCGGAAAAAGTCGCGGTACGCCGTCTTCAACTTCTTCTTCGGACATCACGCGGCCATCCAAAAAGGTGCGGACATCCTCATCCAAAATACCGATGCGAATTTTATTCAGCACTTCGAGAAACGATTTGTCTTTGGTGCGAACTTGGTCTTCCAAAACCGCAGTTTGAAAATCAGAGCGATTCCAAGCAAGGGAATCAAAACACCATTTGCGCGGCGCATTACGGGAAACTGGCGGCAGCTGCGCAAAGTCGCCCACGCCAATCACCCGCAAACCACCCCAGGGCACATTGGCTTTTCGAATCGCGCGTGCAACTTGTTCCGCGGCATCCAGCGCGTCGGCCGGAATCATGGAGATTTCATCAATGACAATGCAATCCGCTTTTTTAATGCGCCGTTTCACGCGTGCGTTGGAAACGGCTTTCTCGAGAATCATCTGCAAAGTGCCCTGCATAATGCCGAGACCAAAAAAGCTGTGGAAAGTCTTGCCCCCGATCACAATCGCGGCGGCACCGGTGGAAGCGAGAATATCAATCGCTACGGGCGATTCATTAAAAAAACGGCGGATCAGAAAACTTTTGCCGGTACCCGGCCCGCCGGTCAAAAAAATATTATGCGGGGTCTCAAAAAGCAGTTTCCAGGCTTTTTCCTGGGAAGGCGTTAAGCTCATTCAGATTGTTCTACGAGTTGTTCAAAATGGTTCAGATGCAAGGCGCAAATAAAAAACCGAGGAGATGTATGCGGCCAATACATCGCACGAGCGTTTTGTGATTTGCAACGCCGCAGATGAGTCATTTTCAACGACTCGCCTAATTCACTTCGTTAATGGAAACGATTCGGTGAAACAGAGATCCGACGCGGGATTTCCCATTCAGCGTCAAATCAGAAACCACGGTTTGGTTAATGCGGTTTTTACTGTCATCGGTCATGGAATAACGTTCAGCCCAAGTGGAATGAATCACATAGTGCATGCCGTTGATTTGTCCCAGATAAAGCATGATATGGCTCGGCATGCGGATTAAGGTAATACCTTCTTTGGCGACTGCGAGCGTGGCTATTTTTTGCTGCTCGGATGTAAACGGTTCAAATCCATTCAGAAAAGTTCCAACAACGCCCTGCTCTTTGGAATTACGCGGAAGTTCGATCCCCATGCTCATAAACGTATCAAAAGTAAAACCGGAACAATCGCGTCCATCGTAAAAGCTGCCCCATCCATAGCGCGCACCCAAGAGTTTGAACGCTTGCCGGATTACATTGCGCTGGGTGTAAGGTAATCGGCCTTTTGAAACATCACTGGCTTTGCTGACAAAAATTCTTTCAAGCGCAACCGCCCCGCCCTGACCGCGCACCGGAAGCACGGATTCAAAAAATTCACCCGTTTCCCCCTGCAATGGAAGTTTACTTCCCATTTGAACTTTTGTTCGAACTTCAGTTAAACCCGGATTGGAAAAAACAGGAATATCTGTCCCGGTCACAATTAAAAAGTCGCGTTTGCGCTCAACATATTTTTGCAATTTTTCTTTCGTTTCAAAAATGGCGACATCACGTGATTTCATCCAGCCACGCGCGTAAGTGCCCTGCACATAAGTCCACGCGCCATCTTTCGTAGTGTGATAAATCGCAAGCGGTGTCCACGTTTTAAACTTGGTGTTCTGAACCATATCAAATTCAACATCGCCTTTTTCTTCCAGCATGCCTTTGTCGGTGGGAATCACGCGCACAGACGCGTGCTTTACGGAAGCGCCCCAACGAACTTTGATTTTGGCCGGGACATCATCCAAACGAATATTGGGCTTAATCGTTTCAGTAAAAAAAGTTTTAGGAATATATTTATCGTTCTTATCAAAAAGCTTACGGCCCGCAATGGCTTCATATTCATTCTTGATCAACCCTTTGATTTCTTTGCCGGAAACCGTGCTTTTAATTTTAAAAACATCTTTGCGGTCATTCGAAAAAACTTCGATTTCTTTGTTGAAGGCTTCAACTTGCGCGTCCGTCTTGAGCAACTTGTCGGGCTCGGGCAAACGGCTGATCCAAAAATCCGCCTTTTGCATTTCAGGCGTAGCGCTGGTTAAAAGCAAAGGCCCTTTTGGAAGCGGCGGCAAGATTTTTTCAAGTTCTTGCGCCTGAAGCGGTGCCAAAGCAAAAAGGAAAACAAAAAACAAGGCTGAAATTTTTCGAAACTGGGAATTCATAGATATCTCCAAAAATGATTGCGAGGATTATAGCGGTAATTTACGAGTTTTTTAGCAATTTCTTTACAGTGAATTAAGAAAGTCCCTGCAAATTACTGAGTATTCTCAGGGCCAAAGCCTCATGCGGCTTTTTCTCAAGGGCCGCCAAACTCAACTTGCGCCCCTCTTCCAATCGTTCGCGGCGGAAAGCGACTTCGGACAAACCGTAATATCCGCGCGCGGAGTCCGGAAATTGGACCAATAAGCCGCGATAAACCGCTTCGGCTTGGTCTAAATCACCGCTTAAAAAGTACGTCCAGCCCCATTCAAAAAGGATAATTTCATCTTCAGGCGCCAACTTCACAAGCATCTGGTACTGCTGTAGAGCAAGATCAAACCGGCTTTTAAGCCCAAAGGCTTGAGCAGCCTTGCGACGGAATTCAATTTCACGAGATGGATATTTCTCCAAATCAGCGGCACGGTCATAGTAATCAGCGGCACTGATTAAATCCCCCGCGTCGTAAAAAGTTTTTGCCATTTTATTCAGCGGATCCGCGGCTTGGGGGTAAAGCTGATGTCCGCGACGCCACAAAGCGTCATCGCTAAGCCAAACCGAAGAGTACCCCATGGATAAAAAAGCATAAACAACCACAACCGCCGCAACGCAAACATTCACCGCGAAAACCATACCTGTTTTGAAACAGCGTTTCACACAAAAATCAATCCCCCAAGCAAACATCCATGCCAACGCCATGGACGGCAAATAAAGATGCCGTTCGTTGAACATCCCTCCGATGGGAATGATATTGAGCACGGGAAAGATAAAAACAAAAAACCAAATCCAAGCTGTTTTTAAAAAATGCAAGCGCATTGCGGCAACAACAGCCGCAATTGCCAAAAATAATGCGCCTAAAAAGACTAGCCACCCTCCCGCATGGGTTGGCATTGAGAGCATATGAAAAGCGGAAAGCGGATGCGGCCATATCCAAAGCTTCAAATAACCGAGCCATGTCATCACCACACCCCAAACTGTCCCCGTTAATCCGCCGGAATGATTTAAGTTTTCGAGCGTGGCTTGTTCCCAAAACCCAAATGCTGCGCCGTGATTGACGAATAAAAAACGCATGCCCAAATAAAGCGCCGCCGCAAAACCCCAGGGAAGCAAATCCATCGCTGCACGCCATTTGGGACGCCAACCGCCCGACAAATCATTGAGAAAAAATAAAAAGACCGGCAAAAACAGAACATCTTCTTTGCAATAAAGCGCGGACGCATACGACAAAAATGACAAAAAATACCAAAGCGATTTCTTCGTTTGAATGCCTTTTAAATAGGCTGCAACCGACAGCACGGCACCTGCCGCGGAGGCTAACTGCATGTAGTTGTAAAAAGGAATCACCGCTTCGCAATGGACAGGGTGTGCCGCAAAAAAAAGCGTAGCCCAAAGTGCGATACGACGATTCGCTGAAATCCGGAACGCGAGCCAGCCGCAAAAAAAAGAATTAAATGCGTGAAGCACAAGCGAGAAAGCATGGTATTTCCAAGCTGTGAATTCAAAAAGATGATAAAGAATCTGTATCAAGACCATACTGAGAGGACGGTAGTAACCGCTTACCACCTGAAGCGAAGAGGCTTCAGTGACATCACGCGAAAAAAATAAAAGCGTGTTACTCCAGCTTTTTAAATAAGGGTTTTCCAGTAAGAGATAGCGGTCATCAAAAATAAACCCATGCGAGATCAGAACGGGCGAAAAAACAAGAAAGACGGTTAAAGCCGAAAGAAAAGCGAGGCTGAGAGCGAAGAAAAACGAAGGCCTGAAGGTTTGAGCATCCGCGGAAATATTTATTTTATCGGAAACCTTTTCCGTCACCGACCGCCCCCGAATAACGCGGCCTGATCTGTATGAACAATTGAAAGTAAAATTGCGGGGCTGGCCCATTGCGAATCAATTTCCAACGAGCACAGAGTTCCCGTCCCCATATTAATCGATAAAAGCGGGTCATCCTTCCCGGTCAGCAGCACTGAAATACATTCACTGACGAAAGGCTGATGAGTGACGATCAGAAGCGACTCATACTTTGTCCATGATGCCAAAAACTCTTTGCGGAACTTATGATAAAGAGCATCGGGAACCAAATGCTCTGAAATGGCAATTTCTTCGCGATACCCGAACACATCAGAAACAATTTGGGCTGTTTCCGCCGCGCGCGGATAAGGGCTTGAAATAATACGATCAAATTTAATACCCGATTTTAAAAATCCGCGGGCGGCAGCCTGCATTTTTTGCCGCCCCTCCGGGGTTAAAAGACGTTCGCGGTCATGATGATGAGTACGGCGGTCAAGCTGTTCAGCTTCAGCGTGCCGTAAAAAATGCAAAATCAAGAAAACAACCCTTTGAGTTTATTTAGTTTTTCTTTAGTACCGTCCACGCCAGATGAAAGCGCGTTGATCGGGTTCAAAGTGGATTTCGGACAAGGCAATGCTAGAAGCTCGCAGCGCATATCTAAATCCTTGCCATGAGGCGAAAGCCAAATTCCGAAAAATGCATCGGCAAATTCACGGGTCGGAACCACCGTTAAAACGCGGCCTGCCTTGATCATGGCCGTGCCTTTTCCGGGTAAATAAATAAAGTCGTAGCGATCGCCCTTTTTGGGTGAGTCAAACGCATCTGACAGTTGCTGAAAGAGCGGGCGCACCAACTCCAAGTCCACTTTGGGATTCGTATTCACATTTTCGTGAATCGCTTCAACAACTTTCTCTTTGGGAACATCCAGACGGTATTCCAAAATTAAAACTTTTTCGACATCCGCGATATCGCCATCGACCGGCTCTTTTTCATCAATGTAAAACCCCACGGAGTAAATCGTTAAAAGCGAGACCGCGCTCATTTCAAATTTACGCAACGTCACGCCCCGCAAAGGCAGCTTTTTTCCACCCACCTCAATCAGACGGTCAAACCACGCGCCCGCTTTTTCCCAAGGCTCCAAGCCGGACTCAACCTTACGGACAAAGAAATCGGCATGCGGATTAGCAGCGGCCGCGACAACAACATCCGCAGGAAATTTTTGCGACGCTGAGACGTCCATAGTTTTGGGCGGTGAAATTAAAAGTTCAGGTTCTCTTTGCGCCGGTACCGATTCAACCGCCGGCTTTTTCTCACATCCGGAAAAACACACCGCCGCCGCAAGCAAACTTATACAAACAATCGGATTCAGTTTCATTTTTTGTCCAAGCCTAAATACTCCGCGTATTCTTTTGTAATATCATGACTTTTTTGGGCACTAAGACGCTTCCCTGTCGGATCTTGATGAGCGGCGGTACGGCCGTTTTGCTTTTTGGGCGCGCCGCTTTTTAACTGTAGAAACGAAGCCACATTCATCGACCTCACCTTAAGCGCGCGGGCATTATTACAAACATAATTGTCGTCCGAAACAACCACCGGTTGAGTCAGCAAATTCCGCTGCAAATAATGAATAATGACATCATCGGCATCTTCGCCTGTTGCAGAATAAAGAACTTCCAGATTTCCGCCGCCTGCATCCCCGCCAAAAACATCCGATTTTCCGTCAAAGACTACGGTAATTTTCGCAACATCCCCGCGGGATTGCAAGACGGATTTACAAACGGCAAGCAACCCCTTGCGCGCATGCTCAAGACTGCGGTCGAGCAAAGTTTCAAACGTCGGTGTCTTATGAATGATGTTATAACCGTCTAAAATATAGTGCACGGCTACATCATTCCCAAATGCAGCTTTGCCGCTTCAGTCATTTTGCTCCGATCCCAAGCGGGCTCCCAAACAATTTCAACTTTCGCCTCGGTCACGCCGGGAATTCTTTTGAGTTTACTTTCGGCTTCCACCTTTAAAACATCACCCATACCGCAGCCGGGCGCGGTTAATGTCATTTTGACTTCGGCGCGGTTGCGGTTTTCTTCCAATGCAAAAATTTTGCAATCGTAAACCAATCCAAGCTCAACAATATTGACCGGAATTTCAGGGTCAAAAATTGTTTTAAGCCAATCCCAAGCTTGTTCTTCCATTGTGCGCGGCTTGCCGTCCAATTCGATGGGGATCGGCGGCAGAGCTTCTTTGCCCAACGCGTCCGCATCTTGGCCCGCAATACGAAGCATCTGTCCGTTTTGCGCGATGATGGTATAGCTTCCGCCCAAAGCTTGTGTAATGCGCACTTCCATTCCTTCAGGCAAAGAGACTTCTTCCCCGCTCGGAACCTGCGCGGCAACTACATCCCGCGTTAATTTGATTAATTCATACTTCATTGTTTATGTTTCTATTTTAAAATGGCGCGCCGGTTGGGCGAAGCCCAGAGGCTACTTAAATAATTCGATCACTTTTAAAAGTGATCGCGCCAGCTGATCAATTTCTTGCTTGGTGTTATAAAAAGAAAAAGAAGCGCGCGCCGTCCCGGTCAAACCTAAAATCTGCATCAAAGGCATGGCGCAATGATGCCCTGTGCGGATGGCAACGCCTTCACGGTCCAAAATCGTCCCGATGTCCTGCGGATGGGCCTGGCTGAGAGTAAATGAAATAATCGCGGCACGCTCTTGCGGCCGACCGATAATTTTGAGCCCGTCAATCGGTGTAAGCTGTTCAACGGCATAGCGAGTCAAATCCGCTTCATATTCATGCACTAATTTTAAATTTTGCGTGGTCAAATAATCCAATGCCGCCCCCAGACCAATGACGCCGGCGATATGCGGCGTACCGGCCTCAAACTTATATGGGAGCTGATTGTAAGTTGTTTTTTCGAAAGATACTTTTTCAATCATGTCCCCGCCGCCCTGATACGGAGGCATAGCTTCAAGCAACTCTGTTTTTCCGTAAAGCACACCAATCCCTGTCGGCGCAAAAACTTTGTGCCCCGAGAAAGCAAAAAAATCCGCGTCTAAATCACGCACATCCACGGGCATATGCCCCACCGATTGAGCACCATCCACCAAAACCGGGATTTTTTTGGCATGCGCACGGGCAATCAATTCTTTGATCGGATTCACCGTTCCGATCGCGTTGGAAATATGAACAACCGCGAAAAGCTTGGTTTTGAGCGTCAGCAGAGCGTCTAAACGCGTCAAATCCAAATTACCCTCCGGAGTCACGGGTAAAACCCGAAGAATCGCGCCTTTTTCCTCGCAAATCATTTGCCAGGGAACAATATTCGAATGATGCTCTAAAGCCGTGATTAAAATCTCGTCGCCGGCTTTTAAAAACTTACGTCCGAAAGTTTGCGCGACTAAATTGATTGCTTCGGTCGTGCCGCGCGTGAAAATAATTTCTTTTTCTGACGCGGCATTGATGAATTTTTTAACCTTAATACGCGCGTTTTCATAAGCCACCGTGGCTTTTTCGCTCAAACAGAAAACACCGCGATGAATGTTGGCGTTTTGTGTTTCATAATACCAGCGCACAGCATCAATCACTGCTTGGGGTTTTTGAGTGGTCGCAGCATTATCAAAATAGATCAGAGGCTTGTCATAGGCTTTTTCCGCGAGCAGCGGAAAATCTTTGCGCGCGCTGAGGGGGTTCCAATCCGATGCCGGCGTAATCATTGAAAAACTCCGTCCAGCTTGGCTTGAAGCCGGGATTGCATGAGCTTTTTCCAAGGTTCATAAGAAATGGAATCCAAAATTTGTTCCACAAATCCCGAAGCGAGCATACGCTCGGCCGCGGAGCGGCTAATCCCACGCGACTGCAGATAAAACAAACTGTCTTCCGAAAGCTGGCCGATGGCTGCGCCATGGGAACACTTCACATCATCCGCATCAATTTCAAGCTGGGGCTTAACGTAAGCCCGGGCTTCTTTGGAAACGAGTAAGGTCTTATGAACTTGCTGCGCGTCGGTTTTTTGCGCATTCGGTCTGACTTTAACGCGGCCGCCAAAAACTGCGCGCGAAGAATCGCCCAACAAATTGCGGTAAGACTGCGAACTTTGTGCCGCGGGAACAGCATGATCCATTAAAACTTGCGTGTCAAAATGCTGTTGGCCGGCTCCTGCGGCAATTCCGCTTAAATCACATTTTGCTTCCGGACCGTTCATCAAAATTGAAATTTCATTTCTTGAAACTTTGGCGCCGCATTCAAAGTCAACCCGTTGATATTTGCTTGCTTCGCTCATCGTAACCCGGACTGAGGAACGCAGCCAATCCTGAGCGCCTCCGTCTTGGAAGCGGTACTGATTCAGGACAGATCCCTGTCCCAATTGAATTTCAAATTCATGGTTGGTAAAAACCGGCTGAGCCGAAAGCGAATCATGCCACTTCAAAACAGTGAGGGATGAGTCTTTCCCCATGTTGATCCAATGATGAAGCTGAACTGTTGCGCGCGGGGAATCTTCATCCTGAAAAAAATAGATTAAAAGCGGAACAGGCGCCTGAGCATTCTCACGAACAGTCAGCCAAACTCCATCCTGAAACAAAGCGGCATTCATGGCTGAAAAGCCCGTGGTCTCTTCAGAATCAAGATGAATTGCCGTCGGGCGGTGCAATCCCAATTCTTTCACGCTGGCAAAATCAGCCACATTCTCCAAGGGTTTGAGATCTGAAATTTGCGGCATGAACCAACCATTGATAAAAATTAAACGAGCACATTCCTTAAAAGGCTGCAATTGAGCCTGAAGATGCGCTATCAATTTAGCGTTAGACTTCGGAGCCGCCGGACGGACACAGTTCGCCATACTCATCACCGAATTAACCGGCGTGTAGCGCCATGACTCGCTCTTCAAAGTCGGAAAACCTGTGGCTTCAAAACGCGCCCAAGCCTTAGAGCGCAGCTCTTTCAAAGAATCAAGCTCGCGAACCTCGCTCCAGAGCTTTTCATTCCAAATTGTCTTGTTTGTTTTTAATTCCATAAAATATAACTCAGAAATCAAAAGTCAGAATTCAGAACCATAGATCAAAACCTTTCAACGACTCAGACACTTTTAAGCTTTTAGCTGTGGTTTTGACCTTTGATTTTTGACCTTTAAACTGTTTGTCGGATCCAATCGTAACCCTTCGATTCCAATTCCAATGCAAGCGACTTATCGCCCGACTTCACAATTTTTCCGTCCATCAACACATGCACAAAATCAGGCTGAATGTAACTAAGCAAACGCTGATAATGCGTCACTAAAACAAAAGCACGTTCGGGCGAACGCAAAAGGTTCACACCTTCCGAAACCGTTTTCAGCGCATCAATATCTAAACCTGAATCAGTTTCATCCAAAAGTCCCAGTTTGGGTTCCAACATATCCATTTGCAAAATTTCATTACGTTTTTTTTCTCCGCCGGAAAAACCTTCGTTTACAGGACGACTGAGAAATGAAGTATCCATATCAAGCGCTTTCATTTTTTCACGCGCTAATTTTAAAAACTCAGCCGCATCCAATTCTTTTTCACCATTTGCGAGCCGTTTTTCATTCACAGCAGCCCGCAAAAAATACGAGTTACTTACACCCGGAATATCAATCGGATATTGAAATGCTAAAAACACGCCGGCACGCGAGCGCTCTTCGACATTCAAATCAAAAAGATTTTTTCCGAGAAAAGTCACCGAACCCTGCGTGACTTCATAAGCAGGATGCCCTGCCAAAACACGGGAAAGCGTGCTTTTTCCGGAACCGTTAGGCCCCATAATCGCGTGCACCTCACCCGCTTTCACGGAAAGGTTTATCCCCTTCAAAATCTCAATTCCATTCACCGACGCATGTAAATTTTTAATCTCTAACATAACAATTCCTTTAAATCAGAGCTCAAAGATCAGAGTTCAGAACCATAACTCAAAACCAACAACGGCCCAAACATCTTTGATTTTTACTTTATGGTTCTCACTTTTGAATTCTGATCTTTAAGCTTATTAACCGACACTACCCTCAAGACTCACGTTTAATAATTTCGCCGCTTCCACCGCAAACTCCATGGGAAGCTCTTTAAACACTTCTTTACAAAATCCGTTCACAATCATCGACACCGCGTTTTCCGCGCCGATGCCGCGCGCCCGGCAATAAAACAATTGGTCTTCGCTGATTTTGGATGTTGTTGCTTCATGCTCCACTTGCGCGGAATTATTTTCGACTTCAATATACGGAAAAGTATTCGCAGCGCATTCATGTCCGATTAAAAGCGAATCGCATTGCGTGTAGTTACGCGCACCTTCGGCTTTCGGCAGAACTTTCACCATTCCGCGGTAAGTATTTTTTCCGTAACGCGCGGAAATACCCTTGGAAATAATCGTGCTCTTGGTATTTTTTCCGATATGAATCATTTTTGTTCCCGTATCGGCCTGTTGATGATGATTGGCAAGCGCTACGGAATAAAACTCACCGACGGAGTTATCCCCCTGCAAAATACAGCTGGGATATTTCCAAGTAATCGCGGAACCGGTCTCAACCTGTGTCCAAGAAATTTTCGAATTTTCACCGGCGCATTTGCCGCGCTTCGTTACAAAGTTGTAAATACCGCCCTTACCTTCGCGCCCGCCGGTATACCAATTCTGAACCGTAGAATATTTGATTTGTGCGTTTTTCAAAGCGACAAGCTCCACCACCGCCGCGTGCAATTGATTGCGATCGCGCATCGGCGCAGTACATCCTTCGAGATAAGAAACATGCGAACCTTCTTCGGCAACGATCAGAGTTCTTTCAAATTGCCCCGTTTCCGCGGCATTGATGCGGAAATAAGTCGAAAGCTCCATCGGACAGCGCACACCTTTGGGAATATAGACAAATGATCCATCGCTGAACACCGCGGCATTCAAAGCGGCAAAAAAATTGTCGCTTACCGGCACAACGGAGCCGAGATACTGCTTGATCAACTCAGGATGTTCTTTCACCGCCTCAGAAAAAGAACAGAAAATCACACCGGCTTTCTTCAGCGTATCTTTGAAAGTGGTCGCAACAGAGACGCTATCAAAAACCGCATCGACCGCCACGCCCGCGAGACGGCTTTGCTCTTCAAGCGGAATGCCGAGCTTTTTGTAAGTCTCGAGCAGCTCCGGATCAACCTCATCTAAGCTCTTCGGGCCGTCTTTGGCGTTTTTAGGCGCGGAGTAATAAATAATGTCCTGATAATCAATCTTGGGATAATTCACTTTTTGCCAATTCGGCTCTTCCATGCGTTTCCAAGTTTGAAACGCTTTAAGCCTCCATTCCAACATCCACGCGGGTTCATTTTTTTTGGCAGAAATCGCACGAACTACATCTTCATTCAACCCTTTAGGCAAAGCATCCGCGTCGATTTTGGTGACAAAACCGTATTGGTAATCTTTGTTGATAAAATCGTCAGGTGTCTTATTCATACAACTGTTTTTAGTTTTGGTTCCAAGTGCACATCAAACAACTCCAGCTGATTATCCGCAATCATTTTGAGCGTCACTTTTTCATAAAGCAGACCCAAAGTTTTTTGGGTCAAATGCCATACCGGTTTCAAACCGCAAAGTTCGTGATGCGTACAAGTAATATTCTTGCGTACATCTGGCTCACAAAACACATCAAATAATCCGCCTTCAAGCGCGCTGATAATATCTTTCAGATTGATTTGTTCGGGCGATCGCGTCAGGGCGTAACCGCCTTGCGCACCCTGCTTAGATGCAACAATGCCCTCAATACGCAACGACTGCAGAATCTTTTCAATATAGGCAGAGGGATATTGCTCATCGCGCACAATGTCTTTGACAGTCACAGGATTCAGTGACCCATTGCGCACCATGTACACCAAGCAAACCAACCCATATTCTGTTTTTGTTGTAAAACGCATCTTTTTTTTCTTGCTGATATCGGACTAAAAAAGTCCGATTTCATTTCAAAAAAAGACCGCTCTTCGGAAAGAGCGGTCTTTCTATTAGACGGCGGCTGTAACCGCTTTCTTAATAAAATCTTCTGTCATTTGATAAGCTTCATCGTCCGTATACTGAATCGGAGGGTGCTTCTTAAAATAGGCTGAAGGCCCATACAAGATTCCGCCTTCACCGCGAGTCAAAGCCAATTTGCAGCAGCGGATGGAATCAATTGCCACGCCTGCGGAATTCGGAGAATCCTCAACCGAAAGACGCAATTCGATGTTGAGCGGAACATCGCCGAACATACGGCCTTCCATGCGCAAGAAACAAACTTTGTTATCCTTCTGCCAGGGAACATAATCCGAAGGCCCGATATGAATGTTATCCGGATCCATGCGATCGCCCGTAACGGATTGAACCGCTTCGGTCTTCGAAATTTTCTTCGAAGCAAGACGACTGCGGTTAAGCATGTTCAAGAAATCCGTGTTTCCACCGGTGTTGATCTGATAAGTGCGGTCGAGCTTCACGCCGCGTTTACGGAAAAGATCCGTCAAAACACGATGCGTAATCGTCGCGCCCACTTGAGCTTTGATGTCGTCACCGATGATCGGAAGATTTTTCGCTTTAAAGCGCGCCGCCCATTCGGGATTCGACGCGATAAAAACAGGAATGCAGTTGATGAATCCGCAGCCGGCTTCGAGCGCGCAATCCGCGTAAAACTTCGCCGCTTCTTCGGATCCTACCGGAAGATAATTGATCACAATTTCGGCACCGGAAGTTTTGAGCGATTTCACGACGGATTCTTTGGTTGCTTCCGGTTTATCGGAAAGCACAAAGGTAAACTTATCGTCGCGGTCTTTCATATGCTCAGAGAAACCGTCCAACAGTTTTCCCATCTGAACTTTAACACCGCTCTTAGGGAGTGTTCCGCAAAAAATAGCCGTGCAGTTCGGTTCGGCAAAAATCGCTTCATTGACTTCTTGCCCGACTTTGCGCTTATCGATATCAAAAGCGACAACAACTTCAATGTCTGAAGGTTTGTAACCGCCGATTTCCCAATGCATCAAGCCGATGCTTTCCTGCTCGGTTTTATCAGCGTAATAATAAAGCCCTTGAATTAACGAACTCGCACAGTTGCCTACCCCGACAACCGCTATCTTAATTTTCCCCACAAACCCTCCCGTTGAACAGCGCCGCAAACAAAATGAATTGCTAGGCGAATTGATGAAGCCAATGAAGGGCATATGATAAGCAAGATTGCTCCAACAGTCTAGTGTTTCGTCCCTACAAAATGTGTCCCCCGATCAGAGCTAAGACTGTGTCTTAATTAGATTTGCAATCGATCGATTCCGCCGGGAAGACGCGGAAGGGGTATTGATTGAGCCAATCTTCAAATTGTGTTAGATTGCTGGCCGTCATGCTCCAACTTTTAAGAAATAATACAAAAATACTCGCTTGGTTTTTCGTGATTGTGCTGATTCTGGCATTCGGCCTCAGCTCGTTCACTTTCAACAAGCATGATCAATATGCCGGTGAAGTTTTCGGCAAAAAAGTCAGCTTTCAAGAATTTCGTGTTTTTGAAACTTTAACCCGCCTTTTGGCTCCGGATCCGCGCATCCTCGAGGACGCCCAAACGGCCTACGCTTACGCTTGGCAGCAGCTGCTTTTATCTCGCGAAGCCAAGAATCAGAACATCGATGTAAGCGATGATGAAACCCGAATCCAAGTTGACCAAATCATGAACCGCGGCGGAAACGCTCGACTCAGCCCGGGCGAGTACACCAATCTGCTAAAAAGCTGGCGAACCACGCCGCATGAATTTGAAACCGGCGTCCGTGAAATGATCCGCATCAATAAAATGCTTTCGTCCCTCTTTGAATTAAAAACCGACCCGTCTTCATTCATCGGAGATGAATCCGACAAGAAAGAGATTCTCCTGAAAGCGGAAAAAGAACGCGAAGAACTTAAAGAAAATTATATGCGCTGGCTCACAGAACTGAATCAAAAGGCAGCTGTCGTCGATTACAGCAAGCTCAACCAAAAGACATCTGCACCGGAGGCGAATTCTTGAAAACCGTTGAAGCCATCGCAAAACTCATTCAAGGTAAAGTCATCGGTGATGCCTCGCTTAACATTACTGGGATCACCAATATTGAACAGCCCAAAGCCGGCTGTATTACTTTTGTTCAAGACGAAAAAAAATTAAAAACTCTCGAACAGACCGAAATTCCGTGCCTGATTGTTCCGGAAACAATCGGAACCTCGACAAAAACATTGATTCAGGTCAAAAACCCAAAAGCCGCTTGGGCCTATTTGCTCAATGAATTTTTTCCTCCGCGCGCTTTCGAAGCCGGAATTTCACAGCAGGCTTTTGTATCTTCTAAATCAAAAATGGGCGCGGGCGTCAAAATTGAACCCTTTGCGGTCATCCAAGACGGCGCTGAAATCGGCGAAAACAGCGTGATTCGCTCCGGCGCTTATGTTGATCACAATGTCAAAATCGGAAAAAACACCATCCTTCACCCACGTGTCATGGTTTATAACGATTGCCAAATCGGCAACCGCGTTATTCTGCATTCCGGTACAGTGATAGGAACAGACGGGTTCGGTTATGTTTCCTCTGCCGCAGGGCATCAAAAGGTTCCTCAAGTCGGTATTGTTGTGATTGAAGATGACGTGGAAGTCGGCGCGAATACGACGATTGACCGTGCGACCATCGGAGAAACCCGAATCGGGCGCGGATGCAAAATCGATAATCAAGTTCAAATCGGCCACAATGTCCAACTCGGCGCCTGCACCATTATTTCCGCGCAAACCGGAATTTCAGGCAGCACCAAAGTTGGGATGTTTGTCGTGATGGGCGGTAAAGTCGGCGTGGGTGACCATTGTGAAATCGGCAATCAAGTCATGGTCGGTGCCGGTGCCGGAGTTCCCTCGAACAAGAAAATTCCAGATAAACAGATTGTGTTCGGAGAACCTGCACGCCCTTACGCTGAAGCCCGCAAGCAAATCGGCGCTCAGCTTCGTGCCGCGGAAACTTTAGACGAAGTACGCGCGCTGCGCAAAGAACTCGACGAAATCAAAAAGAAGCTCGGTTAATTCGAAACTTTCTGAAGCACCGCTTCGG
Source organism: uncultured bacterium (assembly GCA_964562525.1). Lineage (GTDB taxonomy): Bacteria > Omnitrophota > Omnitrophia > Omnitrophales > Aquincolibacteriaceae > Multiplicimicrobium. The sequence goes on from CAZLTL010000003.1 coordinate 119,741, forward strand.
ACACTTTCTCCGCAATCGATAAAAATTCCTTAGCTGCCTGACCGCTTAAGTTCGAAAGAAGTACCGGCTTCCCGGCATCCCCCGCCACGCGGATTTGAGCATCTAATTCAACGCGCCCGAGAAAAGGAATATTCAATTTTTGCGCGGCTTTTTCAGCGCCGCCACGGCCAAATATATCTCCGGCCATATTTTCAACCATGCCGAGCACAGGAACTTTAAGATGATTAAACATCACGACGGCCTTACGGACATCTTCCAGTGCCACTTCTTGCGGCGTAGAAACAACCACCGCACCTGAAACTGAAATAGACTGCGCTAAAGATAATTGGATGTCACCCGTGCCAGGCGGTAAATCCACAACCAGAAAATCAAGATTGCCCCACTCAACCTTTTGTAAAAACTGCTGAACCGCGCTATGCAGCATCGGCCCGCGCCAAACCATGGGCTGATCTTTGTTCACAAGCAATCCGATGGAAATCACTTTGATGCCGTGCGCTTCTATCGGAACCAATTTATTGTTTTCAGAAATCGTCGGCTTAGTGCCATCGGGAATACCCAGCATGAGAGGCAAATTGGGGCCGTAAATATCGCCATCCATAATGCCGACCTGAAAACCTTTTGCTTTCAACGCAAGTGCGAGGTTGACCGACACAGTTGACTTCCCAACGCCGCCTTTGCCTGCACCGACCGTCACAACGTGTTTAATGCCATCCGTTTTTCCGCCTAATTCAGCTGAAGCACTGATTGGCTTTCCTTGTGAAAGCTGAACCTGCACCGAAACCGCGCCCGCGTTCTTGAGAACCGTTTCGACAGCCATCTTTATTTGGCGTAAATTTTCCGCGTCAATGTTTTCGGCTTGGAGGTGAACAAACACCGCGCCCGCATCCACTTCCACTTCGCGCACCATTCCTGAAAGAATAATGCTTTTACCCGTTGCCGGATTAACCACAGTTTGTAATACTTTCAAGACATCTTGCTGATTCATAACCGCTCCAAAAAATTAAGCCCCATGTAAAAAATCTTTTAAATACTGCACCTGAACCTGACTCACCTTCAGCTGCGCTTTGACAAGATCGCCGATCGTCACAATTCCGCAAATCTTGCTCTCGTCCACCACCGGCACATGGCGTATACGCTGCTGCGTCATCAAATTCATTACATACTCCAGCGTATCTCCGGCTTTGCACATAATCACGCGCGGAGTCATCACTGTTTCAACCAAAGCGGAGCCCCAAGCCGATTCATTTTGATGACAAACGCGCATGAGGTCTCGCTCGGAAAAAACACCCGAAACTTCGCCCGAAGCATCCATCACCAAAACCGCACCGATTTTATTTTCAACCATGGTCTTCAGCGCTTCGCGGACCGTTTGCGCGCCCGCGATCATGGTCACCTTGCCGCCCTTATCTTTCAAAATATCGGATACAAGCATCGAACCTCCACAGGGTTAGATTAAAGCTCAAAAATCAGCGCTCAGAACCATAACTTAAAAACATTCAACTCAACCACCCCACCTCCCAGAAATAGGATTCTCCTACTTCTGGGAAGTGAAAAACAGGAAGCGCAAAGCGCTTCTCCGTTTCACAGCCTCACCACCCCAAACATGTGCAGCGTTCAAAATCTGTTTGTTTGAAGATGCGAGTTTTGTGCCTACGGACACAACTGTCTGAGCAGATTAAAACAAACCGATTTTGACCAAATCAATCTTGATGGCGAATATGCTCAATTGCTGATTTAAGCTCAGCTATCAAGGCATCTACTTCATCTTTTTTTGTAAATCGCCCGAAACTGAACCGAAGCGATGAACGCGCATGCTCATCGGAAAATCCCATAGCCTTAATCACATGCGACGGACTGCCCGCGCCGCTCATGCAAGCCGAACCCGAGGAAACACAAATTTCTTTTTGATCTAAAGCCGCAAGCAACGCTTCCGAATCGGCGCCTTTGAAAGCCAAATTACTGGTATTCACAAGTCTTTCAGCTTCCCAACCGTGAACCGTAATACCGTGAATTTCTTTTTGGACCCGCGCTTCAAAACGGTCGCGAATTTCTTTCAGCCGTTTTTGTTCTTCCGCCAAGTGCCTCAGCGACAATTCACAGGCCTTGCCCGTTCCGATAATACCGGGAACGTTTTCAGTTCCGCCGCGGCGTTTTCGTTCTTGTGAGCCGCCCCAAACTAAAGCCGAAAAAGGCGCCGCTTTACGGTGATATAAAATTCCCGCGCCTTTGGGGCCATAAAACTTGTGCGATGAAAGCGTTAAAAAATCACACCCCAGCCGGGCGGCATTGAGTTCCATTTTGGCCGCGGACTGCACGGCATCGACAAGAAAAACAGCGCCGCTTTCTTTGATCTTTTCGCTTAACTCTTGCAAAGGAAAATGTACGCCGGTTTCATTGTTTGAGAGCATCAACGCAACCAACGCCGTATGGTCCGAAAGCACTTCCAAAAACTCATCCGTTTCCAAACGGCCTTGATCGTCCACACTAATTTCATGCACCGTATAACCTTGAGCCGCCATTTCGCGGCAAAGTTTCAACACGCTGGAATGCTCAACTTGACTGGTAATGATTTCTTTGCGTTCGGGAAATGCCGATAAAGCGGCACGAATCGCGGTGGTATTGGCTTCGGTCCCTCCGCTTGTAAAAATAATTTCTTCTTCGCGTAAAGCGCCCACAAATTGAGCGGCAGCGCGACGTGCTTCACGCATCCCCTTTGAGGGAATACGGCCCGCGGAGTGGAGGCTGGACGGATTGCCGAAAAAATCGGACAAATACGGCATCATCGCTTCCAAAACCTGAGGATCCATCGGTGTTGTGGCGTTGTAATCGAAGTAATACATACTAGACCGGAGACCGGAGACCGGAGGCTTGAGATTTTTTGAACAGCAGAATTAACACAACATACAAGAATCCAAGCGCAGCCCAACCGATAAAACCATCATACATTTTGCCCGAACCCCAAATCATGTTCGTCGTGCTGAAATCAACCCAAAGGCCATCGGTTTTAATAAAAAAAACGGCCCCGGCATGTAATCCGATCGCGGGATAAAGTGACTTGGTTTTGAGCGTCAGGCCCGAGAGCATCAGCCCAAAAATAAAAAGCCCGACAAAACCCGGCCAAAAAGAACCGAAATGCGTGAAAGAAGAAAAGGGCGCCGCAAGCAGACGGAACCCATCAATAAAGTCCGGTGTGCTATCGACAAATGGCTTTTTGGCATGCACAAAGTGCACGATAGAATAAAAAAGATTTGTTATAAGTAAAGTTAAACCTAGCCCTAGTTTGGGCGAAGACCAAATTTTTCGCAAACCATTCGTCACCGCGCCACGAAAGAAAAACTCTTCTATGGTTCCGATTAAGAGACCGGTTAAAACCGCAATAATGATACGTTGAACCCACTTCCAAGCCGACACATCCTTGATTGAGAGAACCGCCTCACCCACCATCATTTGAAGAGCGACGTAAACAGACAAAATGATTACCGGTGCGATAAAAGCGGTCATCAAAAAGCGCAAAGAATCTTTTTGCCAAATCAGCCCGTACTCCGCCAAAGTTTCTTTTTTAATCCGAACAAAAACGGCCACGCAAATGAGCGTACCCACCATAACGATGCGGTTAAAAATTCGCTCGAACTTATAAGGCAAAACCTGATAAAGCAGCGGTGAAAGAAAGACTGCCAAAAGCAAAACGGCAATAAAAGATAAAAGAAAAAGAGCTACTTTTTTCATATTAAGACGGATTCACTTCCACAATCACATCAATTTCGATCGCTGAATTTTGCGGCAAGCTCGCCACACCCACCGAGGTGCGCGCATGCGAACCCGCATCACCCAAAACTTGCGCTAAAACTTCAGAGGCTCCGTTAATGACCGCGGAGATTTCCGTGAATGACGGGTCAACCTGCACAAAACCCGAGAGCTTTACAATGCGCTTAAACTTAGCCCATCCGATTTGATGTTGAATGAGCGATAACACATGCAATCCCGCCCCCTTGGCAGCTTCCTGCGCACGTTTAAGGTCAATATCCTTGCCTACCTTACCTGTTACCAAAGTTCCGCTCACACGGCCTAATTGGCCGCTTAAAAAAGCCAGGTTGCCGGCAAAAACAACCGGCTGATAAATTCCTGCCGGCTTTGCCGGTTCAGGAAGCGTTAAACCTAACTCGCGAATTTTATTTTCAAACAAATTGGAAATCATGGCGGCCTTTTATTTTGGCTTTCGGGCTGAAATCAAAGTTGCGGCGCCGAAAGTAAATGCGTGAATTTGAATATCCTGAAAGCCCGCATCGCGCATTTCTGACGCGGTTTTCTGCGGCTCCTGAAACGAGGCCACCGATTCGGAAAGGAATTGATAAGCTTTTAATTTCCCCGAAAAAATCCAGCCCACGAGCGGCAGATAAAGCTTGAGATAGGGATAAAAAAGAAGCTTCGCCCACCAAGCATCAGGACGCGTTAAACAAAGAAAACCGGCCCGTCCACCGGGCGTTAATATTTTAAAAACTTGGCTTAAAAAACGGTTCATATCTTTGACACTCCGCAAAGTAAAAGCAGAAACAACTAAATCAAACTCTGCGGCTCCGAACGGCAAATCATGAAAGTCGCCCTGAACCAGCGCCACTTCCACAGGCAGATTTTCACGCGCAGCAGCGAGCATATTAGCCGAAAAATCGAGCCCGACGGATTTATCCCATTTGCGCGCATTTAAAAAACACTGCAAAAATTTTCCCGACCCCGTGCCTAAATCGAGAATCGAACGCTGCGAAGGCTCTAGAACCAAATCACGCGCGCGACGGCGCCAAGCCTCATCCAGATTGAAACTCAAAATTGTGTTCAAAAAATCATATTTAGGAGCGATCGAATCGAATGCTTCGCGAATAAACTCTTTATCGGGACTGGCAAAATTTTGAGGCTGAGTCGTTTGTGTGTTCATGATTAGTTAAAAACCTGAACCACATCATAGTTCGTATCACGCTGCACGGGCGTATAGCCGGCTTCCTTGATTAAACGAATCAAGTCTTCGCGGCGTGTCTGCGAAGCATCAATACCCGTGGGTTCAAGAACCTTATCTTCAATTAAAGTTCCTCCCATATCATCGCAACCGAATTGAAGCGCGATTTGTCCGAGCTTCAAACCCTCGGTGAGCCAGCCGCTTTGCAAGTGATCAATGTTATCAAGCATGAGACGCGAAATCGCAACGGTTTTCAAGTAATCTTCCCCGCCGGTTTGCTTTAAGTGCTTCATGCGCGGTGTGTTTTCCGGCGACATCGTCCAGGGAATAAACGCGCGAAATCCTTTGGTTTCATCCTGAAGGTCACGAATCACGACCATATGCTCGATACGCTCTTGAATCGTTTCTACATGGCCCACGACCATGGTGGCTGTTGTTTTCAAACCGGCATGGTGCGCGGTGCGCATCACATCAATCCATTTTTGTGTCGTGGCTTTTTTCGGACTAATCATTTTCCGGACACGCTCGACTAAAATTTCGGCTCCCCCACCCGGCATCGAATTTAAACCGGCTTCTTTAAACTTCTTAAACAGATCAATCAGAGGAATACGGTTCTTGCGGGCAATCATATCCATTTCCACTACCGAAAAAGAATGCACATGCACGGTTGGAAATTTTTGCCGCACTGCGCGAATCAAATCAAGATAGTAGTCGATCGGCAAATCGGGGTTCACGCCCCCCTGAATCAAAGCCTGCGTTCCGCCGAGCGCGACTAATTCTTCGATTTTCTTGAAAACTTCGTCATGCGTCATCGTATAAGCTTCAGCATGTCCGGGCGAGCGATAAAAAGCGCAAAAATCGCAATCCACCACGCAGGCATTGGTGTAGCTGATATTGCGGTCGACAATAAAAGTAACGCGCTTTTCAGGGAACATTTTTTCTTTGACCTGATGCGCAGCGCGGCCCAACCGCAAAAGATCACAGCTATAAAGCGATACGCCTTCTTCCAACGTTAAGCGTCCGCCGTTCACCCGCTTCGCCAAAATGTCATCGAACCGATCCATTTTCATATTAATGTTTTTATCTTAAACCGTAACAGCCGGGATTGAAAAAGTAACATTCGCGCGGCTCCACTCTGTTTTACCACAAAATCCGCGCGCCTCTGAAAGCTCCGCAAATTTTTCAAATCCGCGCCAGCAAGACTCATCTAAAACATAGCGAAGGTTCGATAAATATCCGAATATTTTGGGATAAAGTTTGTCGAATTCGCCGATGGAGCCTTGCTTTTGGACCAGCTCGGAAAGATGAGTGATATTATACAAAAACCGCTCTTTTAAAGCTTGGTAAAATTCCTGCACTGCGGCTTCATTGAAAGCGGCCTCACGCCGCACGGCCCAAACCGCGTAAACAAAAGGCAGTTTTTGCCAATCCTGCCAAAGTTGACCCAAATCATATCGAAAAATCCATTTACGCGGATGGGCAAAAAGCGCGTCATTGCCGATGAGAAGTGCCGCGTCATGGTTTTCCAACATTTCTTTAGGCTTGGACGGCATCGAAAGCAATTGAGACTGAACGCCGTATTTTCCTTTCAAAATCAAGGTCAGTAAATGCGTCGAAGTTAAACTTTCTTCGGTGACCGCAATTTCAGCGCCATTCAAATCTTCAATTTTCTTTTTTGAAAAAAGCGTAACGCTGCGCACTAAACCGGCACTGGCAATGCCCAAATCCGGAAGTAAAAGATATTTGTGCGGATTCTGTAAATATTCCATGGACGAAATAGGCGCCGCGTCAACTTGCCCTTCGCGCAGCATACGGTTGATTTGCGCCGGAGAACCAACTTCAAATTGAAATTGGTCCGAAGACTCCCAGCCACAGTAATAAGGGAGGCAATTCAAATATTTGATTCGGCCTATTTTCATAAGGCCTTTTAAGCGGGGTTTACTTTTTGAGATTGTGCGTTAACAGGGCCGGTCCAGCGCGGATAGAGTGCATGAGGAACATCCATCTGATCCATCACTTTGCCAACCACAAAATCAATAATATCTTCGATTGTTTTTTCCCCCGAATAGAAACCCGGGATCGGCGGAACAATGCGGACACCTAAACGCGCCAGCTTCAGCATATTTTCAAGATGAATAGCCGAAAATGGAGTTTCACGCGGCACCATAATCAAACGGCGATGTTCTTTGATAATGCAATCCGCCGCGCGGTGAATTAAATTTTGAGATAAACCATTCGCAACCGCTCCCAGAGTTCCCATGCTGCATGGAATAATCACCATCCCCTCCACGGGATAAGATCCGCTCGCGATCGGCGCGGTAAATTCTTTAGGGTGATGCATTTCAAGCAAAGCCGGGTTTTCAATTTGAAAAGCTTCGGAAAAATCTTTGGCGGTCAAAGAAGGCAAAACAATTCCGAGTTCTTCTTTCATCGTCAAACGCGCGGGCTCAGAAATCACCAAATGTACGCGGCGGCCGGTTTGATTTAAAACCTTAATCAAACGCGCGGCAAAACGAATTCCGCTCGCGCCGGTCATACCCACAATCCAAGGTTTCATTTCAATCCTCCCGCGACATCCAAAAACGCCGCAATAAAAACGATAACGCTGACCCAAGCATTCAAATTAAAAAACGCTTCATTCAGCTTGAACGGATCACTATCTTTAGCCGCTAAAACATGCTCCCGAATCAAAAGTACCGCGGCGATGGCAAGTCCTAAAAAATAAATCCAGCTTAAATCAGCCGCAACCCCCGCCATAATCCAAAACACGAGCGTCAAACAATGGAGCCAGCGGGATAAAACCCGTGCCGGAACTTTGCCTAAACGCGCCGGCACTGAATGCAGGCCTTTTTCGCGGTCAAAGTCAAAATCGAGAAGCGCGTAAATTATATCAAATCCGGCAACCCAAAACAGAACTCCCAGCATTAAAAATCCGGGCACCCACGAGAAACTTCCCGTTACGGCAATCCACGCTCCATAAGGCGCAATTCCAAGCACAAAACCAAGCAAAAAATGGCAAAACAAGCTGAATCTTTTCAATAAAGGATAAATCCAAGCGAGTACAAGCGGAACAACTGAAAGCTGAAGGCATACCGGGCCGAGCAGCCAGCAAGCCCAAGTAAAAACAACCCAAGAAACAAACGCGCAACCCCAAACAAAGACGGGTGTTAAAAGTCCTGCCGGCAAAGCCCGCGATGCGGTACGCGGATTTGCGGCATCCACTTTTTGATCGAGCAAACGGTTGGCGGCCATCGCCATCGTGCGAAACGAAACCATCGCGACCGTGATAAGAACAAACTTTTCCCATCCGGGCCAACCGCGCGCGGCCAACACCATTCCCAGATAAGCGAAAGGCAACGCGAAAATGGAATGCTCGAACTTGATCATTTCGAGAAAAATTCTGATTTTTTTCACGATCAAATTGTGGGGTTGAAAGTTAAAACAAATCGGAGATTAAGCTTCTTCCGTTTCAAGCTGTTTGAGCAAATGCTTCATATCATCCGGCATTTCAGATTCAATGCGAATCCATTTTCCGGTCCGCGGCTGTTCAAAGCCAAGCACCGCGGCATGCAAAGCCTGACGGTCAATCCATTGCGAAGGATAGCCATAAAGTGAATCACCGTACACGGGATGTCCCATATGCTGAAAGTGAACGCGAATTTGATGCGTGCGGCCTGTCTGCAAACGAACCTCAACCAAAGTGGCATGATTAAAACGTTTGAGCACTTTAAAAAAAGTAAGCGCGTCGCGCCCACCGGTTGGTTTCACCATAACTTTTTTCTTATTCATAAAAGCGCGGCCCACCGGCTCTTCACATTTACCTTCATCATGCTGAACAATTCCTCGCACCACAGCGTAATAAACACGCTCATTGGTATGGTCTCTGAATTGCTGCGAAAGATGCGCATGCGCTTGTTTGTTTTTCGCAACCACAAGCAGACCCGAAGTATCTTTATCCAAGCGATGAACAATCCCGGGCCTCTCTGAAGCCCCGACACTGCTTAAGTCTTTCACATGGCCTAAAAGTGCGTTCACAAGCGTTCCTGAAGGATTTCCGGGCGCAGGATGGACAACTAATCCGGCCGGTTTATAAACCACCAAGCAATCGTCATCTTCATAGCGAATATCCAAATCGATTGATTCCGCCAAAGGACGGCTCTCTTGGATTTCAAAAACCTTCAGCGTCACAACATCCCCGACTTTCGTCGAATAATGCACGCTGGCGGGATTACCATTCACCATCACATCCCCTTCGCGGATCGCTTTTTGCAATTGGGAACGCGACTGCTCACCTTTCAGGCATCCCGCTAAAAAAACATCCAGCCTAAATCCGGCATCCTGAAGGCCTACTGTCCACTCTTTCATGACGACTTACTTTCTTGCGGTTGCCGCAATAAATAGAAAAGGTAAATTCCGACACCGATTGAAATCGCGGAATCCGCGATATTAAAAACGGGCCAGATACGAAAATCAAAATAATCAATTACCGCGCCGTAAAGAACACGGTCGAGCCAATTCCCTAAAGCCCCTCCAAGAATCAATCCAAACACCCATTGATCCAGCGGCTTGCGAAACGCGGGCCGGTGAGAAATCCACGCGATTAAAATCAAACTGACAGTCACGACCGCGATTAAAAGCCATGGAAACTGGGAAAAGAGGCCAAACGCGATGCCGCGATTGTGCACAAGCGTCAGATGAAAAATATCGGGGATCACCGGAACTGATCCCGACAAATGCTCTAAAGCGAGAAACTTCGAAATGCGATCGAGGAGAAAAGTAAAGACCGCAACAAGATAGAACCTTTTTATAGGCCCTTCTCCTGCTCTTCTTGTGCCTTGATGGACATAGTCGTATAAGGCATCGCCAACAATCTTTTTTTAGGAATAGGAGTGCCGTACTTTTCGCACATGCCATAGGTTCCATCGCCGATTTTATGCAAAGCAACGTCAATCTTATTCAAAATTTGCTGTTCATTCGCGGCCAAATTAAGCACAAACTCACGGTCAAACTCATCCTGCGCGGTATCGATAATATCCGCATGATCCCCTGTCATTTCTTCCGTGCTTTTCTTAAGGGAGTCGGATTCCAAATGTTGCAAGTCGCCTACAATTTTGGCGCGCATGTCGAACAAAAGCTCTTTGAACTCGGCGAGCTCCTTCTTGGAGAGCGTCGTTTTAACCTTGGATGGAGACGTAATAGGTTGTGCCGGTTGCGGCTTTTTTTTAACTACGGGACGAGCGGCGGCCTTAACAACTGTTTTCTTAACAGCCTTGGCAGTCTTGACGGGCTTTTTTGACTTTTTCTTCACAGGCATGGTTGCTCCTCCCAAAACAAAGGTTGACGAGCCTCTTCATACAGTTCGAAGGCGGACGGATTATACTCAGGGTGTCTCTGGCAGGCAAGCGATTTTGAGGGTTGTTTTTAGGCGGTATGCTGGATTTCGCCGTCGTAGAAAAAGCCGGTTCCGCGGCGCTTCATTTCCTTGGTCAAAGCGCTGATAAAGGCTTCCACCACCGTGGGGTCAAATTGAGTTCCGGCACAGCGGCGCAGCTCTTCAAAAGCAGTTTCAATCGGGCGTCCCTTTGAATAGCACCGGGTTGAAACAATCGCGTGAAAGGCATCCACGACGCATACAATCCGGGCACCAATCGGAATACTATCCCCTTTTATGCC
>CAZLTL010000004.1:0-78568 GCA_964562525.1 uncultured bacterium
GAATTAGAAATGCTTCCGGGGCTGACTTATTCGCAGTATTACATCGCGGAAGATGTCGAGAAGCTGCGCTCTTTCTACAATGAGCGCGGATATATGGATGCGCGTATTATTCCGGATACCAATCTGAACAAGGATACGGGCAAAGTGGACGTTTCCTATGAAATTATCGAAGGCGATCTTTATTTTGTGGATAAGGTTGTTGTCCGAGGTAATACCAAAACACGTGATCAGGTCATTCGCCGCGAGTTGCGCATTCGTCCCGGTGATCGGTTTGACGGTGCCAAGATTAAGAAATCCAAAGAACGTTTGGATAATTTGAATTACTTTGAAGAGGTCACTTATGACACCGTGCCTTCGGATACTGAGCCTAACCGGAAAGACTTGGTTTTCCGCGTTAAAGAAAAACGTACCGGAGAGCTTTCCTTTGGCGGCGGTATCAGTTCCGTAGACCGCTTCTTGGGTTTTGCCGAAATTTCTCAGAAAAATTTTGACTTGATTAATTTTCCGCGCTTCACCGGTGGTGGCCAATCGATATCGCTTCGTGCGCGCGTCGGAACCATCAGCCGTCATTTTGCTTTTAGTTTTGTTGAGCCGTATTTGTTTGGCCGACCTTATGCGTTCGGGCTTGATATTTACAACACCTTCCGCGATAACACGAATGTTCACTTCGACGAGTCTCGTACGGGTGCTGGCTTTACAATTTCAAGGTTGATTAAAGATGTCTTCCGCGTGGGCGGTGGATACACGATGGAAAATGTGAAGCTGAAGAATCTTTCCAGCGATGCACCTCAAACTGTGCGTGATTTCGAGGGTGATACGCTGCTTTCCCGTCTCAAAAGTTTTACGACTTACGATTCCCGTGATAATTACTTTAATCCTACGAAGGGAAGCCAGGCCGGCATTAACGCAGAGTTGGTGGGCACCTTTTTGGGCGGCGACGCGGACTATTATATTTTGGGCGCGAATTACACCAAGTTTGTCCAACTTTGGAAAAAGCATATCCTTGAAGGCGGTGTTCGCCTCGGTATGTCCGATGCGTTGGGCGGATCAAATGAAGTGCCGGTTTTTGATCGTTTCTTTGCCGGCGGATTGGGTTCGGTGCGCGGTTTTAATTATCGTCGTGTTAGTCCGATTGAAAATGGCGAAGCAGTGGGCGGTCAATCGCTTGTGGTTGTTAACTTAGATTACACTTTCCCGGTGCCCTTTTTAGACATTATGCGCGGAGTTGTTTTCATTGATGCCGGTAATGTGAATCGCGATACCTTTAAAGTGAATTTCAGTGATTTTTCAACGAGTGTGGGTCCCGGCGTTAAAATAAAGACTCCCTTGGGGCCGATCGCTCTTTATTACGGCTATCCTATTTTTAATAAAGATACGGAAAATGAAAATGGGCGGTTTGAATTTAGTTTGAGCCGCGGCTTCTAATTATTTTTGCTCTGGGCTTTGCCCAACCGCAATTGCTTTTGCGTGTTGAGTGCCGGTAAAGACTTGTTTGATTTGAATGGATTGTCATTAAAATAAAAAGTAACTTGGATTACTTAATTAAGGAGATCGAAAAATGAAAAAGAATATTTTTTTAAGTTTGATAATCGCGGCGGCTCTCGTGGCCGGCGGAAATGCTTTCGCGGCGGGTGTGGCGTATGTGGATGTCGCGGAAGTTTTTGATAGTTATCAAAAAACCAAAGATCAAGATTTGGCTTTAAAAAACATCGGCGAGCAAAAGGAAAAAGAACGTGCCGCCTTGGTTAAAGCTGCCCGCGCGTTGGAAGATGAACTGAGCTTGCTTGCGAAAGAAGCGCGTCAGCCGAAACAGGAGCAATTGATTGAAAAGAAGCGTCAGCTTGAAGATTTTGACCGTGAAGTTCGCCGCCAGCTTGGTGAAAGCCGCGAAAAAGTTGTGCGCGAGATTTTTCAAGACATTGACTCAACCATCGCTGAGTATGGTAAGGCAAAAGGGTATGATTTTATTTTGAATGACCGTGTTTTGCTTTACCGCAATCCGACTTTGAATATCACCAAAGATATTCTTCAAGAGTTGATGAAGAAGTATAAAAAAGCATAATTCAATAGCCCATGAAGCAGAGAACCCTTAAACAGCCCGTTGAATTTCAGAGCGCCGGTCTTCATACCGGACAGACGGTTAAGGTTCGGGTATTGAGCGCTGAAGAAAACACCGGAATTCGTTTCTGCCGTGTTGATCTTGATCCGAACCTGAAAGTACGCGCCTCGATCGAAAATGTCCGCACGGATGAGCTGCGTCAAACCGCGCTAGCTGTGGGAACCGGGGTCATTAAGACGATCGAGCATCTCATGGCTGCGTTTCATGGTCTTGGAATCGATAACGCGGTGGTGGAAGTTAACGGTGATGAGCTTCCGGGTATGGATGGCAGCGCGCTTGAGTTCACGCAGGCTCTTTCTCGCGCGGGTGTAATCGATCAGAACGCCAACCGTGTTTATCTTGAAATCAAAGAACCCGTTTTTGTTGATCGAGGCGAGCATTCCATCATTGTTTTGCCATCACCACAGTTTATTGTTTCTTATACGCTCTCTTATTCTGATCCGAATCTCAAGGACCAGTTTTTGATGATGCCTATTTTGCCGGAAATTTTCGAGCGTGAGCTTGCTCCCGCACGGACTTTTTGTCTTAAAAAAGAAGCAGAATATTTGCTTGCGCAGGGTTTTGGAAAAGGCGCGCATGTTGGTAATACGCTTGTTTTTGAAAATAATTGCCCGATCGATAATGAGCTGCGTTTTCCGGACGAAGCTTGCCGGCATAAAATCATGGACTTGCTCGGTGATTTGTTTTTGCTCGGAAAATTTATCAAGGGCCATGTCATTGCCACCAAAAGCGGACATGCTCTTAACACGGAACTCGTAAGGAAGCTCAGTATGACAGACAATAAATTGCCAGCTGTAATGCCTAAAACCTTAACCGTTGAAGAGATCAAAAAAATTATTCCGCATCGTTATCCCTTTTTGTTTGTGGATCGAATTGAAAATTTTGAGCCCGGAAAACGCGCTACCGGAATCAAGCAAGTGACCGTGAATGATTATTTTTTTGAGGGTCATTTTCCGGGGCATCCCGTTATGCCAGGCGTTTTGATTGTCGAGGCGATGGCGCAGGTTGGCGGCGTAATCATGCTGGCGGAGCCCGATAATCGCGGCAAAATCGCTTATTTTATGAGTTTGGACGGAGTGAAGTTCCGCGCGCCGGTTGTTCCCGGGGATGTTTTACGCATGGAAGTCGATGTGATTAAAAAGCGTTCCCGTACGGGTCAGTGCGAAGGCAAAGCTTATGTGGGCGATAAGCTTGTTTGTGAAGCAGAAGTAAAATTCGCCGTCGTCGATCCGTGATGTTTTGCTCTGTTCGCCGAAGGCGCACAACTGCGATAAAATAAAAATAGATTATGAAAACTGAAACTCGAATTCATCCTACGGCGATTATTCATCCCGATGTCGAACTTGGCGAGGGCGTGGAAGTCGGTCCGTTCGCGATCATCAGCGAAAATGTCAAAATCGGCGACCGTACCAAGATTGGTCCGCGCGTTACGATCGAAGGTTACACCACGCTCGGCTCTGACAATGAAATTTTTACCGGTGCAGTGATTGGCAGCCCTACCCAAGATAAAAAATTTGATGGCGGCATTTCCTATTTAAAAATCGGCAGCCGCAATAAAATTCGTGAATATGTCACCATGAACCCCGGCACCAAAGAAGGTACCGAAACGGTTGTGGGGAATGACAATTTGCTGATGGCGTATGTGCATATCGCGCATGATTGCATTGTTCACAACCATACGGTTCTTGCCAATGCCGCCACTTTGGCCGGACATGTGATTGTTGAAGATCGCGCGATTATCGGCGGGTTGACGGGGGTTCACCAATTTGTGCGTGTTGGTACGCTGTCGATTACCGGGGGCTGTTCCAAGATCGTACAAGATGTTCCGCCTTATATGATGGCGGATGGACATCCGGCACGTGCTTTTGGGATTAATTCCGTGGGGTTGGAACGGTCGCAATTTTCCGCTGAAGAAAAATCCGCCATTAAGAAAGCCTATAAAATTATTTTCCGTTCCAAATCAACGTTGAAAACGGCAATTAAGGAATTGGAAAAAATCTCATCGCCGCACGCCATTCCGACTTTGATAGCATTCTTAAAACAATGCGAACGCGGAATTTGCCGCTGACCATTTTATTTTGTCTCTGAGCTTTTGGCTCAACCGACAGAATCGCTCTCAGGTTCTTTTTGATCTTCAGATAAATATCGAGAATTAAAACTATGACAATGAATACTAAAACCGTTGGACTTATCGCCGGAAACGGCCGCTTTCCTTTGCTTTTTGCTCAGCAAGCGCGTGCGCGCGGATACCGTGTGGTGACTTGCGGAATTGAGAGGGAAGCAGACTCTCTTTTAGTTAAAACTTCCGATGAGTTTGAGTGGGTTAAAATCGGCGAACTAAAAAAGATGGTGAAATTTTTCAGGTCGCATGGAGCGCATGAGGCGGTTATGGCCGGAAAAGTTGAGAAAGTCCGCTTGCTTCAGGAGAATGTTCGCCCCGATTTGGACATGCTAGGAGTTCTTATGAAGCTTAAAGACCATAAAGATGACTCGCTCTTGGGGGGGATTGCGGACTACTTGCATCATCAGGGTATTGATTTAATGGACTCGACTTGGCTGATGGATGATTATTTACCGGGGGCGGGCCCATTGGGGAAGCGCAAAATGTCCAAGGAAGATTTCGAAAATGTTAACTTTGGCTTCAAAATTGCTAAGCACATTGCAGCCGAGGACATTGGCCAGACTGTGGTTGTTAAAAATAAGACCGCGGTTGCCGTGGAATCGGTTGAGGGGACAGATCAGGCTATTCTCAGGGGTGGCCAGCTAGGCGGCGGGGATGTGATTGTGGTTAAAGTTGCTA
The DNA here is from genome assembly GCA_964562525.1 of uncultured bacterium. GTDB lineage: Bacteria > Omnitrophota > Omnitrophia > Omnitrophales > Aquincolibacteriaceae > Multiplicimicrobium. The sequence goes on from CAZLTL010000004.1 coordinate 4,920, forward strand.
AACCCAAGCAGGATATGCGTTTCGATGTGCCTGCTGCGGGCTTAACAACATTAGAGTCGCTGATTACCTCCAAGGCAAGAGTCTTCGCCTTCGAGGCAGGAAAAACCCTCTTTTTAGATTTAGAACTTTTTATTGAAAGGGCCAATAAGGCGGGGATCGCGCTCTACGGAGTGGATGCCAATCAAGTTTTATGACACAGAAATACGACACGATCCAGGGGTTGCGCCGTGAAATCATGGAAGTTCAGACTCTCTATGAGATTTCCCGCTGCCTAAACTCATCGGAGCAGATGGAAAAACGCCTCCACAAAGTTTTGGATATTTTGCATGACAAAATGGGGATGGCGCGCGGAACTTTGGCTTTGCTTAGTTCAGATAAATCCACCTTAACGGTTGAGGTTGCGCATGGACTTGACGATCAAGCGAAGCGCCGCGGCAGCTATAAAGTGGGTGAGGGAATTACCGGAAAAGTAGTGCAGGCCGGTGAGCCAATTGTGGTTCCGAACATTGATAAAGAACCTCTTTTCTTGAATAAAACCCGTGCGCGCGAACATTTAGACCGCAGTAAAATTTCATTTCTTTGCGTTCCGATCAAGCTGGATCAGGATACCATCGGAGCTCTTTCGGTGGATCGCCTTTTCCAGGAAGATGTTTCTTTCCATGAAGATATTCGTTTGCTTTCCATTATTAGCTCAATGATCGCGCAAACGGTGCAAATTTATCTGCGCCGTGAGAAAGAAAAAAGTGAGCTTCAGGATGAAAATTTACGTCTCAAGCGTGAGCTTGCTAAAAAATTTCGTCCGTCGAATATCATCGGAGAAAGCAAGCGTATACATGATGTTTTAGCGTCGATTGAAATGGTCAGCCAGTCGAAGGCGACGGTTTTGATTCGCGGTGAAACGGGTACGGGCAAAGAACTTGTTTCTCAGGCGATTCACTATGCCAGCGACCGTAATGAAGGGCCCTTCGTGAAGGTGTCCTGCGCAGCTTTACCGGATACTTTGCTTGAAGCCGAGCTTTTTGGACATGAAAAAGGTTCTTTTACAGGGGCGCTGGCATCCAGGCAGGGGCGCTTTGAAATGGCGCATAAAGGGACTTTGTTTTTGGACGAAATAGGTGATATCTCGCTTTCAACGCAGATTAAGCTTTTGCGCGTTTTGCAGGAGAAAGAATTTGAGCGCGTGGGCGGAACCAAAACCATCAAAGTGGATATTCGCTTAATTACCGCGACGAATCGCGACCTTGAAAAACTTGTCAAAGAAGGAAAGTTTCGCGAGGATCTTTATTATCGTTTGAATGTCGTGCCTATCTTTCTCCCCGCGCTCAGAGAGCGAAGGGAAGATATTCCGCTTTTGGTGAATCATTTTCTTGCGATCGCGAATAAAGAGAACGGAAAAAAAGTGAAGTACGTTTCGGACTCCGCGATGAAATATTTAATGGCTTATGCTTGGCCCGGTAATATTCGAGAATTACAAAACGCAGTGGAGCGCGCGGTTTTGCTTTGCAAGGGAGATACGATCGAGCCCAATCTTTTTCCGATTCCCGGGCACAAAGATTCTCCCGGTCTCACGCAGTTTGAGCCCTCGCAGATAGTCGGCGCGGCAAGTTTTTCTGAAAATATTCCGGAGGGAGATTTGCCCGCGGCAGTTCAGATTTTAGAGGAAAAGATGATTCGCGAAGCTTTGAAAAAAACCGGCGGGAATCAAAGGCGAGCTTCCAAGATGCTTGGGCTTACGGAGCGTATTCTCGGATATAAAATCAAAAACTATCAAATTCCCGCAAAAAATATAGTTGATTAAAAAATACAAAATTGTTGTATTTAAATTTACAAAAACGTATTTTTTGATAATTTTGGCTTATTTGTTTCAAATTTGAAGAGATAGATTTTTTCCTTCTGTTGGCATGCGGATTGCACGAATGGGTCTGGTGAATGGGGATTCTAAGGGGACAGAAAGCGAATCGCGCTCTATAAAGCGTTGATTCGATTTAAGCTTCGTAGTAGGCTTTCAGCCTTCAAATGCACTTAAATTTTAACCAACATTAATTCAGGAGATTGTCATGAGCTGTGAGAACAAACTGCCCGGAGTATTCGGGAGCAATGTATTCAATGATAAAGTAATGCGCGAACGTCTTCCGAAAGAGACCTACAAAGCTCTCAGCAAGACGATTGAAAAGGGAACTCCGCTGACTCCCGAAGTTGCGAGTGTGGTCGCAAATGCCATGAAAGATTGGGCGCTTGAAAAAGGTGCTTCCCATTTTACGCATTGGTTCCAGCCTTTGACCGGTATTACCGCTGAAAAGCACGATTCATTTATTGATCCTGACATGAAGGGCGGTATCACGCTCGAATTAACCGGCAATATGTTGATTCAAGGTGAACCCGACGCTTCTTCGTTTCCGAGTGGTGGGTTGCGCGCAACTTTCGAAGCCCGTGGTTACACCGCATGGGATTGTACTTCTCCCGCATTTTTGAAAGAAGACGCCGCAGGGGATTTGACACTTTGCATTCCGACAGCGTTTATGTCTTACACCGGTGAATCACTGGATAAGAAAACTCCGCTTCTCCGCTCGATGGAAGCTGTTTCGAAGCAGGCTGTGCGTTTGCTCCGTGTTCTTGGCAACAAGACAGTTCAGCGCGTGACTTCAACAGTGGGTCCTGAGCAAGAGTACTTCCTGATCGATAAGAAGTTCTATGATCAACGCATCGACCTTGCTCTTTCCGGACGCACGCTCTTTGGCGCGGCATCGCCGAAAGGGCAGGAACTCGAAGACCAGTACTTTGGTTCAATCAAAGATCGTGTCGCGAAGTTCATGAAAGAACTCGACATTGAACTTTGGAAAATGGGCGTAACCGCGAAGACGAAGCATAACGAAGTGGCTCCCGCGCAGTTTGAAATCGCGGTTGTTTTCTCGACCACAAATATTGCGGTTGATCACAATCAGCTTGTGATGGAGAGCTTGCAAAAAATCGCTCTTCGCAACGGTCTCGTTTGCTTGTTGCATGAAAAACCGTTCGCAGGTGTGAATGGTTCCGGTAAGCATAACAACTGGTCGCTCGCTACAAACGAAGGCGAAAACCTTCTTGAGCCCGGCAAAACGCCGCATGACAACCTCCAGTTCTTGGTTGTTCTTGCTGCAATCATCAAGGCTGTCGATAAGCATGCCGGTAAGCTGCGCGCTTCCGCTGCGAATACCGGTAATGATCTTCGTCTCGGTGCGAATGAAGCTCCGCCGGCGATTATCTCGGTTTTCATGGGTACGGGTTTGACGGATATTTTGAATCAAATTGCCGCAGGTAAAAAGGCTCAGTCAACGGATTATGGTTATCTGCATATGGGCGTGGATTCACTTCCGCCGCTTCCGTTGCATAATACCGATCGCAACCGTACTTCGCCTTTTGCTTTCACCGGTAATAAATTCGAATTTCGCATGGTGCCTTCTTCGGCATCCGTTGCCGGACCGAACACGATTCTCAACACAATTTCTGCGGAAGCTTTTGATGAAGTTGCTACGCGCCTTGAAAAAGTGGCCAAGGGCGATCTCAATAAAGAAGCTGAAAAAATTGTGCGTGAATATATCAAGGCTCATGGCCGCGTGATTTTTAACGGAAATGGATATTCACAGGATTGGGTTAAGGAAGCGAAAAAGCGCGGACTTCCGAATATCAGCTCCACGGTGGATGCTCTCGATGAGATGAATACGCCTGAAGCGCATAAGCTTTTCGAAAAGTATAAAGTGCTTTCGAAAACCGAACTGCATTCGCGTCATGAAATCTATCTTGAAAGCTATATCAAGCAAATCGGAATTGAAGCGAAATGTGCAATCCGCATGTTGAAGACGCAGTATATTCCCGCTGTGATCTGCTACACGGGTAAACTTGCGGACACGATCAATTCGCTCAAATCGACGGGCGCTTCTTATGCCGTTCAAAAAGAGCTGTTGATTAATATCACCACTCATCTTGAATCCGCAAAAGAAAAGCTTGATAAGCTTGAAGCAACGCTTGAAAAGTGCAGCAAAATTGAGCATGCCCCTGAAAAGGCGCGTGCTTTCCGTGACAAAGTGAAGGTTGCGATGGATGATGCTCGCACGGATATCGATGCATTGGAAGTTCTGGTTTGCGCTGAGGCGTGGCCGGTGCCGACATATGCCGATATGCTCTTCAAGCTGTAATATTTTGCCTCTGCGCTAAAGCGCAACCGGCGAGAAAAAGGCCGTGGAAGAAATTCCACGGCCTTTTTGTTTCATTTTCCTCTGCGTCTCAAGCGGGGTATGCGGTTGGGTGAACCCAGAGCTAAACAAATATTGCTAGAGCGGCGGGAAAACCTCTGCTAGATTATCGCTGATGAAAAAGATTTTACTTATCGCTGCCATTTTAGCTCTTGTTTCAGCACAGTCTTTTGCCGCTGAGATGGAATCACCTGGTCCCTTAAGAAAACTTCAACGCGGTTTTCTCAATATCGCACTGAGCCCCATGGAGTTAACCAACGAGCTTGCGGTCGAAAAGTATGAGAATGATGACCAAATGCCGCCAAGCTGGATGACCGGAACTGTGCGGGGAATTGCTTTTACCGCGGGCCGTGCGCTTGCCGGTGTCTATGACATTGCGACCTTTCCGATTCCTTTCCCTAAAGAGTATGGGCCGATCGTGCAGCCGGAGCTGCCGTGGGATAAGCTCAAAACCTCCCCAACCGTCCAGAGTAAATAATTCGCTGAAAAAAGCTCATCTGCGGCGTCGCGAACCTCACAACATTCGTGCGGCGTAGGTTTCACTACGCCTCCTCAGTTGCTCATTCGCTCCTGGCATCTAAGCCTTTTTGAGCGAATTTATCCAAATTTTTTGAGTGGTTATAGCTTCGGGAAAGAAATCAGATTATTTGGAGAGGAATGCGATGATCTCGCGGGCGGCGGATTGGCTGGCGGATTGATTGCCGAGAATTTGATGGAGTTTTTCAAACTTTGATTTCATTGCCATCATTTTTGCTGGGGTTTTAAGATAATCAACCGCCAGTGCGGCGATTTTTTTAGGGCGGGCATCATTTTGAATAAACTCAGGAATGACGGGCTCATCTAAAAGTAAATTGCCCAAGCCTAAATATTTTACCTTCACCAGCATTCTTCCCAAAATATAAGTGGTCCATTCTGTTTTATAAAGTAAGAAAAAAGGTGTTCCGAGCAGTGCTGTCTCAAGCGTTGCGGTCCCCGAAGCGACGAGCGCGAAATCCATCGCGCGTACGGTTTCTTCAAAAGAGGTTTCATGGAATTGAACAGAGACGCCGGCTTGGCGCGCAAGTTCGGTGTAAAGTTCCGGCGGCAGTCCGGGAGCACGGTTGGCGTGGAAAACAGCTTGCGGCAGTGTCACTTGAATTAGCTTTGCCGCTTCGAGCATAACCGGAAAAATGCGCTTCAGCTCTCTTAGCCTTGACCCTGAAAAGAGTCCAATATGGACCCCATCCTTGAGTGCCAGCTTTTTTTTGCAGTTAAAAAGGCTGGGCACAGAATTTAATTTTTCAATGAGAGGGTGCCCAACATATTCCGCTTCAACATTCCGGGCGCGGTAAAAATCTTTTTCAAACGGCAGCAAAACGAGCATTTTTTGAATATGTTTTTGAACAACCTTAACTCTGTTTTGACCCCAAGCCCAAAGTTGCGGCGCGATGTAATAATAAATCGGCGCTGTTTTTGAAACCCGCTTTGCCAACCGCAGATTGAATGCAGGGGAATCAAGACAGACGATCAAGTCAGGCTTTTCTTTTTCGATGTGCGCGACAGTTTCTTCGAATATTTTTTTATAAAGCGGATACTTGCGGATGACGTCCATGAATCCGAGCGATGCGATTTTAGTCATGTCGCGGTGGAGCGTCATGCCAGCGGCTTGCATTTGCGGCCCGCCGATACCTTGAATTTCAAGCGAGGGAATGCTTTTCTTTAGTTCGTGAATGAGTTCCGCGGCGTGATGGTCCGCGGAAGTTTCAAGCGCAGTAATGAAGATGCGTTTGTGCATTCTGGTTTTAGCTCTGGGCTGCGCCCAACCGCGTTTGAGCTTGCTTGTCGATCGAGTCGCGAATTTGAATCGCCAGCGCCAACGCATCCCGCGCGGCGGTGTCCGGTTTCCCTAGGCCTGAGCCATCGAGAATGCTGTTAATGAAAAACCGCAGTTCCTCTTTAAGCGGCTCACCTTTTTGGATATCAATGCTTTCTTGTTCGATTTTGTCCTCAATTTTTCGGATGATTTTACAGCTTTGCGCTTCGTAATCCAGGGAGAGATAGCCGTTTTCCTGGAAAACACGCAGACGGCGTTGTTTTTCGAAAGTCAGACGGGATGCCGTCAGATTAGCCACCGCGCCGTTTTCAAAGCGAATGCGAACATTCGCGATGTCTTCATAGGGCGTCAAAACATGAATGCCCATCGCATCAATGTTCTTGATGGGGGATTTGATCAGTCCCAGCAAAATATCGAGATCGTGGATCATGAGGTCAAGTACAACGCCGCAATCATTAATGCGGCCTGTAAAAGGTCCAAGGCGATGAATCTCGAGGAAACCCACGTTTTGAATAATTTCGGTGATACGCTTAAAGCCGGGGTTGTGCCGTTCAAGGTGTCCCACTTGCAGGGCTAAATTTTTACGTTTGGCGATTTCAATCAGCTCGTTGGCGTCTTCCAGTTTGAGCGTGATTGGTTTCTCAATCAAAGTGTGAATGCCCGCATTCAAAAAATCCTTGGCGACGGCATGATGCGTGAAAGTGGGGGTAACGATACTGACGGCGTCCACTTTACCGATGAGCTGGCGGTGATCCGTAAAAAAAGCGGTTTGATATTCATCCGCTTTGATTTTGGTTTCAGGATTGGAATCGCAAATGCCCACCAATTCCGCTTCCGGAAGTTCATGATAAATGCGGGTATGAATTTTCCCTAGATAACCGACACCGATAACACCGACACGCAGTTTTTTTGACATTCGGGAATTATATATTGAGTTGTGGCGAATGACCAGTTCTCAAACCCCCGTACTTCCCGGAAGTGCGGGGGTTTGAAATGCGCTTATCCCTTGTTGCGAGGTATCATGGTAGAATGCCGTCTGTTTGAAAGGGGAAATATGGCTTATCAGTCCGAAAAAAATTCGATGGTGATTTACCGCCGATTGCTTGAATACATCCGTCCGCATTTGTGGCGCTTTGGCATTGCGGTGGTGTGTATGGTGGGTTATGCCATTACGGTGGCTTTGGCTTCCGCGATTCCTTATCTGACAATCAGCGGTTTGACCAATAAGCGCGAAGTGATTTTAAGCAGCCAGGTTATTTCGCATCTTCCTTTTGAATTTGATATCCGCTTTGGCGTGATTTGGCTGCCTGTTTTAATTTTTGCCATCATCGGTTTTAAGAGTTTCTTCGATTATGTCCTCAATTATCAAATGACCAATGTGGGAATTCGCGCTGTTCGCAAAGTGCGCGAAGATTTATTCGCGCATTTAACCCGGCTTTCCAGCGATTTTTACAGCCGCGGGCGAACAGGTGATTTTTTGAGCCGTATCACGAATGATGTCAGTGCCATTCAGGGTGGCGTGACCGATGTTTTGACTGATTTGGTAAAACAGCCGATTACGGTGCTTTTCCTTCTTCCCCCGGTTTTTCTTTGGGGTGGTCCCAGCGGTTTGATTGCGGTCGGTGTTTTCTCGATCGTCGCTTTACCGATTGTGATTTTGGGAAAATCATTGCGCCGCACCACCAAAAAAATGCAGGAACGCACCGGTGAAATCACGGCGTTTATCGGCGAAAGTCTGATGGGAATGACGATTGTGAAAGCGTTCAACCAAGAAAACCGCATGATTGATAAATTTAACTCGATCAACCGCACTGTTTTTGATCATTATAAAAAAACTATCCGCGTTACGATTTTGCAAAGACCGATGATTGAAATGATCGGCGCGGCCGGCGCGGCGCTGGCTGTGGGAATGTCGGTGGAGCAGTTTACACCCGAGCGGTTCACCTCGTTTCTTGTCGCGCTTTTCCTGCTTTATGAGCCGGTTAAAAAAATTAGCAAAGTCAATAACACGATTCAGCAATCGGTCGCGGCGGGGCAGCGTATTTTTGAGATTTTAGATGAAGTTCCTTCTGTGCGTGATTTGCCTAATGCGATTCACTTTAAAGAGCCTGTTCGCGAAGTAGTTTATGACAAGATTTCTTTTAAATATCAAACCGGCGGCGAGATTTTTTCTGATTTTTCGCTTTCGGTAAAAGCGGGCGAAGTCCTGGCGATTGTCGGGCAAAGCGGGTCCGGCAAAAGCACCTTAGTGAATTTGTTGCCGCGTTTTTATGATCCCTCCGCCGGTGCCGTGCGCGTGAATGGAACTGATTTAAGAAATATGACTTTAAAGTCATTACGCGACATGATTGCGATTGTGACTCAGGATACGATTTTGTTTAACGGGACTGTGCGTGAGAATATTGCTTATGCCAATCCTCAGGCTTCGATGGCTGAAGTCGAAACTGCGGCGCAAGCGGCGCAAGCCCATACTTTTATTTCGGCGATGCCGCAAGGTTATGACACCAATATCGGCGACCGTGGTATGAATCTGTCGGGGGGGCAGCGACAAAGGCTTTCAATCGCACGCGCGCTTTTAAAAAATCCGCCGATTCTTATTTTGGATGAAGCGACTTCGAACCTTGATACGCAAAGCGAGTCTGAAGTTCAAATCGCGCTCGAAAATTTAATGAAAGGGCGCACCGTGTTTGTGATTGCGCATCGCTTATCAACCGTTAAAAAAGCCAACCGAATTATTGTTATGCGTCATGGTAAGGTCATTGAAGAGGGGACGCATGATGTGCTTCTCGCCAAAAACGGAATATATAAAGACCTTTACGATCTCCAATTCTCCGCTTAATAAATCACTGAAAATCATTCGTCTGCTTTGTTGAAAGAATCATCCGCTTGTGCGCTGTGCGTTTTTAGCACAGCTCCGCGCGTCTTCTCCTTCGCCGCGCATCCAAATAATTTTGAGTGATTCCCCTGGGAAGCTTCCTTCTTTCGCATTCGAGTGAAGATATAAAAAAAGCCCCTGCTTTTTGAGCAAGGGCTTTTTCTTTTACTTAAGATTAAAAGTTGAACTTTACTTTGGTCGTGTCTTCGCTGTTATCTTCCGGTTCTTCAACGCGGAAACTATTGCGGTCCGCACGGCCCAGGGTGACAACTTCTGCGATACCTTTGGAAGTGTTCTCCAGAACTTTGCCGCTGCCTTTCATGACGCCTTGAACCGTGCCTACAACGGGGGGATTTTCCGCCGTGCCTTCGGCTGTGTCCTGAAGAAGCCCTTTTGTGCTGTCATAAGTGGCTTGTTTAACGCCGCCGGCCATTTGCCCGACAGTGCTTCCATCTGATGCGGGAGTGTCATAACCCGCTTTTTTGTATTCTTTTTCCATTTTTTCAAAGTCTCGGGCTTCTTCGTCGTATTGCCCGCTCCGGCCCATGCCCATGGTCAATACGCACAACCCTATAATCAAAAAAATATTTAAAAATCCGCGCATATTGGTAATCCTCTCAACCCGGACGAAAGACCATAGACTAAAGACTATAGACTCACGAAAGGTCTGTGGTCTTCGGTCTGTTGTCTATAGTCTGGTGGAAGTATACCCTTGAAGGGTATAAATTCCCAATACAATTCAATATAGGAGTTATGTTATACTGCCCAATCGTTTTACTGGCAATTTTATGGTTTTAAGGAAGCAAGAATCAGGCGAAAGCGTGATTCTTTCAATATGGCAACGCAGAAAATACGCATCGGATTGTTGGGGTTAGGGCAGGTAGGCGGCGGCTTGGTCGAGATTCTTCATTCCAAGCGCGCTTGGTTTATCAGCCAGTTGGGCGTCGATTTTGAAATTCGCAAGATCGCTGTGCGTAATCTCTCCAAAAAACGCCCATTTAAGGTAGCAGCGCATCTTTTGACTAATAACCCTAAATTGGTTGTGAAAGACCCGGCCATTGACGTTGTTGTGGAATTGATCGGCGGAACAAAAGAAGCTCGCGTCTTGGTCAAGGAAGCTTTGAAAGCCGGAAAGCATGTGGTGACCGCTAATAAGGCTTTGCTTGCCGAGTATGGCGATGAAATTTTTAAATTGGCGTATCAGAAAAAACGCTGGATTTGTTTTGAAGCCAGCGTGGCCGGCGGTATTCCCGTTATGAAGGCTTTGCGCGAAGGTTTGGTCGCGAATAAGATTCAATCCATCGCTTCCATTATTAACGGAACCAGTAATTATATTTTAAGCAGCATGACCGAGGACGGGACAGGGTTTGATGAGGCGTTGAAGCAAGCTCAGAAAAAGGGCTACGCGGAAGCCGATCCGACACTGGATATTGATGGCACCGATGCGGCGCATAAGCTGGCAATTCTTTCGCGGTACGCGTTTAACGGCAGCATTGCTTTTGATTCGATTTACCGTGAGGGCATTACGGGAATTAAAAGCGAAGACATCCAGTTTGCGAGGCATTTCGGCTACCGCATCAAGTTGCTTGCGATTGCTAAGTGCTCTTCGGCGGGGCTTGAAGCGCGAGTGCAGCCCGCGCTGGTACCTGAAAAACATATTTTGGCGAATGTGAACGGCTCATTTAATGCGGTTCAAATTTGCGGTGATGAAGTCGGGGAAGTTCTTTTTTATGGACGCGGCGCGGGATCGCATCCAACGGCGAGCGCGGTATTTGCTGATCTTGTGGATATTGCGAAGGGCGGCATTTATGGGCCGATCCAAAATTCGCTTTCTATGCGGGGTACCAGCGGTGGCTTGAAGGTCCGTAGTATCGCTTCAACTGATTCGCGTTATTATTTGCGTTTTCACGTGATTGATCAGCCCGGAGTTTTGGCCGGAATTTCAAACGTGTTGGGTAAATACAAAATCAGTATTTCAGATGTAATTCAGCAAGAGCGCAGCGTGGGAAAAATTGTTCCGCTGATTATGCTGACGCATGAAACGCATGAAAAATCAGTGCGCCAAGCTGTTCAGGTCATTGACCGGATGAAGCCGATCAAGGGCCGTTCTCAAGTGATTCGAATCGAAGGATAAAGGTATGACGACAGCAAAAAAATACGCGGTAAAAAAAATCGGAATTATCGAACGTTATCAGGAGTATTTGCCTGTGACGGATAAAACCCCGATTATTTCTTTGAATGAAGGCAATACCCCGCTTATCTTGGCGGAAGCTTTACCCAAAGAGCTTGGCCTCAAAAATATCCGTATTTATTATAAATTCGAAGGTTTAAATCCGACGGGTTCATTTAAAGATCGCGGCATGACGATGGCGATTTCCAAGGCCATGGAAGCTGGTGCAACAGCGGTGATGTGCGCTTCCACAGGCAATACTTCAGCGGCGGCAGCGGCTTACGCATCGCGTTGCGGCATGAAATGTTTCGTGCTGATCCCTGAAGGGAAGATTGCGAAAGGGAAGCTGGTGCAGGCTTACCGTTACGGCGCGACGACCATCATGATTCGCGGTAACTTTGATGACGCGCTTGAAATGGTAAAAGAAATGACCAAGGATGGAAAAATTACGCTGGTCAACTCTGTGAACCCTTACCGTATTGAAGGTCAAAAAACCGCGGCGTTTGAAATTATTGATGATTTGGGCGATGCCCCGGAATATCACGCGATTCCCGTGGGCAATGCGGGAAATATCACGGCTTATTGGAAGGGTTATAACGAATATAAAAAAGTCGGTAAGTCGGAAGTCTTGCCGAAAATGCTCGGCTTCCAAGCTGAAGGTTCGGCACCGATTGTTTATGACAAAATTTTTTCAAAGCCTGAAACGATTGCGACCGCGATCCGTATCGGCAATCCCGCAAGCTGGAAGGGCGCATTAGCGGCGCGCGATGAATCCGGCGGTTTAATTGACGCGGTGACTGATGAGGAAATTGGAAAAGCTTATCGTTTTATTGCCGAGCGCGAAGGTGTTTTTGCTGAGCCGGCATCCGCTGCGGCTGTTGCGGGTGTGGTGAAGCTCGCGAAGAAAAATTACTTTAAAGAAGGTACGCGTATTGTGATTACGCTCACCGGCGCGGGGCTTAAAGATGTGGATTATGCTTTTAGTTTCAACGATGAAATCAAGGTAGCCGACGCGAAAGTGTCAGCTATCCGGGAGATTGTGGAAAATGAAGTACATACTGGTAGTTCTAGCCGGCGCTTGTGATAAGCCGGTAGCCCAATTAGGTGAACGAACTCCGCTGGATGCTGCCAAGCTTTCCAATCTGCATTTCTTTGCCAAGTCCGGCAAGGTTGGAACAGTTAAGTTGCTGACGGACAAAACTCCTTTTTCTCCCGACGCGGTTTTAATGAACGCGCTTGGCTATGATATTCAAAAAGACTATCCCGGGCGCGGTCCTTTGGATGCCGCAAATTGTGAGCTGAATCTTGAGGACAATGAAGTCGCGTTTTCCATGCACTTTGTCACAGAGGCGAATGGTGTTTTGGCGGATTCGACTGCGGGGCTGATCTCGACTAAAGAAGCGCGCGTTTTGACGCATTTCCTGAATAAAAAATTAGCCAGTGATTTTGTGCGTTTTTATTCCGGCGGAGAATACCGCAATGTAGTTGTGATTAAAGACTCCCATGGTTTCGCGGCGCTTTCCGCGCGCACCCAGGATCCCCGGATGGTAGAAGGGAAAGTCATTCAAGATATTTTACCGAAAGGTCCCGGCGATGAAGCTTTAAAAAAGCTGATGTTTGACGCGAAATTACTTTTGCAGGATCACGAAATCAATCAAGTGCGTGTCGATTTAGGACAGAACCCGGCCAACATGATTTGGCTTTGGGGGCAGGGGCGCCGTCCCGCGCTGACGCCGTTAAAAGAAAAATATGATTTTCAATCCGGCGCTATTATTGCCGCGCGTGAATACGCTTTGGGTTTGGCGAGGTTGACGGGGTTAACCGCCGTTGAAGTCCGTCAGGAAGGCTTGGAATTCCATGAGTATTGCGAGCGCGTGGTAAAAGCTTTTCACGAAGCCGTTGAAGAAAAAGATTTTGTGATGGTTGTTTTGCATAGCGCTGAAGAAGCTTCGCTTGCGGGAGATTTATCGTCCAAAGTCAGCTCGCTGGAGGCGACTGATTTTTTTGTGCTTTCAAAAATTCGTGAATACCTACAGAAAAATGTGGAGGCACGTTTGTTGATTACGCCCGGTTTTTCCGCGGCGTTTGAAGAGCGGAATTACAACCGCGAAGCGGTTCCTTTCGCGATGATCGGGAAGAATGTTTTTCCGGATGATGTTGAGAAGTTTACCGAGCTTGCGGCGAAGGCTTCTGAGTTGAAGCTGGGGAAGCCGGCCGAGCTTATGGATCTTTTATTTAAATCATAGTAGGGGTGAGGTTTATGGCTCTTATTGTTCAGAAGTACGGCGGGTCTTCCGTTGCAAATGCGGAGCGTATTCGCAATGTCGCGAAGCGCGTTATCAAAACAAAAAAAGCAGGCAACAAAGTCGTTGTTGTTGTTTCAGCTATGGGTGATATGACGGATGATTTAATCACTTTATCGGAGCAAATCACCAAAAATCCGAGCGACCGCGAAATGGATATGCTGCTTTCAACCGGTGAGCAAGTTTCGGTCGCTTTGCTTGCAATGGCGATCGAAGAAATGGGGCATCCAGCCATTTCGATGACCGGTCCGCAAGTCGGTATCATGACCGACACGCATCATTCTAAGGCGCGCATTGAAAATATTAAGGGTAGCCGCATCAAAGCCGCCTTGAAAGAAGGCAAAATTGTAATCGCAGCCGGTTTTCAGGGGCAAACAGCGACGGGCGAAATTACGACGCTGGGCCGCGGAGGATCCGATTTGACAGCCGTGGCTCTTGCCAAAGCTTTGGACGCGAAGCATTGCGAGATTTACACCGACGTGGATGGAATTTATACGACTGATCCCCGCATTGTTCCGGATGCCCAGAAAATTGATGTGATCAGCTATGATGAAATTTTGGAATTAGCGTCGCTTGGTGCGAAGGTGATGCATTCACGTTCAATCGAAGTGGGTAAAAGATTCAATGTTCCGATTTATGTGCGAAATTCAATGAATGACAGGGAGGGTACTTTGATTACCAAAGAGAATAAAAAAATGGAAGATATCGTTGTGAGCGGAGCGGCTTTGAATGAAGACGAAGCGAAGATCACTTTGTTTGGTATCCCTGACAGACCGGGTGTTGCCGCCAAGATTTTCAAAGATATTGCCGACGGTAATGTGAACGTCGATATGATCATTCAAAATAAAACCGAAACGGGCAAAACCGATTTGTCTTTCACGGTTTATAAAAGCGAGCTTTCCCGCGCGCTCAAAACGCTCGAGAAAATCGCAGATGAAGTCGGTGCTGATCGCGTGAGCTGCGATAAAAATATCGCGAAATTGAGCATTGTCGGAATCGGGATGCGTTCGCATACCGGTATCGCGTCCAAAATGTTTTCGGCCTTGGCGAAGAAAAAAATCAACATTGATATGATCGCGACTTCGGAAATCAAAGTGTCTTGCGTGATTGACGGCAATAAAGGCAAAGAAGCTTTGCGTGTTGTTCATGAAGCTTTTGGATTAGGGAAGAAGCGTCGCTAAGAATTTTTTATGAGCGGGAAAAAGAATCAAAAAATCTGGCTCTATGACACCACCTTGCGTGATGGGACGCAGATGGAAGGGATTTCTTTGTCCGCGCATGACAAGGTTTTGATCGCGCGCCGTTTAGATGAATTTGGTATGCATTATATCGAGGGTGGCTGGCCGGGTTCTAATCCTAAGGACATGGCTTTTTTTGAAGAAATCCGCAAGGTGCCTTTGAAGCATGCCAAGATCGCGGCCTTTGGTTCGACGCGTAAAGCCAATGTTGCGGTCAAAGAAGATAAGCAAATTCAAACTTTGCTTGATGCTAAAACGCCTGTTATCACCATTTTTGGAAAATCGTGGGATTTGCATGTGACCGACGTTTTTAAAACCACGCTCAAAGAAAATTTGAAAATGGTCGCGGAAAGCGTCGAGTATTTGAAGTCCAAGAAAAAAGAAGTGATCTATGACGCGGAACATTTTTTTGACGGCTTCAAAGCTAATCCGGAATACGCGCTGGAAGTGATCAAAACGGCCGCCGCCGCGGGCGCGGACAATATCTCTCTGTGTGATACGAATGGCGGCACTTTGCCGGAAGAGCTTGCGCATATCATGGATTTTATCCGCAAAGAAATCAAAACACCGCTTGGTATTCATTGTCACAACGACTCCGAGTTGGGCGTGGCAAATTCTTTGGCGGCTTTGCGTGCGGGAGCAGTACTCATCCAGGGAACTGTGAACGGGATCGGTGAGCGCTGTGGAAACGCCAATATTCTTAGCATTCTTGCAAATGCTCAAATCAAGATGGGTTACGAAGCATTGCCGGAATCAAAGCTGAAAGCTTTAACGGGCCTTTCGCATTTTGTTGCAGAAATCTGCAATCAGAATTTATCGAATAATCAGCCTTTTACGGGTCGATCAGCATTTGCCCACAAAGGCGGCGTGCATATTGATGCGATGGTGAAGAATCAGAAAACCTACGAGCATTTGAATCCGGAAAAAATTGGTAACACGCGTCATTACTTGGTTTCGGAGTTGGGCGGAAGAACCAATGTGCTTTTGAAGTCGAAAGAATTGAATTTGAATTTAGAGAAGGATGCCCCTGAAACAAAAAAGATTTTGAGCGAAATTCAGCGGCTTGAAAATGACGGCTATCAATTTGAAGCCGCCGAAGCAAGCTTTGAAATTTTGGTGAAAAAGATTTTGGGTAAATTTAAGCCTTTCTTCGAGGTGAAGGCGGTTGCTGTGCGCAGTGAAAATATCGGCGGCGGACAGCCTAAAACGATTGCAGATGTAAATATTGTTGCTAAAGGCAAAGAACTTTATCAGGCGGCTGAGGGCGATGGTCCGGTGAATGCGCTGGATCAGGCTTTCCGTAAGGCATTGATGGGGTCGTATCCTGAAATTGAATCTATCCGCTTAACGGATTATAAAGTGCGCGTTGTGAATTCGCAGGCCGGAACGGCGGCGAAGGTGCGTGTGTTCATCGAGTTTCAGGATGATGGTAAGACTTGGACGACAGTCGGTGTGCATGAAAATATCATTGAGGCGTCATGGAAGGCGCTTGTCGAAGCCATCGAATATAAACTTCTTAAAAGTTAAGTTTTTGTGAAAAGACAGCTTCTTTCAAAAGTTTTGCCACTCGCTTTCTTGCTTCTTACTCTTTGTTCCACGGCATACGCAGATGCAGGCCTGCCGATGATCTTTATAACTTTGCCCTCGATGCTTCTTGCACTTTTTCCGGTGATTCTGGTTGAGGCTTATATTTATTTCCGTTTCTTAAAAGTAGCGCCTAAAAAAATATTTGTAACATCTTTATTCTCTAACCTTGTTTCTACAGTTATCGGCTTCCCTTTAACATGGGGATTAAACACGATTTGTATGCTGATTATCGGTCTTTTGGCATTTTTTATTGGCCCGCTGCGAGAACCCGTATTTAGCTTATTTGAAAATCCTTTTGTCAGTTCGGTATTTTTTTATGCATGGTTAGGCCCGAAATTTGAAGTATGGATGGTGCTTCTGGCAGTATTAGTGCACTTGATCGTCGCATTTTGGGTATCGATATTCATCGAATTTAAATTTACAAGTTGGTTTCTTAAAAGTGAGACGATTGATCAAGCTTTGCTTAAAAATACCGTTGTCCGCGCAAATCTGGTTAGCTATTTTTTGCTTATTAGCGTGTTAGTTTATGCAATTTGGCGTCATTCAAAAGGACAGCTTTTTTAATGAAAGAACTCGAAAAAAGATATAACGCTAAAGAGATCGAAGAGCGGATTTATAAGAATTGGGAAGAGAAAGGTTTCTTTCGTCCTGAATCTCAACCTCACCGTTCTTCTAAGGTTTCTCAAAATGGGTCAGATGCAAGGCGGCCGCAAGCGACCGCGGAGGCGCATCAAGGAGCATGCGCCGCACAAGGAAGCGCAGCGGGCAACGCCGCAGATGGCCATTTTCAGAAACCTTATGTCATTGTGATTCCGCCGCCGAATGTCACTGGCATTCTCCATATGGGGCATGCGCTCAACAATACCATTCAAGACGTCATGATACGCTTCAACCGCATGAAGGGCATTGAAACCCTCTGGGTGCCGGGCGTGGATCATGCCGGTATCGCAACGCAGAATGTGGTCGAAAAGAAGCTCGCCAAAGAGGGTAAGCGCCGCTGGGATTTGGGCCGTGAAAAATTTCTCGAAGAAGTTTGGAAATGGAAAAAAGAATCCGGCGATACGATTACCCGCCAATTGCGCCGTCTCGGGGCTTCCTGCGATTGGTCGCGCGAAGCGTTTACGATGAATGAAAATCTTTCCAAAGCGGTGCGCGAAGTTTTTGTCACGCTTCACGAAAAAGGGTTGGTCTATCAAGGTAACCGCATTATCAATTGGTGTCCGCGATGCCAAACAGCGCTTTCGGATGAAGAAGCAGAGCACAAAGATACCGAAGGCGGGCTTTATCATTTGAAATACTCCGTGGTTGGCAAGAAGGCGCCTTTCGAAAAAATGGGCGAAGATCACATCGTGGTTGCGACAACGCGCCCGGAAACCATGTTGGGCGATACGGCTGTCGCGGTCAATCCTGAAGACCCGCGCTATAAGCATTTGATCGGTAAAAAAATTCTTCTCCCGCTTGTGAATCGCGAGATTCCCGTGATTGCCGATGAATTTGTTGATCCGAAATTCGGAACCGGGATGGTGAAGGTGACGCCCGCGCATGACCCGAATGACTTTGAAATGGGCCAGCGTCACAATCTTCCGCAAATTAATGTCATGGCGCCGAATGGCAAAATGAATGAATCGGCCGGGCCGTATAACGGCATGGACCGTTTTGAAGCGCGCAAAAAAGTCATCGAAGACTTAGATGCTCAGGGGCTTTTCCTTAAGAAAGAAAAGCATATGCACGCCGTCGGGCAATGTTACCGCTGTCAAACTGTGGTGGAGCCTTATCTTTCCAAACAATGGTTTGTGAAAATGCAGCCGCTTGCTGATAAAGCTTTAAAAGAACACAAAGCAGGCAAAACAGTTTTTACACCCGACCGTTGGACCAAGGTTTATACCAATTGGCTTGAAGGAATTCGCGACTGGTGTATTTCGCGTCAGATCTGGTGGGGGCATCAAATTCCGGCTTGGTATGACGATGCCGGTAATGTTTTTGTTGCTCGCTCTGAAGCGGAAGCTTTGGCCGCGGCAAAAAAGAAAAACGGGAAAGACACGCCGTTGAAACAAGACCCGGACGTTCTAGATACCTGGTTTTCTTCGTGGCTTTGGCCTTTTTCTACTTTAGGTTGGCCCGACAAAAATCATCCTGATTTGAAAAAGTTTTATCCGGGCTCGGATTTGATCACAGCGCCTGAAATTATTTTCTTCTGGGTGGCGCGCATGATTATGGCGGGCTGTGAGTTTTTGGGTGAAGTGCCTTTTAACCGCATTTATTTGCACGGCACCGTGCGTGATGATCAGGGCCGCAAAATGTCGAAGTCGCTCGGCAATTCAATTGATCCTTTGGAAGTGATCGAGGAAATGGGTGCTGATGCACTCCGTTGGTCGCTTGTTATGCTTTCTGCGCAGGATGTTTACCTTTCCCGCGAAAAATTTGAAGTTGGCCGTAATTTTACTAATAAACTGTGGAATGCCTCGCGGTTTGTATTAATGGGGCTTGAAGGCTACACCGAGGGAACCACCGCACTGAAAGTCGATTCGAAAACCCTGCCGGCCGCGCACCGTTGGATTCTTTCAACCTTGGAAAAGAAAACCAAGTTGATTGAAAAAGAATTGGCGCAGTTCGGGTTGAGCCAAGCTTCGACTGAGCTTTATCATTTTGTCTGGAATGATTTTTGCGATTGGTTTATCGAGCTCGCGAAGCCGTATCTGCAAGATGAAAAGACCAAAAAAGAAACGCAGGCTGTACTTTTTTATGTGCTCGAAAAGATTCTGCGACTTCTTCATCCGTTTATGCCGTTTACCACCGAAGAAATATGGCAGCGTTTCCGTGACTTGGCTCAGGATAAAGACCAATGGCCTGAAACGATTATGCACGCGAATTGGTCGGGCGATGTAACGGGCAGCATGAGCGATGAAACCGCTGAGAAAGAGATCGATCTTTTGCAAAGAGCGGTCACAGGTTTCCGCGATTTGCAGGTTTTACAAGGACAGTCTCTTAAGACAATGGCATGCGCTATTGTTGTTCATAATCCGCAAGTTCGCGGCTCGCTTGAAAGGCAATTACCCCAAATTGTTAAGCTCGCAAAAGTTCAATCGATTAGTTTTATCGATGCCAAAGACATGGATCTGTATTCCATGCGAGCCTATCCGGATTTTTCTGTTTTAGTTCCGAAGGCGAGTGATTCTCAAAAAGAAACTGAGATGCTTGAGAAAAAAATCGCGGAACTCAAACCGTGGATTGAATCCATGGAGAAAAAACTTTCGAACGAGAACTTCGTTGCGCGCGCACCCAAACAAGTGATTGACGGCGAAAAAGCCAAACTCGAAGATGCCAAAAAACTTCTCGTATCCTGCCAAGAACAGCTCGCTAAGCTCAAATAAAAGCGCCGCGCTTTCCAAAGCAACGCTTGAATCTATCCGTCTGGCCTTAAACGAAGATATCGGTTCCGCGGATATCACTTCACAATTATTGATTTTGTCATCCGCAAAAGGAAAAGCCGTCATCTTTTCCAAATCCGCCGGAGTTTTTTCCGGTCTGACCTCCGCCCAAGCTGTTTGTAAGCTGACCGGTGTTTCCATTCGGTTCTTTGTCAAAGAAGGCGCGTTGCTTAAAAAGAATCAGCGCGTGATCGAGTTGTCCGGAAAAATGCATGCAATTTTAAAAGCCGAGCGCGTTTTGCTGAATTTAATCGGGCATTTATCCGGCATCGCAACTCAAACGGCTCAGTTTGTTCAAAAGGTTGAAGGGACAAAATGCCGAATCATTGATACGCGCAAAACCACGCCCCTTTGGCGCGAGCTCGAAAAAGCCGCCGTGCTTGCGGGCGGGGGTTTCAATCACCGTTTTGGTTTGTTTGATTATGTTTTGGTGAAAGAGAATCATCGCCGTTTCGGAAATTTAAAGAAACTGCGCGGAAAATTTGAAATCGAAGTGCGCGACTTCGATGAACTTATGGAAGCTTTTGATTTGGGCGCGGAAGTTGCGATGCTCGATCACTTTACACCCGCTCAGGCGAAGAAAGCCGTCCAGCTCCGTAACCGCATCAGCCCGCAAACTTTTCTTGAAGCTTCGGGCAATATGACGCTCAAAACCGTGCGCGCTTACGCTGTGGCCGGTGTGGACACCATTTCAGTCGGCGCCCTAACACACTCTGTGTCTACCCATGATTTCAGTCTCATCGTTATTTAAATTCTGCAACCCTGAGGCTTGCCTCAGGAGCTGTGGTCGTATGACCATTCCAGCGCATGACTTCAGCCTCTTAATCGCATGAGCGAAGCCAATCTGTTCAAGCTTGCCTCCGACATGAAGCCTTGCGGTGATCAGCCGCAGGCGATCGAGAAGCTCCTCAAAGGTTTTAAGTCCGGCATGAAAGAGCAGGTTTTGCTTGGCGTCACCGGCTCCGGTAAAACCTTTACGATGGCGAATGTGATCGCTCAGCTGGGACGGCCCGCATTGGTGCTTTCGCATAATAAAACGCTCGCGGCTCAGCTTTACTCCGAAATGAAAGAGTTTTTCCCCGAGAACTCGGTGGAGTATTTCGTCTCCTATTACGATTATTACCAGCCCGAAGCCTATATTGCGCATTCCGATACTTACATCGAAAAAGACGCATCCATCAACGATAACCTCGACCGCCTACGTCTTGCAGCGACGAGCGCGGTTCTGTCGCGGCCGGATTGTATTATTGTTTCGAGCGTTTCTTGTATTTATGGTTTAGGCGCGCCGGAAGATTGGCAAAACATGTTAATCGCGATTGAATCCGGCGAAACCAAATCGATGGATGATTTCTTGATCGGGCTTATTCGCATTCAATATGAAAGATCAGTGGGCGAATTTAAACGCGGTTCATTCCGCGTGCGCGGCGGGAAAGTTGATATTTTTCCGGCCTATAGCGAACACCCATTGCGGGTGGAGTTTTCCGACACCCAGATCGAATCGATTTGGTCTCTGGACCCGATCAATTTTCAGCCGCAAAAGCAATTACCTAAGTTGGCGATTTATCCCGCCAAGCATTTCGTTACTTCCAATGATCGTGTCCAAACTGCGATGGCAGCTATTGAAGCGGAGCTGATTCAAAGATTGCGTGAGCTGAATTTACAGAACAAAGATTTAGAAGCCAAGCGGCTCGAATCCCGCACGCGCTATGATTTAGAAATGCTGAAAGAGCTGGGATATTGCTCGGGCATTGAAAATTATTCGCGTCATCTCGCGGGACGCGAACCGGGCTCGACACCGGCAACCTTGGTGGATTATTTTCCGAAAGATTTTATTTTGATGATCGATGAATCGCATCAAACCATTCCGCAAATTCGCGGCATGTTTAACGGCGACTTTGCTCGCAAGAAAAACCTGGTGGAGTTTGGCTTTCGTTTGCCATCGGCTTTAGACAATCGCCCGCTTAAATTTGATGAGTTTGAAAGAAAAGTCGGACAAGTGCTTTATGTTTCGGCAACGCCCGGGCCTTATGAAATGGGCCGCAAAGATCAGGTTGTTGAACAGGTCATTCGCCCGACGGGATTAGTGGACCCGCTTGTGGAAGTTCGTAAAACCGACGGGCAAATTGATGATTTGATCGCGGAAATTAAAATCCGCGCCAAAAAACAAGAGCGCGTCATGGTGACCACTATCACCAAAAAAATGGCCGAAGATCTCAGCCGTTATTTAAGCGATTTAGGGATTAAGGTCAGCTATATTCATTCCGAGTTTGACGCATTTGAACGTGTTGAAATTTTACGCGACCTGCGGCTCAATAAATATGACTGCATTATCGGCGTGAATCTTTTGCGTGAAGGTTTGGACTTGCCCGAAGTATCACTAGTGGCAATTTTGGACGCGGACAAAGAAGGTTTTTTACGTAGCGATGTGTCACTAATTCAGATCGCAGGCCGCGCGGCGCGCCATCTTCACGGTCTTGTGATTATGTATGCTGACCGCGTTACGGATTCGATGAAGCGCGCGATGGGGGAAATGGACCGCCGCCGCAAAATTCAGCTTCAATACAACGCCGATAACAATATTAAGCCGACCACGATTATCAAAGAAATACGCAACGGCATTGAAAAATGGAAAAAAGCCGAAGATTTAACGCATCAGGTTGTCGGAGAGTCAGATGAAGATTACCGCAGTAAAAGTTATTTATCTTCTTTGAAAGTAAAAATGGAGCAAGCCGCCGCGGCGCTTGAATTTGATAAAGCCGCTTATTACCGCGATAAAATCCGTGAATTCGAAAAAGACCAGGGAATCACCGAAAGCACGCTCGGCAACTTTCAGCCTTCCGCGCCCATGGTACCTCAGCCGCGTAAAGGCAAAGGCCGTAAACGCTCTTAATTGGGCGTTTATCACCCTAAAATAAGCCTAAAATAACCCCGTCGGGGGATTGATTTTAGTTTTTATTTTGGTATAATACTCCTTATCTCACTTCGATCTCTCCTTTCTACCAACTTTTTTGGAACGAGAAAAATCGTCTTTATTTTATTGATTTGTCGCGGGGTGGAGCAGCTCGGTAGCTCGTTGGGCTCATAACCCAAAGGTCCCAGGTTCAAATCCTGGCCCCGCTACCATATAACGCTAAGAGCCACAGTCACTTAAGACTGTGGCTCTTTTGCTTTGTAATCCATAAAATACCCCCTGTTAACACTTTTGTTAACAGTTCATCCATTGAAGCGTGAACCTATATGACAGAATGTATTTCTCAAGCCCTTAAAGACCTTTTGCCGGAGCATCCGCACAAGCGATATGCCCCTATAGAGGTTTGCATTTATTGCGGCAGCAAACAAAATTTAAGTGATGAGCATATTATCCCGTATGGTTTTGGCGGTAGATGGGTGCTTCCCAAAGCTAGCTGTTTTAATTGTGCAAAAAAAACGAGTCAATTTGAAATGGTTTGTCTTCGTACAATGTATGGGCCATTACGCCAGCTATACGATCTCCCTAGCAGAAAAGGGAAAGCAGATAAGTTACCTTTAAAAATTAAATATGTGCCATCTAATGAATGGCAAACAGTTTTGGTGGATCAGGTTGATTATCCTTTTTTAGTTGGTTTCCCTTATTTCTCATTGCCTAATCTGGTTTCAGGTGCGAAAGATGCGGAGAGAACTGGAGCAACAACCAAGCGCATATGGATACGGGGCGCTTCTGCATATGTAAATTTCGATGAGCATCTAAAAGCTTTAAGTCAGCGATTAAAAGCGTACGAGTTATTTCCAGAGTTTCATCTTCATGTTAAAGAATTTTGTCAGATGCTTGTTAAGACGGCTTATTCATATGCAGTGGCTGAGCTGGGTTATGGCGTATTTAAGCCTTTTCTGTTACCGCACATCGTCCAAGATGAGTTATCCAATTGTGCAGACTTTATCGGTAGCTTAGAAAAAGATGAGATTCCGGGGAAAGCACTTCACGAATTATTTATCTGCAATACTATGAGAGGCGATATCGCGGTAAGAGTGCGCTTTTTAGCAAAATTAGGCACGCCAACTTATTTTGTTGTTGTGGGATCAGTTAATTGAGGAATTTGATTAAATGATTTGTCGGTATTGCAATCAGGAAACAAAGCTCATAAAGTCCCATATAGTTCCCGAGAAGTTTTATTTGCAGGCGTTAGACCGGACTCAAAAAAACGACAAGCTTATTATCATTGATAAGCGAAAAAAATATACACCTGCATCTCCAATCGGACTTTATGACCTTGGCATTTTATGCGCTTCATGTGACGGTAAGCTTGGTGTCTTTGACAACGCCGCACAGTTGTTATTTCTAAAAGACATTCAACGATACAAGTCCCCAGATAAAGATTTGTATGTTTTGCCCTTATCTGCTTTTGACTACCAAAAAATAAAATTATTCATTGTTTCAGTGCTGTGGAGAGCATCAATATCTACACTAGAAGCTTTTGAGGCTGTTCAGCTCGGCTATAAATACGAAAAAATAGCATTAGATATTATAAAAGATCCATCAAAAGATGATGATGACACATTTGCTTTTTTTGTTTTGAAATTTAAGAATAAGCCCAACTTAAGAATGGATGGGATATTTGTGCCTCCAATGAGGAACAAAATCGATGGTATAAATAGCTATAGGTTTGTTTTTGCCGGGTATGTTTTTCATATTAAAGTTGATAGTCGCAAGTATCCTCCTCTATTTCATGGTCTTTGTTTGAGTTCAAAGAGAGACTTTTTAATAATCGAGACCAGCCCTGAGAATGAAAAATTCACATTGGAACATATGAACGGAATACGGATTGCTAGGCAAAATTTACAGTAAATTACAAACACACCTAAATAAAAGGTTCTGGATACCGTGGGGACAGGTCGATTTTCTTCATCTTTAAGGGACATGATCCCGAATGTGCGGGATATGTGTGGGGGGGGATGTAAAAAGTAAAATGCCTCTTGCTTGGAAACCGAACCGTTAGCCATTTTTTTGCGAAACTGAGTTTTAAGATAGCCTGTCTTTAGCAAACGCTGTAAAGCCTTATAGCAAAATAAGCTATAACCCATTTCAACAAGTTTTTTATGCCTTCCCGAAATAAAAATATTTTCTAGCGAAAAATAATTTTATTTAAAAAAGTTAAAAAACTCCTCTTTTCACCACATTAGTGTAGTGAGAGCCATCGTTAACTCTTATGTTTAAGAGAATGACGAGGGTTTTTAAAAGAAGAGGAAAAATATATGAAGAAAAAAGCACGCACTCCGCTCAAATCAATCCGCATTTACTGCACCACAGTCTGTTCCAGTCAGTTAAAAGAAGTTCGCTTGTGTTCTATGAGCGATTGTCCGCTTTATATCTATCGGTTTGGGCGAAATCCATCCAGATCAGGCATTGGTGGGACCTTAGATAAGATTACTCGAAAAAATGATGTTGAGTCGGGCAAAACTACAAAATAAGGGCATTTCCATGAATAAATCAGAATCATATTCGACCCAAAATTTATATGAGGCGGCCTTTTGTTTCTGCAAGGGTTTTAAACTTGCCGGTAAACGCCGGGAAGGTAGCAAGGTAACTGTTCTTTTTGAAGGTAAAAATGTGCGCGAAGAAGCCATTAAATTTTACAACGGTGGAAAAATCGAAGCCAAGGCGCTTACCGATGCGTACCGAACTCTCAAAGATTATATTTTCGAGAGATAAGCTGCAAAAAAATGAGGAGAAAAAAGAATGGCTCTTTTCAATTCAATCCACTCAAGCATGTGGGAAGATGACAAATTCCGTAAACTTGCAGATCTCAAATCTAGACTTTTATTTATCTATGCTTTTACCAATCATAGATGTTCAGTTTCTGGAATATACAAAATTTCCATCGAAACGATGAGTTTTGAGCTGGGGTTTTCCCCAGACTGTATAACGCAACTGCAAGAAGTCATTGATGTCGGTTTGGTTTCATACGACTTCAATAAAAATGTGATTTGGGTGCATGGAAAAATGAAGTTTGATAAGTCGTGGCGAGCAAAAATGAGATTAAAATCGATTCAACGCAGCATAGATGAGTTTTCTAAATGTTCATTTATGAGCGATGTTTATTCTCGCTATCCCTTTTTAATTGAACTTGCACTTGAGTCAGACAAAAGAATGACAGAGCTCCGGGGAAGTCTGGCGCCAGAGGTAGAGTCAGCTTTAGAGGCAGAGGAAGCGAAAGAGGAAGAGATAAGAGGGTCTATATAGGGTATGGATACCGTCTCCGTTGTTGGTAGTTATTTAAATATGCGCGAAGCTGGAAAATACATTGGCCAGAGTTATCGCTGGATGCAAAGAAATTACATTGATTTGATCAAGAACGGAGTTCCTGTGTTTCGATTACCCAAAGACTCGCCTAAAGGCCGGTTAGTGTTTGAAAGGGCCGGTTTGGATCAATACATGTTTCAATGTCGCATTGAAGGTAACTTTGAAACCTTTGGGTAACCTACCCAAAGGTCTAATAAGAAACTCAGCAATACAAATGGGATTAAGAAAGAGAGGGTGTTAACAGTGTTTGTTAACGAAAAGGAACAAAGTCAGCGTTTTTCAGCTTCTTTGGTGAGGATTAGCTGTACCAAGTTAGACAGGGAGCGACCTTCGCGCTTGGCACGGGCCTCCAGCTTCTTTTTAAGCTCGTCTGTAACCTTGAATGAGAGTGTTTGGTCTTTTTTCATGTAAGTAAATGTAAGTAATTATATGTTGCTTTCTCGGGATAATCCTCTAAAATAAAGTAAGTAAAAGTAAGTAATTATGAGGATATATGGCTAGCATCTTTAAACGGAATAAAACCTGGTATGTGTCCTTCCTCGCAAGTGGAAAGCAGGTAGTTAAGAGCTTGAAAACTAGCGATGAGAAGCTCGCTAGGCATTTGAAGAAGGAATTTGAGGTGAAGTCCCGCCTTAAAGAACTTCGCACTGAAAAACGCATTTCAGTCGAGGAATATTGCAAGCAATACCTAGATGAAGTGACATATCGGAAGCAATCGACCAATGTTGCTGATTATTCCCGGATTCGAGACTTTTTAGGAACGCATGGAAAGAAAACCATCAACAGCATTAACTACGATGACATCAGGGCTTATCTGAAACGCTATGAGTCTAAATCTCCCAAGACCTATAACGAGGTTATTCTGACCCTGAAACGATTTTTTAGACTGGCCGTCGAGCGAAGCTATATCCTGAAAAATCCGGTAGTAGGTTTTCGCCATAAAAAAGTTCCTCAAACATTGCCGCGCTTTCTGACAGACGAAGAATACGGCACTTTGGAGAAATTATCCATAGATGAGGGTATCTATCCAATGGTGGTTGTGGCCAGGTACACGGGATTGAGGCTGGCAGAGCTCTTACATCTTGAATGGCAAGATTTTGATTGGGGACGGAAACTGGTTAGGGTGCTGAACAAACCCAAATTCAATCATACGGTTAAAAATTATCATACGCGAGTTGTGCCGGTTTCTGATGAGTTGAGAGATAAGTTATTGCCCTATATCAAATCAGAAGGGCTTTGTTTTCCCGGCCCCGAAGGAAGTCCCTATTACCATGAGGGGCCTCGAAAACTCATCCGCCGAATTATTGATAAGTCAGGCTTGCGCGAAGGCCGACGCATGGGATGGCACGAATTTCGTCATACTTTTGCTTCACGATTAGCTCAGGAAGGTATTTCTCTCTATAAAATTTCTAAGTGGCTTGGACACTCCGATTTTAAAACCACACAGATTTATGCTCATTTCGCTCCTATATACGATGATGATATAGAAAAGCTATCTATAAAGCCTATTTTCTCAAAAATCGCTTAATAGCTCCTTGCGTTTTGTCGATGCTCTATAGGCAGTCTGTAAAAGGAGGCTTTTAAACCTATTTTGAATAGTGTAATATCTACATATCACCAATACACTTACATCAAAAAAAGCACTATTTAGCAATGACCAGCAGCATTAAAAATTCAAAGCTCGATAATTTTCAGTTAGTTGCTTTTTGTCCAGGAATACAAATAGCGGATAAATTAAAAGCTGCGAGTGAAATAAATAATGCGGCGCGGGGTCTTTTTGATGGTGATCCCACGATTTTTCCAATCCCAGGCGAAGCGCCTCCCGAAGTTCCTCGCATTATATTAAAATCAAAAGATAATTTGCGTCTTTTTCAAGTTGCGGGCAATCGTATTGATTTTATTTATAAATTATCCGATGCAGAAAGAGAATCTGAAGTATTGAAGGTAGGCAAGGAACTATTTCAAATTTTCTCATCTATTTGTGCAGCCATATTGGAACAAAACGGAACAAAATTTACAAGAACAGCATTGGTTACTAATTGGGCAATTTTCTTAGAGGAAGAATCTCCTAATTATTTGGTAAAAACATATACAAAAGAACCGGCAATTTTTAATTCACCAGCAGCTTTTGAACTTCATAACCTTAATAAAAGTGCATTTTCCAAGTGTAAAGTAAACCAATGGTTAAGAATAAAATCGGCCCAAACTCCTCAGGGAACTCCGAATGTTTTAAATGTAATTGTAGATATAAATTCATTAGCGGAAGAAGCATATGAAGTTAATACAGATTTTTTAAGTTCTTTTCTCTCAGAGGCGATCAATGAGACTTCAAAGATTATCAAGTCTCATTTTGGAACGATTTTAAAATGAGAACCATTCGCCTTTCTGAAAAGTCTATTTTTGGCAATTGTGCAGTTCAAACAGTGAATGCACCTCAAAACTCTTCTTCTCCTGAGCCCAATCTTTTTTTGAAAAACTGTGTAAATGAGGATCTGTTTAAAATTCTTGTTCAAAGGGTTGATGGTTCGCAAAATTTTCAAATTGAAGATATATCCAATTTGCCCGTAGTTACTGTCCGCGAAGCTCCCTCATTAATATTTGGAGCTTATGTAATGCAGCTGGTAAACCATGTTTCTCGTCCTGAAAGTTTTCATATTGTCGCAAGTGGGGATTCGGTCATTGATATGTCGACAATTATCTGTGATTTTAAAAAATTGATACCCCAAGAGAAAGCAGATGAGCGGGAGCTTCTTTTTTTAGAGGCGGCAAAGCGATTTAAACAATTTCCTCAAGTCAAAGCGATTTATATTCAGGAGTGCCGTGAAGATTTGTTTATTTATGGTTTGTTGGATATTAAAGAATACGATGATGATCTGATGGATTCATTACTTGATGAAGAATATGAGATAAGGCAACAATTTAAAGATTTTATACTTTCTTTCTTCTATCCCCCTATTGGAGACACCGACCGAAAAGATGTAGTACATCCTGCTTCACGTTGCATTTTTTCGAGGTAGTTGTGGCAGATTACTCTGTGCATTATGCCCAAGCTACTCACAACAGATTGACCGCGACCAAACTTGTTGATGAACCACCTCACCACGATTGGGGAATAACGGCCGCCTTTTACTCAGCCATCCATTATTTTGAATGCTGGCTGTTTGGCGAAACGGAAAAACACACCGAAACGAGTATTCCGGTAGACCCAAATAATAACAGATGGAAATTCTCACCGCATGCGTGGCGAGAGAAATTAGTTGAGCAGAAAATGTCACGAAATGCGTTTAAAGCCTTCCGAAAGTTGAGGGAAAATAGTGAGACTTCAAGATATTTGACATTTTCAATGGCCCCAATCTCGATGCCCGCGGCACAGTTTTTCAAACCAGAGGCAGCAAAAAAAATAGTCGCAGTAGAGCTTGAAACATTTCTCTCCGAACTTAGAATCCCATGGAGAAAATTTGTTTATTCTTTAGAGTTGGATCAGTCTATTGGCCCCTTGGCGCCATTTATTATCAGAAGCATGTTTGCTTCATTTAGTGACCAAACACAATTTCTTCAAACATCCAAATCCGATTTAACCAAGATTTTTGGCGCACAAACGTCGGCGTTGATACGAGCAGTTGAAGCTAAAGGTTTTAGTTTCTCGGTCTAAATTTGTTAACAATAGTTGTTAACACTTTTGATGGTAAATAGCGGTAAGATCTTTAGATTAGAGTATAATTCAGCTTATGTTTTTTTATTCGATTTCGTTCTTCCGCCTGCTGCGAATTGCTTTACCCTCATTGATAGTTCTTATGTTTTTACAAACTTATCTTCATGCGCAAGAGAACGTGGGCTCTATACCAACAAGCTCCATTCTAGAAAAGGTCGAAGAATTAGCAAACACGCCAGAAGCTAATATTGATCTTGAAAAAGAAATCTTTGAGCTTCTAAAGATTACTAATCGGGATTTGCTGGGTAAAGATATTGATATTCAAATTTATCAATCTCAAATTAGTGAGTTGGCACAGGAGTTAGCGGTTTATTTGGAAGGCGAGAGTGATCCTTACAAACGTATAAATAGAATGAATGAGTTTCTTTTTAAAGAAAAAAAGTTTTCAGCTGATTTTGGCAAAATCAACCCGAATGCACCGCTACTAACTTCTGTTCTTGATGGCAATCCTGGGATGTGTGACACGTTGTCACTCCTTTATCGATTGGTGGGATTGCGACTTGGAATGCCACTGGAAAGTATTTTTCTTACAAACCATACGTTTGTACGCTATGTCTCGAATGGTTTTAGCATCAATATCGAAGCCACTGATGCCGGAAAATCGTATAACGATGACTGGTATGTTGAACAGTTCAAGCTCTCTGGTTCTAAAACAGATTTTTTTTCTGTCCCTGGAGCCAAGGCAACTATTTTTGCTTATTTGATTAACCTTGGCGCCCATTATAGAACGCACGGTCGTCTTGATGATTCAATCGCAATCCACCGCAAGGTAGTCGATTTGTATCCAAATATATTTTTGGCTCACATCAATTTGGGGTGGGGCTACTTGGGTAAAAAAATGTTTGATGAGGCCATAAAGGAATATGAGGTCGCCTTGACTTTGTTTCCGAATGAATCTCTTGCTTGGCGTATGTTAGGAGCTGCGAGCGTTCAGAAAAATATGAAAACAGATGCAATAGCATATTTGGAGAAGGCGCTTGCTCTTAATAAAGATGATGAAGAGGCAAAAGATTATCTTCGTATTGCAAAACAGTTGCCGGATGCAAATCGTAAAGGGAGAGATTGGGGAATGGACTCATATTATAAAGAGCTGGGTATCGCTCCCAAGAGTAAAAAAATAAAGGAGGAGGTTGCAAATGAGAATCGACCAGTGGTCAACCAATGGTAATACGATGCATAGCAGAAAACTCATAACACTTTTTTTTCTTGTGGCGGGGTGTATTTGCTTTGCAGGGCTTAGTGCGGCAAAAGATAATGATGTTGTTTACCAGTCAGGTGTCCATGAGAGCAAAGTGGGAAACGTGGATATAAATTATCTTTTTCAAAACTATGTTGGAACAATAGAAGCAGATAGGGCGTTAAAAGAGCGGGCAAGCGAAAAAGACGTTGTAAGAAATCAAATCAAAGAGCAAATCGAAGCTCTAAAAGCTCAGGCTGATGATAGCGATGCTTTGTATGAAAAGGTATCAGAGTTGAAGAAATATGATGATGAAACGCTTGCGTCGATTGCCGAAGAACGAAAAGTGGTTTTAGGGCAGATATTTCAGAAAATAAATTCATCTATATCAGAATATGGGCAAAGAGAAGGGTATTCAATTATTTATAATGCTGGCTCCCGAAAGAAAGGCAAGTCGATAACAAAAGATATTTTGAAGCTATTGAATAATTCATAAGATATTGTGATGCGCTTGGATACCCAGCGGTCTATTTGTTAACAGTAGTTGTTAACACTTTTGATGGCAAATAGCGGTTAAAAGTGAATGAAAAAAAGGGGGAGGGATGATTTCATTTTTAAGAAAATTTCTACCGAATCAAGATTTGAAAGTTGCATTTAAAAATGTAATGGAAATAAGGATGGGGGCGCCTTTTAATGGCGCAGATTTGGAGCTAACAGGTAGTTGGATTCCTGATCTTCCTCAGGGGGGATGGCAAGATTTAACAGCATGTAGTAGCGACAAGCGATATGTAGGTCTTGTGCGCTGGGAGCATCTCGAAGGAAGTCCAAACTTCGTTGTTTACACAATTGATACCAAAAGGAAAGACTTCACAAAAGCTGATCGCGTAGCTGGCTGCTGCAAGAAAATATGGTGGGATGAAAATTCTCAGAAATTTGAATTTGATCGTTTTTTGTATGTAAAAACCAAATGAAGCCACAGAAATCTTGCTATTTGCTCTAGATGTCGCTTAGCAATTTTTGACTTACCCAACGGTCTATTTGTTAACAGTAGTTGTTAACACTTTTGATGGTAAATAGCGGTAAATATCGGTCAAACTCGGATAAATAAATTTTCAAAAAATTCTCCTAACTCCTTTATTTTTGGTTATATCGGTCAATGTTGGATAATATCGGTAAATGTTTTGAAGCTCGCTCATAACCCAAAGGTCCCAGGTTCAAATCCTGGCCCCGCTACCATATAGAAAACCCGATTGGGCTTTAGCCCAGTCGGGTTTTTTCATTTTCGCTCTTGATTGACTTAGAGCGCTCAAAACCAGTACCATCTTGCATGATATTTCAGCGTCTTTTTATTCTCCTGCTTTTGTGTTTGGTCCCGCTCTCTTCATTCGCGGAGACTCCTGAGCGAGGCCTTTTTGTTTCGGTGATTGAAAACCCGCCCGTACTGACAAGTCAAGAAGCCATGCGCGAAATGATTGCCTTTGCGAAAAAAGCGGGCATGAAAAAGTTATTTGTGCAGATTTACCGAGAGGGGAAGGCTTGGTTTCCTTCCTCGGTCGGAGATTCCGCGCCGTATCAGGATGCTTTACTAAAAGTTAGCGAAGATCCGTTTGCATTTTTGATTCGTGAAGCTCAGGCTGAGGGCCTTGAGGTGCATGCTTGGATTAATCTACTTAGCCTTGGCGCGAACGCGGAAGCGCCTATTCTCAAAAAATATGGCCGCGAAGTATTGACCCGGAACAAAGAGGATAAAAAAGAAATCATAGATTATCTTATTGATAGCCAGTATTGGCTTGAACCCGGTGATTTGCGGGTTCGTTCTGAGTTAGCGAAACTGGTTTCGGAAATTGTTTCAACTTATCCTAAGCTGAACGGTATTCAGTTGGACTATATTCGTTATCCCGATACGAAACCTGCTTATGGATATACGATGATTAATTTGAGGCGGTTTCAAAAAGCCACGGGATTGAATAAGCTAAGCGAAAAAGATCAAACCTGGCGGAAATGGAAGCGCGATCAGGTGACCGAGCTTGTGCGGCTCTTGGTTGCGCGCGCCCGCGGAATCAATCCCGGCATTCAGGTTTCTACGACGGGTTGCGCGCCCTATGTCCGCGCGCGTGAAGAAGCTTTTCAAGATTGGGCGGAATGGATTAATCTCGGATATGTTGATTTTGTTGCAATGATGAATTATCCCGATGATTTGAATGAATTTAAAAAATACGTGGCTGGCGCAAAAAAGAAAGCCAGCGATTTTAAAAAGGTTTATTTGGCTGTGGGGGCCTATAAGTTTTTGGAAAACCCAACCGGTTTTGACGGTATTTGGGCGGCGTGCGAGCAGGAGTCAAGTCGTGGATGCGTTGCTTTTTATTATGGGAATTTTGTGGAAGCGCCGGCGCTTAAAGAGACCTTTTTGAGTACCTTGCCTGTTTCTCAGGGGTCAGAAGAAGAATCACGGATTACGGTATAATAGGTTCCTGAAATTTTCTTACAATAAACGGAGAAATTTATGAAAAAAGGATTATTGATCGGTCTTGGAATTGTTGTTTTGCTGGCTGTTCTTTTCACTTCGGTTTTTGGAGGAACTTATAACAAACTGGTTACGGCTGAAGAAAATGTGAAGAAAGCTTGGTCGCAGGTTGAAAATGTTTATCAGCGTCGTCTTGACCTTATTCCGAACCTGGTGGAAACGGTGAAGGGGTATGCCGCGCATGAAAGTGATACTTTGCAGGCGATCACGGAAGCCCGCGCGAGTGTCGGCCAAATGAAGGTGACTTCGGATGTTGTGAATAACCCTGAAGCTTTTCAGAAATTTCAGGAATCCCAAGGTGCGATGACTTCTTTCTTGTCGAGGCTGCTTATGGTTTCAGAACGTTATCCTGATTTGAAAGCTAATCAAAACTTTCTTGATCTGCAAGCGCAGCTGGAAGGGACAGAGAACCGTATCTCGGTTGAACGCGGCCGTTACAATGAGGCCGCGCAGTCGTTCAATACTTTGCGCCGCACTTTCCCCACGGTCATTCTTGCCGGCTGGATGGGTTTCAAAGAAAAAGTTTATTTTGAAGCCGATAAGGGCGCAGAAAAAGCTCCACAAGTTAAGTTTTAATTTTTCGTGAGTCTTTCTGTTTTGAAAACGGAGCGGAGCTTTAAATCTCGGCTCCGTTTTTTTCTTCTTGGATTTGTTTTAGCTTCCACTTGCTCTTTTTCTGCTTTCGCTGAATTTCAAATTCCTGACAAACCCGATGGTTATGTGACCGATACGATCGGCCTTCTTTCTCCGCAAAGCCGTGGACAAATAGAAAGTGCTTTGCGTCAGTTTGAAGCTGAAACTTCGAACCAGGTTGTTGTGGCAATTTTTTCAACTCTCGATGGATTCTCTCTTGAAGATGTGTCGATTCGTATGGCGCAAAAATGGAAAGCCGGACAAAAGGGCCGCGATAACGGCGTGCTTTTTTTAGTGTTTCGTGATGATCGCCAAATGCGCATTGAAGTGGGGTATGGGCTCGAAGGGGTTTTAACCGATTTGCTTTGCAGTCAAATTATTCGTAATGACGTGGTTCCTCATTTTCGTTCCGGAGATTATGAACGCGGCATTTTTGAAGGTGTGAGGGCGATTATGGATGCTGCGCGCGGTGAGTATCAGCCCATGACCGCGGTACAACAAAACAATGACGGCTCTGCCTTTGCTATTTTGTTTGCGATCGTCGTAGTTGTTTTTTTTGCCGATTTAATTCGCTATGGTGTTTATGCAAAAACACACGCGGCTTCCCAGCGGTATGGTTTTTGGGAATGGTTTTTTCTTTTCGCAATTCTTTGGTTTATTCTCAGAATTTTAATCGAAAGCTCTTTGCGCTCGGGCGGCCGCGGCTGGTCCAGCGGAGGAGGATCTTCCGGAGGTTTTTCGGGAGGCGGCGGGAGTTTTGGTGGCGGCGGAGCTTCAGGGCGATGGTAAATACGATATTCAAAAAGAAATATGCCGTCAGCTCGGACAGTCCTCAGGCTTCGCCTTGCGGAACTCGCTTTCGGCTTATTTCTTCTTTGAATATTTCCGCCACTGGGGTGGTGAGAGAGGTAAGCGGAACTTTGTCTGTAAGAGATTTGTGCTTGTAAACTCGCACTGAAGAATAAGAGAGATTATAAAATGGTTAAATTTCAATGGTTTCCGGACAGGGATGCTTCGCCGCGGTTTTTCTTTTCAAACAATGAAAAGAAAAAA
The DNA here is from genome assembly GCA_964562525.1 of uncultured bacterium. GTDB lineage: Bacteria > Omnitrophota > Omnitrophia > Omnitrophales > Aquincolibacteriaceae > Multiplicimicrobium. The sequence goes on from CAZLTL010000004.1 coordinate 39,939, forward strand.
ATCAGCGAGGCGATTGCGGATTTAGAAAAAAAGACTTCGGCGGAGCTGCGGGTTCATGTCGAAACGAAAAACCCCAAGCTGTCTATTTTAGAGCAAGCGCGAAATGCTTTTGAGCGTTTAGGAATGACTCAGACTGTTGAAAAAAACGGCGTGTTGATTTTTATTTGCTCTGACAGCCATGAGTTTGCCGTTTTAGGTGATGCGGGAATTGACCGCCGTGTTCCTCCTCATTTTTGGGAAGATGTCTCAAGACGTATGTCGGAGAAATTTGCCCAAAGCTTTTTTGTTCAGGGGGTTTGCGAGGGAATTCATCTTGCCGGTGAAAAGCTACAAGCTTATTTTCCTTTTCGCCCGGATGACAGCAACGAATTGCCTAATACGGTGTCTCATTCTGTTTGACAGAGAGTGCTTTCGAGTTGAATCCTCAGTTGCCATTTAGTTCGCCGCACTTTACAATGGTAAGACTTAGTCTTAACTAGCTTTGTTTCCTTCAATACTAGGCAGAGTGATATGTTTCTTAGCGATCTCAAAGTCAGCGACAAAGCGGTGATCCGTGGCTTTCAAGGCGAAAGCATTTTGCAGGAGCGGCTCATGGAGCTGGGCGTGGTGCCGGGTACTGCTGTGTTGTTAAAAAGATTTGCGCCTTTGGGCGACCCCATGGAAATTATTGTGCGTGGGTATAGCCTTTCCATTCGCAAGGAAGACGCCAAGCAAATTTTAGTTGAACCGCTTCTCTAATGTTATGAATTCTCCCGCTGCTTCTGAATCAATTCCCTTAGTTGCTTTAATTGGCAATCCCAATGTCGGTAAGACGACGCTATTCAATGCTTTGACCGGTCTTCGGCACAATACCGCCAATTACCCCGGTGTTACGGTTGAAAAAAAATGGGGTAAGGTTAAGTTGAGCGCGGCCTCATTGGAGGTTGATTTGATTGATTTGCCCGGGACTTACAGCTTAAATCCCAAGTCACCCGATGAAGAAATCGTTCAACACGTTCTAACAGGTCATCAAGCCGGAACGAAAAGGCCGGACTTGGCGGTGTTGGTGGTGGACGCGAATAATCTTAATCGGAATCTTTATCTGACGCTCCAAGTCATGGGACTGGGTCTTCCGGTTGTGCTTGTGTTGAATATGTGGGATGAGGCGCTGCAAAGCGGCAAGAAAATTGATTTGGAAAAAATTAAATCCGAATTGGGTGTCGCGGTGGTGACCACGGAAGCTCAGCTCGGCATCGGGATCGAGAGTTTGCGCTCTGCGATCGCGGACGGTTTAAAAAATCAAACAAAACCCAAGGCCGGCGCTGATTTTTCAAAAAAGACCCCCACGGAATGTTATTCCCTGATCGACCGCTTAGCTTCTCTGTTTGTAAAGGAGCCCGCGGAAGAGGTGAAAACGATTTCGCATAAAATCGACGATGTTTTAACGCATCCATTTTTCGGCTGGATTGTTTTTGCTTCAGTGATGGGGGTTATTTTTCAGTCGATTTTTTCCTGGGCGACGCCGCTCATGGATTTAATTTCAAGCGGTGTGGAATGGCTCGGCCGTTTGGCGGCATCGGTTATTCCGGACGGGCAGTTGGAAAGTCTTGTCGTTGACGGTGTGATTGCAGGTGTTGGAAACGTGATTGTTTTTGTGCCTCAGATTTTTCTGCTCTTTTTCTTTATCGCCGTGTTTGAAGATTTTGGCTATATGGCCCGCGCGGCTTTCGTGCTTGATCGAATTATGAAAAAAGTGGGGCTCAACGGAAAAACATTTCTTCCGCTCCTGAGTTCCTTTGCCTGCGCCATTCCCGGTATTATGGCAACGCGCACCATTCCGGATAAAAAAGATCGGCTCGCGACCATTTTGGTTGCGCCGCTCATGAGCTGCAGCGCGCGCTTACCGGTTTACGCTTTGATGATCAGTGCATTCATCCCTCAGGAAAGGGTGTTTGGGGTTTTTGATTTAAAGGGTGTGACGCTTTTTGCGATGTATTTTTTAAGCATCGCCACAGGCCTCACGATGGCGGCCATTTTTAGAAAGAGTTTGCTGAGAGGTAACCAGTCGCCCTTTTTGTTGGAGCTGCCGCCTTACCGTATTCCGCGCCTTCAAAATGTTTTGCTTGTGATGTGGGACCGCGGCAAAGAATTTATTAAGAATGCCGGAACTACAATTTTCTTTCTTTCGATTATTCTTTGGTTTTTAGTCAGCTATCCGAAAAGTGACGCGGTCAAAGTCAAGTATGAAGGATTGCGCCAGCAAGCTTCGCAGTCGCTGCAGGCGGAAGCGCTTCAACAACAATGGGATCATCTTGAAAACGAAGAGGCGGGGGAGCAACTGCGCTCGAGTTTTGCCGGAAGATTAGGACGTTTGATTGAGCCTGTGATTCAGCCTCTTGGATTTAATTGGAAAATCGGCATTGGATTAGTTTCTTCTTTTGCGGCGCGTGAAGTTTTGGTGAGTACGCTTGCGATTATTTACAATGTCGGTGACGAGGCCGATGAGAACTCAGCGGATTTGATTTCGGCGCTGCGTGCGGAAAAAGATCCGCTGACGGGCCAACCCGTGTATACGCCTCTCGTTGCTGTTGGCATCATGGTTTTCTTTGTACTGGCTTGCCAATGTATGTCGACTGTCGCGATTGTGAAACGCGAAACCGGCGGATGGGGTTGGCCCCTTTTTATGGTGGGGTATATGACCGCATTAGCATGGCTGGGAGCGTTCGCTGTTCACCAGATAGGTAAGTTGTTGGGGTTTTAATGGAATGTCGCAACTGTAAATCCGAAATTGATGACGAAGCTTTTAATAAAGGCGAATGTCCGAAATGCGGAGTGGAACTAGTCTATGGTTCCCCGGGCTGCGGATAGATTCCGCTTAATCGCTATTCTGCTCGCTCAAACAGTCCTCGCTTCGCTGCGGAACTCGCCGCAGAGCAGCGATAACGCTCCATAGGGATTTTGCTATTCGCCTTCGGCTCATAGCGACTGGAATTTTGCTAGCCGCAAAATATCACTGAATGGCGAATTGTTTTAACGCGGATAAATCGAGATGCTCGAGCGCTGATATGTGGGTGGCTTCTAAATCCACCTGCGGGGCTTTGCCCGCGTCATAAGCTTCTTTCCAGCGCAACGCGCATAAGCACCATTTATCACCCGGTTTGAGTCCGGGAAAACCCCAATCTTCTACAGGCGTCGAAAGGTCATTGCCGCGTGATTTTGAAAATTCAAGAAACTCCGCTGTGGCAACCATGCAGACAATATGCAGGCCATAATCATCGGGACCTGTATTACAAAATCCGTCACGGTAAAATCCCGTAACAGGGTCTTGGCAGCAGCTTTTTAGCGGAGTTCCGAGGACGTTTTTTGCGGTGCTCATGGGCGGTATCTTAATGCATACTTTGTTTCTTGTCCCTTGTTGTTTGTAACCTTATAATTTGCGCCATGAAAATTAAAGCCGGTCTTTTTATACTGGTGTTTCTACTCACTTTGGGCGGACGCATCTCGGCTGATGAAGCTTGGGAGCGCGTCCAAAAAACAGGCGAGTTGCGCTGGGGCGGCGATGCTGCGGGCGGCGCGCCTTATGTCTTTCCTGATGCTGATCAGCCCGATAGCTTGATTGGCTTTGAAATTGATTTGGTGGAAGCTCTCGCCAAGAAGCTGGGCGTGAAAGCAAAGTTTGTCAGTGTTCAATGGGATCAACTGGTGCCCGCGCTTTTGCGCGATGATTTTGACGCGGTGTTTAACGGTCTTGAAGTGACGCAGGATCGTCTTGCCGCGATTGATTTTTCGATTCCGTATTATTTCTTCTCCGAACAAATTACCGTGCGCGCTGAAAACAATGCCATTCGCACCTTCAACGATTTGCACGGCAAAAAAGTTGGCACGCTTTCGGCAACGCTGGCGCATAAGATTCTCGAAGATGATGGCAAGATCACCGCCATCGGTTATCCCTCGCCGGTGGAAGCTTACCGCGATCTTGAAATCGGTCGTCTCGATGCCGTGTTTATGGATGTTCCGATTGCGGCGTTTTATGCGGCCGGTAACCCCAAGTTAAAAAATCTTTCCGATCTTGCTGGCGAGGGGATTTACGCCGCGGGCGTGCGTAAAGATTCGCCGCAGCTGAAAATGAAAATTAACGAAGCCTTGATTCAGATGATTCAATCGGGGGAGTTAAAGAAAATCTATCTCAAATGGAATATGTGGAATGAAAAGCAAGAGAAGCTAGCTGATCCCAAACAATGGGATGTGAAAAGAGAGCATGAAAAAAATCCCGTCTTAAAATTCGGGCGGCTTTTATTGCAGGGCGCGGGCATGACTTTGATTTTGTCTTTTCTTTCGATGGGGATTGCGGTCGTTGTCGGCTCGGCGATTTGCGCCGGTAAACTTTACGGTAATTGGTTTGTGCGCGGTTTTTGCAACGTGTATGTCGAAGTCGTGCGCGGTACACCGCTTCTGATTCAACTTTATTTGCTTTATTATGGTTTGCCGAATCTCGGCATTCAGTTACCGGCCTTTGCCGCGGCGATTTTAGGTTTAGGTTTCAATTATGCCGCCTACGAGGCTGAAATCTATCGCGCGGGGCTTTTATCTCTTCCTAAAGGACAGGAAGAGGCCGCTCGATCGCTAGGTATGACTGGCTGGCAGGCGCATCGATTTGTATTGGTACCTCAGGCCGTGCGCACCATTTTGCCGCCTTCGACAAATGATTTTATTGCGCTGTTTAAAGATACTTCGCTGGTTTCGATTATTACCGTCATGGAACTGACACGCGCATACACAACGGCCGCGACCACGACTTACCGTTTTCTTGAACTCGGTCTCGCCACTGCGGCGCTTTATTTTTTGATGAGCTTTCCTTTGTCTTTGTGGTCACGAAAATTAGAAGGGAATTCAATAAGACATGTGTAAGTGTCGAACTGACATAGCCGTCGGCTTTCTTCGTCGTCCTGCATCGACAATGTTCATCGACATTGCCTGCTTCGGACTTCTTGAAATCCTAGGCTCTCTCAGTTCTTTGACTTTACACCTGCTTATGAAATCCCTTCTTGGAAAACAAAAGCATGCTTCCGTACATTAAAGTTAAAAATTTGGGAAAAAGTTACGGAAAGAATGAAATCATCCGGGATTTGTCTTTGGACATTAGTTCGGGCGAGGTGATTGTTTTTAAAGGTCCGTCCGGAATCGGTAAAAGCACATTATTGCGCTCGCTGACCTATCTCGAGCCTTTTCAAAAAGGCAGTATTGAAGTCGGCAAGTATGTTTTAAATGCGAATTTGGACCGCCGCAAAGAACGCGAAACGATTCGCGCGGTGAGGACGCAGCTTGGCTTTGTGTTTCAGTTTTTCAATTTATTTCCGCATTTAACCGTGATTGAAAATTTGACGCTGGCGCCTATTCAGGTTTTGAGAAAATCAAAAGAAGAAGCGTTGGAAGAGGCGCGAAAACTTTTGAAGAAAGTTGGGCTGGAAGAGAAGGCGAATTTTCATCCCGAACAACTATCGGGCGGACAGCGGCAGCGCGTTGGGATTGCAAGGGCGCTTGCGATGAAACCGAAAGCCATTCTTTTTGATGAACCGACTTCAAGTCTCGACCCTGAAATGAAAGGCGAGATCGTGCGAGCAATGAGCGATCTCGCGGCTGAGGGAATGACGATGTTGATTGTGACGCATGAGCCCGCCGTTGTGGAAGGAATCGCATCCCGGATTATCCAGTTCAGCACAGGGCTTGAAGTTGTTTCCGACAAAAAAACACGGTTTCAATAAACACGGTTTTGTTTAACCGCTGAAAATAGAAACCGTTAATGAAAGAAGCTCATGGTTGACTCCTCCCCGAAATTTCCCGCGAGCCTTTTACTCTTATCTCAAGTGCAGCCGCTTCCGTTTATTACAGTTGAAGATTTAAGGAATGTTTTTGTTTTTCATAAGCCCGGATTGACCGCGCATTCGGCAAAAGGTTATGTCAGCCACTTCAGCACAGCCTCAGCTAGGCACGAAGGTTTTTCCTTGCGGGATTATTTTTCACAGGCGGGTTTGGATAAGCAGTATCCGCCGGATGAAATGATTTGCTTCGGGCGGCTTGATCGAGATACGTCAGGTTTGTTAGTGTTGGCAAAAAGAAATCTTCACCCCAAATTCATTGATCAGGTTTTGCTTAATCCGAATTTTAAAAAAACGGGACCCAAAGTGACTAAGGTTTATTGCGCCAAGGTGAAAGGGCAAATCGACGCTGAAAAATTAAGCCGTGTCCGTTCGCTTCAAATTCCCGGGGCGAATGAAGTTCCCGTTGAAGTGCGCGTGGAAAGCGCGCGTGTGCTTTCTGTGGTTAAGGAGGAGCATCTCTTGCTCAGCTCATTTGTGGAAATGGAAGTCAATGAGGGCAAGCATCATCAGGTTAAGAAAATGTTTTACGCTTTGGGACATCCCGTGCGCCTAGGCGGCTTGCATCGCACGCGTTTTGGCTTTTTAACTTTGGCATCGGCGCCGGATCCCGGTTCCGCTGAAATGGAAACGGGGAGCATTCGGGCTCTTTTTCCGGCTGAAAAGGAAGGGTTGGTTGAACTCTATAATGAGTGGCTTGGGTTAATGCGGAAGGAACATCAGATATAGATGTTAAAAATATAGCAAGATATAGCATTCCATTGTTAAATAGTCTTAAGTATGTCATCTTTGGACTGTGAGCGCAGATTTTAAACAAGACGAGTTTTGTAACTGATTACGGAGTGAGATTTTGAAACTTTTTACGAAGAAGCAGCGCCTGATGCCCGAATGGATCGATAAGATTGAGGAGCTCAAGTCGGTTCGGATTTTACGCATGAAAGGCGACCTAAATACGTTTGCGGTCGCGCAGCTTGAGCGCTTCGCCGCAATTGTACGCCGCAAAAAGGGTTATGAGTTCAAACACCTTCTTTTAGATTTTACCCAGGTAACAAGCATTGATTTCGCCGCGGTGGCAGCTTTGGTCCGTACTCTGCGCGAGCATCAAAAGCGCAGTGAAAACCTAGGGCTGGTCAACTTGAAATCCGAGCTGCAGCATATTCTTTGGCTTGCTAAAGTGGGACATCTTTTCCCTTCTTATGCCAACGAAGCGGATGCCCTTAAAGACTTCGAAACCCGCTTTTAAACTTTCCTCTTTGCGCTGATTTTCCACGCTTTCTCCTGTTTAGGATTTAAACTCATTCCGAGTTATAATGAGCCTTCTTCATTTTATTTATTCGGGAGATTATTATGAACCACGTTCTTGATAAGAAATCATCCGCATCTGATCTGTCGCATCTTTTTTCACCCCGTTCGATTGCGGTCATTGGCGCTTCGCGTCGCCCTGAAACTGTTGGCTATGCAATGGTAGACAACTTAGTTCGCGGAGGATTCAAAGGGGAAATTTATTTGGTGAATCCCAAAGCCGATGAGATTTGCGGTCTGAAGTGTTTTCATTCTGTCGAAGCTATTCCCGAATCCTTTGATCTCGCTGTTGTGATTGTTCCGCCGACTGCTGCCGCTGAAACCCTGAAGGCTTGCGGAGAAAAAGGCGCAAAGGCTGCCATTGTGATTACGGCGGGCTTTCGCGAAATCGGAGCGGAAGGCCGGAAGTTGGAAGATGCACTTTGCGCGGTCGCGCGCGATTATGACATTGCCATGCTGGGGCCCAATTGTTTGGGGATGATCAATACCGACCCTGATTTTTTAGTGAACGCCAGTTTCGCTCGTACGATGCCGGTGGCGGGTAATATTGCTTTTATTTCTCAAAGCGGCGCGCTGTGCACGGCAGTTTTGGATTATGCGAAAGGCGCGGCGATCGGTTTTTCAAAATTTGTCAGCCTGGGAAATAAATCCGCGCTGAATGAAATGGATATGCTCACGTATCTTAAGAATGATCCGAAGACGCATGTGATTCTGCTTTACGTCGAAGATTTGGTGGACGCACGTAAATTTATCGAGGCTAGCCGCGAAATTACCGGTGAGCTTGAAAAATCAAAACCCATTTTAGTGATTAAATCGGGCCGCACCGCTCAAGGCGCGAAAGCGGCGCAATCGCACACGGGTTCGTTGATGGGCGCGGATGAAGTGTATGACGCGATTTTTGCGCAAGCGGGTGTTTTGCGCATGGACAGCATTCAGCAAATGTTTGATCTTGCGATTGCGTTTTCGCAGCAGCCTTTTCCAAAGGGCCCGAACACCGCGATCATTACCAATGCCGGCGGTCCCGGAATTATGGCGACGGATACGTGTATCCGTGCGGGCCTGAGCCTTGCCAAGTTAACACCCGAAACAGAAGCCGCGCTGGCGAAGGTGCTTCCGCCGACGGCCAACATTCATAATCCGATCGATGTGATCGGTGATGCGCGCGCGGACCGTTATGAAGAGGCGCTTAAGGTCGTCGCGAAAGATCCGAATGTGGACAGTATCCTCGTTATTTTAACACCGCAGGCGATGACCGCGATTGAAGAAACTGCGCGGGTGATTGTGAAAGCAGCTAAAGAAATTAAAGTACCGATTATTTCCTGCTTCATGGGGATTGCTGACGTTTCGACCGGCGTCAAAATTTTGGAAGAGAACGGGATTCCGCATTATCGCTTTCCCGAAAACGCGGGGCAGGTCTTGGGTTTGATGAACCGGTATCAGGAATGGATTCAGCGCCCACGTACTTCCGTGAAAGCTTTTCAGGTGGACTCCGCGGCGGTGAAGAAAATTATTCAGGAAACCAAGCAAAGCGGACAAAGCATGGTTCCGATTGATCGCGCGATGGCGATTTTTGAAGCCTATGGATTTCCGGTGCTGCCGTATGGTTTTGCGCGCACGGCGCAGGAAGCGGCTCAACTTGCGGAAAAAATTGGTTTTCCGACCGTAGTCAAAACGATTTCACCGCAAATTGTGCATAAATTTGATTTTGGCGCTGTGCGTTTAAATTTGAACGACGCGCAAGAAGTTGCCCAGGCTTGCAATTTGATGACCGCAAAATTTAAGCAAGTTTTTCCGGAAGGGAAATTGGACGGATTTTTTGTGCAGAAAATGTCGGCAAAAGGTTTGGAAGTGATTTTGGGCATGAACCGCGATGCGGCCCTGGGCGCGACTTTGATGTTTGGTCTCGGCGGAATTTACGTCGAGGTTTTAAAAGATGTAACTTTCCGTTTGGCGCCTTTGCGTAAGCGCAGCGCGGAATTGATGGTTCAGGAGATTCGCGGTTATCGTATGCTGAAAGGTGTGCGCGGGGAAAAGGCCTCGGATATCGCAAAAATCACGGAATGTATTGAAAGACTTTCGCAGTTGGCTTGCGATCATCCTGAAATTCAGGAAATCGACATGAACCCACTGATGGTGCACGCCGAAGGACTGGGCGCTTCGGTATTGGACGCGCGAATTATTTTAAAATAATTCGTCGATTGATTTCGTAACGATTAGTTATTGTAAAAAAACTTCTTCAGCCATTCGTCATCGCCTTTGATGGACACAATGGTTCGCTTAATCTGCTGCTGACAGCCCGCAATCTTGAACGAATACTTCTTTTTTGTGAAAAGCGAGCTTTTCGGAAGTTTGCGATTGGACATAGGCTAAGTCTCCTTTGTTTTTTGTTGGAATTGAACAGCGAAGCAGGACTGAGATTCGGAATAAGCCGGAGAAGAAATAGGGCGTTTAAATTCCGACGGAACTTCAAGTTCGAGAAGAAAAATCAAATCTAAGTCACGGATGGGCATGAGATAATCGAGACGCATCCAAAAACGGCTTTTGAGCCGAGGCGAGTAGCATTCGCCGTAACCTTCAGCGGCGCTGAGACCGAGAAACCGAAAAAAATCACCCTGAATGACTTCTTCTCCGTACTCGCCGTGCCTTTTTAAAGCAGCACATTCAACGAGTTTGAGCCAATCACCGCATTCGGGCGCTTTTTTTTGGGCCATAAACCTCATCAGTTGAAGCGTGATGTTTTACCCATCAAAATCATCGGCGCAAATTCAAAAAAATTGAAGTGATTTTCGTGTAAAAATCAATTTCTGTTTAAATTAAAAATCACACAGCCAACAACACTTTCCGTGCCATATTTCTTTACGAGACTGCTAACACCCGAAAAAATTCTCTAAAAACTAATTTTGACCTAAGCGCTTTTTCATTGAAGAAGAAGCTTTGGTTTAATTCGAACTTAGGAGGCGAAATAGCTTAAGCCTTTGAACTAGGGGCTAGTTTTTGGTTTTTACCAAAAAAAGGTTCAGTTTTTAGATTGGTATGACGATAGCAGTAGTAAGCTAAATAGGCTATTTTTGCTATTAATTGATGGTTTTATATATTTGTTGATATGTTTATTGACTAATTATGTTTTTATGATACGTTTTACTTTGAAGAGCAATTTGAGAGTTTGGAAACAAATTTAGCAACCGATAAGGAGCAGAGGAGAGCATGAAAAAATTATTAGCAAAATTCAATAAATCGTTTAACAGCCAAAAAGGCCAATCGATGGTCGAGTACGCCTTGATTCTTGCCTTGATTGTAGGCGCGGCGGCTTTGATCATGAGTCCCATCGGACAATCCGTTACAGCGGCATTTCAGGGTATTATCGCAGGGTTTGCGACTGGCGGTGGTGGTGCACCCGCGAACTAAGCATTCTTATCAATTTCCGCTCTCATGATCGGTTGGCTATTCCCTTCGCGTAAGGGGTTTCCTCGCAACCAAAAAGGGCAAGTTCTAGTTGAACTTGCCCTTTGCGGTGCGATTTATGCTTTATTGATCATGGGAACCTTTGATGCTTCGAGAGTGTTATTTCGTTTGCATCAATTGACCCAAGTCGCGCGCGAAGGCGCCCGCATCGCAAGTATGACAGCCGGGATCGATAATGCGTCCGGTCAAGGCGTGGTTGATGGACGTATTAATCAAATTCTGACTAAAATGAATTTGCTAAATAGTCCCGGACTTTTAGTTTCAATCACCCCGGTTGTTGTCACGTCCGACGACGGCGTTGAAACAAAGTTAGTTGAAGTTCAATTGTCGCAGAATGTGGCTAGTATTATCGGCGGCGCTTCGTTGATCCCCGGTTTGGCGAGTCAGACCATCTCGGTGACGATCGCAATGCCGCAATTTGTTTAGCGGCTGAAAGCAAAAAATCAATATGTTCGGGCTTCAGATAAAACAAGGTCAAGCGGGGCAGGCTCTGATTGAAGCCGCATTAGCGCTTCCCGTATTGCTGATGTTAAGTTTTCTGATGATTGACGTGGGTACCGGTTTTTTTGTCCGAAACACCATGAACAATGTCGCACGTGATGAAGCCCGAATTTTAGCCACCGACCCAAAACTTAACCCAAATTACCGCCCTCCCGTAGGATCAACGCAAACTCCGCAGCAAGCTGTGGCTCAGGCAATCAGTGACGCTAAAACCCGTATTACAATTCGCATCGCGCCGATTGCCGGTATGGGGAAACCACTTTCAGTAAGTAATGATGGGATTCAAATTTTGGTTCCCGGTGTTAATGGAACCCCGGGCAATTTAACGGATAATCCCGTTGAGGTCCGGATTACGCGGCAATTGAATTTGATTTCAGCGAACTTTATACCCGACGCGGCGGCGGACCGCATTATCAATACATCCGTTAGCGCTTCGGCTTTTGTTGAAAAAGGCACTATTTCCGGCGACATTAATCTTGTGACAGAGAATGGCAGGTCAATTACCACTGAAACGGATTTGTGTCAGGAGGGAGAGATTTGTACTTGTGAGACAGATAAAACCCTTTGCACCCGCGAAGAACTTTGCAAGTTTTACGATAACGAAAGGGCGAAGTGCACACTTAAAGAAAGATGCGATTTCTTTGGAGAATGTGGTTGCAAGTATGATATCTCTAAGTGTAGCAATGAAGAACTTTGTGAAAAAGGGAATACTCGATCTTGCTGCGTTGCTTATGGTGGAGAAGGTGGAAATGGAAAAAAACCGAATGGCGAGCCAGCTTGTTCGGATTCTGACTATTGCTGGTATGGGACAGGAAATAAAATAAGCGATAGATGCTGTAAGGTTGCCTGGAACTATTTTTGCCCGGGAAACAATTCTTGTGAGCAATATAAATATTATTTATCTTTATTATTTCCAGACCCTCTAAAGCTAGGTGCTTACGAAAAGTACTATGTGAATTATTTTTGTTGTCCGCTAAATCCAGCTCCTGCCGAGTGTTGTGATTTCAGCACTCAGTATTGTAGTAATTCTACAAAATGCGAGAGAAGCGATATTAATGCTTGTTGCCAACTAGAACCTGGTCAGCCTGGATCAGAAAAATGTCACTGCCAATATGACATTAACCGCTGTAGTAGCGGTTCCGAATTTTGCCAATACTATCCGAATAGTGACCAATGTTGTCAGTTTGATCAAACGAAATGTAATGGAGAGCAGCTTTGTCGATTAAAAGGTGATCTTGCATCTTGCACAACGGATTGTTTAAAGTGCTCATATGCTTCCGCTAAGGATCCGGATGCTTGTTGCCGATGTAGGAGTGATTGGTGCAGTGATAACAATATATGCACCTATTATGATCAGAGCACTCGCTGCCGGTGTTTACCTGGGGGCGAAGGAACAACTAGCGAGTGTTGCGTGTATAGGCGGGATACGTCTTTGGCTTGCTGTCAGGCGAATATGAATCAGTGTAAGCCCGTCGATGTTTGCAGTGTGTATCCCGATCAGCCGAAATGTAAGGTTGAGGGGTAGTTGTTTTTAACTGATTGAGATGAGGTTGTTTTTGTGAGGCTTTCTCCTAAACTTATTTTGTTTGTTGCCATGCTGAGCGCGTTCATCGCGTTTACGATGATTTTTCGTATTTTTTCAGAGCTTAAAAAAGATCCGCGAGGAATAAATGTTGTTACGGCGGTGCGGGATTTAGAAGTGGGTGAGACGATTGAAAAATCGGATATCCAGATTCAATTGGCACCCAAAGGAACCAATATTAATTCTGTTTTTACCGAATTGGAGCAGGTTGAGGGGAAGGTCCTGCGTAATCCCATTCGCCGCGGCGCGCTGATTCAGTCTTTTGATGTTGCCGACGAAGCAGATAGTGTTGCGGGGCTTATTCCCGAAAATTATCGCGCTTCCACGCTTAGTTTCGTGTTGCCGATAGAAACTTCCCGCCTGCTTAAATTTGGAAGACGTGTTGATATTTTATTTACGGATACCTCGACCAAAGATTTTGAGACTAAGACGATTATGCAAAACATTCTTGTGATTAAAGCGGGCCCTTCGAAGCCGCCCGCCAAAGCGAAGCCCGGTACGGAAGAATTCAGCCCCACGATGGATGTGACAATCGCAGTGCGCCCTGAAGGTGCCGAAATTTTAGCGTACTCGATGAAGAAGGGTAAACTCGACCTGAGTGTCCGCTCTTTAACTGAGAAGAATGCGGATGAGGTTTACATGAATTTACGGGATGTGATGGGCGTGAAGCCTGCGCCTATTTTTATGCAGCCTGCCGCCGTTGACAATGAGGTTGAGATTTACCGCGGTGTGAAAAAAGAAAAGGTCATTGTGTGAGAAAGCTAAATTTTCTTTTCAGCGTAGCCACTCTTTTTGTTTTCAATGCGAATGTTTTGTTGAGCCAGCCCGTGACTGAAGCCGCTCCCTCCGATCTCAATCAGTCGGATGCGGGCATGGAGCAAACAGCATCGGATACTGTTTTGAGAAATTCCGCTATGGTTGAATCGATCGGGAATGAAGATTGGCAAACAGAAAATATCGCGGGACGCAAAGACATTCATATCGTTGTCGGAAACAGTCATCTGCTTCAACTCGACCGCGCCATGACGCGCATCGCGATTTCTGATCCGGAAGTGGCTGACGCGGTTGTGGTGAATAGGCGGGAAATTTTGATCTCTTCCAAAAAACGCGGCTCTTCGAATTTGCTCGTCTGGGACCGTCAGGGAAAAATTTTTATTTATACGCTCATTATTGTCGGCGATCCCGTCGCACTTAAGTCCGCGCTAACCTCGATTTCGCCTGATAATCCCGTTGAAGTTTTTTCAACTGAAAAAGGCTATGTTGTAAGCGGAAATGTGGATACGGTCCAGGTTCAGAAGCAAATCGCGGAAACATCCAAAGCTTTTTCGGCCGATAGCATCAGCATTGTTACGGTCAATGAAGCGAAACAAATCCTGCTGGAAATTCAGGTAGTTGAAGTTGACCGCAGTAAAAACAGCGAGTTTGGAATAGACGGAGCTTATTTAGCTGAAAAATTCGGGTTCACTTTTATGCCCGGCGGATTAGGGCCTATTTCAGCGGTTGTGAATGATGCCGGCGACAGAACGGTTTTGGGAGTACCTGAGGAAGGTGTTAAAGCATTGTTTACCGGAACCTACAGTGATCCGAAAAGATCAGTCAATACGGTCATTCGTGCGCTGGAAACGCAAAGTTTGGTGAAGGTGATTTCTCGCCCCAACATTTTGGTACGTGACGGAGCTGAAGCCAAAATTTTAGTGGGTGGACAATTCCCGATTCCGCAGGTAACGCAGACAACCACAAGCGTGACCTACAAAGAATTTGGTACAAAGTTGACTTATACACCGACAATTTTGCCGCAAGAAATGATTCGTTTCGAAATTCAAACGGAAGTGAGCGAACTCGATTCCGCTAACGGAATTCAGGCCAATGGATTTTCCTTGCCGGCGATTACAAGCCGAATCGCGAATACCACCGTTGAAATCAAGGACAAGGAAACTTTGGTTATTGGCGGCATGATTTCGCAGCGGAACACGAACATTGAATCAGGGACGCCTTATCTCAGAAAGGTGCCCTTGCTGGGCAAATTATTTAAAAATACGGACAAGCAATCAAATAATGTTGAGCTGGTCATTATGATGACGCCACATATTCTGGATTCGACCCAGCGCGGCGCAAAAATGAACGGATTGCAGGACGAGTCATTGATCAGTGAATTGAAAGAATTGCCAAGACCCCCTTTTGAAGATGAAAAAGCGCTTGCGATCGAAGAAGCTTTGATGCGATTTGAGAACATGCCGTCGGAGAAGCCGCCCGTTGATTCCCGAGCGTATGAGCGTACGGAACTTCGCGAAAAGATAGAAGATAAAAAAAATAAAAAACGCGCTAAAAAAGAAGCCCGCATCGAGAAAAAAAGGGTTGAGCAAGCTGCTGTAACCTCACAAAAACCCTTGTTTTCAAAAAAAGATGAGATTGAAAAGATGAAAGTAGAGACGAAAGAAAATGTCGTTAATGCTGCGGATGAAAGCAAGGTGGTCGTAAAAGACGACGTGAAATGGGAAATTCGTGGTTAAGATAAGGTCTTTTCTTCATTTTAAAAATCAGCGTGGAATCGTTTTCATTTACAGCGTATTTTTTTTTATTGTCGCTATCGGGTTTGTGGCTTTGGCCGCTGATCTTGGACACGCTTATATTGTTTCAACTGAGCTAAAATCTGTCGCGGATGCTGCGGCTTTGACCGCGGCAGCCAGTTTTTTGACTGAAATGCGACAACGGGCTGAGGCGGATGACGATTTGACTGACGCGAGCGTCGCGGACGCGGTTAAAGCCGCGACAACAGCGGCAGCGAACGCGATTATTCAAAGGAGTCGCATGATCAGCCAAGGAGCGGTTGCTGTGAATTTGAAATTTGGAAGTTATAATACCGCCAGCAACCAAACATACAATGAGCAGACGGGAAGCTTATTTACGGAGCTTTCAACGGCGAGCTTATCGAGTATTTCTGCCTTTCAAGTTCAAGTTTCGCGTTCGGGCGGAGGTATGCCGACTATTTTTGCACGGACTTTCGGTGTTAATTTTATTTCAATGTCACGGAGTTCGGTTTCTATTTTGGCGCCGCGGAACTTTCTTATGGTGATTGATACTTCTGGCTCTATGGATGACATCACTTATGTCAGGACAACCACTATGAATGGCGATGGGACCGTCAGTCCGCCTGCCACGGTTTGGCCGCCTGAAGAGAGCTTTATCAGCAGGCCCACAGTGACCGCTAATTTTCCGATTCTATTTTCGCCGCAGGCTCCCGCAACGACAGATGCTTTTGCCAATTTTGAAGTGGTGCCGCCTGAGCCCTTGAGCGTTGTTTTGCAGTCGTCGCTTGAATTTTTAGACGGGATTGCGGACACTTCGACGTTAGGGGATCGAGCCGGGGTTTATTATTTCGCGCGCAACACCAGTGCAAAAATCAACCAGGTGAATAATTCAATCATTCCGATTACCACGCAAAATATTACGGATGTTTTTGAACCGCTTTTGACGAACCGTGCCCTCTACGATGGGTTGCGCCTTTTCAATAAGGCAACGGCTTTACCGAATGGATCTTTTCTTGGCGCGGATGATTTTGCTTATGAATACCCAACGTCGGGAGCGGGAATATTTCCGTATCTTCCTGCGACCGAGCAATTTAACGGTCCCATCGCGATTCCGCAAGGGAATACGAACATCGGCGACGCGATTAAATTTGCTTTAACTAATTTAAGTAATTCGCCGAGTAATACCACTCAGAGCATTACGACCATTATCTTATTTACGGACGGAATGCCGGATTGCGCTCCGACAGCTCCCGGTGCGCCGGTTAAGTGCTATGGAACGGGCGCGACGGCTGACGAGCTGGAGGCTGCGCGGAATTATGTTTTTCAGCAAGCGCAAATAGCTATTGATAAAAATATTCGCATTTATCCGATTACTTACGGCAACTTTGGTTATGATGGTTCCGATCCAGACTCCGATGAGGCTGCGGAGGCCGCGAAAGCGACGCTGCTTTTTGACGCCATTGCGCAAATGTCCGGATTAACGGAACATTTTCATATCGCCAACACCGCGAATCCTGACGAGATCGATGCCGAGTTGGACGACATTTTTGAGCAAATCAAATTATTGGTCCCGTTTTCTTTGGTGGGATAGAGGAAAGATGGAAAACTATAAATTAAAGATTGCGATGCTTTTTCCCGCGGATGATAGCTTTCATTTTTTGGAGGCATTTTTCCGCAAGCATCCCGATTTGAGTTGCACCATTGAACGCTGTCCGCTTGACATTTCACCTGAGCAGATTTTCTTGCGTCACGCGCCGCAAATGGTCGTCGCCGATTTGGTTAATCTTTCCGATGAGGAGCAGTTCCAGCTCAAAGATAAATTTAAAAAGATAAGTGAAGTCGTTCCTCTGGTCGGACTTATGGATGAAAAACTTAAGAGCCGCGCGCTTGAATACGTTAAAATCGGAATGCGTGATTTTATACAAGTTCCGTTTGATGAAGATGATCTTGTTCAGGTTATAGCTCGTTTTCGTCAGGGCGCCCTGCCTTCGGCATTGAGAAAAACCGGCAAAGCCTATACGTTTCTGAACTTTAAAGGCGGCGTGGGAAATACTTTTTTAGCCGTGAATACCGCTGTGACTTTGGCGCGGATGTCGCAAAAAAAAGTACTTTTGTGGGATATGGCGCTTCAGTCCGGAGATATCCCGTTTTTTCTCAATTGCAATCCCAAGTTTTCGTTGGTTGAGATTATTCAAAACTTGGATCAAGTGGATGAAAGCTATCTAAAAGGAGTTTTACCTCCGACAGAACACGGAGTTTCAATTTTGCCCGCTCCGCGCAGAATTGAAGACATGGACCAGTTGACGCCGCAAAGCGTAGAAAAGGCTCTGCATATCTTTTTGGGCTATTTTGACCACATTATTATTGACGGCGGCAACCGTTTAAGTGATCCGCTGATGCCGATTATTGACGGTTCATGTCATGTTTTCTTGACCAGCACCTTGGAGCTAATCGCGCTGCGCGGTGCGTCGCGCTGCATCGGACTTCTGGAGCAATTGCGTTGTTCGCCTGAAAAAATTAAAGTTGTCGTAAACCGCTTTAATTCGAAATATGAAGCGATCTCTAAAGAAAAAGCGGAAGAAATTTTAAAGTATGAAATCGCTCATTTTTTCAGCAATGATTATTCCGGCGTGTGCCAAAGCGTTAATTTAGGACAAGCGGTGATTGATGCTGCGCCGGGTTCGCCGCTGAATCAACAGTTTAAAGCTTTTGTTAAAAAAATACTCAATCACTTTGTCGAAGAAAAAAACAGCAACAATTTTTTTGCGGGCTTAAACAAAGTGTTTAAAAAAGGGTCGTCCCATGTCGCTGGCTGATCGTATCCGCCAAAACGCGCCGATCGGTAAATCTCCGCTGGCTTCTTCGTCTCCCGAATCTTCGATTCAAAACTCAGCTTTCCAAAGTCTCAAGTTTCGAATGCACCAAAAGCTGATTGAAAGGCTTGATTTGGAAGTCATCAGCCGCCTGTCTCCGGAAGAGGCGCATAATCAAGTAACCGAGTTTGTTAAAAAACTGGTTATGGAAGAAAAAGTTGCGTTAAACGCGGAACAGCAGCAAGGCTTGATCAAGGAAATCGTTGATGAGACTTTTGGTTTGGGACCGCTTGAGCCTTTGCTGGCAAAGCCGACGGTGGATGAAATTCTTGTCAATGGTTCTCAGCGGATTTTTGTGGAAGAGTTTGGAAAACTAATTTTGACAAACGTGAAATTTCGCGATGACGCGCATTTGCGGAACGTGATTAACCGTATTGTTGCCAGCGTGGGGCGTCGTATTGATGAGGCTTCACCCATGGTGGACGCGCGTCTTCCCGATGGATCGCGTGTTAACGCAATTATTCCGCCGCTTGCTTTGAATGGACCGGTGCTTTCCATTCGTCGATTTAAAAAAGACCCATTGAAAGTTCATGATCTTGTCCGTTCCGGCTCGATGAATGAAAAAATGGCGGAGTATTTGCAGCTGGCCGTCGAGAATAAACTTAATATCCTAATTTCCGGCGGAACGGGAACGGGAAAAACTACCTTATTGAACGTTGTTTCTGCGTTTATTCCAAGCGGGGAGCGCATCATTACGATTGAGGACGCGGCGGAACTTCAGCTTCAGCAGCCGCATGTCGTTCGTCTTGAAACTCGCCCCGCCAACGCGGAGGGGAAAGGGCAGGTTCTCCAGCGTGATCTTTTGCGTAACTCTTTGCGTATGCGTCCGGACCGCATTGTGATCGGTGAAGTTCGCGGCGCGGAAGCGCTGGACATGTTGCAAGCCATGAATACGGGCCATGAAGGATCGCTGACAACGGTGCATTCCAATTCGCCCCGTGACGCACTAAGTAGAATTGAGACCATGGTTTTGCTTGGAAATTCCAATTTGACACATGTTTCAATCATCCGTCAAATTGCTTCCGCTCTGCATTTAATTGTTCAAATTAAGCGGTACGCGGACGGCAGCCGAAAGATATCGACGATATCCGAGGTTACGGGCATGGAAGGGGATGTGATCAGTCTTCAGGATATTGTTCAATTTGAAGAGAAGGGTGTTGATGATCGAGGTAAAGTTGTGGGACAGTTTACTTTTTCGGCTTTAAAGCCAAGGTTTTTGAACAAGGCTCATAAACAGCACTAAGTCGCTTCCATGAATACTCTTTTCATTGCGGCTTTATTTTTAGCGATCGCGGCCTTCCTCTTTATTTATTTTTTCTTGGACAAAACCGCTGGCGATTCTGCTTTTCGTGAAGCTCGTTTGAATGCCCGCCTTGCTGAGATGACAAGGAAAAACACCGAAAGCGTTGAGAAAAAAAATCGCTATAGCGATATCCGCGCGTTGAATCGGATTTTAATGCGGCAAGCTTTTGTCACTCGGCTCAATCGAATGCTGCAGGTGAGCGGGTGGGGCATTTCGATGGGTGTTTTTATTCTGGGGTCCTTGCTCGGGGCGTTTTTGGCTTTTGGCTTCCTTTACAAGGCGGGCATCACACCTTGGGTCGCTGCCCCTGCCGCTGCCATCATGCTTTGGTTTATCCCAACCGCAATTCTTAAATACAGATATAACCTCTATCTGGACTTATTTAGCCAGCGTTTTCCCGCCGCGCTTCAAATTATTCACGGAGCGATCGGTGTTGGATTTGGTTTGTCGCAAGCGTTATCGAGAGTTGCCAAGGACGCCCCCCATCCCGTGAATAAAGAGTTCGCGGGAATTCTTGCCGAAATTCAACTTGGTGAAAATTTAATCAACGCGCTTTCTAATCTTTATAAAAGAATTCCAACTTCAGATGTTAAAACATTCGTGATCGCAATCTCAATTCAGCATGATTCCGGCGGGAACCTTTCCGAGTTGATCGGTAATCTTGAGAAAACAATCAACGCCAGGGTGCTATTACGCAAAGAATTAAGCGCTCTCACCGCGCAGGCCAAGATGAGCGGTAAAGTTTTAGTCGCGATTCCTTTTTGTTTAGCCGCGATACTTTATTTAATCAACCCTGAGTATTTAAAGCCGCTTTTCGAAGAAGAGATGGGCCGCAAAGTGATCATGTACACTTTAGCTCAAATCGTGATTGGCACGCTTGTGATTCGGAAAATGGTCAATATGAAATTGACGGTCTAAAGGCATGCATCTTTTTTTTATCGCCTCAGTTATGTTGAGTGTCGCTCTTGGCTCCGGAATATGGGCTTGGTTGACGATCTATGAGCAAAGCCGGCGTATGAAAAAGCGCATGGCGGAACTTTCCGCGCAGGAAAATCTTCAAGAGCGCACCGTGAAGCTTGAAAAGCCGACCCCCAAGAACTACAGCTTTGAAAATTTAATTTTTCTTTTTGGACCTACGGGGCTTGCTATCGCTTGGCAGCAGGTGGTACCCGGACCTGTCGTGCCCAAATTGATGATTGCGATCGCAGTTTCCGTGTTTTTGAAAATTATTTGGAAGAGACATCAAATCAACCGTTATCGAATCCGGATTGAAGAAGCATTGCCCACAACTTTGGATCTTCTGGTGGTTTGTATTGAGGCTGGTATGTCGCTGGCATCGGCGTTGGTTCGGGTTGCCGAAGAAACTAGGGGGGGACCGCTCTCGGATGAGCTTAAGAAAACTTTTTATGAAATGAACGTTGGGCTTTCCATGGAGCAGGCTTTCCGCAATCTTGCGGTGCGTACGAATGTTGTGGACGTTGGGTCGCTTGTGACAACGATTATTGAAGCCGAACAAATTGGGATGAAGCTTGGAGAAACTTTGCGCAGCCACTCCGCCATGCTAAGGGAGACGATCCGTATGCGGACGCGTGAAAAGATTTTAAAGATTCCTGTTAAAGTGTTGTTTCCGCTGGTTTTCTTTTTTATGCCCGCAATTTTTTCGATTGTTCTGGCTCCTGCGGTTATTAAACTGATACCTGTATTTCAAAGTATGGGGAAATAATATGAAATTGATTTCCGATCGGACAAAAAATGTTTTAGTCCAAGATTTAAAAGTTGCCGATAAGCCCTGGTCGCGTATTCAGGGACTTCTTTTTAAGCCTATGCTTTCGCCTGAGCAAGGGCTCGCGCTTATTCCGTGTAATTCCATTCACTCTCTGGGGATGCGTTATTCAATGGATGTGATTTATTTAGATAAGAAAAACAAAGTGCTTAAATGCACGCATGATTTTCGTCCCAATTCTCTGGGGCCGCTCGTATGGAAGGCGAAGACGGTTATTGAGATGCCCGCTGGAAAACTTCGCGGCTTAGATGTTCAAGTCGGGGATCAACTGACTTACGCTTAAATTTATTTTTCAGAAACCTCCCGCAATCTATCTTTGGCGTTTGCTATAATGCAGCATGGATTTTTTCAAAGATACGATTCAACTGCTGCACCTTTCTGAAGCCGCCACGGCGATTCTCGTTTTAAGTTTGACGATTGTGCTGGGGCTCGCCTTCGGCAAAATTAATTTCCGCGGCGTGCGCTTCGGCGTCGCGGGCGTGATGTTTTCCGGTCTTTTGCTGGGCCATTTTAAAATTAACTTTTCACCTGAGTTGGCGGAGTTTATCCGTGAATTCGGTTTGATGCTTTTTGTTTACACAATCGGTGTGGAGGTGGGACCCGCTTTTTTCTCATCGTTGCGCAAAGAGGGTGCGAAACTCAACCTTATCGCTTTTGTTTTAGTTTCATCCGGGGCATTGATTGCTTTTGGGTTGGCAAAATATTTCGATATTCCGGCTCCCGCGGCGGCCGGTCTTTTTTCCGGTGCATCGACGAATACCCCCAGTCTTGCTGCGGGCCAGCAGCTGCTTAAAGGCATGGCTGATATGACGCCCGATATGCTCAAAATGCCGGGCTTGGGCTATGCCGTGGCTTATCCGTTCGGAATTTTGGGGGTGATTATTACTTTCGTGACCCTTCGCTTGTTTTGTCGCGTTGATCCTTCTGCGGAAGCGGAGGCTTATCAGGCTGCGCATTTAAAAGAAAATCCCCAGCTTGAAACCGTTGATTTAAAAATTGAGAACTCGGATTTGGACGGGATGCGTATTCGCGAGATTTTACCTTTCCGCGATGTGATTATTTCGCGGGTCGTTCATGACGGGAAAGTTCGCGTGGCTTTGCCTAAAACAGCGATTCATACGGGGGATATGATCCGCGTTGTCGGAACGAAACCTCAGTTAGAAGCGTTGTGTTTCGCAATCGGTGCGCAAACAGATTTTGAGAAACATTCCGACAGCTCGGTACAAATGCGCCGCATGGTCGTGACCAAGACGGAGTTATCCGGGAAACTGATCAGCGAGTTGGATGCGTCTCATTATGGCGTGACGATTACCCGTGCGCGGCGGGGAGACCTTGAATTTCCGGGTACAGGCAATGTTAAAATCGCATTCGGTGATATTTTGAGCGTGGTGGGACATGAAGATGATTTGAAAAAGTTTCGCGGTGTTCTCGGCGATCATCCCAAAATTTTAGATCATCCTCATCTCATTCCTGCGTTTGTCTGTCTTGCCTTGGGTGTTCTTTTGGGCAGTTTGCCTTTGCAGATTCCGGGCATTCCCGCGCCGCTTAAAATCGGTTTGGCGGGCGGTGTTTTAATCGCGGCGTTGCTTTTAAGTTATATCGGAAAAATCGGCCCGCTTGTTTGGTATTTGCCCGCGAGCGGAAGCTTGATGCTGCGTGAAATCGGAATTGCTCTTTTTCTTGCCTGCGTGGGGCTTCGTTCAGGCGACAAATTAGTCGAAACGTTTTCTTCCGGTCCTGGGCTTTTGTGGCTTGGCTGCGGCGTGACGATTACGATTGTTCCGCTGATGCTGACAGCGTTTTTTCTGCGGCTTAAACTGAAAATGAATTATTTGTCTTTGTGCGGCTTACTTTCAGGCTGTTACACCAGTCCCTCCACTTTGGCTTACGCGAATCAGCTGGCGGCTTCGAGCGCGCCCGTTGTTTCCTACGCCGCGGTTTATCCGCTGGTGATGATTTTGCGCGTGATAGCGGCCGAGCTGCTCATTCTCTTTTTAATGAAATAGGGAGAGAGCGATGAGTGTGAATTTAATGCTTGGAAATTTATTGATCGCTTTTGGAGTGATGAAGTTGGGGTTGTACTTCTTTGGTAAGAAGTTGACGCTGGCCCGTCTTGAAGCTTTGAAAGCCCGTTTTGGAGACCGTAAGGGTGCCTGGCTTTATCTTTTTATTTACGCTGTGCTGCCGATTGCTTTTGGTATTGCCATGCTTTTCCGCGAATACCGTTTGCCGCATTAAACCGGAAAAATACTCGAAAAAAACTCTCCGCGCCCGCTTACGTTGGCTTTAAGAAAAACCTGCGTCAAATATTGTTTTACTGTCTTTTCTGAAATGCGAAGGATGTCCGCGATCTCCGAGTTCGAGAGCCCTTTTAATAGCAGTCTTGCGATTTCATTTTCGCGATCGGTGAGCTTGAGCTCCGCGAGCCCCCGGTCTGCACAATGCTGGACAGATAAATTTTCCGTTGTGACTTTCTTGATCGCTTTCATCAGAGATTCAAATTTAAAAGGCTTTTCCAGAAGATAATTTGCGCTGGCGTTGAGAGCGTCGCGTGCGTGCTCAAGGCTATTAAACGCGGTGATTAAAATACAGGGAGTTTGAATGCTGCGGCCGCGTAATTTGCGGATGAGTTCAATTCCGCTGATGCCCGGTAAACGTATGTCTGTGATTAATACATCAAATGCACCCGGCGTGATGGCTTCCAGTAGCTCTTCCGCCCGGTCGAAAAAAGAGCATGAATGCCCTTCGGAACGAAGCCTTTCACCAAAAATCTGCCGAGCGTCGCGATCGTCTTCGACATAACCTATTTTCACAGTAGCGACTCCGCGGGAATTTCAATTTTTACGAACGCGCGTGATCCGTTATTCGCAATTTCAAGCGTGCCGCCGATATTTTCAAGCGTGTCGCGGGCAAGCATCAGTCCAATTCCCATTCCCGTTGAGCTGCGCACCGCTTTTTTGGCGTTCACCTCAAGCACGTAATCCGGAAAGTTTGCGCCGTTATTGATGATTTCAATGACGGCAAAGCCATGTTTGGAGCAATCCATTTGAGCGTTAAGTTGGATCTCCGCGTTCAGCTGTTTTTTTGAACAAGCTTGAATCGCATTTTGAAAAAGAATCGTAAAACATTGCTCGAGTAAAAGCGGATGAACATGCGCGATGAAAGGTTTAATGTTTTCTGAATAACGTATGGATGCCGCGTTTAAATCGTTATAAACCGATTGGTTCAGAAACGAGTGCAGCCAATCCGTGAAAACGGTGCGCTGTCTCGCGCTGATTTCATCCCAAGGTCCGCTCATGCGTTTAAGTTGTTCAGCTGTGTCGTTTAAACGCTGCAGGTTTCTTTCCGCGATTTCACGGTCGGTTTGCGGGAGGTGATGGATGGATTTTTCCAAAAGCGCACTTAGATTATGAATGGGGTTGCGGATTTCATGCAGCACATGCGCAAGCAGGGTGTTCGCCAAAAGCCGTGAGCGAAGGTTGTAATTTTGCGTTGAAAGCGATTGGTTTAACGATTGGTTGCGTTGAAATAACGTGACGCCGATTCCCGCTAGAACGCCCAAAACAACCGGAACAATCAAATCAAAGCCTTTGTGCATGAACCAAAGCACAGGATGGTCTTTTGTGCCTACGACATCAAACCAATACTCAAGTCCGGCATAAATTAAGCCAACAGCCAGACCGACCACCGGCCCCCAACATTTGGAATTACTGCAAAAAGGACTCCGACTTTGGTCGGATGCGCTTTGTCTGAATAAAGACGAAAATAAACTCATGCGAAAATTATATAAGTGTTCATGGTGTTGGCAAATTGTCGCATTCGCCGTGTTTTTTGGCTACAGCGGATTAGCCGGAGCAGACGGGTATGAAACAAATGCGGCTTCGAAAGGCGAGGTCCGTTTTGAGACGTCATCCACTTTACATGGCGTGGAAGGCCATGCCGAGGAGTGGAGCGGTAAAGTTGAATTTAATCCCCTGACAGGGCAAGCCGTGGTGCCCTTTGAAATTCGCGTGCCTATTCGCTCGCTGAGTACTTCTCATAAAGCGAGAGATAAGGCCATGCTTAAAATGTTTGAAGATAAAAAGTTTCCGGATGCTGTTTGGAAAGTGGAGTCTTGGTCTTGCCTGGATTATAAGGCTGAAAAGGGAGGCCAATGCCACGCGACGGGAACACTCAGTATGCATGGGAATAGCATTGCGAATGAAGCTGATGTGATGCTTCAGCTGACTTCTGACGGATTTGAGGCTAAAACCGCTTTTGATTTAACGACCAATTCATTCGGCTTAAAACCGCCCTCGGTTTTGGGCGTGATTCGGGTTGCCAAGCTGGTCAAAGTTTTTGTTCAAACACAATGGAAGAAAACTGCGTGAAAAATTCTTTTCCGGCATTACAAAACGGTGATGTGTGGGACGCGATTGTGATCGGTGCCGGAATTGCCGGAGGCGTGACTGCGCTCCAATTGGGCGACGCGGGCTGGCGTGTTTTACTGGTTGAAAAAACGTCTTTTCCGCGCGAGAAAGTTTGCGGCGGATTCATGGGGCCAGAGAACAGTGAGTTGCTCAAAACAACGGGCATTTGGGAAAAACTTAAAAAAACAGATCTGATTCCGCTTGAACAAATGTGGCTGACCTCGCCGCGGGGTGCGTCCGTGCGCATGGGATTTCCTCAAGCTTCAGGACCCGGACTCGCGGTTTGCCGTAAAAATTTGGATGCGGCCATTGTGGAATGCGCTCAAGAGCGTGGCGTTGTGTTTGCCGCTCCCGCACATGCGGAACAGGCCGCGCCCGGCGTTTATATGATTCACTCTCCGCATCAGGCGGAACCCGTTAAAGTTTTCGCGCGGCATGTGATTGATGCGCGCGGCGGAGCTGCTTTGAAAGAAGCTGCGACTGTGGGTTTTGGAATGGCGGCCTACTTTGAAGGTGTGCGGTGGATGAAAAATCGCGTCATTTTGCATTTTGCCAATGACGGGCATTTTGGCTTGGATCCCGTTTTGGGAGACCGCGTCACCGGCTGCTTCGTTGCGACACAAGCCATGCTGGATCGTGTCGGAAAGAATCCGCAAAAATTATTTGAAGATTTTTGTGCGCAAAACCGTTTTTTGGCTTCGCAAATGAAAAGGGCAAAGCAAGTTTCAAGTTGGCAGGGGATCCCGCTGAAGCTTTCAAGTAAGCCCGTTTTTTTTGAGAAAGGCGTGTTCCGGGTTGGGGATGCGGTTGCGACCGTGGATCCGGTGGTCGGCGGAGGCATGACTTTGGCTTTGCAAGGAGCTTCTATGCTCGCGGAGTCGCTTTTAGAGTACGATGTTAACCGTGTGGATGAGGTTCGGGCAGCGCGCGCTTATGCGCGAAGATGGAATCAGTCGTTTGGTTGGAAGCTGCCTGTCTCCCATCTTTGGGGACGAGTGGGGCATCATCCTTTTTTTACGGAAGGAATGCTGCGGCTTATAAGTATGCAGAGAAATCTTTTAAAAAAATTATTTGAGTGGCATCACTCCGCGTTACCGGCGGTAAAAAAATTAGAAGGGGTCGCATGAAAGAAAGTCATTGGATTGCGGTTGAAACCGCGTTGCCTCAAATGAAGGTGACGCAAAAGGATGCTTGGCTTTGTGCTCAGGGAAGGCCCGGAACGGACGCGAAAACTCAGAGTTGGTATAAGCGCTTTTTACATGACCCCGGAATTGAAACACGCCATTTTGCGCTTGAGAATTTGGCTCAGGTTTATTTTGAATCACCGGATGAGTCGCACGCGCGCTTTCAAAAAGAAGCCGTGAGGTTGGGCGCGGAAGCTTTATTGAAGTCGCTTAAATCAGCCGGTCTTAAACCGCAAGATTTGGACGCGCTTGTGACGACCACGTGCACAGGCTATCTTTGTCCGGGTTTAAGTTCTTACATTGCCGAAGCGGCAGGTTTGCGCGCGGATATTCATGCCGTTGATTTAGCGGGAACGGGCTGCGGCGCGGCAATTCCCGCGCTTCGCAACGCGGATCATTTTTTGAAAAACAGCCCGGAATCGTTTGCCGCGGTTTTGTGCGTTGAAGTTTGTTCGGCCGCGATTGATTGGGGCAGTGAAATTGATTTAATTCTATCGAACGCGATTTTTGCGGACGGCGCGGCTTGCGCTGTTTTAACGAATCATCCCTCCCGTAAAGGATTGCTCCAACATGGATTTGATTCCATTCTCTGGCCGGAATACCGCGAGCATTTACGGTTTAAAACACGGAACAGCCGTTTATCGAATGTGATTCATCCAGAAGTACCAAAAATTGCTGCACGAGCGGTGCAGTCTTTGGCTTCAAAAATAACCGCGCAATCCGAAAAAGATTTTCAGACATTTGCGGTTCATCCCGGTGGGCGCAAAGTGTTGGATGCGGTGGAAGACGCGGTGCCGGCGATGAAAGACAAACTGGAAGCTTCCCGAGCGGTTTTAAAGCGCTGCGGCAATATGTCTTCACCCAGCGTGCTGTTTGTGATGCGTGAATTATTGGATACCGGACGGATTTTAAAAAATGAAAAAACCATGCTGTT
Organism: uncultured bacterium; assembly: GCA_964562525.1. Classification (GTDB taxonomy): domain Bacteria; phylum Omnitrophota; class Omnitrophia; order Omnitrophales; family Aquincolibacteriaceae; genus Multiplicimicrobium. The sequence continues at coordinate 67,655 of CAZLTL010000004.1, forward strand.
TGCTTTCGGCGCCGGCTTTACCGCCTTCGCGAGCTCCGTTCAAGCTGTTGAATTGCCGATTTCTTTGCGGACAGCGCAGAAAGAGGTTCTCGTATGACAGTAGCTTATGACAAAAAAGCCAAACACAAACTATTGGATGAAGTCGGATTTCGCGAGCATTTTAAAGCGGAGAGCTGGGCTGAATTTAACCGCCAGTTTTTTGATGGACTGGCTCCTAAGTATGACAAGTTGAATGAAGTTCTTAGTTTGGGCCAGCATCACCGGATTAAACAAACCGCGATTCAAAAAATCGGAATCAAACCCGGCGACCGAATATTGGATCTTTGCACCGGCAGCGGCGATGTCGCGCTTTGGATCGCGAAGCATTATCCGCAATGCGAAGTGGTTGGCGGTGATGTGTCGCAGAAAATGCTTGAGATCGCTTCGCGGCGAGGAGCGGGATTACCGAACTTAAAATTTCAAACCGCGGATTGCATGGCTTTGCCTTTTCAGTCGGGAACTTTTGATGTTGTGATCGTGAGCTTTGGTTTAAGGAACTTGGATGATTTAAAAGCCGGGCTTTTGGAAATGAAGCGCGTTGCCAAGTCAGGTGCCAAAGTAGTGAATTTGGATTTGGGCCGTCCGCAAGGCCGGTTTTTAAACTGGGTGCATGAAATTTATTTCCGGAGAATTATTCCGTTTCTTGGGAAACATATTTTTCATCGCGGGGAATTTAATTCTTTCGCGTATTTGCCGAATTCCGGAAAATATTTTCCGAATCAGCGCGAATTAACCGCAATTTTTCAGGAGTTGGGTTTTCAGAATGTCAGGAATTATGACTATATGTTGGGTGCCATAGCACAGCAAGTTGCAGTGGTATAATGTGCGCATGAATTTCCGCGTTTTACTTTTAATCTCAATTTTGTGTCTGACCGCTTTCAATGTCGGTGCCACTCCGCTTGAAGACGAAGATGCGGGTTTTTGGATTCGCACGGACGCAGAAAAGAAACTGAACGAAAAGTGGAAGATGAGCTTAGGGGAAGAGATTCGCTTTCGCGAGCATGCCGGCTTCACTTACGCGGACACTCACGCAGGGGCATCTTGGTTGGCTTGTAAGTATTTTTTGGCCGGTGCGGAGTATTTACAGGTCAGACAAACAAGACTCTCTAAAGGAAAAGACCGCTGGTTTTGGGAAGCACGGCCGCGAATTTATGTGACACCGCAAATCACGATTAAAGGCTGGAAATTGGAAGACCGCAACATGCTCGAGTTTCGTGTCAAAGAGCAAATCCGCGACAGTTTGCGCTATCGTCAGCAGATTTCCATCACCGCCCCTTGGAAATGGACCCGGTTTCAAATTCAGCCGGCTTTTTTTGACGAGCTTTTTTTTGAGACGCATCGTAATGGTCTGACCGAGAATCGTTTGTTTTCCGGGGTCAAGGTGCAATATTGGAAACCTTTCACAGGCATGATTGGATATATGCGGCAAACAACAAAAAGCTCGGCCGGAGACTGGTTTGACTCGAATATCCTCGTGACTACGGTTAAAGCCACGTTCTGAATTTGCCGTTAAACACCTGTATCTCTGATTTTCTTAACTTATAAAAACGGAAAATAAATCCCTATAGGACGGTTTCGTCCCTATAATGCCTCTCATGAATACAACAAACAAAACACCGGATCCTGCTGTTCCGGTTCAAAATCAGCATACTTTTGATGGTCTTGGCATAGCGCCGATGATCTTGGACATTCTCGATAAACTGAAATTTAAGCATCCCACGCCAATTCAGCACCAGTCTTTGCCTGCTGCAATTGAAGGGAAAGACTTAATCGGTATCGCACAAACCGGTACAGGTAAAACTCTGGCCTTCGCCATTCCGATGGTGCAACGTTTAGCGGCCTTGAAAGGGAAGGGGCTGGTTATTGTCCCTACTCGCGAACTTGCTGCTCAGGTTGAAGAAACTCTGCATAAACTGACTCCCAAATTTAATATGCGCACGGCGCTTTTAATCGGCGGAGCTTCGATGCATATGCAAGTTCAGTCATTGCGCCGCGGAGCCAATATTATTATTGCAACTCCGGGTCGTTTGCTTGACCACATGGAACAGCGCACGGTCAGGCTCGATGATGTAAAAGTTTTAGTTCTCGACGAAGCGGACCGCATGTTTGACATGGGGTTTGAGCCGCAAATTCGCCAAGTAATGAAGCAAATTCCAAAAGAACGGCAAACCATGCTTTTTTCAGCGACCATGCCGCCGAAAATTATGCAATTGGCTTCAACCTATCTTCAGCTTCCGGCTTATGTAGAAATTGCTAAGCCCGGAACAACTTCGGATCTTGTGACACAAGAGCTTTACATTGTTAATAAGGAAAACAAAAATGGCTTGCTTGTGAAACTTCTTGAAAGCTCCAAGGGGAGCGTTCTTATTTTTTCACGCACAAAAATTGGTGCGGTCAAGATTGCACGCGGACTTCATCATGCGGGCATTAATGCCGCGCAAATTCACTCCGATCGCACACTGGGGCAGCGTCGCGAAGCATTAGACGGGTTTAAGACAGGGCGTTATCGCGTGCTTGTTGCAACTGATATTGCGGCGCGCGGAATTGACGTCACAGCGATTGAACTCGTTATCAATTATGATCTTCCGGATGATCTCGACAATTACGTTCATCGTATTGGTCGTACAGGTCGCGCGGGACATCATGGTCGTGCCGTGACACTTGCGATGCCTGATCAGTATATGGAAGTAGCTCGCATTGAGCGGCTTGTTCAAACGCAGCTTGCTGTGGTTGAACATCCCGATGTTCCTGCCGCTAAATTTCCTGACAGAAGCGCTCCTACCGGAAGCCGTATGAATCCTCGCTCACGCGGTGGATTTGGCGGAGGACGTGGTGGTTTCGGAGGCGGACGCCGCGGAGGTTTTGGCGGTGGACGTTCTTTTGGCCCTCGTCGTGGCGGCGGAGGAAGACGCTAATCTGTGTTTGTTGCGCTGTTTTAGCGTAACCACCAATCTAAAACTAGATTTTAAAATCGCCGCATCAGAAATGGTGCGGCGATTTTTTTTAACTATTTTCAGACCTCGAATTCGTGATTTCGACAAAATCGAAGCTTGTCTACAAAAATCTATAAAAATCAAATAGATTCAAAATGAATCAAAAGCTATCTTCTAATATCAAAAGATAGTGCTGCTTCAGATCTCACCCTGCCTTTTTTATGTAACTTCTACTTTATTGAATAATTGTTGTCATTTTCTGTAACCATTGTATTTTCAATGACTTATGTTAATTGTTTCAACATGGCACGATCCATGCATTTATCTAAACAAAGAGTAAATGATTTTAAAAAGTTTATAGCTAAAGGAGGTGCTTATGAAAATGAAACATTCTCACCGAATCATGGGGCTCAAATCTTTTTTAAAAACAACCGCTCTCCAGCAGTTCGGGAAGTGCTTGCTGGAAGAACGCTATGAACAGGCGCGCGATGCTTTGGGGTTGGCATGCCGGTTCGGAGCAACGAGTTTAGATATTCAGTCAGTTATGAAAAATCCGGCGCGGTTTATTTAACCACGTCTGAGTTAGTCAGTTTATAGCCTGGGGGGGCTTTATGGGGGAGAATAAAATTTTATTGAAGGTTGTAGCTATTTTGCTGCTTCCGGTTTTGATCTGCGAGTCGGTTTGGAGTATGCCTGCGTCTGAGCTGTTTGCTCAGGCTCCTTCTACAAAAATAGCATTAGCCGCCGCGACACCCTTTTCCGATCCTCTGCTTTATTCCGATAGCCATTGGAAAAATCCTCCGCAAGTTTCGTCTCAAAACGGTGAGCGCGTCGAGTCTTTTCAGGGTAATGCGCCTTACCGTGTGTTTGTCATTCAAGATGCGCATGCTTTGCCCGACGCTCAAAAATCAGCCGCGCAAATTCTTGAGTTCTGGGTTTCCCGGTTAGGCCTTAATTTGGTCGGGCTTGAAGGCGCAACGGGCAGCCTCCCGCATTCTTCCGTGGCCGCGTTTCCTAACCGCGCCGCGCGCAGCATGCTCGCTGAATCTTTATTGGATGAAGCGGTGATCGGAGGACCGGAATATCTTCAGATGACACAGTATCCTTCTTTAAATTTACGCGGTGTGGAAGACCCGGTTTTGTACGAAGCGGATCGCGCGGCTTTTTTACAGGTTCTTGAAAAACGTCAAAACGCGCTGACTGTCCTTGAATCCATCCGCGTTCGCGCGGAAGAAGAAGCGTTGCAATTGCTTCCCGTGGAATATTTGCGGTTTCGCAAGTACGCACGGCAGGCGCATGAAAACGGGGATTGGCAGAAATATTTGAATCATTTGCAGAAATTGCGTTTGGAAATGAATCCGAACGGAAGTTATCCGGCTTTTGATTTTTGGCGCAAAGCGCATGAACTTTCTGAAAAAGTCAGCGCAGAGTCCATTAGGTCGGAAATTAAGGAAATTGAAAAAAAAGGGAATCTGGGGAGTTTGCTGGCGGAACAAGCCCGCCAAATGCTGAATGGCATTGAACCGGAAAAAAATATCCGAATCGAAGCGATGCTGTGGAAACAAAACCCGGAGTGGCTCAAACAGTTTCCTGCCGTGACTTCGTCTCTGAAGGCATCTTATTTAATGCGCCGGATCGGCAGCGGTCTTTTTGAGGAGGTTGCTAGGCTTGAAAAAGAGTTAGTGCGGAAGATTTGTGCCGGGGAAGAACAAAAACAGCTCGTGCAACGTCTTCAGAATTTAGACATTGCCCGCTCACTGCTGGCTTTGAGTTTGACCGCACCGGATTATGAAGAAATTTTGCTCAATCGCGAACATTTTAAGGCCGGTGCGCTTTCCGCGGCGAATGAAACGGCATTAACGCGCGAGCAAGAGACCTCTTTGTCTGAGACATTGATTGCGGCTGAAAAGTTTTATCAAATCGCGATGAAGCGCGATGAGGCTTTAGCGGTTAACTTTATCCGTGAAATGGAAAATGAAAATCAGACGATGGGAGCGTTAGTCATCGGCGGCTTTCATACCGCCGGACTTTTGCGCGTTTTCCGTGAAAAAGGAATCAGTTATGAGGTTGTCCGGCCCAAAGTCAAAGAGGCTGACCCTTCTCGTTATCAGGGAGTTTATGAAAAACGCATGGTTTCCCAGATTTCTAGGTTGGAATCGATTAAAGCCGACGGCTCGGAACTTATCCAATCAGGCTCTTTCGCGCAACTGCAGCTTCAGACTCCGCGTCGCATGGATGCTGATTTCGCGCAAACTCTTTACGCTCTTTTGAACGGGCTTACGGCAGCGATGACTTCGCGCCCGCTGGAGTTAAGTCATGTGTTGGCTTCGTCCGCGCAAGTGCTGACGCCCCGCGGTATGCGTGGGTTGGAGTCCATGGGCTCGATTAATAGTCTCGCGGAAGTGAGAGTTTCTCCAGACGGTGCGAATACGGTTTTTTGGTTTCCGGGAGACAAGGAGCAAGTTTCAGTTCTTGCGGCAACAGGTCCTAATGCCAAAACGATTACCGGTACCGGCGCTGTTTCGGTGCAATCCGTCGGGCGAGAAGTTTGGATTCGCCGTGGTGGCGTTTCTCCACTAAGCGGTTTAGACAGCTGGAAAAAAGCGGAGCCGAGACGCTCGGAAGTCCGCGCCGATGACCACTTGGCTTTTTTGACTCAGCGGACATCTTTTGAAGATTTAAGTGATGATGAGAACTTTAAGCGTGCTTTAGAAATTCGTCTTGAGACTTATGCCGGGCTTTCTCAAATTACTGGTTCGGGGGGAGTGAGGACTCTCACTTCCGGAGGATTGAGCTTAAGCTACAAAGTGGAGAACGGGCGGGCGCAATTGCTTGGAATCGAGTCAAATTGGAAAAACAACACACCTGAAACTCGCGCGGCAGTTTTGATTTATTTAGAAGAGTATTTGTCGGGCGTGAGTCTCAGAAGTTTGAATCCCCAAGACGTTAAATCCGCCGCGACAATGAGCTGGGTGATTAGCCGGGTATTGCAGCGGATTCAGGCGGCCGGTCTTTGGACAAATTTTGTGGAGTCACAGGATGGCATTGACGGCGCTGATTTTTGGCAAGGACTCATGGCTCAAGCTGTTCATCGGCATCCCGACGGAAAAAATTTAAATCTTCTTACCGGCGAAGCAATGAGTTTTATTGCTGTCGCAAGGCAAATTAAAAACGTCAAAGTTGATTTGCCGGACACGGAAGCGGGATGGACGGCTTGGAATAAAAGCATTTTAGATGTTTATGCTGATTTACAAAAAGAAATAGCTCAGGAAATAAGCGAAGGGAAAAAACAATCGCTTCGTTCTTTGGAGAATACGGAGATCCCTGAATTTTTGGCGCGGTACGTGCGGGTCAAAATGATTTCCGGTCTCGGTCTGGATGCCGGTTTTATGGAAGGAGTGGGAGCTTCTGCTCGTGCTTTGGCAGTTGAGCTTGCTTTGATGGATGAAGAAATCAATCCGGGACGGCATTCCGTTCCAGCGCTGGAAAAGCCATCGGTTCCTGTTACGGCAGCTGGGTTGCCTGTTGCGGATCCTCTCATTCAAGATGAACCGGAAACGGATCAACCCGCGCCTACTCCAAGTTTTAATAGGAACAATTGGTTTGCGGGTTTGCCTCCACTGGAAAAGGGATTTGGAGATTATTCGGCGGATGAATTGATTGAATTTATCCGCATTTTCGAAGAGCGTCAAAGCGCTCGTCCTGAAGAGTTTTTGGCAGAGAATAAAATTTTGCTGCCTTACCACGAAGCTTTAGTTGAAGCTTTAGAGCAGAAGGTCCCGAAAGAATCATTTACGCCAGCGGCTGTGTCTTCTGATATTGCACTGGAAGAACCGCAAGAAACGGTGCCGCTTACGGAGGTTGAGAAAAAGGATCGCCTCAGCAAGTTTTTAATTTTTGTTGATTTAAGTATTTTTGCTTCCGCGGCAGGTGTTTTACAGCTTTTAGGCTTGAGTTTTTTTGCGCTGCCCGCGTTAAGTCTGCCTGCTTTTTTGACTGCTTATGCAATCATTGTCGCTTACCGCGCGGGATGGATGGGTGGATTACTGCTGAATGAGTGGGGACATCAATTTGCCGCGCTTAGTGCGGGGAAGTGGCGCACTTTCTTTACTTTTTCAAACTGGCTGGGAAACACTTCTTTAGGCGACTGGTTTTCAATTTTTGTTCTCGGTATGAGCTTGCCTTCCGGCTACATTGCTTTGGATTCAGAGGAAACCGGCTCGATCCGTTTTGTCCGCTGGGCCGGCTGGGTACTTGGTTTCAGTGCTTTTGCTTTGATCGCGGTAAATAGTTTTGTTTTTGCTTTGCCGCCGCTTTATCTTTCACTTGTCTTGGGCGGAGGTTTGCTGGCGCAGATGGCAGCGATTATGTCGGACTTTATCAGCCCTCCGGCCGATGAAACTTGCGCCGCTTGCGGAAACTTAGGTGGTATGGCAGTCAGTCAGGGTGAGCAAACCGCTGAATTTATGCAGAAAATGTTTCGCGATATGGGCGATGTTCTTCAAGTTCGCGGCGGTCAAGCGGGCGGCTCGATTATTTTACGCCAGAATCAAAAGGGCCAAGTTGTTCCTCATCTGAGCCGTTCGGTGAATACCAAGCGCGGAGTGTTGCGCGATAAAATGGACGCGGGTGCGGCAAAAAGTTTGAAAAAAGGAAAAACCCCTTCCGTTTACTTTGATTTTCGCCATGTGCGCTTTGGAACTTCCAGCGCACCGTCTGAAATTGAAACACATCCGCATCAATGGCTGCCTAACCGCGAAGCCGCGCGTTGGGTGAAAAATCAAAACGGAACTTGGACTCGCGGTCAGATTGTTTTGGGGTCTTTTATTTCCCATAACGGCGACTTTGATGACTACCGGATTGGCGGGAAAATGCGCGGCAACGGCGATGTGGGCGCGTGGCTGGAACAGGTGTTGGGATACTCGAATCCCGCGCTGGGCGATTCTCCCAAAGCTGCGGGGATGATGGATTTTTTAATCACGCAAGGCATGTGGGATGCTTCTTTCCGTTATGCTTATCACACCACCAACCCGAATTCATTTGATGAAGCTCGTTCTGGGCGCGCCCCCAATTATGCTCAAATTCAAACAGCGTCGCGCATTTTTGAAGCAGCTTTTGAAATTTGGAAAAATCAAAAAGACGGCACTCGCGAGTCTTTGGTCGCGCTGATTCAATCTCGGGCGCAAGGTATTCACTCCGCTGAATTAGTTCAAACGGCGGTGGATGCTTTTTTTGACAATGATTCTTATCAAGCTGTGCGGATATTTTCGGCGAATGCGGAAGGCACGTTTGGCTTTTTGGCCGGCTCATCGATTTACCCCAATAAGATTGTGATGTATGGCGATTCTCAGCCTCTCTCGTTGGGATTCGATCCCGCTAAAAAATTCATGGTTTGGACGTCGGAGCCCGCTGTGCTTAAAGTTCCGCTCTCGGACGGTGGACGCATTCCTTATCGTCTTGATTTGTTTCAAGATGTGGGGGAAATTATTGAAATTACGCTTCCGCCTAGCGGTGTGCCACAACTGAAAGTTTACAGCAAAGTTGAAAAGAAAGAATTATCGGCCGAGGAGATGCAGCAGTCATTCCGCTTGGTGGATATGTTGAAAAGCCCTTATGTCAGCCCTCTTCCGGCGCTCGACTATCAGAATGAAGATTTGGTTGCCCGCGATTTATCGCAAATGGCCGGTGCGCTCGATCGTTTGCGCGAAGATTGGCTCAAAGCAGATTCTACAAACAGACAAACATCCAATGCTCTGGTCCAAATTCTGGTTGAGAAATATATCGGCAAAATGATCAAAGATCATTCAGGTTTAATGCTTTCCGGTGTGGCTTCACAGTATGCCACCAAGCAGGCTTCCATTTTGGCACAAGATTTTTTGAGTCGAAAGCTATCGGAAGGTGAGTTGATGGCAAAGGTTCACGATGTGTCGGATACCGCCACTCAGTATTTTTTACAAATGCGCAGCAAAACCGAAACTAAAAAAATCATGAATAGTGGCGAAGCCTCGGTTGAAGACCCGGTTGATATTTTGATTACGGGCATGGCGAATAATATTTGGACGGCGGAGCCTTTCGCAGCGCGCCTTGCGGAAATGTTTCCCCGGCTGCGTATCGCGACAACCTCTTCAAATAAAATTTTGCGCGCGCTAAAGAGTGTCGGTTTGCAAACTCCGATCAGGAAAATTACGGTGCGTGAAAACTCGCGCTTGATCACGATTTCTCGCAACACGATCGTCATTGTTGCGGACGGCGATATGGGACAAGATTTTGCGCCTCTTAATGCCGCAATCGCGTTGCGCAAACTGATTGGCGACCGTCTTTTTATGATTACACCCGAGTTTGACACCAAGCTTGGCGCTCTTGTTCAGAATTTTCATAAAGACGCGCCTTTTGGGAAAAGAATTTTCAGAACGTTCACCGGAAAAGATACGGCATGGCGTCCGGCTGAAGCGGCGACGCTTTCACAGCAAGCTGTGGATCAAACCTTTACGGAAATTCTTTTGCGTCTTGGTCAGGATATGCGTGAATTGTTTCCCAGTACCGATCCTTTTCGTATGACGCTTTCGAAATCGGACTTTGATCAATTGCGTATGCATAATCGTGAACATACTCGTGTTAAGTTGGCCGATATTACCGGACATAACTTGGATGGAACTTCCCGTAAAAGCGTGGCGAATGAGCAAATTTTAAAACCCTTTTCCAGATGGAGCCGGCATATCTCGGAAAATGTATGGACATGGTACGCGGTGAAGATGTTTGTTTTGGTTACCGTGACGTTGAGTTTTCCGCCCTCGGTGTGGATTGGTCTTTTGCCTTGGGCTGAATCGCTTGGAATGCCACTGATGGTGTTGGGTGTGCATGCGGTTGATGCGCTGCTTTACGCCGGATCAGCTTATATTTTTAAATTTTTCCTGCGTTTAGTTCAAGGGCGTGAAACGATGCATCGTCAGGGCACGCGGTCGATTACGATCGCGGACGCGCCGAAGGTGAATCAAATTATTAAGCAGTATTTGACGAAGTTAACCGCGCAGGCGACTTTCTTGACGGATTTCTTTGTTGATTCTTCCAATCCTTCCGATCATGGTGCTTACAAAGATCCGCAGCGCGTGCGTCGCGGTGGGTTGATTGTGCTGGGACTTACGGAAGGTGTTCTGGTGGGATTGGGCCACGCTTTTAAATCCGCCAAACTTTACGGAAGCCAAGCGCAAGGAATTCAAAGTTTGCCGTATCAAGAGTTTTGGGATTTTGCGGCAGGTATCCCTGTTTTGGGCAGAATTGTACGCGCGGTTGGCTTCAAACTTGTACCGCCTGAAATTGTGACGGTGGGTCAGCACTCTCGTTTGGAACCGAATGCGGCACGCGAGAACGTTTACTTGGGCGAACGTTCTCAGGAAATCAAAGCCTCAAGCGACCGTTTGGTTGCGGACCTTTCAAGAATTCCCGCGTTGCGGGGGAAAAAGCGTGAAGTTGAAAGTGTTGTGCAGGGACGTCTTGAAAGCTTGAACGATTTTGCCACGGGTGATTTCAATAAGGACGTGGCTTCTTTGAGCCAGCTGTTGATGAAAGATTTCGATTTGGATAAATCCGCAGAGACGGCGGTGGAAATCGCGGTTGAGGGATATATGCGGCAGCATGTTTTTTTAACCGGGTTTATTGAAGAAAGATTTTTTCAGCCGCAGCGTATCGCGGCGATGCAGGTGGGATTTCATCACATGGTCAACCGTTATAGTTATTCCGCGAATAAGTTTTGGTTTCGTATTAAGCAAATGCTGGGTATTGGTCACCGCCACTGGGAAACGAAAGACCATTTGCGCGCGGCGACAACCGCTTCAACGGAGTCGGGTGCCGATGTTACCAGCGTGGCTCAGCGCATGGATGCTTCAGGGCATGCCTTGCCGAAAGTAAAAATTGATTCTCAGCCTGAACCGCTTCCGTTTCAAGT